>CBFHWU010000001.1:0-75900 GCA_965659665.1 Flavobacteriaceae bacterium
CAGGATTAACTTTTAAAAACCATCCTTTAGGAATAATAAGAGCAATTATATTTTCTAATAAAACCCCTGACTGAAGACGAAGAACCCCAAGAGTTACATCTAAAGCTAGAAAGTGATTGTATTTTTTAAAATCAACAAGAACATCGCTTATACAACTGTCTCCATAAGATCTACCATTACCAAAAGCAATCGTGTTTTTTTTAAAGTTTGAATTGACTTTAGTGGAGTCAAAATATTTTAATTCACAAGAGTGTTTGGGGTAATTCCCCCAGCTTACACTTTTATCCATTTATGACTTGGGTTTTATAAATAATAAAAAAGAAAAGGATCCCCCAACAGACTAAAATAACCTGTAAGAATGTATCTCTGAATAATAGTTTTACAGGGGATCCACTTTTGTTGTAAACATAAGTGATTTGATTGTATCTCAAAACACCAATCAACACAAAGATAAATGTGAGCATTAGACTATTTGATGGGTAACGTTCCACCACATCTTCTGACGTGATAAATAATAAATAAGAAACAATTAGGATAGAAGAGACGACCGTAATTATTTTGTCCATATACTCAATATTATATTTATCCACTACCTCTCGATTAATTTTGTTTTCTTTTTCGTACTGATATACATCATCTCTTCTTTTTGTTACCGCAAGAAAAAGAGATAATAAAAAAACCATCACAATAATCCATTGAGAAAGGAACACATCACTTACCTCACTTCCGATTAAAATTCTAATGACAAAACCCAGAGATACAATGATAAAATCTAGAATAGGAACTTGTTTGAGTTTGATCGAATAGAAAAAATTTAATACGAAATAAAATAGCGTAAATAACAACGCATCAATACAAACTAAACCAATTATAATAACCCCAAAACTAAAGAGACAACCCCCTACAAGCAAAGCAGTCTTTGGAGAAATACTTCCTGATGCTATGGGCCTGGTTTTTTTATCAGGGTGGTTTTTATCAAAATCTAGATCAAACAAGTCATTGATGATGTAAACTAAACTCGTAACCAATGAAAACCCAAATGAAACGGCAATTGTCGAGAGCAGTTTTTCTTGGTTTAATAATTCAGATGAAAAAAATAATGGAAGAAAAATGAATAAATTCTTAACCCAATTATTCAATCGTATAAGCTTAACGTATTTCATTATAATCCAATTTAATATGGATTATCTACCAAATTATAAAGCTACCTTTAACTCCAAAAAAAAACCTTATATACGATATGAAATTAAAGTTGAGTATTAAAATTTAAGGAGTTCATGTTATAGAATTGTTGATTTGGGATAATCAGTTGAAATTTAATTAAAATTTTTTTAACAACCAAACATGGACTTTAAAAACAAGAAAATAAAGAGTAGCTTAAACAGTAAAGACTCTAACACAAACATTTTTATATAATTTGATGTATATTTCAATAAAAAATGAAAAAAATATTTTTTGCACTATTAATTCCTCTAAGTGTTATGGCACAAGAAACACAAGATTATAAAGTGATAAAATCCCTTAAAGAGGTAGAAATTCGATACTATCCTTCTGCAATGTTGGCTCGAGTGGATGCTTCAACGGGAAACAACTCAAATTTTTCAAAATTGTTTAATTACATCACAGGAAGTAATGAAACTTCCGATAAAATTGCCATGACAAGTCCGGTTTATATGTTTAACAAGGACAAATCAGGAATGGCTTTTGTTCTTCCCAAAAACTATAATAAAGAAAACACACCTCAGCCTAAAAACCCTTCTATTAAAGTATATGCCTCTGAACCAGGTTATTATGCGGCGATCCAATATTCGGGGTATACTAATCAGGAAAAAGAAAAGGTCCACACGTCTACCTTGTTTGAGACACTAAGCCAAAATAAATGGACAACCATAGGTAAGGTTATGGTATTGGGATATGATAGTCCGTATAAATTTTACAATCGACGTAATGAGGTAATGATTGAAGTAAAATATGAAGGTACAAATTAACGTTTTTTATCTCTAACAAGTGTTGGCTAAAAGTTTTATTTTTTTTTTGTCATTTTTAAGCTCGAGTTGGTTGATGGACTGGGGCAAAACGGGTCATCGTGTGATAGGGGAAATTGCCCAAAAAAACCTCACTACCAAATCGCTTCAAGCACTTGACGCCTTGTTGGATGGAAAGTCTTTAGCTTTTGTATCTACTTTCGCTGATGAAATTCGATCAGATAAAAGATACGATTATTTAGCACCATGGCATTATGTCAATATCCCTTCAGAAAAATGCTATCAAGATCTTCCGCCCAAGCCTGAAGGAGATATTATATATGCGATTAATCATTGCATACAAGGGTTAAAAAACCATCGTACAACTAAAGATGACAAGGCATTTTATTTAAAACTACTCGTTCATTTTGTTGGCGATATCCACCAACCTCTTCATGTGGGGAGAGCGGAAGACAGAGGAGGAAATGACATCAGTATTTTTTGGTTTGGCGAAAAAACCAATTTACATACACTTTGGGACAGTCAATTGATAGATCATTATGAAATGAGCTATACGGAGTTGTCAGCGCATTTACCAAAGATGGGTAAAGAACAAAAAATTCAACTTCAAAATACAGCTGTTGTGGATTGGGCTCATGAGTCGCAAAAATACGCTACCAAAATATACAGGGAGGCCCCTCCAAAATCAAAACTTGAATACGTATATCATTACCAGAACTTTGACCTAGTACGTCAACGTCTTTTAGTAGCAGGATTGCGTTTGGCCGCTATACTCAACAGTATTTTTGACCCTACAACCCCTTGATATAATCTGAAAAGGCATCATTGAAGGATGTACCTGAAACGCTTCTATTGAGGTTGATTTTTTGATATGCAGATAGTCCCCATAGTAAAAATTCGCTCATAAAGTCTTTATCATCTTTAGACCCCATAGGGGAATGTTTTTTTATCGTTTTTTCAAGGGCAGGAACCATATTCAATGTTTCGGCATATAAAGAATTATCCATTCCGTCATCTATAAAAAGCTCATCATTTTCATTAAACCACAAAACAATTTCGTCATAAAAAGCAGTGTTTTCAGGGTGTTTTAATTTTTCAATTTTTGGGAATATAGAATCGAAAAGAGTCTTTACTGCTCGAATGATGAGTAAATAAGCAACTTGATCGGCCCCTTCTTGTTCCCCTTCATAGACGAGTTCCACTTTCCCTGTGATGGCTGGAATAATTCCTGAAAAGTCGCTCATGCGAACAGTAGTATGCGCATCTCCGCAAAGTAGCATACGCCGGAATGCAGTACTCAATAGGTTTTGGTAAGCCGAAATACTCATTCGAGCACTAACCCCACTTTTTTCATCAACAAACTCACTATCGCGAGCTTCAAAACCAATTTGTTCAATGATATCTCGTGCTAATTCAGGAACATAAACAGCAGGAAATTGTTCTTTATTGACTTCTTGTTGAGTAATTGTTTTGGCAATTTCTAATGTTTTTGGATAATGAGTCAAAATCTGTGACCCGATACGATCTTTTAAGGGGGTAACAATACTTCCTCTGTTGGTATAATCTTCGGGATTGGCGGTAAAAACAAACTGAATATCTAGAGGCAACCTCAGTTTGAAACCTCTAATTTGGATTTCGTGTTCTTGAAGTATTGAAAATAAACTTACTTGAATACGGGCTTGTAAATCAGGAAGTTCGTTGAGCACGAAAATACAACGGTGTGCTCTAGGAATCATACCGAAGTGTAAGACACGTTCATCGGAATAAGAGAGCTTTAGGTTTACAGCTTTGATAGGATCTATGTCTCCAATTAAATCGGCAACACTTACATCTGGAGTGGCTAGTTTTTCAAAGAAACGATCGTCACGGTGTAACCATAAGATAGGAGTGTCATCTCCCTTTTTTTTAATAACTTCTTTGGCAAAGGATGAAATGGGATGGAGCGGGTCATCATTAATTTCAGATCCTTCAACCACAGGAATCCATTCGTCCAGTAAGTTGAGCATTTGCCTTGCAATTTTTGTTTTGGCTTGCCCACGCAACCCTAATAAGTTGATATTATGTCCCGACAAAATAGCACGCTCCACTTCAGGGATTACCGAATTTTCATATCCATGAATTCCCTCAAAGGTAGGTTCTCCAGCATTTAATTTAGCGATCAAGTTTGTTTGAAGCTCTTCATGTAATGAACGTACTTTATAACCTGAAGCTTTAAGACTTCCCAAAGTTTTAATTTCACCTTTTTTCATTGCTTATTTTAATTTCTTTTTTCTGTTGGTTTCGTAGTCTTCAAAAATCATATCTCCCAGGCCTTTTAGGCCGGTATAAAAAGCCTTTCCACGATTGGCTTTAGTAAATTCTTGAACAAAAGATTTTAGGTAGGGGTCTTGGGCAATCATAAAGGTAGTGATAGGGATGTGTAATCGCCGAGCTTGTTGTGCTTTGGTGTAACACCGTTCTACTATTCTTGGGTCAAGTCCGACACTGTTTTTGTAGTATGATCCATCGGGCTCTCGCAAGCAGCTTGGCTTTCCATCAGTAATCATAAAGATTTGTTTGTTGCTGTTTTTGCGTCTTCTTAAAATATCCATAGCTAACTCGAGTCCAGCGACTGTATTGGTATGGTAGGGTCCTACCTGCAAATACGGGAGTTCTTGAATAGAAATTGGCATCGCATCATTTCCAAAAACAATAATATCGAGTTTATCTTTAGGGTATCGCGATGTGATAAGTTCGGATAAGGCCATCGCAACTTTTTTAGCTGGGGTGATACGGTCTTCTCCATAAAGAATCATACTGTGCGAAATATCGATCATCAATACTGTGCTCATTTGCGCTTGATGATAATGGTCTTGAACCACAAAATCTTCCGATTGAATTTGGTCTAAGCCTTTGTTAGAAAGCGCATTCTTAAAACTTTCTGTCATATCGATTTTATCAATTGCATCACCAAATTGATAAGACTTTAAATCCCCTGAATCTGTTAATCCTTCGCCTAACCGATTGGTTTTGTGATGACCTCTTCCCGATTTTTTGAGTCGACCAAAAAGCTGTTTAAATGCATGCTTACGAAGCAAAGAAGCTGTTTTCTGGGTGAGCGTTACCCCATTTCCATTTCCATTGGGTTTAATTTCCTCTCGGAGATATCCACGCTTTTTTAGATCTTCAATAAAATCATCTATAGTGTAATTGCTGTTGGTCAGTTTATACTCCTTATCCAACTGGCGGAGCCAGTCTAAAGCCTCTTCTACATCTCCTGAAGTATGGGTAACGAGTTCTTTAAACAACTCAAAGAGTTGGTCAAAAGGGTCAACACTGGCCGGTTTGAACACCGAAAAACTAAATCCTGAGGAATTAAATAAACGCATTTCTTATTCTTAGCGATGTAAAAATAAACTAAAAAATGTAGTTTTAAGCTATCGAATTAAACTAAAATGTCCGCTAAATTCTCTTCCGTCTTCAAGTTCTACTCGAAACCAGTAATCATCAGCAGGCAAAGGGTCTCCCTTGTAAGTGCCATCCCACCCCTGACTATCAGTTTGCACCTTAGAGAGTAATCTTCCATAGCGATCAAAAATATAGATGTTTGAAAGAGGTTGAAAATCGGCAGATACTCCCAAGATATTCCAGTAATCGTTAATTCCATCTTGATTAGGACTAAAGAATTTATGATACCCAATCACAGAAACATCAATCGAAACAATACCACATCCATTTTTATCACGTACTAAAACGGTTTTAATTCCTGGACGAATATTTTCAAATACGGGAATATCTTGGAAACGTCCCGGAAAGACGGCATATTCATAATCCCCAACCCCTAAATTAGTCGGGTCAATTACTATGCTATTATTGTTACTGTCCGTAAGGTCATTAATACTGATGTCTGCAGCACTGAGTTTAGCGATTTCAGATTCAGCAACAAAAACTGACTTTGTAGTACTACATCCAGAGGTTGGTATACTTGCAGTAATCGTATATGTACCCCCTTGATAAAGGTTAACACTAGAAGTGTTGGCGCTAAAAGACGGATCTAAAATTCCATTGTAATCTGTGCGACTCCAGAGATAATCATACGTTCCCATGGAGTTATAAACACCGATATTTAAAGGAGTATCATTCAGGCAAATCACTGCTTGATCATCAAGTTCAAAATCAGGATTTTCATAAACAATAAAAGAAATCATCCCTGAAATGATACAGTTTGCATTATTTTCGTTGATAATTTCTACAGTGATGTCTTGAGTTTCGGAGATAAAAGGATTGGGTAACGGACTGGGAAGTGTATTCCCCAAAGCATCATAATAAAAAATGTTCATCCCAGTTTGACCTCCCAGTAAAGTATCTTCTATAAGTGAGGTGTCAAAAGAAGCTAATTGGTCAATGATACCGTCTCCACTATCGTCACATAATTCTTGAGGATCAATAGCATAAAAGTCAGGGGCATCATCAACAATTAAAATAATAGTTGTTTCATCATAACAACTGGGGGTATTGGAGGAAGGATCATTTTCAATTAAGGCCCGTATTGTTTGAGAGTTACTGAAAAATGGATTTGGTAATGTATCGAGATAAACAGTACCGTCTTCTTCAACAAAAGTAACTTTGACTTCGGTTTGTCCTAGCAATAATTGGTCATTAACTGTTGAAGTATCAAAAGGAAAAATACCATCCATACCATCGGGATCTAATGGGCTATCTCCATCACATGCACGATCAATAGTAACGGGGTTGGCAATAGGTAATCTTTCGATGTTTAACTGTGCAATATTGTAAAATCCAACACATGAATTTAGAGCGGTATCTCTAATGTTAACCCATATATCACTCGTCCAATCTACTCCATTAAGGTCTAAAACAGGATACTGATTTAGATAATCTACGTTGGTGTCAATTTTGTTGATTTGAGTGGCTGCGTCTTGTTGTGATCCGTAATAACTAAGTTCAATATTTGCTTTTAATGAATTGGTTATGGGATCATTTAGGACTGGGTTGTCTGTTAATATTTGCGTGGTAATAGAATCAAAAATAGAAGATTCAAAGAAGGTTTTACCATCAGGGTTTTCTATTTCAGTTTCGCAAGCTTCAAAACTCATTTTGAAAGGGGGAGTTGTTCTGGGGATATAAATGGTACTAGATCCGACGGTCAACTGAATTTCTGCAGTTTCGAAACATCCACTGGCAGGAAAAGAAGCCAACGGGTGAACAGTTTGAACTTCCACATAAATAATCATATTAGAAACGGCATTTCCTGTCAGAGGGTCTTCGTTTGTAAAATTTTCAGGATTTATAATGGCTTGACTTCTTCCAGAGTCATAGTAGTAAGTAAATACTTCGTTTGAATAATCTACACTCATTTGAGATTCAAATGTTGTAAGGTTTAAATTAATTTTTCCGTCACTTGGGTTTTCATCTGTTTCATCACATTCTTCGAATGTTATTACAGAATTTAATATTTCAGGTATATCAGCGACTACAAGGTCAAAAGAATCAGTAAAACGATGACACAAGCTAAGGTTATCAAAGACACGGACAAAAACATTTTTTCCAGTATGTTCTTCTCCATCGGGGATTGGATTATTTCCAAGATCAGCATCGATACTGCTATTGTGATATGAGATAGAATATTGGCCCACTGTGCCCCCTAATAAAGATAAAATTCTGGGAGTATTATCAGAAATATTAAAGACTGCATCTCCATCTTTATCATCGTCACAAACCCAATAGGGATCAATGTTTATATTAGGAGGTAGCGGAGTGACGACGAGATTAAACGATCCAATATTTTGTGGATCACTAAAACAGTCGGTTAAAGTATTTTTGATTCGATAATAAAGTATTTGGGTGGAATTATTTGAAAAAGGAACGGCCTTGTCAATGCTGTTTACATTTTCTTCTGCATCTAATGACGAAGTATAAAAGATCACATCATGATCGTTCAATCCATTGAGAATGTTCTGCGCTTGTTGCCCCAAGTTAAAAGACTGAACAAACCCATTAGTATCATCCCCGTCTTGACTATCATCACATAGCTCTAAATCATCAGCAGGTAGAAGGCTAGGTAACGGATTTACAACAACAGTGATTTCGTCCCTACACACGACCCCGTTAGTGGTAACTTCGTAATAATAAGTAGTGGTTTGGGCAGGTGACACAAGAATATCTTGAGTTTCGACATCAGGAATAACAATATCACTTCCTGAATTAGGGTCGATATAACCCCATACAACCTCTGTTGACCCAGTAAATTCAAAAATAGGCCAAGAAACCCCATTACCTGGAGTTTCATCAGTCATATCGTTCCAGGTTTTTTCGGCATAAAAATCAAACTGTGCATAATCTTCAGTCCCATCTTCGTTACTACTTCCTCCGAAATCGTTTGGTTCACCAGGACTCCAATTTGCCAACGAATTATCAAGCGGACGACCATCGAGCCATTGCCATCCTCCATCTATAGTATTGTTGGTATTTAAGGCTGGGTATTGCTTTAGCCCCAACCAAAAATGAGTATTATAATGAGTATCATTAACGTTGTTAACACCTGCATAGCCCAACTGATTGAGCTTGTTATAAACAGCCTCCTCTTCAGCACTTGAATTGATCACATACATTGAAGCACCAGGACCTAAAGACTGAATAAGATTATAAGCATTTTCCCATGTCATGGATTCCTTTTTAAGAAAATAAAACGACCCGTCGTAATCTTCTAAAAACATCTCAAAAGTTGGGTTTAATAAGGCAAAATCTTGAGCAGTTTGTGGAACACCCGAAACGGAAATCGTCACTGACTCATCAAAACAAATATTGGTGGAAGAAGTGGATAAAACCGGGTTGCTCACAAATGCTTCAGTTTCTGATCTCGTTAAACTTTCACACCCTTCTGCATTAAAGGAAGCGATATGATAAGTTAGTCCATGATTGATTATGGAAGAATTTTCTAATGCGATTCCCCCAGTGGCAGTTTCAAAAACTTTTACATTTCCACCAATCAAAGTCATTAAATCTCCAATTGTTGGGGCAGTATCAAAACAAAAAGTATAGACCTCCTCAACTACAGGGGGTTCGGGAATAGAACTTACTGTAAGGTTAATACCGGAATTAGAAATCGTTGGACAATTGTATGTTGGAGAGGAAACCAGAACTGTTATAGCACTCCCATCTAATGAAGTATCAGTTGTATTTATCGTTAGTATTGATGAGTTAGTTCCACTATAGACCGAATCATCCGAAATGCTAACTCCGTCTATTTGCCACTGGAATATTGCGTTTGGAGTAACAGAATTAACGGAAAACGTTGTGGTTTCTCCCTCACAAATTATAGCCGATACAGGCTCTGAATTTATTTCAGCGGCAGTTCCAGACTCTAAAAACAAATAATTTCCTGTTATGGGATTTATTGATGGATCATCATAAGTGTGACCATTATAGGTAACACGCCCCATCTCGTCTACGGTATTATCATCAAAGCTAAGGGATGGAGCTGTAAGAATATAATCAAACCCAGCTTCTGAGGCATCTTCACACCCATCATTATCACTGTCAGAATCTACGGCATTTTCTATTGTATCACCATCAAAATCTGCAAAATAATTTACAATCGACAACGTCCCATAAAATGAGGAATCATCACTTATATTTTCAAGAAAATGTTCAAACGCAAAATTAGAAAGATCGTAGGAATGAAAAGAAAAAGGAATAGTCCCCGAATAGTTTGGATTAAATCGAAAAGAAATTTCTGTTCCTGTAAACTGTTGATTAATTGCTATAAAATCTCCATTAAAACTAGTATCGACGAGCAATTGATTTTCTGGATCTAGTAGCGTGATCGTTTGATTAGGGTCACCAGTTTTGACAGTAAATACCTCTCCACTAACTTGGTTATGTGATTGAGTTGGATCATAAATAAATTGAATTCTACTTTTTTCTGAAATATTTAACTCATAGGATGATTGATTTTCAGTTGAAGCTGAAACGTTAGAGTGAAAGGAAGTTCCAGAGCCTGTAACAGTGGCTCCTGAACTTGTCTGAGAAAAAACACCATTAATAGTAAAGTTATTATCTACAGGAATTCCTTTTGAAGTAACTAAATCAAACACAGGACTTAAGGGATTGGTAAAATCAATGGATAGGTCCCCGTTGGATTCAAGCTCATCCAGAATACCATCATTATCGCTGTCTAAGTCGATATTGTTAATAATCCCGTCCGAATCAGAGTCACTTGGGCAGGTTCCGATATTAATTTCGCCCGTGTATTGTATGAGGTTTTGACAAGTGATGGTGGTTTCTGCTCTGTATATTCCAGTTTCTGATGGGGTTAAAGAAGGATCATCTGTGATCGTTCCAGCAAAAAGATAGTCAAAATTGCCGGTTAAATCATTAAGCTTCATCCACTTTATTTGATCGTAACTATCAGGATTTGATATTGTTATAACTACGTTTGATCCTGAATCGGGATCAATACAAGAGCCGAGTTTTGTAGCACTTAATTCATTGGTAACTTTTGGTTCAAGCAGAAATCCAGAATAAAAAGATCCTGAAGTAGCATTTCCATTGTAGTTGAAATATGCCACATAGAGCTCGTCACTCCCTTTAATTGACACATCTCCCTCCAAATTTTTAACCACATGAATTTGATATTCATTAACCCCTTGGACAGGAACATCGAATTTAGTGGATTGTATAGAAGAATCATCAATAGATATTCCATTAATGGTGATTGATGAATCATAAGAACTGATCACATTGACACTACCATCGAACAAATCCACGAAACTAGATACCTCATGTACCTCATCAATTTTAGCGATACTTTCTACATCTCCAGTAGATGCACAACTTAAAGGAGGCACAAAAAACATTCCCTGATTAGCTCCATAATAATGAGCTTGTTGAGCCGGGTTAGTGGACTCTCCTTTTTTACCAACCCCTTGAAAGGCGTAAACGTTTTTGGAGGAAGATAAGTACATGACTCCATCACTGTTGTATACTGTTCCTTCAATGAATAAATGCTCCCCTGAGTTGAGAGAGGTATAAAACTGATCGTTGATCGTAATATCTGTTATTCCAGGTTGATCTGCGATAATTAGTACATTTTCTATGCTATTGTAGGAATCTCCTTTTTTAAAGATGTAAGATGTAGCATTCGTTTGGCTTAGGTCTACGAGTTGATCAATACCAATATCAGAACCGTTTAAATAATCTCTGGTTTCATTAGGGTAAAATGTTAATTCGTCTTCATCAATAACTTCGTTACTGAAACTTCCCAAAACAGAACCACAATTCACGACAATATCTTTGTCAGAACTAATAAGTGTTCCTATTATTTCTTGAACACTTACCCCTTGAACCAAAACTAAAAAACTGTCTCCAGCGTTTGTTAATTGAATACTGTCAGGCATTGTTCCATCAAAGCTTATCGTGCTTAAGCTTGTTGAAAAGTCACTAAAAGACACGTTCGTATTGTCTTCCGTAGCCATAAGTGAAAAAAAGGAAAAATCATTATTATTCATACGTTCCATTCCACCAACACGAAAACGTTTTCCCAAGGCATTTAATCCTTTACTCACTATCGACCCCGCATGATTATTATCTTTAAGTCGGAGTGAAACATAAATTTCTTTGGGAGCTTCTATTCGAAATCCTTTATCAGAAAAGGTTGTTGTTTCAGAAGAGTAATATGGAGCAGCCGTTAGCTGGGAAAGATTTAAAAGGTGTTTATTAGAACTTGAAGCGTCTATAGTTGCGGTTATTTTAGCCGCTTCATTACCGATAGGAATAATAGCATAAGTGAAGGACTCAACAGATGGTGTTGAGACATACAAATGCGCACTATTATAAAAGCTAAAGGAGTATTCACCAGGAAGTGGAGGAATGTAATGTACCTTACTCAACTGTGCCTTGACAAGGGTTGAGATTAGTAGTAAAAACGTTAAAAAAATAATTTTTCTCATTATTTACTCTACTATTGTTAGATTTGTGTGAAGATAAGCAATCTTTTAAATGAAAAATAAAACATTAGTAAAGAGTTTTCAATTAAAAAAGATATTCGTATTTCAATTACTAGGTCTTTCTTTTTTATGCGCTCAATATCAATTGCCTGTCTATTCAGATTATCTCACGGACAACTATTTTTTAGTTCATCCAGCCATGGCTGGCGCACAATTTGAAGGGGCAAAAATTCGTATGACTCATCGTACACAATGGGCTGAAATTCCTGAGGCGCCTAATTTATTATCCCTTAATGGGCATACTCGGATAGGAATGCGCTCAGGAATCGGAGCTGTTTTTTTTCGGGATAAAAATGGATATCAAAGCCGAATGGGCGGTAGTATTTCTTATGCCCATCACATCAACTTTTTTCGTAGTAATATCGAAATTAACCAGCTATCATTTGGAATTAATGTAGGCGGGGTAAATAATATTCACGACCAAACCTCTTTTGACCCCTATTTAAGGGATCCTTTGATGGAAGGAACTCGTGTAAACTCTAAAAGTATATATATTGACGCGGGGTTTTCATATAATCGACTCCAATTTTATGCGCATTTGACTTTCAAAAATCTATTGTTTTATGCTAAAAATATTAACGACCAGGTGCTTATTGAAAAACCCAAAAGTGTCCTATTTTCTGCGGGACATTTTTTTGAAATTAATCCAAAATGGGCACTTGAGCCTTCTGTTCTAACCTACTGGTTAGAATATGCGAATTTGCCTATCTATGATGTAAACCTAAAAACGCATCACCATCTTTCAAACCTTAATTCATGGATGGGAGTGTCTTTTCGAAGAGGGATTACCGGAGTTGAATACGCTAACAATGGAATGAATCTTACCGATACGTATAAACAATTTACCTTTTTGGCTGGTATAGAGTTTAATCTTTTTTCAATATCTTATTCCTTTACCAATGATCTTGGGAGCGTCAATTTTTCAAATAAAGGCTATCATCAGTTGACTTTGGGGATTAATTTAACGAGTAATCGTTTTCGAATTTATCCTATTCGTGGAATACTCTAGCCATGACTTAGAAAACTTTCTTTTTTCACCCCTCTCTATTCTCTATCTTTTCTGATGATATTTTTTTCTCTACTTCAAATTAATTTAGTACTCATCAATAGATTAAGGTTGTTTTAAAAAGTAAACCCCTACTACTATATTACAAAGGGAAATATTTATGTAAAAAAGGAGTTACCCCAAATAAAGGATTAGGGAGTCGATTCAATATTGTTCTTAAGGATAAAAATAAATCAAATGATGTACAAACGAAAAAAATTAAAATAACGCCTGTAATATTGTTACAAAACCATCTAAGAAAGTTGTGATAAGGGATATTTTGTATTTTAGAAAAAATAAAATTTAAATTGATTGAGATTGAACGTAAATTTAAAGTTGCTGACCTAGAGCGTTGTTTGGTTGAGGCATACGGTTGTTCGGTAATTCGACAAGGATATCTTTCATTTGATCCAGAACGTACAGTACGAATTCGAATTAAAAATAAAAAAGCGTTTCTAACGATTAAAGGTTGTGCAGATTCTAGTGGTACTACACGCTTTGAATGGGAAAAAGAAATTGATGTTGATGAAGCAGAACGATTAATGCTTCTTTCAAAAGGTCACACCATCTTAAAAAAACGATATCGTATTCAAGTGGCTAATCATTGTTTTGAGGTGGATGTTTTTGAAGGTATGCATCTAGGATTAGTAATCGCCGAAATAGAGCTAAGAGATAAGGATGAGTTTTTTGTCCGACCACATTGGTTAGGGGATGAAGTTACAGGCGATACTCGTTATTACAATAGTTATTTGGCTAAAGGCTTAGAGCCCTAAATCGTCTAAATCTTCAGAGGATTGTAGATAAGTTTTTTTGTTTAAAGTAGCCAACGAGTCACAGTCTATGGGAATGCTTATAATTTCAGGCACAAAAAAATCGTCTTCAGAAACAGTTAGAGTTTCATCTTCATAGCATTTTTTCATAAAAACAGCCCAAATAGGTAAGGCCATTGTAGCCCCTTGACCATAGGCAATTCCATCAAAATGCGTGGCTCGATCTTCCCCCCCGACCCAAACACCAGTAACTAAGTTAGGAACCATTCCCATAAACCAGCCATCACTGTGGTTTTGGGTAGTGCCTGTTTTTCCTGCTATAGGGTTGGTAAACTCATATGGATAGCCTGTTACAACGTTTTTAAATACATCATTTGTTTCGTCTGCACCACGGTGGCGTAAGCGTACCCCCGAACCAGACTTTGTAACTCCTTCAAGTAATTTTAAAGTTACATATGCCGACTCGGCACTTAACACATCTTTAGTTTCTGGGACAGCTTCGAACAAGACCGTTCCGTTTTTGTCTTCTATTCGAGTAACCATGATGGGTTTGACATAGATGCCTTGATTGGCGAAAGCCCCATAAGCCCCAACCATTTCATACACGCTTAAATCTGCTGTTCCTAAGGCAATGGAGGGAACAGTTGGAATCTTGGAACGAATACCTAAATCACGTGCAAGGTTTGCAACAGGTCGAGGACCCACTTTATCGATTAGGCGAGCACTGATGGTATTCACTGAATTGGCAAGCGCATTCGTTACTGTTCGCATTCCAACATATTTGTCACCAGAATTTTTAGGACACCAAGCTTCGTGACTACCAAATTTTCCCGGTTCTACGCAATAGTATCCGTCAGGAAATGAATCACAAGGAGAAATTTTTAACTGATCAATGGCCGTGGCATATACGAAAGGTTTAAATGTGGAGCCAATTTGACGTTTTCCTTGTTTGACTTGATCAAATTGAAAATGTTGATAATCAATACCTCCTACCCATGTTTTGACATGACCTGTTTGAGGCTCCATAGACATCATTGCGGAACGTAAAAAATGTTTGTAATAGCGAATCGAATCTAATGGAGTCATGATTGTATCAAACTCTCCTTTCCAACTAAAAACACTCATCTCAGTAGGTTGTCGAAAAGTATGCAGTATGGTTTCCTCAGAAATTCCACGAGATTTTAATTTACGCCACCGTTCAGATCGGTGCATGGATTGTTCAAGTAATTTTTCAGCTTCTTCTTCTTCGATTTCTAAAAAAGGAGCAGTCGGGTTATCAATATTTTGTTCAAAAAAGGCCTCTTGTAAGTTTGTCATATGCTCGGACACAGCTTCTTCTGCATAGGCTTGCATTTTTGAATTAATGGTCGTGTAGATGGTCAATCCATCTAGATATAAATTATAATTGCCTCCATCTGGCTTTGGGTTATCTTGAATCCAGTTTTTCATCCATTGTCGTAAATACGCTCTAAAATAGGTTGCGAGTCCTTCCCGATGGGATTGCGGATTAAAGTTGAGCTCTAAAGGAAGTTTTTTAAGAGAATCTGATTCTTGTTGGGTGATGAGTTCATTGCGAACCATTTGTTGAAAGACTACATTTCTTCGTTGGGTAACCATTTCAGGACGTCGAATGGGATTGAACAGAGAAGAATTCTTTAACATACCGACTAACACCGCTGACTCCTGAAGAGTTAAATCTTTGGGAGTTTTTGAAAAATAAATGGAACTTGCCGACCGAATTCCATCGGCATTGTAGTTAAAGTCATAAATATTAAGGTACATCATTATGATTTCCTCTTTGGTGTAGCGACGCTCTAATCGAATAGAAATCACCCATTCTTTTATTTTTTGGGTTATGGCTTCTATTTTATTTGAGGATCGAACGCCAGTAAATAACTGCCTAGCTAACTGTTGAGAAATGGTACTTGCCCCTCCTTTTTTCCCCAGATATGCCACTGCCCTTAGCGTACCACGAACATCAATTCCTGAATGACTGTAGAAACGTTCATCTTCAGTTGCAATAAGGGCTCTTACCATATTTTGTGGCAAATCTTTGTAAAGAATGGGAGTGCGATTGTCATTAAAATAAAACTTCCCTAAAACCTTACCATCTGCCGACATGATTTGGGTAGCCAAATTTGTTTTGGGGTTTTCTAGTTGACGAAAGTCAGGCATATCTCCTAATAACCCCAAAGAGGCAGAGATAAAGATGGAGACCACTCCAAAAACCCCCACAATAAATAGTATCCAAAACCACCGAATATATGGACCAAACGGCAGTGTATTTTTTTGTTTTCCCATTTAATTTTCTATTTCTTCGATTCCTATTCCAACATTAATAATTCCCTTTAGTAATTTAAGGGGATTAAGTTCCTCGTTGTGCCGCATTGAAGGACGAATATGGAGCTCGTAAGTTCCCCAATGATCCAAAAGCTTCATTTGTCGATACCAAAGTTTATTTTCAATGATATAGTTTCCTTTTCCAAGCCATGTACCGTCTGGTTTTGCCATTCCGTAGTGTAAAGTGTCGATTTCTATAGCTCCATTTGGTGCTTTCAAGGAAGAAATGAGATACAGATTAGAAAACGGATACTCGTTAGTATTTCTTATGTATATATAAATGTTTTTTGGGGTTTTTACGTCTGAATTTTCAAAAGAAAAAACAATGGGTTGATCTTGTGACCAACCTTTATGAGAAGATTGATAATGTATTTTTTCGGTGTCAGAACATCCCAAAAAAATGAGAACCAACAGAAAAAAAGAGAGTCTCACGAATTAAATTTTTTTGGTCTAGAATTTTTTCGAGAATGTTTTTTTGATCGTTTTTTGTTTTTTTGATCAAAACGAGTAAGACTATCTTGTCCTACTGAGTTTTCAAATAATTGCTTTTTGGGTTCAAGTACGCTCGAGTACGCTTCAAGGCTTTCAATGGATTCTCCTTTTTTATTAAGGCTGAGTATTTCAAGGACCTGCTCGACATTTAGCTTATGCCATGTTGACCAATCTCCTTTGTAAGCAAACCACATGACTTGTTGAAAAATATCTGATTTTTGACAAATCGCCAACCCTTTTTCGGTATTGAGTTTAGTGTCGTTTTTTGGAAAATTTTTGAGTGCGTCTTGGTAGGTATCCAATTCAAAATTTAAACAACATTTAAGCTTTCCACATTGGCCGGCCAGCTTTTGGGGGTTCAATGCTAATTGCTGATAACGAGCTGCAGATGTATTGACCGCCCTAAAATCGGTTAGCCAAGTGGAACAACATAACTCACGACCACAAGATCCAATTCCACCAAGTCGAGAAGCTTCTTCTCTAAGGCCGATTTGTTTCATTTCGATTCGAATATTAAAAGCTCCAGCCATGTCTTTTATGAGTTGTCGAAAATCAACACGACCTTCGGCAGTATAATAAAAAACGGCTTTTCGTCCATCTCCTTGAAATTCAACATCAGATATCTTCATTTTAAGTCCTAAAGTAAGCGCTAGCTCTCTAGCTCTTTTTTGAACTTCTTTTTCTTTATCCCTTGCTGAGGACCAAGTCTGTATTTCTTGCTCGTTCGCCATACGAAGAACAGCGGGTAACTCCTTTGTGGTTGAAATATTTTTACGGTGCATCTGAACGTAGACTAAACTTCCTGTCAGAGATACTGTCCCTATATCATATCCTACTTGAGCTTCAGTAACCACGATTGACCCTGTTGATGGTTGAAGAGTACTCGGTACCCAATAGAAATCTTTTCTACTATTCTTAAATCGAATTTCAACTATATTTTTTTCTAAAGTCATCCCCAAAGGGTCAGACATATCTGAAAGCCAATCAAAAACAGTGAGTTTGTTACATCCATCAGCTCCGCATGTCCCATTGTTTTTACAACCTTTTGGAATACCATTTTCTTGACTTCCACAACTTCCACAACCCATAGGTTTTTAATTTTTTATGTCGTTAAAGATACACTATTTCAATGCTATTTTTGCATGAACTTCAGCTTGGAAGAACGCCCTTTTTTAAAAATCTTGTTGCTATTCTTTTTTCCCTTACGCAATTTTTTTTGTGCTTCATAAGGAAGCTGTACGATTTCTTGACATTCGTTTGAACAGCAACTCTGATGTTTTTCGGAACAAGAGGAGCATTGAATAAAAAGTAAATGACATGCTTCATTGGCACAATTTACATGAGCATCACAAGGACTTCCACATTGGTGGCAATTAGAGATAATATCTTCCGTAATTTGCTCACTTCTTCTTTCATCAAAAACAAAATTTTTGCCTTTGAATTTATTTTCTAAGCCCTGTTTTTTTACTTGTCTTGCATACTCAATAATTCCACCCTCAAGTTGGTATACACTCTTAAACCCTTTGTGCTTAAAATAAGCACTCGCTTTTTCGCAGCGAATCCCCCCTGTGCAGTACATTACAAGGTTTTTATTTTCCTTATGTTTGGCGATGTTTTTTTCGATAATGGGTAATGATTGACGAAAAGTATCCACGTCTGGAGTAATAGCTCCTTCAAAATGGCCTATTTCGCTTTCGTAATGATTGCGCATATCAATTATAACAGTATCTTTTGAATCGGTAAGCTCATTGAATGCCTTAGCATCAAGGTGAGTTCCTGTTTTAGTTACATCAAATCGATCATCATTAAGGCCATCAGCAACAATTTTGTGGCGAACTTTGATTTTCAACTTTAAAAACGACTTATTATTTTGCTCAATAGCTATATTGAGGCGTATATTTTTTAAAAAATGAATGCCGTCTAAATGATTTTTGAAGTCGTTAAACTTGTCAGCAGGAACAGATAATTGTCCATTAATCCCTTCATAGGCAACATAAATACGCCCTAAAACCTCAAGAGGGTTCCAAGACAAGAATAAGTGATCTCGAAAGAGATTAGGGTTTGAAATGTGTGCATATTTATAAAACGATAAAGTAAGACGATCCTTGCCCGCCTCATCGATTAAGATTGCTCGTTCAGATGCACTTAATGTGTTGTACAGTTGCATGCTATACTTTATTAAGTTAAATAACAAAATTACTAATCCCTTGAATAGCAAAAAAATAATATTTGTTAATAATCATTTTGGTGAATTGTAAGGGCAAAATGATAAAACACTATTTTAGCTGTTACAAAAAAAACTATTATGTCGGATGATAAAGTAGCCAAGCTTAAAGCTTTACAACTCACTTTAGATAAACTTGATAAGGCTTACGGAAAAGGGACGGTAATGAAGTTAAGTGACTCCGCAGTAGAGCAAGTGGAGGTGATCCCCTCTGGTTCGATAGGGTTAAATACTGCTTTAGGAGTTGGAGGCTATCCTCGAGGACGTGTAGTGGAAATTTATGGGCCAGAATCCTCAGGAAAAACCACTTTAACTCTTCACGCTATAGCCGAATGCCAGAAAGCAGGTGGAATAGCTGCTTTTATTGATGCAGAGCATGCTTTTGATCGTTATTATGCCCAAGATTTGGGAGTTAATATTGACGATCTTATTATTTCTCAGCCTGATCATGGTGAGCAAGCGTTAGAAATTGCCGATAACTTAATTCGATCAGGGGCAATTGATATTGTAGTGGTGGATTCAGTTGCGGCTTTGACCCCTAAAAGTGAAATTGAAGGGGAAATGGGAGATTCTAAAATGGGACTCCATGCCCGGTTGATGTCACAAGCATTACGAAAACTTACTTCCTCTATTAGTAAAACCAATTGTACAGTAATATTCATTAATCAATTACGCGAAAAAATTGGAGTAATGTTTGGTAATCCAGAAACGACTACAGGAGGGAATGCGCTAAAGTTTTATGCTTCTGTTCGATTAGATATTCGTCGATCAACACAAATTAAAAATACTGATGGTGCCGTAATGGGCAACAAGACTCGGGTTAAGGTGGTAAAAAACAAAGTGGCACCCCCATTCAAAACAGTTGAATTTGATATTATGTACGGTAAAGGAATATCTAAAATTGGAGAAATTTTGGATATTGGAGTAGAAACAGGAATTATTAATAAAAGTGGCTCATGGTTCAGTTATGGAGACACCAAATTAGGACAAGGTCGTGATGCTGTTAAGAAATTGATCGAAGATAATCCTGAATTGTTAGATGAAATTGAAGAGAAGATATCAGCTTCCATAGAAGCGGTAAAAGACTGATTATTTTAAGCCCTCTTCATGAAGTTTTTCTCGCATAAACGAATGCACTCTTTGTTTGAGTGACATCAGGTTTTTTTGGGTCAGCCCTTTTGTTTCAATCATAGGATGTATCGTTGCACGAACCCTGCCAGGCTTGCCTATCCAATATTTAAAAGAGAATTGAAAAGGAAATCGTTTTTTACAGTCGGGAAGTGTAACAGGAACAATGGGGATTTGATATTGAATCGCTAAACTAAAAGCTCCATTTTTGAAAGGGGCTAAAAACACCTCTGGTTCGGGAACTAATCCTTCCGGATAGATACATATACTGTACCCTAGATCTAGTTTTTGTTGTGCTTCTGCATAAACATTTTTTCGACTTTTTATATTTTCTCGGTCGACTAAAATGGCGACTCTTTTGTAAACCCACCCAAAAACAGGAAGTCGAGAGAGTTCTTTTTTCCCCACAAACACATAGGGCTTTGGGCTCACACAAAACATCATCATGATATCAATCATACTCAAATGATTAGCGATAAAAATATAATTTTGATTCTTTTCTAAAGTTTGTAAAGAGGTTATTTTAGGCCAAAAACCCATCCCATAAAGAATCATTGGAGACCAAAAGTGACGTGCTAACCAATACACGTATTTATACCCATTTTTTTTGCTAAAAAAAACAATCAGTAAAGGAAAGCATAGTATAAGCCCAACACCAGCAAGCATATAAAACCAAATATTCCAAAGTCCTAATAAGACAATTCGCAAGCTTTTAATCATGCACAAAATTAATGATTTGAAGATAACTTAAAACAATTACTTTTGTGAAAACAAGAATAATTAAGACAATGACTCGAATACTTACTGGAATTCAAAGCACAGGAACTCCACACTTGGGAAATTTATTGGGAGCTATTCTTCCAGCCATTGAAATGGCTAAAGATGACAAAACAGAATCTTTTTTATTTATTGCCGATATGCATGCCATTACCCAAATTAAAGACGCTGAACAACTACGTAAAAATACTTTGGCTACCGCAGCAGCGTGGCTCGCTTGTGGATTAAATGCTAAGATGACATGTTTTTATAGACAATCTGATATTCCTCAGGTAACGGAGTTAGCGTGGTATTTAAATTGTTTTTTCCCTTACAGCCGCATGGCGCTCGCCCATTCGTTTAAGGACAAATCTGATCGATTGGAAGATGTAAACTCTGGGTTATTCACCTATCCAATGTTAATGGCTGCCGACATTTTACTCTATGATGCGCAACAAGTACCCGTTGGAAAAGATCAATTACAACACCTTGAAATGACAAGAGATGTAGCCACACGTTTTCATGCTCGGTTAGGCGAAACCTTTGTTATTCCTGAGGCAAAAGTCACCCAAAACACTAAATACGTCATTGGAACAGATGGAACTAAAATGAGCAAGTCTAAAAACAATATTATTGATATTTTTTTGTCAGAAAAAAAACTGAAAAAACAAGTAATGAGTATCGCTACTGATAGTACACCTCTTGAAGAACCCAAAGACCCAGATAAGTGTACCGTTTTTCAATTATTTAAGTTAGTAGCTTCCCCCGAACAGTCCAAAGATATGCGTAGTAAATATCATAAAGGAGGCTTTGGATATGGACATGCAAAACTGGCTCTTTTTGAAGTATTTCTTGAAAAGTTTAAGCATACAAGGGAAGAATACAATCGTTACATGGATCATCCTGAACTCATCGAGAGTGCGCTTGAAAAAGGGGCTGAACAAGCTCGCGTGGTTGCCGACGAACTCTTAAGTCGAGTACGAGCAAAGCTAGGGTTAGGATCAAACTAACTCGAAAGCCTTTCCAGGCTTGGGACGAACAACCCCCTTCATCTCTAATTCAAATAGTTCACTAAATACTTTGCTTACCGCCAAAGATGTTTTTATAGCAATAGCATCAATATGATGTATGTTGTTTTCTATACAGTTTACAATGAGTTTTTGATCATTGGTTAATGAATTAAAGAGTTCTTTTTGTATTATTTTTATTGTTTTTATTTGTTCCCACCCCATTTGATAAATGATATCTTTAGACGAGGTAATTAAGTGTGCGATATGTTTTTTAATGAGGGAATGACAGCCTTGGTGCAAAGGATTGTTAGGAGCCCCTGGTACAGCAAACACCTCGCGATGATATTCTTGGGCAAGACGAGCCGTAACCATTGCGCCCCCTTTAACTCTTGATTGAATAACGATACTTGCTTGTGAAATTCCAGCAATGATTCTATTTCTAGTCAAAAAATTCGATTTTAAAACTTTAGAAGTATTCCAAAATTCAGTAAAATATCCTCCTTTTGGAATCATTTCATTAAGATATTTCCTGTGTTTTTCAGGGTAGCAATCTTCAATTCCATGAGCTAGACATGCATAGGTAGCCAACCCACAATCAATAGCGGATTCATGAGCTGCAATATCAATACCATAAGCTAAGCCTGACACAACTATTGGCTCGTAAGGGGTGAGTTCTTTGATAAGTTTTTTGGTAAAATCAATTCCGTATTTATTGGCCTCTCTCGAACCAACGATACTCAATATTGGTTTGTTTTTTGGAAAAGGATTTCCTCTGTAAAATAACATTAAAGGGGCATCGGGACAT
Organism: Flavobacteriaceae bacterium; assembly: GCA_965659665.1. Taxonomy (GTDB): domain Bacteria; phylum Bacteroidota; class Bacteroidia; order Flavobacteriales; family Flavobacteriaceae; genus CBFHWU01. The sequence continues at coordinate 22,563 of CBFHWU010000001.1, forward strand.
TGAAACAAATGTGATGGATAATCAACATCGTTTAAACCACAATAGTTAATATTTTTTTTATTTAGAAAATAATATTCTTTTTGGGCGCGTTCAACAATCAATGTGTTGTGAAGCGATTTCCAAGTTTTAAGCCCGACTCCGTGAATTGACAAAAAATCATGTTGAGAACAATTAAAAACAGCTACCGCTGATCCAAAGTGATTAATTAGTTTTCGAGCTACATACGGACCAATTCCGTGTGCAGCCTGAAGTGCTAGAAGGGCTATGTGTTCATTATTGATCATGGAGTTAAAGCTAAAATATAAAAAACATTGGACTTTTTTAGAAGATCAAAAAAGCATAAATTTGTATTATGGATGTAAGCCAACATATCAGCGCACTCTTGTTTCGTTTCGATTGCGTCACTGTCCCAGGATTCGGATCTTTTTTAGGTCAAAGAATTTCTGCAGTCATTGATGAAGAGAAAAGCGTAGTATATCCTCCCTTCAAAGCAATTTCATTTAATAGTCAACTTCAGTTTAATGATGGATTATTAGCAAACGAAATTGCCCGTTCATCTGGTATTCGGTATGAAGAAGCGGTATTGGACATTCAACGTCAAGTCGCGATTTGGAACCGTAGGCTACAAGCAGGAAATATTCAAATAAATCGTTTAGGTACTCTTGAGCTTAACGAGGAAGGAAATGTGGTGTTTACTCCTTTTAGTCAATACAATCATCTTGCTGAAACATATGGTTTATCGGAATGTAGTATTCAGCCGATCAACCGAACCGTTTATGCTGATCAAACATATGAATTAGAGAAAAAAATTCCGATTTATTTTACTCCACGCAAACGTAACTTGAGCAAAATTGTTCGTTATGTTGCAGCTGCTGCCCTGGTGTTTGCAGTTGCAAATGTTGGTTATAATAGTGTACAAGAGAATCAGTTTATTTCCCAAAAACAAGCGCTTTTTGAACAAGCTCAACGAGAAGTTCAACAAGCTGTTTTTGATATGGGAAAGTTATCTTCTTTGGATATTGCTGTTCAAACTTCTACTGTGAAAAAATATCATATCATTGGTGGAGCTTTTCGTATTGAAGAAAACGCGGGTCGATTGGTCAAAAAATTAAAAAGAAAAGGATATTTCAATGCTGCACGATTAGCTCCTAATGCTAATGGTCTTCATCCTGTATCCTTTGGTTCATATGCTTCAAAAAATGAGGCCCTTGTGGTATTACGACAAGTCCAAAAAGAGGAGATTCGTGATGCATGGCTACTTAAACAATAAATTACGATGACCCCAAAAACACCAGAACAGTCAAAAACAGTGATGACTGACTTGGTGCTTCCTAGCGACACCAATCCAATCAACAATTTATTTGGAGGAGAATTACTGGCACGAATGGATCGTGCGGCTTGTATAGCTTCAGAGCGTCATTCAGGCCACATAGTAGTAACCGCTTCTGTTAATCATGTACATTTTAGTAAGCCTGTTCCGTTGGGAGCTGTACTTACTCTTGAGGCTAAAGTATCTCGAGCTTTTGAAACATCTATTGAGGTTTTTATCGATGTTTGGATGGAAAAATTAGGGGGGGATACCCCCGAAAAAGTGAACGAAGCGATTTATACTTTTGTTGCTGTGGATCAAAACGGTAAGCCGATACGAGTGCCCCCTGTTGTTCCACAATCAGAACTAGAACACCAACGTTATGATGCGGCTTTACGCAGACGACAATTAAGTCTAATTTTAGCAGGTAAACTGAATCCCGATCAAGCAACAGAATTAAAAGCGCTGTTTACTCAATAAGCTTCACTATATAGGCGTATACTGGGTAGTGGTCACTGTAACCGTTGGTAAACTTTCCACCAGCAAAACTCCGAAAAGGATACCCTTTATATCTTCCTTTAGGATTAATCAAAAAAGATTTATTAAAAATCCCCACTTTTTTTAGGAACCAGCTATGATCATTGGCAGGGAGCCAAGACGGGCTAAAAATCATTTGATCCAAAACATCCCACTGATCACGATAACAACTCGTACCTAAACCTTGTTTGTGTGCTTTTTCTAATGGATTGTATAAGGAATTAGTCGAAATAGCTTGTTCTTTAGAAGAAACGGTTTTTAAAATACTTTTGATGCTTTTATTGGTAGGGTTGTCATTAAAATCCCCCATTGTAATCACTTTTGAGTTGGGTTTGACATATAAAATAGAATCAAAAATTCTTTGATTGAGTTTTGCAGCTTTTATTCTTAAGGGTTCACTCCTCTCTTGCCCACCACTTCTTGAAGGCCAATGATTAACGATAAAATGCAGCTCTTCTTTGTCAATTTCTCCTGCTACAACGAGTTGATCTCTTGTAAAATCTCGTTCGCCCTCCTCATCTCTTAAAAATAAAGTGTGTTTATTGAAACTTGTCGGAATAAAATATTCTTTTTGATACAAGAGGGCAACATCAATACCTCTTTCATCTGGAGATTCGAAATGAATAATCCCGTAGTTAAAACGTTTGAGAATAGGTTCCTGGATCAAGTCATCGAGTACTTTTCTGTTTTCTACTTCACATAAGCCCATTATAACGGGGGCATTTCGGGTTGTTTCATAACCAATTTGTCCGATAACTTGTGCAGTATTTTGAAGTTTTTTTTGATAAATATCCTCTGTCCATCGGTCGCGTCCTTCTGGAGTTCGATCATCATCACGAGTCAAAGGATCATCAATGGCATCAAAAAGATTTTCTACATTATAAAATGAAATAGTGTGAATATTATATTGAAGTTTTTCGTTTTGACCTAAGCTAATTAAGCTCACAAATAAACTTAACAAGACAATTTTTTTTCTAGTAAACATGTTTAATTTTTTTTCTAAAATTGTATGTAAATTTAAATTTTATTGTGAAATTAGTAAATAATTAATTGACCTAAATTGAGACACAAAAAATCATGAAATTCATTTCTTTATTTGCCATCACAATCTGTTTTACTTTGTCTGCTCAGCTAGGAGAAGTAAATGCCATTGTAGTTGATGCTTACAGTTTACAACCCATCGAACAAGTTCAAGCAGAATTACAAAACGCCAAAACGATATCTTTATCTGACGCTTTTGGACAAGTAACGTTTAAAGGACTTCAATACGGCAAAGATGTTATTGAATTTAAAGCGGAAGGGTATTCTACTCAACTATTAAAGTTTAATCTTGAAGGATCAAGCCTAGATTTAGGTCAGATATTACTTTTTCCAGGGGCATCAGAAGAATTGGATGATGGTTGGGATTTTTCAAGAATTACACTTTCTGACGATGAACTTAATGACGATACTAGTGCAGCAGACAATGTGTCGGGATTAATCCAATCTTCTATGGATGTATTCAACAGAGCCGCAGCCTTTGAGTTTAGTTCCTCTTTTTTTAAAATACGTGGTTTAGACTCCGAAAACGGAAAGGTTTTGATCAATGGAATTTCAATGAATAAAATGTTTAATGGTCGACCACAATGGAGCAATTGGGGGGGAATAAATGATGTTACACGCAATCAAGAATACTCTAACGGAATTAGTGCATCAGATTATACTTTTGGCGGTATGCTGGGGTCATCTAATATTAACACAAGAGCTTCTTCATATCGAAGAGGCGGTCGAATAACGTATTCTTCATCCAATCGTAGCTATTCCAACAGAGTACTTGCAAGTTATGCGAGTGGTACCAATGCTGATGGATGGGCTTATGCTTTAGCTGTGGGTAGCCGTTGGGGGAAAGAAGGATATCAAGATGCGAGCTTTTATGAAGCACAATCCTTTTTTCTGTCTATCGAAAAAAATCTAGGCGAAAACCATAGCCTAAATTTTACCGCAATTTACACTCCAAATAGTAGAGGAAAATCTTCTCCCAATACCCAGGAAGTATACGATCTACGTGATATTCGATACAACGAATATTGGGGGTGGCAAGAGGGTAAAAAACGAAACTCAAGAGTGAAGCGAGTTGAAGAACCCATTTTTATGCTTAATCATTACTGGGATGTAAGTCCAAAAACATCGCTGAACACCAATATTGCTTATCAATTTGGGGAACTTGGAAACAGCCGATTGGATTATGCAGGCGGAAAAAACCCTAGCCCAGCGTATTATCAGAACTTACCCAGTTATTTCTTAGCGGATGACGATGGACCTGATTATGAAAAAGTCTACAAATACCAACAACAATTTATTCAAAATGGACAAATTGATTGGAATAGAATTTACGATGCCAATATAAATAATGCTAACGAGGGCCTTAGTGCAGCCTACGTATTGTATGAAGACAGAAGTGACGACAAGCAGTTTACTTTTAATACGATTTTAGATAGCAGAATAAATGAACATCTGCAACTCAATGGATCGTTAACTTATCAAAAATTAAAGGCGCATAATTTTGCAGAAATCTTAGACCTTTTAGGGGGTTCTTATTATTTAAACCAAGATTCGTTTGGTGCCCCTCAAAGCTACAATTTGAATGAACCCAACCTAAGAGTAGGGGAAGGAGATACGTTCAGATACAATTATAATATGTTAGCGACGGCTTCAGAATTGTTTTTTCAGACAAAATTCAACTATAATGCGATTGATTTTTTTACTGCAATAACAGTTGGGGAAACTACCTATCAGCGTGAGGGGTTATATCGCAATGAAGCATTTTTGGATAATTCCTTTGGAAAAAGTAAAAAATTAAATTTTACAACTTTGGGCATTAAAGCAGGGGCCACAATTAAGCTCACAGGACGTCATCTGATCGATATCCATGGGGCTTATCTTCAAAAGCCACCAAGTCTTAGAAACACATTTTCTAATTCAAGAGAGAATAATGTTGTTGTGGGCGACTTTGTTGACAGTGCATTAAGTGAAGAGGTCGTCACTTCAGCAGATATTAGTTACTTGTATCGTTCCTCATTAGCCAATATTCGCTTGACTACTTTTTATACACAGATTGAAGATGTGAATGAAATTTCATTTTTTTATGCTGATGGAATTGGAGGGGATAACACCGCGTTTGTTCAAGAAGTTTTACAAGGGATTAATAAACAGCATATTGGGGTGGAGTTTGGTGGAGAGCTTCAAGTTATTCCATCAGTAAAGTTTAAAGCAGCAGCATCAGTGGGAGAATATATATACAGTAACAACCCTGAAATTTATTTCACCTCTAGTGATTTTGAAATGGGCTTTGTCGGTTTTGAAACAACTAAATTAGAAAACTATAAATTGGCAGGAGGGCCACAACGGGCTTACTCACTTGGCTTTGAGTATCGTGACCCAAAATTTTGGTGGTTTGGTGCAACCACTAACTTTTTTAGCAATACTTATTTGGATGTGAGTCCAATTACACGTTCAAGCAACTTCTATTTAGATGATGATGGATTACCATTTCAAGATTATGATCCAGACATTGCGAGAGAATTATTACCCCAAGAAAAATTTAACGACTACATGGTTGTGAATTTAGTAGGAGGAAAGTCGTGGAAAATAAATGACTATTATATTGGCTTGTTTGTTAGTATCAACAACTTATTAGGAGAAACTTACAAAACAGGTGGTTTTGAACAGGGTCGTAATGCTAATTTCAGACAATTAGGTGAAGATACATCCCTTTCAACACGAGTCTTTGGCCCAAAATACTGGTATGGCCGAGGAACTACTTATTTTATAAATCTTAATGTTCGCTTTTAATGAAAACCCTAGACTACATAAAAATGAAAACAAAAAACAATTTTTCGATTATAGCAATATTTTTGCTCGCTGTCTTTACAGCGTCTTGTGTTCAAGATGACTTCTCTATTCCAAGAAGTCTTGGAGATGAAGAAAATGCACAATTACAATTGTTATTTACTGAAGTTGAAAACGGATCAAAAGCGATGGTAGATATCGCCTATGTAAAAGAACTGTTTGTTTCGGGTCAACCTGTTGAAATTAGTTCTGATTTGGTTTTGAAAGGCTATGTGACTACGTCCGACGCTTCTGGCAATTTTTACAAAGAATTTTTTATACAAGATACTCCCTCTGACCCCACATCGGCGATCAAAATTTCAGCAGATGTTGTCGATTCTTACAACAGATTTAATATTGGTCGAGAACTATATATCGATCTTAAAGGACTTAGTGTAGGTGAGGTTCGAAGCGGAGATGGTGTAGTTACTATTGGCGAAAATATTAATCAAGATAATGAAGTCGAGATGATTCGTTCCTTGAGTATTAATGCTCATATTTTTAGATCGCCAACAACAGAAACGATTTTTCCTACGGAAGTGAAGTTATCCCAGATTAGCAATGCTCATTTAGGAATGCAAGTACTTGTTAATGATGTAGGATTTGTTGCCAATGAAAAAGGACTTCCTTTTGTAGACCCACAAGACAGCTACGATACGCAACGTACTCTTGAAGCATGTGAAGGATTTTCCAAATCCAATTTCATTTTAGAAACCAGCGCTTTTGCAAACTTTAGTCAAGTACCTATTCCCTCTGGTAATGGAAGTTTAATTGGAATTATAAATAAAACCTATAATGGAAGTGACTTGGTATTGGTTTTAAATGACTTAGAAAGTATTGATTTGACAAATTCTGATTGTGAGCTTTTGAACTTAGATGACTTTACAACAGTTTTTGAAGAAAAATTTGATGACCTTCAGGACAATACGAATTTGAATTTAGCGGGATGGATTAACGTCGCTGAAGAAGGGAGTGAATTATGGACTGAACAAATCTTTGGGGGCAATGGATATACAGAGTTTAGTGCTTATCGCACAGGAGATAATGTCAATATTGGCTGGTTAGTGACCCCTGCTTTCGATTTGGGAGGCGGAAGTAACTATATCAACTTTAAAACAGCTCAACATCATTTAGATGATGCCGATAACAACACATTGGAAGTATTTGTCTCTGCAGATTTTGACGGTACAAATGTACCCTCAGCTACTTGGGAGGAGATTCCAGTAACATTACCAGATACAAGTACACAATGGTATCAGTTTATTGATGCGGGATTAATTGATGTATCCAACTATTCTGGGACACTGTATTTGGCGTTTAAATATACAGGTTCAGGGAATAACACTTCTTTGGATGGGGGTTATTTTGTAGATGATGTTCTGTTTTTATCCTCTAATTGATTTATTTTGATCGAAAATAACTATTTATTATGTTGTTTGGTTGTAAGTAGTTTTTTTTCTGGGTTTCTATTTGCACAAATACCAGAGAATTACTACGACGATGCCGAAAATAAAAAAGGAAATGAGCTAAAACAAGCACTATACGAAATTATAGGTAATCATAGAGTTTTTCCTTACACCTCCTCCTCCACGGATGTTTGGGATATTTTACAAAAATCGGATGAAGACCCTAACGATTCAGAGAGAATAATTTTGGTGTATACTGGTCGTTCACAAGAAAAAGGATATCGAGACGGAAGCGGAAATTACAGTAACTATGAAAACGGGAATGGTAGTAGGGTAAATTCATGGAATAGAGAGCATATATGGCCTAAGTCACATGGTTTTCCTGACTCTGACGACGAAGCCTACACTGATGCACACCACCTAAAACCGTGTGATAACTCTGTAAACTCCTCTCGTGGAAATAAGGATTTTGATTATGGAGGTTCTCAACATAGTGAAGCTACTGCTTGTCGAACAGATGGGGATAGTTGGGAACCAAGAGATCAAGTCAAAGGGGATATTGCTCGCATGTTATTTTATATGGTAGTACGTTATGATCCAGGATATCATAGAAATAATTCGACATATGATTTAGAACTTGTTGACTATACAGGAACAAGTTCTTCTCCGATACTGGGAAAGCTTTCTTCTCTTTTGCAGTGGCATATCGATGATCCTGTAGATGATTTTGAACAAAATAGAAATGAAGTAATTTTTAGTTATCAAGAAAACAGAAACCCATTTATTGATCACCCAAGTTTGGTGGAGTACATATGGGGCAATGAACAACAAAATAATTGGTCAAGTTCACTTTCTATAAGTGAAGTGACTCCCGACAGCTGGGAAATATATCCAAATCCTGTTTCTTCTGATCGTTCAAAAATTCATTCTACAAGACCCTTTGATAGCCTGGAAATTTTTACTTTGAAGGGACAAATAATTGACCAATCATTGCAGTCAGGATCTAGCTTTCAAAGCCCCTCCAAGAAAGGAATGTACTTCGTCCGTTTAATGCACAATCAAAATACAACCATCCAAAAGTTAATAGTTAACTAATCACTAATCAACACAATCGTTTTATACACGAGAACGCTTAAAACGACAAAGACTTTTCACAAAAGATTATTGTGATTAAAATTTGGATGGTCCCCTTTTCGTAACTTTGCCCAAAAAAGATAATATGTTGTTTTCAATGACGGGTTATGGAAAAGCCGAAGCGAATATTTCGGATCAAATAATTCGAATCGAAATTAAATCGCTTAACAGTAAAAATTTAGATCTCAATATTCGAGTTCCCTCTTTATTCCGATCATTGGAATTAACTATTCGTAATGAAATTTCAAAAGCCCTTATTCGTGGAAAAATAGACTGTAGCATTCAAGTGACCAATAATGAATCAGCAGTACGTGCAACATTAAACACACATGTTATTGAAGATTATATTTGTCAGATGCAATCTATAGCCCCTGCGGATAAATTTCAATACTTATCACTTGCAGTGCGGATGCCAGAGGCTTTCAGCCCACATGATAAAGACTTATCTGAACAGGATCAACAAACTCTTTATAAACTATTGTGGCAAGCGCTTGAACAATTAAATCAATTTCGAGACCAAGAGGGAGCATCTATGCAAAAGGATTTTCATCTACGAGTTTCTGAAATTACAGAGATCTTAGATAAAATTGAATCCGTTAAAGATGAGCGCTTGTCAAATATACAATCACGACTTCATGAAGAATTTAAAAAAATGCAATTAGAGGTTGATGCAAGTCGATTTGAACAAGAACTTATCTATTACCTTGAAAAGCTAGACATTACAGAAGAAATTGTTAGGCTCAAAAATCATTTGAGCTACTTTATCACCACCCTTGAAGAAAATCGAACGGCAAAGGGTAAAAAACTTGGATTTATTGCTCAAGAAATAGGACGTGAAATTAATACAATAGGCTCTAAATCAAGTGATTATAGTATGCAACAAGATGTTGTTCAAATGAAAGATGCCCTAGAAAAAATAAAAGAACAACTCCTAAATGTACTTTGATGAAAGAAGGTAAATGTATTGTTCTTTCAGCTCCTTCGGGAAGTGGAAAAACAACAATAGCCAAATTTTTATTAAATAAACCTGAACTCAACTTGATGTTTTCTATTTCAGCTACCTCAAGAGCCCCGCGTTCGAATGAAACCCATGGAGAAGATTATTATTTTTTATCGAAATCATCATTTGAAAACAAAATTAAAAATAAAGAATTTGTAGAATATGAAGAAGTGTATCCAGGAAGTTTTTATGGGACGTTATTGTCAGAACTTGATGATATATGGAGTAAGGGTAAGCATGTGATTTTTGATATTGATGTAGTGGGAGGGCTTAATATCAAGTCTTTATTCCCTGAAAAAACATGTACTATTTTTATCATGCCCCCTAGTCTTGAGTTACTCGAAAACCGACTTAGAAACCGAAAAACGGAAAGCGATAAACACATTAACATGCGTTTAAAAAAAGCCAAACAAGAAATGAGTAGTTATAAAGAGTTTGAACATATTGTCATAAATGATGACTTAGAATTAGCACAGTATAAAATATATCAATTAGTAGCTTCATTTTTACAACCATGAACAAGATAGGCTTATTTTTTGGGAGTTTTAACCCTATTCATAATGGACATATTGAGATTGCTCGCACCGTGCTTGAGCAAGGAAAACTTCAGCATATAGAGTTTGTCGTGAGTCCTCAAAATCCATTTAAAAAACAACAAGAGTTACTTCCCGAAAAATCTCGACTGGAATTAGTCACTGAAGTTTTGGAGAACGAACCTCAAATGTTGGTCAATACAATTGAGTTCCAGTTAAATCAACCTAATTATACTGCGGAAACACTACAGGTGTTACATAAGAACAACCCAACCATTTCATACGTATTGATTATGGGGGCGGATAACTACTCACAGATTCAAAAGTGGAAAAATTATCAAGCAATTTTAGAATATCCCATATATATCTACCCAAGAGTGGGGATTGAGATTCCTTATTTATGTAAAAATAGGTTTTTAGTAAAAGCTCCATTACTGGATATTTCAGCTTCAGAAATACGTAACAAAGTTAGAAACAAACAATCCCTAAAAAAATGGGTACATCCTTTTGTAGCATCCTATTTATTAGGAACTAATGATATTTAATTTTTCTCAAAATACGTTGAGCATCTTTGATGCTTTGATATACGGATTCCCCTTCTTTTTTTAAATAATGCTGTGCTTTATTGATGTTGTTTTTAGCTTCTTCAAAGCCATTAAGATAACATAACATATAGGAAGGGGCTAAGTTGATGAGATCTTTTCGCTCTATTTCAGAAAGTGATTGGTGAGATTTTAATTTTTCAAGGACCACATTGTTTGTATTGAAAATATGGAAAAGCAGTTTTTTTTCATATTTCGGAGGCTCAAACAAAAAATCAGTATGGATTTCGTAAGAACCATTATCGTTAAATTCAAAACGCAATTGCTCTAATGGGTAGTATTTATAATTATTATTAAGCCCTAATCGCACATATTCTAATAGTCTGAAAGAGTGCTCATCAAATTCAATTTCAACTTCGTCTAAAGCGGAATAAAACAACTTAACACGTTCATTGATAAACTCAATATCTACTCTTGAAAAATAACTTCGAGTTTTCACCTTTTTTTCAAAACCAGCCCAACAAACCACAAAATTTTCCTTGAACACTTTATACTGAGGTTGAAGACTTTTATGATACCTTTGAATAAATTCTACAACACCATCAAGGGTAAGTTCAATATTATTTTGTGCGTGTCTTTCAATTTCCCCAACTAATGATGAATTGACATCTACTATTTCAATATCAAACACCTTAGACATAGACATACTCCCATCTCTAAAGAAAACAGTTCCACCATAGTATTTCCAAATATTTTTTCTTAGGGAAGTAATTTTTTCTGTAGGGCGGATAGTGACCAGCCCTACTACTTTTCCAGTAGGTAATTGAGGAAAGTGAATGTTTTCATAAAGAACAACAGGAGGGTTTTGCAAATATGCGTTTATTAAATTTTGAATTTTAGCATCGTCAAAAAAATCCACACCCACAATGCTGTTCTCCTCGTCTTCAACCCCAACAACAATGTATGAGTTGTTTTTTGGATTAGAATTTGACAAAGCACAGATATGCTTGAGAAACTTTGCTTTTCCTTCTTTCAAGCCAATATTGAGAATTCTTTTTTTGTCGTAAAAGCTGTTTTCGTCATTATGAGCGAGTAAATTTTTAACCAGTAAACGTTTATTAATCATTTTTAGGGAACTTTATGACCTTGACTAAGGGTGAGCAAACGAAACCAATCCACTGTACTTAGTTGAATATCTAAAGCTCCCATAGCCGAACGGATACGTTCGGGTTGTGAACTTCCAATAACAGGCAAAATCTTAGACGGATGACGTAAAAGCCAAGCCAATAGTAATTGAAATTCATTGACTTGATATGACGTACTTAATTCGCTTAACAATGATTTTAAGCGAATATTTTTTTCATTCTTTTCAAGAAACAAAGACCCCATGGGACTCCAAGCCATAGGTCGTATTTCACGGCTTTGCAACTCGTCTAAAGTTCCGTTTATTAATGGGTTAAAATAAGTGAGGGATATTTCAATTTGATTGTATGCGATAGGAGTGTATTTTTCAAGAGCACGAATTTGTTCAAGATTAAAATTGGATACACCAAAAGCACGAATTTTACCCACTTTGATGAGATGACGGATTAATTTACCAACTTGTTCGACATCGAGAAGTGGGCTAGGGCGGTGCAACAATAGAACATCTAAATAATCTGTTTTTAGATGTTCAAGAGATTGACTGACACTCTCCTCTAAATAATTAGGGTCATATTCGTAATATTTTAAGGGGAGAGCTCTTTCGTCGCAAGGGTACTGGATACCATATTTTGATATAAATTGCACATGTTCTCTAGGAATTTGTGTTTTTTCAAAAGCCTTCCCAAATATTTTTTCGGTAGTATATCCACCATAGATATCGGCATGGTCAAAACTTGTAATCCCAGAGGAATAGGCAGCTTCAATACAGCAGGCCATATTTCGAATCGAATGGTTTGCCCCCCACTGCCCCCAACGCATGACTCCAGCAATAATAGGTGATAAATTAAGGTTGTCCATTTTTTAACATTTAAGCACAAGATACATAAATTGAATAAGATGCATTTTAACCAAAAATTAACAGAATATGGTAATTTTTTTATTCAACTTGCAACACTTATGAATGATATGTATTTTCACCAAAAAAAACAATAATGAATGATACTCAAGTTGATATTAAAGCACTAAATGAAAAAATTGAAAAAGAAAGTGCTTTTATTGATATTTTAACCCTTGAAATGGGAAAAGTAATCGTTGGACAGCGCCATATGGTAGAACGTTTACTAATTGGGCTTTTAGGTCAAGGTCATATTCTTTTAGAAGGGGTACCAGGATTAGCCAAAACATTAGCTATCAACACTTTAAGTAAAGCCGTCAAAGGCACTTTTAGCCGTATTCAGTTTACTCCTGATTTGCTTCCTGCAGATGTCATTGGAACAATGATCTATAATATAAAAGAAAACGATTTCACTATAAAAAAAGGGCCAATTTTTGCTCATTTTGTTTTGACAGATGAAATTAACCGAGCTCCAGCAAAAGTACAATCCGCTTTGCTTGAGGCCATGCAAGAAAGACAAGTGACTATTGGAGACGAGACGTTCGCCTTAAAACCACCATTTTTGGTTATGGCAACTCAAAATCCAGTTGAACAAGAAGGAACTTATCCACTTCCTGAAGCTCAAGTAGATCGCTTTATGTTAAAGGTAATTATTGACTATCCAAACAAAAACGATGAACAACAAATCATTAAAGCTAATCTAAACGGTAGTTTTGGTACGATAAAGCCCGTTATAAGCTTAGCTCAAATAAACAAAGCTCAAAAAGCAGTTCGTGAGGTTTATATGGACGAAAAAATAGAAAAATATATTCTCGATTTGGTATTTGCTACCCGAAACCCTGAACATATAAGATTAGACGATCTAAAACCATTGATTAGTTTTGGGGCTTCCCCTCGTGGAAGTATAAATTTGGCGATGGCTGCCAAATGTTATGCATTTATTAAAAGGAGAGGGTATGTTGTTCCCGAAGATGTACGCGCGGTTATTCACGATGTATTACGTCACAGAATAGGAATTACATACGAAGCTGAAGCTGAAAACATTACATCGGTGGATATTATTAATCGTATTGTAAATACCGTAGAAGTACCATAATCCATTTCAATAAAATTGCAAAACTATCGCTTTGTCTATGGACACAAAGACGCTGTTACAAAAAGTAAGAAAAATTGAAATTAAAACCCGTCGCCTGAGCAATCATATTTTTGGGGGGGAATATCACAGTACTTTTAAAGGTCGTGGAATGACCTTTAGTGAAGTGCGACAATATCAATTTGGAGATGATGTGCGCGCCATAGACTGGAATGTTACTGCACGTTATAATGAACCATACGTTAAAGTTTTTGAAGAGGAAAGAGAACTTACGTTGATGCTGTTGGTTGATATAAGTGGGTCAGAACAGTTTGGAACTCATCAACAATTTAAAAAAGATTATCTTACTGAAATTTCGGCAACTCTTTCTTTTTCAGCCTTACAAAATAATGATAAGGTTGGGTTGATTTTGTTTAGCGATCTAATAGAATTGTATATTCCTCCAAAAAAAGGAAAATCACACATCCTTCGAATTATAAGAGAACTTTTAGAATTTAAACCACAAAGTACTAAAACCAATATTGCAGATGCTATGAAGTTTATGTCCAGTGTGATGAAAAAGAAAGCGATTGTATTTGTACTTTCTGATTTTATGGATCATTCATATGACCATACCCTGAAAATAGTTGGACGCAAACACGACATCACAGGAATACGAGTGTATGATCAGCATGAGGAATATTTACCTAATATTGGAATGGTTCCTATGATTGATAAAGAAACAGGAAATTACCAGCTTGTTCATACAAGTGCTAAAAAAGTGCGTCAGTCTTATAACCGATATTATAATGAACGAGCAAATTATTTCAAGCAATCGTTTAGTAAAAGTGGTGCTGGGGCTTTGTCTTGCAGAATGGATGAAAGTTATGTTAAAAAATTATTGAGTTATTTTAAGAACCGTGGCTAAATTTCTTTTTCAATTTTTCTTTTTTTTCTCCACTTTATGCTCTGCACAAGTTTTGGTAGAGGGTCGTGTGGACACTTTATCCATGTACATCGGAGAACAATTGAATTATGCCCTTGAAGTACAAATGGACTCTTTGGCCAACGTTCAATTCCCTAACACTCAAACATTCCTTCCTTTCGAAATCATTGACACTTCAGCAGTAGACACTTCTCGACTTGGCAGTAAAATCAAGTTGAAACGCCATTATGCACTTATTCAATTTGATTCAGGATCGTATCATTTGCCACGTCAACGTGTATTTGTTGATGGAATATTGCACCAAACCGACTCAATTTTAGTTCAGGTTTTTAATGTTGAAGTTGACACTCTAAAACAGCCTCTGTACCATATCAAGCCTATTTTATCTTTAGAAAAAAACACTATCGGATGGTGGAAACCTTATGCAGGAGGGTTAGTAACTATTCTTGCGTTGCTCATCAGTTATATTTTATTTTCGAAAACACGAGAAAAAATACGTAAACGCAAAGAGGATCTTCCACCCTTTGAACGCGCTATACATGCTCTTCAAGCTTTAGAAGGAAATACGTTAGACAACCAAGAGCAGTACAAAAGTTATTATTCCGAGCTAACAGCTATTATTAGAAATTATCTGGAGGATGATGCCCATGTAGATGCCTTAGAAAGCACTTCTGATGAACTGATATTAAAGTTGGAAATGCTTCGAGATGCGGAAAAACTTAATCTTGAAAAACACACAATTGAAAATCTAAAACGGGTACTTCAAACCGCAGACTTGGTTAAGTTTGCTCGAGCTATTCCTGGTTCGGGGCCTGCTTTGTCTGATCGCAATGCGATTAAGGTTGTTGTTAAAGAAACAAAAGATGCGCTCCCCGAGCCAGATGAAGAAGAATTACGGAAAACGGAAGAGTACCAACAACTATTGCGGAAACAGCGCAGAATAAAACAGATAAAAATCACTGTGTTTTCATTAATTGGAATTGTTATTTTGGCGTTTATTCTTTCGGTTTCTCGTTATGGTTTTACTAAAGTAAAAGACCAAATACTCGGCCATGAAACTTTAGCACTCTTACACGACCATTGGATCACAAGTAGTTATGGGGCAATTCCCATTACCCTTAAATCACCTGATGTATTGGAGCGAAAAGATCTTTTAAATCCCAATATTCAAGAATTTTCATCAGGGACACTCGACGAGGGGTTCAGAATAGTTGTTTACACAGAACAAATTCCAGTAGGCACCGATCAAACGTTTGATGTACAAGAGCGCGTAGCTAGAATTATTTCAGACTTTGAAGCGCAAGGAGCTAAAAATCTGTTACAACGTCAAGAAGAATATACCTCTGTAAGTGGAGTTAAAGGAATTAAGATTTCAGGGTCATTTGATTGGGGATCAGAGATAGATTATATTCGAAAAGAATATACCATACTTAATTTCACTGAAAATAATGGCTTTCAGCAATTACAAATGATTCATGACAGAAATGATGACTACGCAACTGAGGTTAAAGATATAATAAGTTCAAGTATCACTTTTAAATCCAATGTAAACTGATGTTTTCTAATTATACTTTTGCGAATCCTGAATTTTTTTGGGTACTGTTAAGTATTCCAATAGTGATAGCTTGGCGTATATGGAAACGTCGTGAACAACGCGCTTCTTTGTATATTTCTAGTGCTTCAGGTTTAGCAACAGCTAATTTTTTTTCTAAGTTCTACCCTTTTTTGTTTGTCTTACGAGTTGCAGGAATTCTTTTTTTGATTGTTGCTCTTGCACGCCCACAAACCTCTGACGTGTCGACCCAAACAAAAACAACTAAGGGAATTGATATAGTGATGGCCATTGATATCTCGTCAAGCATGTTAGCTCGAGACCTTAAGCCCAATCGACTAACAGCCCTTAAGAGTGTGGCTAGTGACTTTATTGCTGATCGAGTATCAGACAGAATCGGGTTGGTGGTTTATGCAGGCGAAAGTTATACTAAAACCCCTATTACTAGTGATAAGGCAGTGGTAAGTAACTCGTTAAAAAACATAAAATTCGAAAATATTATTAACGATGGTACTGCAATTGGAATGGGGCTTGCTACTGCAGTAAACCGACTAAAAGATAGTAAAGTCAAGAGTAAAATAATTATATTATTAACCGATGGAGTCAATAATTCGGGTTTTGTAGAACCCGAAACAGCAGCAGGACTTGCAGCGTCTTATGGAATTAAAACATATACCATAGGTTTGGGAAGTAATGGAAACGCACTTGCACCGGTTGGGATTAATTCAGACGGATCTTTTCGCTATGGACTCATTCGAGTCGAAATAGACGAAGAATTATTAAGTAAAATTGCTGAACAGACTGGAGGAAAATATTTTCGAGCCACCGATAACACCAAGCTCAAGGAAATATATGATGAAATTAATAAGCTAGAAAAAACAGAAGTTGAAGAGTTTCGTTACACGCAATACAATGAAAAATTTCGCATGTTTGTATTAATTTCTTTAGGATTTTTATTTGTTGAATGGTTATTGAGAAATACCCTTTATAAAAGCTTTATATAATGATTCAGTTGGATATTCCTTATTACTTTTATTTTTTGGCGATTTTACCGCTAATGACACTGGGGTATGTATGGGTACAAATATGGAAACTAAAGGCCCAAAAAAGATTTGCTTCAGCGGATCTATTGGCGAGGTTGGCCCCTCAACAGTCTAAATTCAAAGGCTGGTTAAAGCAGGGAATTATACTATTGAGTTTTGGGACTGTGATCATAGCCTTGGTTAACCCTAAGATAGGAACAGAGCTAGAAACAGTTAAAAGAGAAGGAGTAGACTTAGTTTTTGCGATAGACGTTTCTAAAAGTATGTTAGCTGAAGATATTGTACCCAGTAGACTTGAAAAAGCAAAACGCTTAGTTTCGGAAACTATTAATAATTTATCGGGGGATCGAGTGGGAATTATTGCTTATGCAGCCAGTGCCATACCTCAACTTCCAATAACTACGGACTATGGATCGGCTAAAATGTTTTTGCAAACATTGAATACGGATATGATTTCATCTCAAGGAACAGCTATTGCAGAGGCGATTAAACTTTCTGCAAATTATTTTGATGATGCCAATCAGACCAATCGAGTTTTGTGTATTTTATCTGATGGAGAAGATCATGAATCTGGAGCTGAATCGGCCGCCGCTCAAGCATCAGAAGTTGGGATTACTATTTTTTCAATTGGTTTGGGAACCGAAAAAGGAACCGTAATCCCCATTAAAAGAGGGAATGCTGTCGCATCTTTCAAGAAGGATGCTAATGGAGAAGTTGTCATCACAAAACGTGATGGTGAAATACTAAAAAATATTGCTGAAGCTACTAATGGAATATATTTAGAAGGGGACAATACCGAAGAAGTAGTTCAAACAATTATTGAACAATTAAAAGAAATGGATAAACAAGAATTTGAAGCCAAACAGTTTGTGAGTTTCAAAGACCAATTTCAATGGTTTCTTGCTGTAGGATTACTTTTAATTGTACTTGAAGTATTTTTACTTGAAGGCAAAACCCGCTGGGTTCAAAAATTAAATTTATTTAACGAGAAAACATCATGAAAAAAGTTATTTTAGGCCTGTTTTTTTTCAGTTCCTTTTTGTATGGACAACAAACGGCCGCTACAAAAACTCAAGATAATCACATTTTTAACGGAAATCTTTCTCACCAAGAAAAATCTTTTTCAACAGCTGAATTACATTACAGAAAAGCACTCTCGGAAGCTCCAAGTAATGTAATTGCTCATCACAATATGGGTAATTCTTTATATGAATCTAAGTTAATGGGTGAGGCATTTAATTCATTTAAAACAGCAGTGAATCAATCAGAACAAAAAGCGGAAAAACATAGTGCATTACATAATTTAGGAAACGTTTTTATGAAAAATAAAGATTATTCCAGAGCTGCTGAAACCTACAAAGAGGCACTTCGTAATGACCCTACCGACAACGAAACCCGATACAATTATGCGTTGGCAAAAAAGTTGATGAAAGATCAAGAGCAAAAGCAAGATCAAGATAAGGATCAAGATCAAGATCAAGATCAAGATCAAGATAAAAAAAAGAACCAAGATCAAGACAAAAAAGATCCTAATCAAGAAAAAGATTCCGATAAGGACGAGCAAGAGGATGATAATGGTCAACCGAAGGATGAACCATCGGACAAAAAAGAACCTCAAGATCCCAAAGAAAATACCCCTCAACCCAATCCCACTCAACTTTCACCCCAACAAATCCAAAGCTTGTTAGAAGCAATGAGTAAGGAAGAAAAAAAGGTACAGGAAAAAGTTCAAGAACAAAAAGTAAAACCCATTAAACCAAAATCAAAAATAGACTGGTAAATAAATGATAGTCAGATATTTAAAATTATTTATACTTCTTTTTTATGCCACTTCAGTAACGGCACAAGTTTCATTTGAAGCCATTGTTGCTAAGCAAAAGCTTGGAATTAACGAACGATTGCGTATTGAATTTAAAATGAATAAAGATGGGGATAATTTTAAACCTCCTATGTTTAAAAATTTTCGTGTCATTGCAGGTCCTCAACAATCTGTTACAGACATGTTTAACAATGGTAAACGATCGTACTCAAAAAGCTATATTTATTTTTTATCACCCCTGAAACAAGGAAATTTACAAATCGAACAAGCGGAAATTGAAATTGATGGAAGAATTTATAAATCCAATCCTGTTCCCATAACGGTAACCTCAGCCGTAGAAAAACCTTTAAACCCCAACGACCCTAGCTACATTGCAAAAGAAAAAATGCATTTAGTAGCTGAACTTTCACGTTCAAATCCCTATTTAAATGAACCTGTTACCATCAGGTACAAACTTTATTACGCACGCTCGTTGATGTTAACAAATTTAAACATACTAGATAGCCCTAAATTCAAAGACTTTTGGTCGTATAAAATTGAAAATAAAAGACTCCAAATTCGTCAAGAAACATATAAAGGAGAAAGGTACAACTACGTAGAGGTGTGGGCTAAAACAATTTTGTATCCCCAAAGATCTGGAAAGCTTGAGATAGAACCGTTATCTATAGATGTTTCTATAGATGTTCCTACTGGGAGGCGTGATTTCTTCGGAAATCAAACTTATACGCAAGTAGCAAGAGTGATATCAGCTGGAAAAAGAACACTACAAGTGAAAGCCCTTCCAGAAGAAGGGAAGCCTGCTGATTTTTCAGGGGCTGTAGGATCATTTACTTTTGAAGTTAATACTACCAAAAAGGAGTTAAATGCATCGGAGTCCTTGCAAGCAGTCGTGAAAGTTTCTGGAACAGGAAATCTAAATCTGTTTGAACTTCCAGAACTAGAAACCCCCAGCTCTTTAGAGCGGTATGAACCCGAGTTTAAGGAACGTGTAAATTCTTCTCCTAACGGAATGAAAGGTTTTATTTCAAACAGCTATACCTTAGTTCCGCAATTTCAAGGTAAATATCCTATTTCAGCGATTAACTTTTCCTATTTTGACCCAAATCTCAAACAATATAAAACCCTTCAATCAAAAGAACAGATTATCAATGTTTTAGAAGGCCCCACGATAGGAGCAGTACCTCAACCATCAAACAATACGATTACAGCTTTACCTCAAGGAACCCCATTTCAGTTTATTAAATTAAAAACACAATTAAAACCGATTAAGCAACAATTATATTTCAGGTCCATGTTATTTTATATGATTTGGGGTATTCCGCTAGGCTTATTCCCTGTGGTAATGTTTATTATATACAGAAATCGGCGGAATTTTCCAGACCTTTCACAGAGGCGCTCCAAAAATGCGAATAGATTAGCTCGAAAATATTTAGGAACGGCGAAAAAGAACCTTAAAAACCCCCATCAATTTTATATTGCTTTGGAACGTGCACTTCATAATTATTTGAAGGCAAAGTTAAAGATAGAAACTACGGATTTTAGTAAAGAAAAAATTGAAAACGTTTTAACTCAAATAGGCGTAGATACTTCAAATGTGAGCCAGTTTATTGCTTTGTTAGAGCGTTGTGAATTGGCTCGTTATACACCCAACTCTGAAGGAGACTTACGGGCAGATTATCAACAGTCTATTCGAGTAATTGCACAATTAGATAAACAGTTTTAACATGAAACAATTTACAGTTCTTATTTTATTCATGTATTTTTATGGAGTTAGCGCCCAATCTAATGAAATTTTATTTGCCCAAGCCAACAAGCATTACAATTCAGGAGAATTTCAAGCTGCCCTTGAGTTGTATGAATCAATTGTCAATGATGGACTTCATTCGGCTGAAGTGTATTTCAATATGGGTAATACCTATTATAAAATGAATCGTACTGCTCCAGCAATTTATAATTTTGAAAAAGCATTATTGTTAGCTCCTCATGATAAAGATATTATCAATAATTTGGCTTTTGCTCAAAATATGACTGTCGACAATATTTCAGCACTTCCCGAAGATGAAGTGAGTAGTTTTTTCAATACATTAATATACGCTTTTACCATCGATGGATGGGCATATATTGCTACCATTGGACTCCTTTTTTTCCTCTTTTTTTTCCTCCTGTATTATTTGAATAATTTTACTTCTACAAAGCGAATCTTTTTTGGTGCTAGCCTCATTGCTCTTGTATTGGGATTAGCTTCAATGGCTTTTGCTTATCAACAGCAGCACGCACAAAAAAAGGTGCAAGCAGCAATTATTTTTGAAAAAGAAATAACTTTTCGATCTGAACCCAACTTTCGTTCAGAAGAAATTGTTTTACTTCATGAAGGGACAAAGCTTTATATAGTAGAAACCATTGAAGATTGGGCTAAAGTTAAACTAGCCAACGGAACATTGGGTTGGATGCCTAAAGAGGCCATTAAAGCCATTGTTTTTTAAAGGAGTTGCTTTGCTCAGTAACTTTTCCAAAAACAAATTGACCTGTTGATTTTAGAGGTTGATACAAAATAGATTCTTTCAATTGATTTTCGGGGATAAAATTAAATAGTGCATTGGCACGATCCATCAAAATAATAAGTACTCCTGAGATTACAACCATTTTGAGTGCGCCAAAAGCTGATCCAAGAGCTCGATTAACAAAACCTAACAACACTGCTTTAGCAAGTTTAGTGAAAAGTTTTCCAATCCACGTAACTCCAATGATGATAAGAATAAAAGTTAGTACAAAAGCCAGTGAATTGATATTTTTTTCTTCCCATGAGATATAATCTACCAATATTGAGGCGATAAAATATGAAAAATGCAGAGCTCCATATGTACCTAAAATCAATGCTGCTAACGCCGTAATTTCAATGATAAATCCTTTAAAAAAGCCCCTACCAGCTCCATAAAGAATGAGCCCACCTAAAATGATATCTAGTATATTGAATTCCATTACGAACAAAGATACTATTTTGATTGGCATCGAGTTTGTACATTTGCCAAATGGTTAGAGATGAACGTTTAAAATCACGATGGAATAAGCTGGTGGTCCTGTTAAGTGATCGCTTTTCAGAGGGTGAACCTATAGATTTAGATGGAATTATTTACTTAATTGGCCTTCAAGAATTAGGACAAATAGATAAAAAATTTAAAAAAAACGAAAAACTGGATTTGATGCATATTGCCATATGTAAACTTTTAGAGCCTTATGGATACTACACCTTAGATTTCGTTGATGAGTCAGGATGGCCTCATTATCAGCTGGAAAAACCATTACCGTTTTTAAAGTCTGGAGAACAGTCATTACTAATGAAAGAAGCGATTGTTCAATATTTTCTATCTACTAATATGATTGACTAATAATTAACACGTATTTTTGTAACTGAATCCATAAATAATGATTGAAGACATCAAGCATCATTTGAGCGAAGTAGCATCATTTACCTCTACGAACGTTGACGAAATCGAATCTTTTCGAATTAAATATTTAAGTAAAAAAGGATTGTTGACTGATTTTTTTGCGGCTTTCAAAACAATACCTAATAACCAAAAAAAGGAATATGGTCAGCTTTTAAATGCTTTAAAAACTGCGGCTACAGAAAAAACAAAAACCTTAAAAAGTAGCTTGGATTTATCAAAAACCACAACAAGTCAATTAGGAGATTTAACGCGCCCAGGTCAGCCTTTTCCTTTGGGAGCACGTCATCCCATATCTATTATTAAAAATCAGGTAACGGATGTTTTTTCACAAATAGGATTTACCATTTCAGAAGGACCCGAAGTAGAAGATGATTGGCATAATTTTACGGCACTAAACCTTCCAGAGCATCATCCGGCTCGTGATATGCAAGACACATTTTTTGTACAAACAAATCCCGATATTCTTTTACGCACGCATACTTCATCAGTTCAGGTACGTCACATGGAATCCAATACTCCACCTATCCGAACACTTTCACCTGGTAGAGTATTTCGAAACGAAGCTATTTCAGCTCGGTCTCATTGTGTATTTCATCAAGTAGAAGGCTTATATATTGACGAGAAAATTTCTTTTGCCGATTTAAAACAAACTTTGTTATACTTTACCAAAACGCTTTTTGGAAAGTCTAAAATTCGCTTACGTCCCTCTTACTTCCCTTTTACCGAGCCTAGTGCAGAGGTTGACATTTATTGGGGTCTAGCTACTGAAACAGATTATCGAATTACTAAAGGAACAGGTTGGTTGGAAATTATGGGATGTGGTATGGTTGATCCAAACGTACTAAAAAATTGTAATATTGACCCTGAAAAATATTCGGGTTATGCTTTTGGAATGGGGCTTGAACGAATGGCAATGTTGCTTTACCAAATTGAAGATATTCGTTTATTTTATGAAAACGATATTCGATTTTTATCTCAGTTTCAAGCAGCTCACTAGTCTAAATTTTGAGTAAGCTTTCTCATTATTTTTTTTGCTGATTTTTCTCGGTACAAAATATCGTAGACTGCGTCAATGACTGGAAATTCACCATTGAAATGTTGCCCTAGTTCGTAAGCAGTTTTGGTGGCATAATACCCTTCGGAAACCATAGTCATCTCCATGATGGCTGACTTTACGGTGTATCCTTTACCCACCATATTTCCAAGCATTCTATTTCGACTGAATACGGAGTAGCCAGTGACGAGCAAATCGCCTAAATAAGCAGAGTTATTAATATTACGTTTCATTTTGTGGACCTTGCTGATAAAACGCTTCATTTCACGAATGGCATTACTCATCAAAACACTTTGAAAATTATCCCCATACCCTAAACCGTGAGCAATACCAACAGCAATAGCATAAATATTTTTGAGTGTTGCTGCATATTCAGTTCCGATGATATCATCAGAAACTTTACAATTAATATAAGTGCATCTTAGTTGGTCAGCGAGAAATTCTGCTTTTATCGCATCACGACATGCAACAGTAAGGTAGGAAAGACGTTCTAAAGCCACTTCTTCAGCATGACAAGGGCCAGTGATGACTCCGATATTATCGAAAGGGACATTAAAAGACTCATTTAAATATTCCCCTACTATTTTTTTGGTTTCAGGAACTATTCCTTTAACTGCCGAAAAGAAAATTTTATTTCTAACAGGTGCTGTAATTTGGTTAAGACTTTGATGTAAGAAAGGAGATGGAACGGCCAAAATAATAATATCACATTCAGCAATTAAGGTGTTAATATTTGAAGTAAGATTTAGTATTTCGTGTTTAAAAGTTACACTACTTAGATAATGTGGATTATTTCCGTGTTTGGAAAGATGTTTGACGATTTCTTCATTTCGAATACACCACCCTATTTTAGATTGATTCTCAGAAAAAATTTTTACTAAGGCAGTTCCCCAACTACCTCCACCCAAAACACCAATCGATAAAGGTTTATTCATCATTTAATCTAGGTATAAATATGAGTTAAAACAGTTTTTAAAATTTTAACAAATGATTAGGAAAAAACAGATTATTAAGGTTATATCTTGCAAAGGCAAGTAAATAGTAGTACTTGCATATTAGTTTTTCATAGTTTAATATGGTTGGTTATGACGAAAGCGTCTTCTGTAAGAAGACGCTTTCTGAATTTATAGCCAACTTTCCCATGGTATTCGACTTAGTAGAAGTAAAAGACCTAACGAATAAAAAATTGAAATCCTCGAAAACTTTTTACTACTAAGTATTTGTTTTTTATGTAAAGACCATCCGACAGTGATTAGTAAAATTGCTAATATGTTTGTTATGGGATGTTCTACTAAATACAATCGATAGGTGCTATTTTTCATTACCGCACCAACGCCATCTTTCCACCAATTAAATTTTGGACTTATAAAGTACAATATAAGTCCGATTAATAATTGGATATGAGAAAAAATAAGAGCAAATAAAGATAAACGAAGATCCTTTATAGCAAATTTTCGCTTATAAATATTACCAATAGTAGCATTAATTATGGCAGCGATCAAGGCAAATAACGTGATGTAAGCCCAATAGGAATGTAAATACAAGATTACGTTCATAAATTAAATTTTTTTGAAACACAAATGTACTCAATTTGACGGGAGTTCATCAAACACTTTGTCGGAATCCTCAAGTTTTACAATTTCCCCATGATCTAACAGCATTAATCTATCAGACATATACCGAACAATATCCAAATCATGAGAAATAAAAATATAGGTAAAATTAAAGCGTTCTTTGAGCTCACTCAACAAATTTAGAACTTGTGCTTGAATCGATAAATCTAAAGCGGAAACGGATTCATCACAAACAATAAGCTTAGGATTAACAGTTAAGGCTCTAGCAATTCCAATCCGTTGGCGTTGACCTCCAGAAAACTCATGAGGGTATCGATTCAAAAAAGAAGGTTCTAAACCTACGCTTTCAAGTAATGAACTCGCTTTTAACATTCGTTCTTTGTTGTTTTTTCCAATTCCATGTACTTTCATGGGTTCGATTAGTATATGTTGAATTCGGAGTTTAGGGTTAAGTGATGAAAATGGATCTTGAAATACTAATTGAACCTCTTTTCTGAACTGTTTGAGGGTCTTTTTTTTTAGGGTTGAAATGTCTTGATTACGAAACAATATAGCTCCACTGTCCGGCTGAGTTAATAGAGTCAAACAATTTCCTAATGTTGATTTACCACTTCCAGAGGCTCCCACCAATCCTAAGGTTTCCCCTTCAAAAATGTCAAAACTTATGTTATTTAGTGCTTTTAAAGGTGCTTGTTGACCTGGAACATTAAACCATTTACATACGCCTTTGATACGCATGATAGGGGGTTGTTGGTATATTAATTCATGCTTTTTTTTGCGTTCTTCGGGGCTGTAATAATCTTTATTTAAGCGGTTAGTTAAAAAATTTTCAACCGTATTTAATCTTTTTGGTCGTTTACCCTTTGGAGGACGTGCATACAAAAGTCCTTTTGTATAGGGGTGTTGAGGTGATTTAAAAATACTGGAACTACTGCCTTGCTCCACTAATTTTCCATGTCGCATCACAAGCACACGATCAGCAATTTCAGCGACAAGATTTAAATCATGGGAGACAAAAATAACAGCTATTTTGTACTGAGATTGTAATATTTTTAACAAGGATATGATTTCCCTTTCAACTTTTTTATCTAAGGCAGTTGTAGGTTCATCTGCGATAAGAAGCTGTGGATTGTTGGCCAAAGCCATCGCAATTATAACACGTTGTTGCTGACCCCCACTGAGTTGATGTGGGTACTGTTTATAACTAATTTCAGGACTGGGGAGATGAACCTGTTCGAATAACTTAAGTACACGATTTTTAGTTTCTTTTTTTGAAACCTTTTCGTGTTGGCTTATTATTTCGGCAACTTGTTTTCCGCAGCGCATCGTGGGATTTAGTGCAGACATTGGATCTTGAAAAACCATAGAAATAGATTTCCCTCGAATCTGTTGAAAATCATTTTCAGATAAATCTAATAATGAATAAGAGTTAAAATTGACTTTCCCTCTCACGGTAGTATGGTGAGGTAATAGTCCCATCAAAGCTAATGAAGTCACTGATTTTCCACTTCCAGATTCTCCAACGATACCAAGAGTTTCATTTTTGAATAACTTAAAATTTAGATCCTCAACAGCTTTTTGTGAGTGAAAACTGACTGACAGATGTTGAACATGAAGTAATAGCGAAGAATCCACAAAAAAATTTATGGGGTAAAAGTAATAATATATCCTTACTTTATGTGTTTTATCTCCTCGGGTTTTAAGAGTGGTAGGGCTTGCATTTTGAGAAGCACTTGTGCAATTGCAATGACATCGTTTTCACAATAATGAGCGATTCTATCTAAATCATGATCTTTATAAAAGACATCGGCAACTTGACTTCCGTCGATATCGTCTTTAGGGGAGTCAATTCCTAAAATATGGGTTAGTAGTTTTAGGGAGGTGTAGTGTTTGTAATCGCCAAACTTCCACAGTTCCATGGTGTCCAAATGAGGGATTTCCCAAGGTTTTTTTCCAGCATAGTCAAGTTTTTTGGGTAGAGAAACCCCACAGATAATCATTCGACGAGCGATATAAGGAAAGTCAAATTCTTTTCCATTATGAGCGCACAACAGGTGGTATTTCTCTGAAAAGTGAAGGTCTAATACTTTTTTGAAGTCTAATAATAATTTCTTTTCGTCCCCAACAAATGAACGTAAACGAAACTGACGAAAATGAGACTCAATTAAATATCCAATCGAAATACAAACAATTTTGCCAAACTCAGCCCATATTCCTGCTTTTTTGTAGAATTCAGGTTCTGGGGTATCTCCTCTATTAAAACGTGTTTTTTCGTTGAAAAGCTCCTGTTCCGTTTCACTTAGGGCGTCGTAATTTTCGTACTTAGGTACAGTTTCAATATCAAGAAATAAAATATTTTTAAGGGGAATATACATCAGTTAACATTTTAAATGCCTCTCGAATATAAATTGGAAAATCCATTGGAAGATTTTTATGAGGAAAATCCTCTAATTTTTGATGACCTAAACGAACAATGATCACATCTTGTTCAGGAAATACGGCAACGTATTGCCCTAAATGTCCCCGCATGCTGAAATAAGCGTTTCCATCAATATCTCCCAGCCACCAACCAAAGCCATATTCAGGACTTTCAATAAATCGAGGTTGGATGGACTTGGCAACAAAAGTAGAATCCAATAGTTGTTGTCCTTCCCAGCGTCCATGATTTTTATATAATTTACCAAACCGAGCAAAGTCACGTGCATTGGAGTTAAAACAACAATAGGCTTTTTCAAGCCCCATTTTTTGGCTATCTATTTGCCAGAGGGCGGAATGTTCAGCACCCATAGGATCCCAAAAATATTCTGAAATCAATGTTGAAATATTTTTACCTGTAGCGGATTCAAGAGCCATAGATAATAACTGTGTATTTCCACTTTGATAAACAAACCGTTCTCCTGGATTACTTATTACTGGAATAGTTTGCATAAGTGCACCCATATCTTTTTCGACATAGGTTCTTGGAGTAATTTCAAGTAAATTTTCGTAATCTTCGTTCCACTGTAATCCTGATGCCATGCTTGACAAATCACCAACAGTCACTTTGGCTGCATATCCATTGTTGAGCCAAGGTAAAAAACGGCTTGCTTTTTGATTTAAATTTTCTATGGCTCCTTCGTCAATAGCGCGCCCTAAAGCTGCTGAGACCATGCTTTTTGACATCGAAAAAGAATTGCTTTTTGAATCTGGACCATATCCGTCAAAATATTGCTCATGCCAAAGAGAATCATTTTTAATGATCAGAAAGGCAACGGTTTCTAATTCTTGATGTATTTTCGTTAATATTTCGGTGGACTGAATAGTGTTATAGCTAGGATGTAAAGGCCAAGGCTGAGGCGTTTTACTTGAGGGAATTTCTCTATTTTCAAAGTACAGATAATCGTTTAAACCAGCGGAGGTTCGTTTGGTTTTAATAATCGCTTCTACCATATTAATCATATATCCATATCCGGTAGAGTAAAGAACACCAAAACACAGACCTAAAAAAATCATGATAATGAGAACTACTCGTTTGAATTTTTTCATATGAAATATAATTTCATTAAATGTACAAATTTCAAAAAAACCAGAAAAAATCACATAGAAAACAATAATCCACCTGATAATGCGGGGGCAGCATAAATTATTTTTCCAGAGAGGGGATAACTATACCCCAATGACACCCCCCATTTATTGGATATATTATATACCCCTTCAGCACCAATATTTGTGTATTCTACATTGTTGGCAAAAATACTTCCTTCGCTATTAGTTGCGTCTAGACGGCCATTATTCACTGATTGTTTGGTTGAGAGTCGAGCGATAAGCCACCCCTTTTTATTTAGAATCGACATTCCAAGTTCACCTAGACCTTGGAGTTCATCTGAAAACCCATTACTTCGTTGATTAAACCCAACAGAAAATTTATTGTAAAAATTAGCTTGACCAATATTAAATGATATTCCTGCATGGATTTGAGCAAGCTGATTGAATTCTCCATCTCCTGTTTGATAGCTTCCATCGTTTCCTCCTGCGTCTTGCCCTGTTGGAATTCCAAGCTTCAAAGAAGCTGAAAGTAAAACATTGTTCAAACGAGCAAGTTGGATTTCGACTCCAAGGTCGATATCTCCAAAATTATTTTCGGATTGTCCTTCCATTATGATTTCTCCCGTAGTGGCAGATACTTGTCGGTTTTGATAGTTTCGGACGAAAAAAGGAATATAAGCAACAAGGGTAAGTTGATCACTTATACCATATTGAGCATAGATATTTGTATTAAAAAATCCGCGAGTAGCATTTGGATCTTTTAACCCATCTGATGTGAAGTGTTCATCAGCTACAATAGACCACACTCCTAGCTTAAAAGACCCTTCTCCTTTTTTTTGTAACCATTGACTTTGCAATTGAAAAGATAAAAAGAGATAAATAAGAATGAGAAATCGGTTCATGATAGTTATTGTTTTTAAGGGATGAGAATACCTTCACCAACAGAGACGTTAAAGGGCTCACACCAATACAAAATATATTTGTAATCTTTTAATCCTATGGAAGTAGGTAAATTATAGGAATGTGCTCCATCAAAGTGGGTAACTGATGCGATTCTGTATGCTCCCTGAACGGTATTTTGATTATTTCCCAAAAAAACAACCAACCCAGGAAGGGCTGTATCTGCGCGATAATCTTCTAGGAGTTCAAGCGTGAGCGCACTTTCTGTTTTGGTCATACGAAAGCTCCCTTCTAAAGTATAGCTGCTAGTAGTTCTGAGTGTTCCACTAATGATATTATTTTCCATAACAGATTCCATTGACACTTCTAACTCATCCGATATTTGTATGGTATTTCCGTCTATATCTTTTGTACTTGCAGTAATCGTGGTGTTTCCCATTACTCTTGCATGGAGTAACCCATTATTTGAAATAGTGGCTACTGAAGTGTTGTCACTTTTCCAGAATAAAGACTTTGAGGATTCTTCAATCCCTACGGCGTTAAAAAATTTGGCCTTGTATTGATGTTGCTCCCCTTCTTTAATACTCACTATGGGGTTTAAAATTCTGATTTCAGCAGGTACTCGGTCGTTTATTAGATCGTCTCCAATACAACTGTTTAAAAAAACAAAAACAAAAAAAAGGGATTGATGCACAGTAAACCTGTTCATGATAAGGGGTTTATCATAAAAAATCAACAATCATGCCATTATTCAAATAAGTTGAACTATGTCACGGGCGGAATAGGTGGCAATTAATGAAGCACCAGCACGTTTAAATGCCATTAGTTGTTCTAACATCACAGAATTGTAATCAAGCCATCCTTTTTCGGCAGCAGCTTTTAGCATCGCATATTCACCACTGACCTGATAAACAGCAATAGGAACATCAACATGGTTTTTTATATCTCTTACTATATCTAAATAGGACAATCCTGGTTTTACCATAACGATATCAGCACCTTCTTCGATGTCAGAAAGGGTTTCTTTTAAAGCTTCAGTGCGATTACCTACATCCATTTGATATGTTTTTTTATCTCCGAAGCCTGGAGCTGAGTCTAAAGCATCTCGAAAAGGACCGTAAAACGCAGAGGCATACTTGGCGCTATAGCTCATGATTCCTCTATCTTGAAACGATGCTTTATCTAAAGTGTTTCTGATTTTTAAAACACGACCATCCATCATATCGCTAGGAGCGACAATATCAACCCCAGCTTGAGCATGGCAAACGGCCATCTCAGCTAAAACTTCGACCGAAGCATCATTAATAATGCTGTTATTTTCAATTATTCCGTCATGACCATAAGACGAGTAGGGGTCAAGTGCAACATCTGAAAAAACAACCATTTCAGCAATGGTGTTTTTCACCTCTTTTATAGCTTTTGGCAATAACCCCTTTGGATTTAAAGCCTCTGTTCCTTTGTTGTCTTTTAAATTGTCAGGGACTTTAACAAACAAGAGTACCGCTTTTAACCCCATAAGCCAAAGGGATTTTATTTCATTTGCAATTTGGTCAAGACTTATACGCTCATACCCTGGCATTGAAGGAATTTCTTCCCGTATTCCCTTACCTTCCACAATAAATAAGGGCACAATAAAATCATTTGGGTTTAAAGAGGTCTCACGAACTAAGTCCCTTAATGATGCAGAGACTCTCAACCTTCGGTGACGTTGTATAGGATACATATTTCATTTGTTTTAGATCCAGTTTTTGGGGATTTGTAATACTTTAATAAGTTTTTCTTCTTCAGAGTTTTTCGGAGGTTGAACATTATAATCCCAACGTACACGAGGAGGTAAACTCATCAAAATACTCTCGATTCGACCATTTGTTTTAAGACCAAATAATGTTCCTTTGTCGTGAATAAGATTAAACTCCACATAGCGACCACGACGTAATTCTTGCCAATAACGTTGTTCACGGGTATAATTCAAATTTTTTCTTTTTTCTACAATAGGGAGATAAGCCTCTAAAAAAGAGGTTCCGACATCTGTTACAAAATGATACCAATCACTTATTTTATGTGTTTCATTAGCTCGGCAATAGTCAAAAAACAAACCTCCTATTCCTCTTGCTTCATTCCGGTGAGAATTCCAAAAATAGTTATCGCAGCGATGCTTATAAGTAGTGTAGAAACTAGAATCGTGTCGATCACAAACATTTTTACATACCGAGTGAAAATGTTGGGCGTCTTCCTCAAATAAATAGTAAGGAGTAAGGTCTTGTCCTCCTCCAAACCACTGATCAATGACATTTCCATTTTGGTTATAGAGTTCAAAATAACGGTAATTACAATGTACTGTGGGGATTAAAGGGTTTTTGGGATGTAGCACCAAACTAAGACCACAAGCAAAAAAATCTCCATGATCAACGTTGAGGTACTGTTTCATAGTTTCAGGAAGAGCACCGTATACTTTTGAAATGTTTACCCCTCCTTTTTCAAATACTGACCCATTTTCCATCACACGGGTGCGCCCTCCTCCTCCTTCCTTTCGCGTCCAAAGATCTTCTTCAAACTTCGATTGACCATCGATAGCCTCTAAGGTATGAGAAATAGTATCTTGGAGGGTTTCGATAAAGGCCGAGAATTCAGTTTTCATGACAGTGATTTAAAATACTCTTGTGCTTTGATAGCTTTTGACTGCATTGACAAAGGCTTTAGCGTGATCGACAGGAATATTGGGCAAAATTCCATGACCCAAGTTAGCGATGTATCTTTGCGTTCCAAAACTATCAATCATTTCTTTCACTTGTTTTTCAATTTCAGAAATGGGTGACAACAAACGTGAGGGATCAAAATTACCTTGAAGCGTTATTTTTCCTCCAGATAAATATCGTGCGTTAGCGGCAGTACATGTCCAATCAACTCCAAGTGCACTTGCCTTAGATGCGCCCATATCCTTTAGGGCAAACCAGCATCCTTTTCCAAAAACGATAACTTCAGTTAAGGGCTTCATAGCCTCAACGATTTGTTGGATATAAAACCATGAGAAATCACGATAATCTTTCGGGCCTAACATTCCTCCCCAAGAATCAAAGACTTGAACAGTATCCACTCCTGCTTTGACTTTAGCTTTTAAATACTCAATCGTTGTATCCGTAATTTTTTGTAAAAGTTGGTGAGCTGCTTTTGGATGGGTGAAACAAAAAGCTTTGGCTTTATTAAAGTTCTTAGACCCTTGCCCTTCAACCGCATAGCACATGATGGTCCAAGGTGATCCAGCAAAACCGATAAGGGGAACTTCGTTATTTAGGGCATCTTTGGTGAGCCTGATAGCTTCCATCACATAATTTAACCGGTCATGTACATCAGGATTTTGTACCTTTTGAACACCTTCTGGTGTTCGAATAGGAGTAGGAATCCAAGGACCTATTCCTTCTTTCATTTCGACATCGATACCCATAGCTTGTGGAATCACTAAGATATCACTAAACAAAATAGCTGCATCAACTCCTATTTGTTTGATAGGCATGATGGTTATTTCGGTGGCTAGTTCAGGAGTCTGACAACGAGTGAAGAAATCATATTTAGCTTTTAGCTTCATAAAATCAGGGAGATAACGTCCAGCTTGACGCATCATCCAAACAGGAGGACGTTCGACGATTTTTCCTTGTAAAGCCCTTAAAAATAAATCGTTTTTAATCATGGTTCAAAGATCGGTAATATTTAACTGTTTTTTGAATCACTTGCTCTATTGCAGGGAAGGATGCAATTAAGACCTGAGCAGAGGGTATTGTTAGTTGAGATGCAGTCGTGTGGCCGATACAAAAACAAACACTTGAACCTATATTATTTTGACTCACATAGCTTTGAACACCACTTGGGCTAAAAAAAAGAATACCATCTGGAGGAGGGAAAATTTTTTTCCTTTGCATAAAAGTATGATACACGACCGTTTCGCTAAATGGGATGCCTAAAGCAGTTAATTTTGCAGAAAAAAGGGGAAGCCTAATGTTTCCACAAAAATGTAAAAAATGATTTTTTTTAAATTTTTTTTCAATAAAATCGACTAATTCCTGCATATTTTGGGTCATTTTAGCTACTTTTTTACCATTTTTTTCAAGGAGATTTTTGGTTTTTTCTCCTACACAAAAAAGAGTTTTATCTGCCCAACGAATATCCTTTTTTTCTAAAACGGCTTGAACGGCATTTTGACTACTGAATACCCAATGTGCTGGAGTTGTGGGGACATTAAACGAAATGGTTTCTACTCGAATAGCATTGTATTCTTGTACTGCAAGTTGGGCTGATAGGAGCCGTTCACGTTGGGAGAAGTTTAATTTTTTTGTGGAAACAATTAGCGGTTTTTTCATGGAGTTAACGTTAAATCTTGTATGATTTTATCTCCTCCTTTATCGAGTAAAATATGGGCTGCTTTTTCCCCAATGTATTTTGTTTCAAGGGTAAAAGATTGTTTGACTACCACATGTTTTGAACCGTCTAATCGAGTTATACATCCTTCGAAATGAATTAAACCTTGGTTTATCTTAGCATGTGCGCCAATTGGTGCGGTGCAACCTCCTTCTAATGTACGTAAAAAACAGCGCTCCTCGAGTACACATCGCTCAGTATCAGCATCAGATAGGGCATTTAGCTTTTTCATCCATTGCTGGTTGTCATCACGAGCAACAACCATCAGAGCACCCTGAGCTGGGGCTGGAATCATCCATTCAAGGTTGGTTGTGTTTTCGGGTTTAATATTTAAACGATCCAAGCCAGCAGCAGCAAAAATAGCCCCATCCCAATGGCTATCCGTAAGTTTTTGAAGTCGTGTTTGTACATTACCTCTCAAATTTTCAATTATGTGATTGGGATATCGATTTAGCCATTGGGCTTTACGTCTCAAACTACTTGTAGCAATTACTGCTTTTGAAGAAATAGGGTTTTTAGCCACTAATATATCTGAAGAAAGACCTCTTTTTGGCACAAAAATTTTTTTTAGACCTTTAGGCAAAACTATAGGGACATCTTTCATACTATGGACGGCTATATCGATCGTACCATTCAAAAGAGCCTTATCGAGTTCTTTAGTAAACATTCCCACTACCCCCATTTCATAGAGAGGCTTAACCAAGTTGAGGTCACCAGTTGATTTTAAGGGGATGAGTTGAGAATTGAAACCTAATTGAGTGAGCTGTTTTTGAATGTAAGAAGCTTGCCATAGGGCAAGTGCACTTTCACGTGTTCCTATGCGTAAAGAATTACGCATGAGGATTCAAATTAAACACTTCTTGAACAACTTTAATATTTTCCTCTGACTTATCGCTTTCACGCATATGATTAGCGACTCGATTGGTGAGTTTTTGAATAAGATGCTGTGAAAGAGCTAAAGCTTGATTTTTATTAAAATCAGGATGTTTTTTTTGTTGTTGGTCTAGGGCTTGTTGTTCTATTTCGAGCATAAGTTCTTTCAAGGCCTTCACAGTAGGAGCAAATTTCCGTGTATCAAGCCAATCATTAAATTCATTTTTAACCTCAACAATAATAGCTTCTGCTAAAGGAATTTCTTTTTGGCGTTCAGCAATATTTTTATCTGCCATTTTTGAAAGATCATCAAGGTGTAAACGCTTTACGTTAGGTAGCTCCAACACGTTGTCATCCACATTTTTTGGAATGGATAAATCTAAAATTAAAAGAGGCTTATCAGAGTGAATTAGGGCTTTTGCAATGGTGGGTTTTTCGGCTCCCGTAGCTACAACCAATACGTCTGCTTTTCGGATCTCTACAGGAAGATCGGCATAGTCTTTAACAATTAATTTAAACTTTCCTGCTATTTTTTCAGCACGATTTCGTGTGCGGTTAATTAACGTAATTTTGTTGTTTTGAGTGTGTTTAATTAGATTTTCACAAGTATTTCTACCTATCTTGCCTAATCCAAAAAGCAAAATATTTTTGGTATGGATATTTTCAATGTGGTCCAGCATATATCTCACCGAAACATAAGAAACAGACGTGGAACCTGAGGAAAGTTTAGTTTCTGTTTTAATCCGCTTACTGGCTTGAATCACGCAATTGACAAGTCGTTCCATGAGAGGACCTAATAGATTAAATTTTTTTGACTGATTAAAGCTTTTTTTGAGTTGTGCGATAATTTCAAAATCTCCTAATATTTGGCTATCAAGCCCAGTTCCAACTCGAAAGAGATGATCGACTGCAATTTCGGCTCTATAGATGTATCCTATTTGGTTAAAAGTTTCCTTGCTCCCAAAAGAATGTTTACAAAGGAGGGCTATTAGCTCATCAGGATGATCAATAAAACCATAGAGTTCGGTTCGATTACAAGTTGAATTGGCAACCAAGGAGGTAAAGCCATTTTTTTTGGCTTCTGTGAGTAAATGGTTTATCGAAATTTTCGAGAGGTTAAATCGACCACGAAATTCCATATCGGCTTTTTTATAACTCACTCCGACACAATAAAAATTACTTATTTCAGACATTTAATGAAAATGACATTAATAGCCACAAAATTAAAGGGCATTCATTATAAAAAATAACGCAATAAGTACTTTTTGTATCGCTAAGGGTGCAAAATAAAAGAACGAACGTAGAATAAATTTAAATAAGACATTTTCATTAAAAAAAACATCAAAAATAATACCTTAGTAAAAAAAAAAATAACGCTATGAGTTCCGAAAATATAATTTTTATTGAAGAGGGCTTTTGGGTTATGATTCATCAAGATGAAACAGGAGTTTCTCATCGAATTGAACGTACCTTTGACAGTAGTTATATTCAATTTCATTTTTGTTTTAAAGGGGCAATAAATTTTCATTACAACAAAGGAAACTATGTGGTTCCCTTGTCCGATGAACATGTCCTTTTATTGTACAATCCGCAACGAAATTTACCTTTGCAGGCTCATTTGTCTGGGGGCACAAAAATGATATCTGTATTTATTTCTATTCAAAAACTTCATAAGCTGTTTTCACAAGAATCGGATCAAATACACTTCCTTAATGAGACCAATATTGATAAAAAATATTATAAGGACCAAGTGATAAGTCCTTCCATGGCAGTAGTATTGAGTCAAATGTTTCAATACGCTCCAAATGCCATTATGGGTCGACTCTACCTAAAAGCTAAAGTCTATGAACTATTGAGTTTATATTTTGACCCGATAGAAGCTAATGATTTTGAACAATGTCCATTTTTGGTAGATAAAGAAAACGTACGTAAAATTAGAAATGCAAAAAAAATTATTTTAGAGCGTATGGCCGAACCTCCAACTTTAAGTGAACTTGCGGATGAAATAGGCCTAAGTTTAAAAAAATTAAAAGAAGGGTTTAAACAGCTTTATGGATCATCAGTTTTTCAATTTTTATTGGATCACAAAATGGAAGTAGCTCGAATTATGCTTTCTAGTGGTACTTATAATGTGAATGAAGTAGGTTTGCGTTTAGGATATAGTACAGCGAGTCATTTTATCAATGCATTTAAAAAGAAATTTGGGACAACCCCAAAAAAATACTTAATGTCATTATCTTCGTAAAAAAGAATATGAAAGGAATTTTACTTGTAAACTTGGGTTCTCCTGAAAGCCCTCATCCAAAAGAGGTAAAAAAATACTTAGATGAATTTCTAATGGATGAGCGAGTCATTGATGCTCCCAAGTGGTTGAGAACTTTTTTGGTCAGAGGAATTATCTTGAATACACGACCCAAAAAATCGGCAAAAGCATACCAAAAGATTTGGTGGGACGAAGGGTCTCCGTTAAT
Source organism: Flavobacteriaceae bacterium (assembly GCA_965659665.1). GTDB lineage: Bacteria > Bacteroidota > Bacteroidia > Flavobacteriales > Flavobacteriaceae > CBFHWU01. The sequence continues at coordinate 59,614 of CBFHWU010000001.1, forward strand.
TGTACTGTCAAAAAGGTTATTGAATAAAGTTAGAAAACAAACATCAGCACCTATTTCTTTGGCGATGCGTTACGGAAAACCATCCATTGCATCTGGCTTAAAGGAATTAGATCAGCAGGGGGTTCAGGAGGTTTTACTCCTCCCTTTATACCCTCAACACGCGATGGCTACTACAGAAACAATTCAGGTTTTAGCGGAAGAAATACGTCAAGTCCATTATCCTAAAATGTCCATTACACATTTACCTGCTTTTTATCACCACCTAGATTATATTCGCGTGTTGTCAAATTCTATTCAAGAATACCTACAGAACAAAGAATGGGAGCATATTTTATTTTCATATCACGGTATTCCAGAGCGACATATCAGAAAATCAGACATCACTAAATCACATTGTAAAATTGATGGACAATGTTGTCAAACTTCGTCTGATGCTCATAAGTATTGCTACCGTCATCAATGTTATGAAACTACACGGTTGGTTGCCGATTATTTAGAGCTCAAACCAGGGACCTACTCCAGTTCTTTTCAATCTCGATTAGCAGGAGATAAGTGGTTGCAACCTTACACCGACAAAACTGTTGAAAATTTTGCTAAAAATGGGACAAAAAAAATGGCTATTGTTACACCAGCATTTGTGTCAGACTGTTTGGAAACGTTAGAAGAAATAGGAATGGAAGCTAAGGAAGACTTTGAAGAAAAAGGAGGGGATACGCTTCATGTTATACCTTGTATCAATGATAGAGAAGACTGGGTTAATGTATTGAGTCGATGGATTGATGAATGGGTAATGCAAGATACCGAAAAGGTTTAGTCTTTATTTTTTTATACTTTTACTCAAAATCAAATAAAAAGTGCATTACTATAATTACATCAAAGCTTTACATTTGATATTTGTAATTACTTGGTTTGCAGGGCTTTTTTATATTCCAAGACTTTTTATATATCATATTGAGGCCACTTTAAAGGAAAAAGAAGAAGCAGTTATTTTAAGTCGACAACTCAAAATAATGAGTCGAAGGCTGTGGCTTATTATTGCTTGGCCCTCATCGATTTTAGCTACTGTTTTTGCTTTATGGTTACTGGTATTGGTTCCATCATGGCTATCTCAACAATGGATGATTATTAAACTCATATTTGTGGGCTTGTTGTTTGCTTACCATTATAAAACCCACAGAATATTTTTGCAGCTTCAACGCGACGAAATTCGGTACTCTTCAAACTATATGCGGATTTGGAATGAAGGGGCGACTTTGTTACTTTTCGCTATTGTTTTTTTGGTCATTCTCAAAAGCAGTTTCCATTGGATATTTGGTGTTTTGGGCTTAGTCGGTTTATCGGTTCTATTAATGCTAGGAATTCGGCTTTACAAACGTACACGCAAATCTAATTAAGCGTTATGGTACATCCTCAAATATCACTTCAAGCCCGAATCTTTTTTGCCATGATTTTGTTGGTTTTAGTTGCCTCTGTTCTTATTGCGGGGGTTACGATCTATCAATATCGTGAACAATCAAATCGATATCACCAACAACGTCTTGAACGAAAAGAAAGTCAACTCCAAACGAGTATTGATTACATTTTAACCCAAACGCCCTATGAGACAGAGGAGGTTTTTTTGGACTCAATTTTTGCTGAAACAATTTTTCAAATTGCAGATGTTCAAAATATTAACTTTAGGGTGTATAATTTGTCTGGAAAACTGATTAACAGTACACAATTTCCTTTGGAATCCGATGCAACACAAATTTCGGAACAAGTTTTGTCAAGATTAAAATTATCCACAGAAGGGCATTTTATTGAGCGAAAATCCATTGAAGGGGAACAGTATCGTTCTTCATACTCCTATATTTTTGCTAATAATCAAAGCCCAATAGGAATATTAAACCTTCCCTATTACGACGATGATTCATTAAGTTCGATGGAACTAAAAAACTTTTTGATTCGTTTGGTTCAAGTTTATTTACTGATGCTAACCATTGCCATATTGTTGGCGTATGCCGTGGTGAAATATATCACCCAATTTTTGGAAACAATAAGTGAAAAAATAACATTGACAGATTTTAATAAAACGAATGAAAAAATTACTGTTTCTGGAGCAGGAAAGGAAATCACCAACCTTATTCAGGCCTACAACAATATGGTTGACCAATTGCAAGATAGTGCTGTTAAGTTAGCTAAAGGAGAACGGGAACAAGCTTGGAGAGAAATGGCAAAACAAGTGGCTCATGAAATTCAAAATCCGCTTACCCCTATGCGTTTGAGTGTACAAAGTTTTGAGCGTAATTTTAATCTCAATGATAGTGATGCAACCCAAAAAATCGCAGATTTTTCCAATACATTAATTCAGCAAATCGACACGATGAGCACCATTGCCTCTGCTTTTTCGACTTTTGCTGAAATGCCTGCCCAGAAATCCGAAACCATTGAAGTAGTTGAAATCACACGATTGGCCTTGGATATTTTTAAGGAAAAAAACATTCATTTTCACACCTCCTCCAAAAAGGTCTTTGTAGAACTTGATCGAACGCATCTTATCCGAATCATTAATAATTTAGTCAAAAATGCTGTTCAAGCTTGTCAAGAAGTAAAAGAAGCAAAAATTCAGGTGGAATTAACTCAAAAAAATAATTGGGTTTGTATTGCTGTCACCGATAACGGAATAGGAATTAAAGATTCGGAATCTCACAAAATATTTGAACCTAATTTTACAACTAAATCTAGCGGTATGGGACTAGGTTTAGGAATGGTCAAAAACATTGTTCATTCTTGTGGTGGTACGATAGATTTTAGCTCTATTCCCAACGAAAAAACATCTTTTAAAGTGTGTTTTCCCATTAAGTTGATGAATGTCTAAACTTTAATCCCTGATTTAACCTTTTTTTCGATTAGGGGAATTAATTCATCGACTTCAAAATCAGCAACTCGAAGCCCTTCATGTACTTTAAAATGAATACGTATTCCTATTGGCATAGGGAAGATCGCGTTTAATTTCCAAGAGTGATTGATGCTTACAGGAAGCACCACCGCATTTTCTACTTTAGTTAATAAGGTACGAAGTCCTTTTGTTTGAAATCTTCTTGGGAGTTGATTTCGGCTTCTTGTTCCTTCAGGAAAAATAACGGCACTCCGCTTATGAAAATTTAAATAATAAGCAAAATCGTCAAGGGCTCTCATGGCTTGTGCAGGATTTTTACGATCAATAAGCACCGAACCTCCATGTCGAAGATTGAATGAAACGCTCGGTATATTTTTCCCTAATTCTTTTTTACCAACAAACTTGGGGTGTATTGCTCGAAAGTACCAAATTAAGGGAGGGATATCCATCATGCTTTGGTGATTGGGAACAATAATATAAGAGGTGTTTTTTTGGAGTTGATTAGAATGTTCAAAATCGATAAATACGCCCAAAATATTTAAGCACCTCAACAAGGAAAGGTTGAGCAGGTCTACGCTTTTTTTGTGGGCTTGATAACCAAAACCGTAAAAACAACCCCATTGAATTAAATGAAAGACTAGTAGTATGGTTATAAAAAATATATAATAGACTACACTAAGAGGATAGGCCAGTATGCCTTTCAAGTGCATTAGCAATAAGTATTATAAGCTTCCATTAAGTTTTCTGCTATCATTTGAGCAGCACGACCTTCAATATGATGACGTTCAAGCATATGCACTAATTCTCCATCTTTGAACAATGCTATACATGGTGAGGAGGGTGGAAAAGGAATCATTAATGCGCGGGCCGCTTCTGTAGCCTCGCGATCTACACCTGCAAATACAGTGACCAATTGTGAAGGTTTGATTGCTTGTTCTAATGATTGTCGAACTCCTGGTCGAGCATTGGCTGCGGCACAACCACAAACAGAGTTTACTACAACCAAAGTGGTCCCAGAGTGGGATAAGGCAACCTTCACGGCATTTGCATCTGTTAATTGTGTGAACCCACTATTGGTGAGTTCTTCTCGCATGGGCTTTACTAGTTCAGTTGGATACATAGCATGTTGTTTAAAAAACAAATATAAGGAAGTATAGGGATTTAAAATACTTTTTGGGGCCACCTAATCTTCAAAAAATGCATTAAAGAGCGCATACCCCAAAATAAAGGGCACGCTTTAAGTGGCCTTATAAAAAACGAAACGGTCTAAAAGGCCTATATATGTGTTATCCCGTAACTCAAAACGATATCGAACTCCATATTTATATCCTTTTCCCACAGAATTGATATCAAAATTAATATCAAAACGATTATGAACTTGAAAATCTACTGAGGGAAAAACCAATATAAAAGAGCCATTAACAAAAACGCAGACCTTTCGTGTAAACACATATAGTGTCGTATCCCAAGAGGCAACATAATGGAGGTATAATCCACCATAAAAGTATTAATTTTTGAGAAGTATTGTTCCTAAGAAAGTTCGGCAATACCACCACATGCGATTTAAATTTTTATCAAAAAAGATTAAAATAAAGTTCAACAGACAAAATAGTTCGGGATTTTACGGGATAAAAGAACCGTTACTGAAAAAACACACCAAAGACATAAATAAGTTTTTCAGGGCGTTTGCTAAAGATATAAAAAAATCCAAATGACCATTGTACCTTTGTTGCTATGAAATGGTTTTTTGCTTTTATAGGGTATATGGTCTTTCGGTTTCCTGGAGCCATTATTGGGTTTTTGTTGGGAAGTTTTTTTCAATCGATATCCAAGGCAACTTTTCAAACAAATTTCCAAAGAATTCAAATTAATCCGATAGATTTTGAGTTAAAGTTATTGGCATTAGCGGGATTGGTAATCAAAGCGGACAAAAAAGTATCTCCAAAAGAGCTTGACTTTGTTCGACGCTATTTTGTGGCTACTTACGGAAAGGATCGCGCCAACGAGGTTTTCAGAGTGTTCAATAAAGAGCTTAACAAACAAGATGTTTCAGCAGTTCAACTTTGTCAATTTTTCACACAAAACACCCGTTACGAAAGTCGTTTACAATTGTTACATTTTTTGTTTGGAATTGCTAAAGCTGATGGTGCCGTCTCAAACGCAGAGCTCCTTACCCTTCGGCAGTTTTCGGTTTATTTACGTATTTCCTCTCCTGATTTTGAAAGTATCAAAGCGATGTTTATTCAACAAGTTGGGAGTTCGTATAAGATTTTAGAAGTTGATCGCAATGCATCAGATGCAGAAATAAAAAAAGCATACCGATCATTAGCCAAAAAACATCATCCCGATAAAGTTCAACATTTAGGCGAAGCTTATGTCAAAGCAGCTAGGGAAAAATTTCAAAACATCCAAAAAGCTTATGAAAGTATCAAACAAGAACGTGGTTTTTAATCCATTTTTTATATGTTTGATATAAATATCAATTATGTCCGATTGGAAACTTTTTATGGAGCTTGGATTTCAGCATGTATGGGATTGGAGTGGCTATGACCATTTGATGTTTTTGTTGGCCTTATGCCTCCCTTTTTTGGCTCGTGAATGGAAAAAACTTCTTATTCTTGTCAGTGTTTTTACCCTCGGACATACGCTTTCACTAGTTTTAGCGTCTTTTAAAATTGTTCGTTTTGATTCCGCTTGGATCGAATTTTTAATTCCTGTCACGATTTTAGTCACTGCACTGTACTCGATTTTTATAAAACGTAAAGCGAAAAATAATTATTACGCCACGTCAATTACGTTGTTCTTTGGAATCATTCACGGATTTGGTTTTGCGTCATACTTTTTGTTACTTTCAGATGGCGACACTTCTTTTGGTTGGGCATTGGTTTCCTTTGCTGTAGGAATAGAGCTGGCACAATTGGCCCTAGCGATATTTATTATGATAATCAACTTTATGGTTCTTGATCTTATTAGGATCAAACGTCGAGATTGGATTCAGGTGAGCGCAGGTGTTGTTATAGGAGTTTTATTACCCATCATTGTGGAGCGCTGGCCATGAACAAACAGCAAGCGAAACAATTACGTTATGATACTGCATATATGAAAATGGCCCACGAATGGGCACAATTATCTCATTGTCAACGCAAAAAAGTGGGATCTTTAATTGTCAAAGGCCGTATGATCATCTCAGATGGCTATAACGGTACCCCTACGGGGTTTGAAAACCCTTGTGAAGATGAAGAAAACTATACTAAATGGTACGTATTACATGCCGAGGCAAATGCCATCCTAAAAGTGGCTTCATCTACTCAATCTTGTGAAGGAGCAACCTTGTACATTACTTTATCCCCTTGTAAAGAATGTAGCAAACTCATCCATCAAGCAGGAATAAAACGAGTCGTCTATGACTCTCCTTACAAAGACTTATCAGGAATTGATTTTCTAAAAAAAGCTGGGGTGGATATTACTCACTTGCCTTTAGTCTAAGTTTGTTGAAGCATCCTTAAGTTTAGCTTGAATTTTCTTGGAAATCCTGTAAATTAACAAAAGGAGTACCGCACAAAGTCCAGCCACCATTCCAATAATAGCCACCATACTGTCCCCCTCAAAGGGGTTGGTGGGATCAAGTTTTGAAATATTGATTCCTATGAATATCAAGGCAACAATAACTAGTATAATAGAAAGTATTTTCATAAGTTAAAATAAATTTTGAACGTTTCCAGCAAATAGTTTGACCGCAATTGCCATGAGCACTACACCAAATATTTTGCGAATGATATTGATTCCTGAGGTTCCTAAAACACGTTCGATACGAGGGGAGGACTTTAATACCACGTATACAATCAAGATATTGATCACTATTGCTACGATTATATTTTGTACCACATATTCTGCCCGTAACGACAGTAACGAAGTGAGTGTTCCTGCTCCAGCGATAAGGGGAAATGCGATAGGCACAATAGAAGCGGTTTCAGGAGAATCTTCCTTATACAGCTGAATTCCTAAAATCATTTCAAGTGCTAAAAAGAAAATGATCAATGATCCTGCAACGGCAAAAGAGCTCACGTCGATACCAATTAATGATAATATACTTTCGCCCAAAAACAAAAAGGCGATCATAATGACTCCCGCAACCACAGAAGCTTTTTCTGATTGGATATGACCTACTTTTTTTCGTAAGCTAATGATGACAGGAGTACTTCCTATGATGTCAATCACAGCAAATAAAACCATAGATGCGCTAAAGATTTCCTTGAGATCAAACATACCAACAAATATAAAGCGATTTTGTGCATTAAAGACTAATTTTTTTTTCGATTAATTGTAGTTTAGCCACTATGTTTCAAATAGGAAAAACATTGGTTTCGGAAGAAATTATTGAAGAACATTTTATATGTGACCTTAGCGCTTGTAAAGGGGCATGCTGTGTTGAGGGAGAGGCAGGCGCTCCCTTAACCACCGAGGAAGCTCACACCCTTGAAAACAATCTAGAAGCCTTGCGTCCTTTCCTAAGTAGCCAAGGATGGGAAGAGATAAAAAAACAAGGTGCCTTTATCACCACAGATGCAGGAGATATTGAAACTCCGCTTATTGATGGAGCTGCATGTGTTTATACCACCTTTAATGAACAAGGGGTAGCCCAATGTGGAATTGAAAAAGCCAATAACCAACAGGCTATTACGTTCGAAAAACCTATCTCTTGTCATTTATACCCCGTTCGAGCACAAAATTTTACCGCTTTTGTTGCTGTAAATTATCATAAATGGTCAATTTGTGACGCCGCATGTTCTTTAGGAAAAGAACTACAACAACCCATTTATGTTTTTGTAAAAAATGCATTGATTAGAAAATTTGGTCAACATTGGTTTGACGAACTTGAACAAGTGGCTAAGACTTATCCAAAACAAGAGCGCAAAAAATAAGCGGACGACGTTCCTTTGTAAATAATTTATTAATCCCTGTAAATCAAACAATTAAAAAACACAAAAAAAATTTTTTCGTAAGAAAAATCTGATTAATTGTTAAAAACTATGAGTGTTTGTGAATAAGTATAACTTTTTTTTCTGAACAAAAATAGGAACATTTGTAAGATTAAACTCAAATAATAAACCCAACATTAAATGTCCGTAGTAGAACCCATTTTACAAGAAAACAGCAACCGATTTGTTATATTTCCAATCCAACATCATGATATTTGGGAATGGTACAAAAAACAGGAAGCATGTTTTTGGACAGCCGAAGAAATTGACCTTCAACAAGACTTGACGGACTGGAACAATAAGCTCAGTGAGGATGAGCGTTTTTTTATTAAACACATCTTGGCTTTCTTTGCGGCATCAGATGGAATTGTAAATGAGAATTTAGCAGAAAATTTCGTTAATGAAGTTCAATACAGTGAAGTAAAGTTTTTTTATGGATTCCAAATTATGATGGAAAACATACACTCCGAAACATATTCACTACTTATCGATACGTATGTAAAAGATGAAACCGAAAAAGACCAATTATTCAGAGCGATAGAAGTTTTTCCTGCAATTATGAAAAAAGCCGAATGGGCTCTGCGTTGGATAGAATCGGACTCTTTTGCGGAACGTCTAATTGCTTTTGCAGCAGTAGAAGGAATCTTTTTTTCTGGGGCATTTTGCTCCATTTTTTGGCTCAAAAAACGTGGCCTTATGCCAGGATTGACCTTTTCCAACGAATTAATTTCCCGTGACGAGGGCATGCATTGTGACTTTGCAGTGCACCTACATAACAACCACCTCATCAACCAAGTGTCTGCTGAACGCATACGTGAAATTATTGTAGATGCGCTTAACATTGAGCGTGAGTTTGTAACGGAATCCTTGCCGGTAAGTCTTATTGGAATGAATGCCAAACTAATGACCCAGTATCTTGAATTTGTTACGGACCGACTACTTGTAGAACTCGGAGTTGACAAAGAGTTCAACGTGTCTAATCCTTTTGACTTTATGGATATGATTTCGCTTCAAGGAAAGACAAATTTCTTTGAAAAACGTGTTTCAGAATATCAGAAAGCAGGAGTAATTAAACAAGAATCTGAAGAAGAAGAAAAATACTCCTTTGGGGAGGATTTTTAAGGATCTCAAAGACCGATTCTTCTTTTCAAAATAAGTTGCACATCAACTTATACAAGCTAACGATTGAATAAAATTAAAAGACCACACTAAAATGTTTGTAGTAAAAAGAGATGGGAGAAAGGAACCCATCATGTTTGACAAAATCACGGCACGTGTCCGCAAATTGTGTTATGGCTTAAATGATCTTGTTGACCCTGTCAAAGTGGCCATGCGAGTCATTGAAGGACTCTACGACGGTGTAACTACTTCAGAATTAGATAGCCTCGCAGCTGAGATTTCGGCTACGATGACCACCACGCATCCCGACTATGCACAATTAGCAGCACGTATTTCTGTTTCAAATCTACACAAAAACACCAAAAAATCTTTTTCTCAAACGATGAAAGATTTGATTGATTATATCAATCCCAGAACGGGAAAAAAGGCTCCTCTTATCTCAGGGGACGTATACAAAGTCATTCAAGATAATGCCGATCTTTTGGACTCTACGATTATTTACAACAGAGACTTTGGATACGATTATTTTGGGTTTAAAACACTAGAACGTTCTTATTTACTCAAAATTAATGGTCAAATTGTTGAACGTCCACAACATATGTTAATGCGAGTTTCGATAGGAATTCATCTTGAGGATTTGGATGCCGCTATCGAAACCTATCATCTGATGTCCAAAAAGTATTTTACCCATGCTACCCCTACACTATTCAACTCTGGTACACCAAAGCCACAGATGTCTTCTTGCTTTCTACTAGCCATGAAAGATGATAGTATTGAAGGGATTTATGACACCTTAAAACAAACCGCTAAAATTTCTCAATCTGCGGGAGGAATTGGACTTTCTATTCACAATGTGCGGGCAACAGGATCGTATATCTCAGGTACTAATGGTACATCAAATGGAGTGGTTCCTATGCTTCGTGTTTTCAACGATACGGCGCGCTATGTTGATCAAGGAGGGGGTAAACGAAAAGGATCATTTGCTATATATGTTGAACCTTGGCATGCCGATATTTTTGATTTTTTAGAGTTGAAAAAGAACCACGGAAAAGAAGAAATGCGCGCACGCGATCTTTTTTATGCCATGTGGATTCCAGATTTGTTTATGAAGCGTGTTGAACAAGACAGTCACTGGACGCTAATGTGCCCCAATGAATGCACAGGGCTTTTCGACTCTCATGGCGTTGAATTTGAAGAGCGTTATGTTGAATATGAAAAAAATAATAAAGGTCGAAAAACTATTAAAGCACGTGAACTTTGGGAAAAAATATTGGAATCTCAAATTGAAACAGGAACCCCATATATGCTGTATAAAGACTCCGCTAATCGAAAGTCTAATCAACAAAATTTAGGCACGATTCGCTCCTCCAATTTGTGTACCGAAATCTTAGAGTACACTTCAAAAGACGAAGTGGCGGTGTGTAATTTAGCCTCTATTGCCCTTCCAGTATTTGTTAAAAACGGAACGTTCGATCATCAGCAATTATTTGATGTTACTGTTCGTGTGACTAAAAATTTAAATCGAGTTATTGATCGAAACTATTACCCCGTTATTGAGGCGCAAAACTCAAACTTTAGACATCGCCCAATAGGCTTAGGGGTCCAAGGTCTTGCAGATACCTTTATCAAACTTCGTTTACCTTTTACCTCAGATGATGCAAAATCCCTAAACCAAGAAATCTTCGAAACCCTCTATTTCGCCGCCCTTACTGCTTCAAAAGACCTGGCTATTTCTGAAGGAACTTATGAAAGTTATCAAGGTTCTCCTATCTCAAAAGGGGACTTTCAGCATAACTTGTGGGGTATCAAAGATGAGGAACTCAGTGGACGCTGGGATTGGTCAGAATTACGCAATGAAGTTCTAAAACATGGAGTGCGTAACTCTTTATTAGTCGCTCCAATGCCTACTGCTTCCACCTCCCAAATACTTGGAAACAACGAATGCTTTGAACCCTATACATCCAATATTTATACACGTCGAGTGTTATCTGGTGAGTTTATAGTGGTGAATAAACACCTACTTGAAGACCTGGTAGAATTAAATTTATGGGATGAAGACTTGAAGCAAGAATTAATGCGCTCAAATGGATCTATTCAAAATATTGAAGGAATTCCAGAAGAGATTAAAGAACTCTACAAAACAGTCTGGGAGCTGAGTATGAAAGATATCATTGATATGTCTCGACACCGAGGGTATTTTATTGATCAATCCCAATCCCTTAACCTATTTTTGGAAGGCGCCACAATGGCAAAACTTACCTCCATGCACTTTTACGCATGGAAGTCAGGACTGAAAACAGGGATGTATTATTTGCGGACAAAATCTGCCGTTGATGCGATTAAGTTTACTTTAGATAAAAAGAAAAATAAAGCACCCGTACCAAAAACTGCCCCTGTAGCCGAACAACCCAAAACGCCTGTAGAGCCATTATCCCCGGCAGAGTTAAAGCAAATGTTGTCAAAATCCCGTGAAAGTGATGACGATGATTGCTTAATGTGTGGATCTTAACATCCGACGAATTGCTTTTTCGTGATGCTTGAAGTGATGGCCCAACCTCCCCTAAACTCGACTAAGGATAAGAGAACCTGTACAGGAATGTCGAAATTGGTCTTCAGAGGCTGATAAAAGCGAGCTGTTTTTGGAACTTGTATTTGATGTTTTTGTATCACTTTTTTTTAATAAAATCATTGATCACTAGCTGTCGACCTTATTTAACACTCATTCACAATATTTTACTACCTATTTTGTGTCCTTTACCTTTATTTTACTTCAATTCCGTAATTCATTTCCTTTTTCCGTTATTTTCTCTATTCAGGGAACAATCCAAGCACTCTTTTTTTGGAACGCTGAGACTGAGTTTCATTTTGTGAAGGGTGATGTCCATATTTATGGAGGCGATATGCTCACGGAGAAATTGTGCTTATGGTCTAATATACTCTTCCATCCTTTACTTGGGCTCAATTTGTAGCAATTGTGCACCAGCACTAACTTGATCTTTTGCAGCGACAAACACTTCCGACACTATTCCAGCGGCATCTGCCAATAGTGTATTTTCCATTTTCATGGATGTGAATACAAGTAAGGCTTGATTTTCAGCAACAACATCTCCTTCTCGAACCAACACATCGATGATTTGAGCGGGCATAGGTGCTTGGTAACTTCCGGGCTCTTTTTTGATTTCTGCTACAGGCAATCGGTCTTGTAATCTAAGGTTAACCCATCCTTCTGTAAGCGAATCAACATATATAGACTGCTCAAATTGATCAAGCGCAAAATGTAATTGTGTACCGTTTATTTCTAAAGAGAGTGAATTATTTTGGAATCTAATGATCCGAACAGTATATTTTTTATCATTAACCTGAAAGTCAAACCCTTGGGGGGTGTATCGATATAAGCAGACTAATTGATCATCGAGATTGAATTCAAAAGTATATTTTTGAGGGCTATAAAAATTATTTCTCCATCCCGAAGGTACATGTTTTAATAAGCGCCTTTTTTCATTATTTTGACTCCATCGACCTATACTTGCTGCGATTGCACTTAAGTGTACCTGATCGCCTGTCCGATGATCTTGAAGCTCCTTCAGGTGGTCGGATAAAAAGTTAATATCGTAGATTCCTTTAATGACTTGTTGATGTGCCACAAGCTTTCGCAAAAAACTTAGATTAGTTTGAACGCCTAAGCAAATCATTTTAGACAAGGCATAATGAAGTTTTCTTAAGGCTTGTTCTCTTGTTGTATCATGCACAATAACCTTAGCAATCATTGGATCATAATACATCGAGATTTCTGAGCCCGAAACAATTGCGGATTCTATGCGTAATCCATTAATTTTTGGAGTTTTAAATTTTTGAATGGTTCCTATATCAGGAGCATAATCATTGTTTGGATCTTCCGCATACAAACGAACTTCAACGGCATATCCTTTTCGTTTGATTTCCTCTTGAGTATATGGAAGTTTTTGTCCTTGGGCTACATTGATTTGTAGTTCAACTAAATCCAAACCTGTAATTTCTTCTGTTACGGGGTGTTCAACTTGTAATCGAGTATTTACTTCCAAAAAATAAAAACTTTCGTCTTTGTTATCATAAATAAATTCTACTGTTCCGGCGTTGTCATATTGAATCGCTTTGGCTGCACGAACAGCAGCTTTTCCCATTTCTTTACGCAAGGCTTCTGATAATATGGGGGAAGGACTTTCTTCCAAAACTTTTTGATACCGTCGTTGTAATGTGCATTCTCGTTCAAACAGATGGATTACATTTCCGTGTGAATCCCCAAAAATTTGAAATTCGATGTGTCGTCCTGAAGGGATATATTTCTCAATGATGAGTGCATCATTTCCAAAAGCATTTGACGATTCTCTTTTGGCGGAATCAATGGCGTTTTTAAGTTCCGAGGGGTTGTTTACGATACGCATTCCTTTTCCACCCCCTCCAGCTACAGCTTTTAAAAGCAGCGGAAATCCTATTTTTTTTGCTTCTAACATCAACCTATCAAGTGATTGATCATCTTCCTGATAACCTGGAATGATAGGAACTTGATGCCTCTCCATAAGTTTTTTTGCGTTGGCCTTAGAGGCCATAGCCGCTATAGCTCCTGGGTGAGGACCAATAAATAGTATGTTGGCTTCAACACATTTTTGAGCAAACACCGAATTTTCAGACAGAAAACCATAGCCTGGATGTATGGCATCTACCTCTTCCTGAGCGGCAATTTTTAATAAAACACCCTGATTTAAGTACGACGCTGACGGTACATTTCCTCCTAAATAGCATGCTTTATCGGCTTGTTGAACAAATGGTGCTTCTCTATCCGTATCAGAATAAACCGCAACACTTATAATTCCCATGTTTTGACAGCTACGTATGATTCGACTTGCTATCTCACCTCTATTGGCAATGAGGATACTATTAATCTTTTTTCTCATGTTTTACATTCTAAAGATTCCATACCCATCTGCTCCTTTGATAGGTTGATTATACACTACGGCAAGCGAAAATCCAAGGTAGTTTCTTGTTTCTCTTGGATCGATAATTCCATCATCCCATGACTCGGAAGACGAATACCAAGCCGTGGCTTTTTTACTTACGTTTTGTATTAGTTCTTGCTTTTCTTTTTCTATTTGTTCAGGATCTAGCTCTTTACCAAGAGATTCCGCTGATTTTTTTTTGATAATTTCCATAACACCTGCTAATTGTTCGGCACCCATTACCCCTAATTTTGCATTTGGATAAGTAAACAGAAAACGCGGTTCATATGATCGACCGTTCATGCCATAGTTTCCTGCCCCGTAGGAGGAGCCAATCATAAGACTCAAATGCGGGACTTTACTGTTAGAGACTGCATTAATTAGCTTTGCTCCATTTTTAACGATTCCACCTTCTTCGTATTTTTTTCCGACCATAAACCCTGTTGTATTGTGAATAAACAGTAATGGAATATTGTTTTTGTTTGAGAGCTGAATAAACTGAGTAGCCTTATTGGCAGCTTCCGTAAAAATCACTCCATTATTGGCCAATATTCCTATTGGGTATCCGTGGATCTTTGTCCAGCAGGTAACCATGGTGTTTCCATATGCGGGTTTAAATTCAGAAAATGAAGAATCATCCACTATACGCCCTATAAGTTCCCGAACATCAAAAGGTGTTTTTATATTGGCGGGGACTGTTCCCAAAATTTCTTCTGGGTTATAACGTGGAGGTAATACTTTTTCTGAAGGAACAAAATGAGGCTTTGATACTTCTACAAAAGCCATAATTTCACGAGCGATTCGGATTGCGTCATATTCGTCTTCTGCTAGATAATCAGAAACTCCTGAAACTCGGCTATGCATTTCGGCGCCTCCTAACTCCTCGTCTGTGGACTCCTCTTGGGTGGCCATTTTTACTAGGGGAGGTCCTGCTAAAAATACTTTGGCGGCATTTTTTTGCATGATGGTGTAATCTGACATTCCTGGAACATACGCTCCTCCAGCTGTTGCATTTCCAAACACACACGATAGAGTGGGAAGTCCCATCTCGGAACGTCTTGTGATTTCTCTAAAGGAAGCCCCTGCATAATTAAACACTCGATCTTGATCGGGTAGGTTAGCCCCACCACTTTCAACTAAGTTTATTGTCGGTAATTTATTATCTGAAGTAATCTCAGCAATTCGCATTCCTTTGAAGCTTGTAGCATAATCGATCGACCCTCCTTTTCGAGTTCCAACATTAGAGTTAATCATACAAAGCTTTCCACTCACCAATCCTATACCAGCGACATTGGTACCACCAGCTCCAAACCCTCCCTCATGGAGCATTCCTGCCAGCGGGAGTAGCTCTAAAAAAGGACTATCACGATCTAATAATAATTCAATACGCTCTCTGGCCAACAACTTTTTTCTCGACCGCGCTCTTTTGATATGGCTTTCTTTTCCTTGGCTCAGACTCTCACTCATATGCCTGTCAAGTTCATTAATCAAAGACGTCATCTCGTCATAATTTTTTTTGTAAGAGGGACTATTGGGGTTGATTTGAGAGTTAAATGTTCTCATATTTTTCTGTACTAATAGTTATATGATGCTTGAAATATATTTTTTATCCTGTGATACTCTTTGATGGAAATTGAAGTTAACTTATTGATCATTGGGATAGTTTTATTTATTGTTTTCATTTTGCCCATCAAGGTAAAATATCTTTGTAATATATTGTAACTTTCCTAATAAAAAATCGCCTACACTTGTTTGAACATCAAATTTTGCTCGAGAAAGTCTTCAATCATAGTTTTTTTTAAGTTTTAACACAACAAAAAACAACAAATTTAAGGGCTTAAATTAATTATTTATGCTGCAGCATTTTTTTGAATCTCATTGTTAATTATGTTGTGTGCAAAAAAATGATATACAAGCCTCCCTCTTGTCGTTTTTTTCTGAAAGGGGTAAATTAGTCATATCACCCCATTTTTATTAACCCTTAAATGTATAAATTTTTATAAAATACTTTCCTAAAACTTACCTTTTGTTTTGATCCTTCATAGCTCAATCAGCATTGGTATTATTAGGTGGTATGTGACAGGTGTAATTTTAATGATGCTTATTATCTTTAAGGCAATTTGGCACGGCTTAAGCAAAGGCTTTGTAAAAATAATCCACCTACCAAATGACCTTTTTTTCGCTTTACTACCCAACCACCCCTCCTCTCATTTTGTGCCTATTAATAATAGTAAATAATTAATGCTGTTTTTTTGATAATTTTCCTCCATTGTTAATTCTTTTTGTTTTTTACACTTGGTTTTTAGTGATTTTAACCGCTAATTTTGAGTTCAAATTT
>CBFHWU010000002.1:0-84229 GCA_965659665.1 Flavobacteriaceae bacterium
AGCGGAGAAAGAGGGATTCGAACCCCCGGAGGTGTGACCCTCAACAGTTTTCAAGACTGCCGCATTCGACCACTCTGCCATTTCTCCAATGGGGTGCAAATATAAGTGCTTTTTTATCAAATAAAAACAGATTTTTGCATCAACATTTGATTACATTTATAAAAATATTTTTGATGGCCTATCCGTATGATTTGCTTGTTCTACTATTAGCAGGATTAGCCGCAGGATTTATCAATACCATGGCTGGCGGTGGATCATTATTAACCTTGCCTTTGATGATTTTTTTGGGCTTACCACCAGCAGTAGCCAATGGTACCAATCGAATAGCGATTGTCGTTTCGGCGTTATCTGCTACTGCAGGCTTTCGTAGCAAAGGCGTATCTACAAATCCATTTAATATCTATTTGGGAATATCCGCTTTATTAGGGGCACTTATTGGTGCCCAAATTGCGATTGATATCAAAGGAGAAGCTTTTAATCGAATTTTAGCAATTATAATGATTTTCGTGGTATTGACGATGATTTTTAAACCCAAAATCAAAGAATCTGTCTTAAAAGAGCGCTTAACAGGAAAGTATTTGTGGATGTCCATAATTGTTTTCTTTTTTATTGGTATTTACGGAGGTTTTATTAATGCAGGAATAGGTTTTGTGATCATGCTTTTTCTCAACATGGTAAACCGAATGAATTTGGTACGCGTTAATGCGACCAAAGTTGCTGTGGTATTTATTTATACGTTGGGTGCTTTAGCAACCTTTGCCCTAAGCGGAAAAATTCATTGGACATACGGAATTTTTTTAGCCTCTGGGAATGCTTTGGGCGCATGGATAGCCTCGCGCTACACCGTCAAAAAAGGGGAAGGTATCATCAAAATGGTGATGATTATTATGGTGGTTGCTATGTCCATCAAATTGTGGGTTTTTTAATATTGGACGTAATCCACAATTGATAACCCATATCCAGACATACCTACGCGTTTTATTTTTTCGCTGTTAGAAAGTAAACGAATGTTATGAATGTTTAATTGATGGAGCATTTGTGCCCCGATACCAAAGTCTTTTTCATCCATTAAAATTGGAGGAGCGGCGATTTTTTTTCCATTTTGAATTTGACGCAATTCACCAAGTCGATGTAGCAAATTTTCAGGCAATGGATTTTGATTAATAAACAAAATCGCTCCTTGGCCTTCCTCTTTTATTGAATTAAAAACAGGATCGAGTTTTCGATCTTCTGAGTTGGTAAGTGAACTCAATAAATCGTTGTCGGTTGTAAGAGAGTGAATACGGGTTAATATTGCTTCATTTTTATTCCACTCACCAAGGGTAAGTGCAATGTGAATTTGGTCATTGGTGTTTTGTTGATAGGCGCGTAAACGAAATTCACCAAATCGAGTTTTTAATTGAAAATCTTCACATAATTCGATCAAGCTATCATTTTTCATACGATACGAAATCAAATCATCAATACTGACCAATTTCAAGTTGAATTTATCAGCGACATCTCTCAGTTCAGGAAGACGGGCCATGGAGCCATCCTCGTTCATAATTTCGACGATCACACCAGCCGGCTGAAAACCTGCCAATCGAGCAAAATCAATAGCAGCTTCGGTATGTCCCGTTCGACGCAATACGCCTCCCTCTTTCGCGGTTAAAGGAAAAACATGTCCTGGACGAATAAAATCTGTAGGTTTTGAAGAAGTGTTCACCAAAGCACGAACGGTTTTAGCGCGATCAGATGCTGATATTCCAGAAGTTACTCCTTCGCCATTAAGATCTACCGAAATGGTAAAAGCAGTACCCATTGGATCGGTATTGGCATCAACCATGGGGTTTAGATGGAGCTTTTTGCAACGCTCCTCGGTCAATGGCGTACATATTAAACCTCGGCCATATTGGGCCATAAAATTGATAATTTCAGGGGTTGTGATTTCTGCAGCGGCTACAAAATCTCCTTCATTTTCACGATTTTCGTCATCCACAACAATAATGACCTTACCGTTTTTTATGTCCTTAATGGCATCTTCTATGGAGTCTAATTTGATCATATTGGGGTGGATCATATTATTTTTTTTTAAAGGTACGTTGAACTGGTTGTTTTAAAAAATGAAATAAATGGGTAAAAATAAAACCTATTCGATGCTTTACTGCATTAAAATCAAAAAAGGATTTATCTGAGCTCGCTTGACGTACCAAAAATAGCGCTAGAATAGTGAGAACAAAAGACGTAATCCAAGTACCCAAAAAACTACTCATGCTTCCATCTTCAGCACTATTTTTAAATAAGGTGCCTAAAAAATGATAACTTAAAAAAATGAATAATGCTACTACTGCTGGAAGTCCAAATCCCCCTTTGCGAATGATAGCTCCCAGTGGTGCACCTACAAAAAACATCAATATTGCTGAAAATGCGATGGCGTATTTGTCATATAGCCATATCTTGTGAAGATTAATCACTTTTTCTTTGAGGAAAAAAACTTTCTTCTGAGATTTTACATTATCTAATGTCGATTTCAACATAACATTGGATTGATTTAAAATACTAATTTGAGCTCTTTTTTCGTAGAGAGCTAGCATTTTTTCTATTCCTTCAAATGTGTTGTTTTGGCTTTTGGTTAAAGATTTTATTCCTATTCTTGAGTATAGGGTTTTTGCATACCCTTCGACTTCGTTATTAAGCTTAATATCGAGGGAATCAATACTGAGTTGCAATTCCAAAATGTTTTGCATTTTGTAGGTATTATTGTACTTTGTTTCCCTTAAGTCAACATCATTAAATCCTCCAAGATCAATATTCATGGTATACTTTCCGAATTCGACCCGTGTGTGTGGGTACTTTTTGTCAGTTTGGCTTTTTTTGGTGATAATTTCTTCATATCTATTTCCTTCGAACAATAACAATTGCAACCCATCATTGAATTCGTTATCGCTTTCTAATTTTCCTTCTTTGGCTTTTATGACTACAGTATTGACTTTCTGTTTATTTTTTTGGTGAACAATAACATCTTTTAAAAATCGATTCTCTTTTCCATATTTATCCGCTACTTTAATGTTATTGTCTCCTATTTCATTAAATAAGCCTTCCGTTATAGCCAAAGCAGGACGCATTTTTGCTAAATTTTTTCTAAGGTTATAGGTTTTAAATTCCGCATAAGGAATTACCGTATTGGCAATATAAAAAGTAATAAACGTAAGTAAGACATTCAGAACAATTAAAACCCTCATCGCTCTAAACAATGAAATTCCCGCTGATTTCATTGCCGCAAATTCATATCGTTCCGCAAAATTTCCAAAAGTCATGATGGAAGCCAACAATACTGTTAGGGGTAACACTAAAGGAATAAGTTTTGGGGAATAATAAAGAAGAAATCGCAAGATTACACTCAGGTCAAGGCCTTTTCCAGCAAATTCGTCAATAAAAACCCATACAGTTTGTAAAATGAAGATGAGCATCAAGATCATAAAAAAACTTACAAATGTGGACAAGAAGTTTTTTAAAATATAGCGATCAAGTATGGGAAGTTTTAACATTTAATAGCGGTCAATGTAATAGGAGCTGTATTTTTTCTCGTCAAATATAAATAAATAAGGCCCAAAAGTAGCATTAGGAATAAATGACTTGAGGGTAATTGTTGTTTCAGTTTTGTTCTTTCCCACTTCAATAAGTTTATGAATATGGTAACTGCTAGTATCAACTCCTAACAAGAGGTGCGACGTTTGAGATTCGGAATCAACAGGAATTAGTTTGATGTACTGAATGGTCTTATTTCCTAACCGCTGAGTGATATCCCAATTAAGCGTATATCCTTCTTTGTAAAATTCAAATAAGTCATTGGGTTGTATAGTCATTGAGTCGGCATTTTCGATAGGTTGTATGGTTACTTCTTCATTTTCATCAATGATAGTGTACAATAAATTTCCGTCATTGATTTGCTTAATTCCCATAACTTCCAGTATGAATTTATTTTCATTGACTTTTAAAACTCCATTTTCACGCTGTTCGACGCCTTCACTGCGATTAAACAGTCCATAGTTGAATTCAATATCCATCGTTGTATATTGTTGATGGGTGTTTGATACTTTATCAAGCAAAGTTTTAGCACGTGAATTTTCTTGAGCAGTGCAATGGACAAAAAAAAGGATAAATAAAATACGGATCATAATGATTGAGATTCTTTTTCTAAAAATTCGTGTAAGGAAATTATATCGTTAAACAATACTTGTCGGGCCTTACTTCCTTCAAAAGGCCCAACAATACCAGCGGATTCCAACTGGTCGATGATACGACCAGCTCTGTTATATCCTAATTTTAATTTGCGTTGCAATAAAGATGCCGAACCTTGTTGTGCGTTGATGACAACTTCGGCAGCTTCTCGAAACATCGGATCACGATCATGAATATTATTATCTAAAGTAGATCCAGTGTCCTCACCTACGTACTCGGGTAATTCATGTGCAGATGGATAAGCACGTTGTGAGCCAATATATTCGGTAATTTTATCAACCTCAGGGGTATCCACAAAAGCACATTGCAACCGAGTAAGATCGTTTCCTTGAGTAAAGAGCATATCTCCTTGTCCAATAAGTTGATCAGCTCCTCCACTGTCTAATATTGTACGTGAATCCACTTTAGAGGTCACTCGAAAAGCGATACGAGCAGGAAAATTCGCTTTTATAATTCCGGTAATTACATTTACGGATGGACGTTGAGTAGCTATAATTAAATGAATTCCTATGGCTCGAGCTAACTGTGCCAAACGAGCAATTGGACTTTCAACTTCTTTTCCTGCTGTCATAATCAGGTCCGCAAATTCGTCAACAACCAATACAATGTAAGGCAAATAGGCATGTCCTTCATGAGGATTAAGTGCTCGATGTTTAAACTTAGTATTGTATTCTTTGATGTTTCTACACAAGGCGTTTTTGAGCATGTCATACCTTTTATCCATTTCGATACACAGTGAATTGAGCGTATGGATAACTTGCTTGTTGTCTGTTATTATTGCTTCTTCGACATCAGGCAAGCGCGCTAGATAATGCCGTTCAATTTTGTTAAATAGAGTGAGTTCAACTTTTTTAGGGTCAACCAATACAAATTTTATTTCGGCAGGGTGTTTTTTATAAAGTAAAGAGGTAAGTATGGTATTAAGGCCTACAGATTTACCTTGACCTGTAGCACCAGCCATAAGCAGATGAGGCATTTTTGCAAGATCTACAACATAAGTTTCGTTACTGATCGTTTTTCCTAATGCCAACGGTAATTCCATTTCGGCATTTTGGTAGTTTTTAGAAGCCAATACCGATCGAATTGACACAATGGTTGGTTTTTTGTTGGGAACTTCAATCCCAATGGTTCCTTTACCTGGAATGGGGGCAATAATTCGAATTCCCAATGCAGAGAGTGAAAGGGCAATATCGTCTTCTAAATTTTTTATTTTTGAAATACGAATTCCAGCGGCAGGAACAATTTCATATAAAGTGACCGTAGGCCCGATAGTTGCCTTGATTTGGGCAATTCCTATCTTATAGTTTTTTAATGTTTCTACAATTTTTTCTTTATTTTCTTCTAGCTCATTTTCATTGATGGTGATCCCTTCATGTTTGTAGGATTTAAGTAACTCAAGGGTGGGCGATTTAAACTTTTTAAGATCTAGAGTAGGATCGAAAGGACCAAAATCATTGACTAATTTTTGTGCGCGTTGGGTTTCGGGTTTTTCTTCATTAATAACATCTACCACGAATTCAATATCTTCTCCCTTTTTTGAAGAAGGTGGAACAACAGAGGTTTCTGTATCCTCAATAGGCTCAGCAATGGATGTTTTTAATGTGACTTCTGGGGATGGTGGAAGATTTTCTTTCTGAGGTTGTTTAAAGAGTCGAGTAATCGTTTCAGGCCTAAATTTTAGTCGTATAATCAAAAAAACCATTAACCCAAAAAACAAGAGTAATCCCAACCCAAATGAACCAATATAGATGATTAACTGATTACTTATTTCATAGCCTACAATTCCTCCAAGTAAAGGGTGCTCTCTAAAGGCAAAGCCCATAAATATTGATAGCCATAAACTAATACTCATACCCCATACCCAACTGTTGAGTAGTTTATTGGATTGCGCTCCAACAAAAAGACTAAACCCACTTAAGAGAATTAGGAATCCCCAAATAAAAGCACCTATACCAACCAGTTGGTAAATAAAAAAATACCCAACTAGCGCTCCAAATTTTTTGGCTATATTTTCTGTTTTTGCCGCTACATTTGTAAATTCATTTAAGTTACTCTGATCAACTTTCCAGGTGTTAAAAAAAGAAATAAAGGAACCAATGAGTAGAAAAGAAAGTAAAATAAAAAAGGCACCCAACAGTATTTGTTGCTGACGTGAGATGTTAAAAGAAGATTTTTTTTTTCTTTTTGTCATAGTGCTTCACAAAAGTACAAATTAAAAACTTCAGTTTAAACAAACAAAAAAGCCCGAAGATGAACGGGCTTTTTTAAAAATTAAGTCACTTATTTATCGATAGAACCCAACACTCGACCCATAAAGGTGTTGAGAGCATCTTTGGAGTTCATACCTTCTTTAGTCATTTTGTGAACTTCTAAGGCTCCATACATATTGGAAATCAGTTCACCGATTACGTCCAATTCATCGTCTTTTAGCGAGGAAACTTCGGTGAGGGACTCGAGGGTCTCAGCTGCTTCAACCACAAAATCTTCATCGTTATCAGCAATAAATTGAGTAAGATGTTTAATGATGGGTAATTTCATCGATAAAAGTTTTGAGAACGTCTGCTTTATTCGTTTGTTTTTGTCCAACGAGTTGACCGCTTTTAAAAGCCGCAAAAGTGGGTAAATTATCGACATTGGCTAACTTCCTTGAATTTGTAAACTTTTCGGCATCTACTAACACAAAAATGGCTTCTTTATTTTCGGAAGCAAACTTTTTAAATTTAGGTTTTATGATCCGACAGTTTCCGCACCAACCAGCTGAATATTGAACAAAAACCGTTTCGTTTTCAGCGATGATTTGATCTAAGGTATCACTTGATAGTTCTTGGACCATAACTTATTTTTTACTTAAATAACTGGCCACACTCTTGCTTGTTTCTTCAATAGCTTCAGCGCCATCCTCCCAATTCGCAGGACATACTTCACCGTTAACTTGATGATGAGCTAAAGCATCAATAAGGCGTAAAAATTCAGCAACGTTTCGACCTAATGGGCGATTGTTAATACTTTCATGCTGTACAATTCCTTCTTCGTCTATAATATAGGTTGCTCTAAAAGGCATAGCATCCCCTTTGATCAACAGGGTATCGAGTTCATCATCATATACTTCATCCTCAATACTTAAAACACCTAACAAATTGGCTAAGTTTTTATTGGTATCTGCAAGTAAATTGTAAGTAACTCCTTCAATACCACCGTTGTCCTTGGGTGTACTCAACCATGCAAAATGTACTTCAGGAGTATCACATGAGGCTCCAATGACAATAGTGTTGCGTTTTTCAAATTCAGGTAAGGCTTCCTGAAATGCATGAAGCTCTGTAGGACATACGTAGGTAAAGTCTTTTGGGTACCAGAACAGTACAACTTTTTTGTTGTTTTTTACTGCCTCTTCTAGAACGTTTACTTGAATAGTATCGCCCATTTCATTCATGGCATCAAGGGTAAGATTAGGAAATTTTTTTCCGACAATAGACATATTTTTTAATTTTTTAAGGTTATTAATTCAATACAAAAATAATGAAGTTTAGGTGTGAGAAGCTTATCTCTCAATTTTAATTTTTTATGGGACTATAAATGAAGTCAATGATTCAAATTCAATTGTTTTAGTTTAATATGGAAAGCAGCAAATAGAAGTGTCATAAAAGGACTAATCCAATTGAAAATTGCATAAATAAAGTAATCGGCGACACTTACCCCTAAAACACCAGATTGATAGGCACCACATGTGTTCCATGGAATAAGAACTGAGGTGACAGTTCCTGAATCTTCAAGAGTTCTACTTAAGTTTTCAGGAGCTAAATTTCGATCGTTATAAGCTTTTGAAAACATTTTTCCAGGAACAACTATGGACAAGTATTGATCTGAAGCAGTGATGTTAATAGCTAAACACGATGCTACTGTACTGGCAAATAATTGAAAAGTTGATTTTGCCCACCTCAACAAGGCGTTACTAATGGAGGCAAGTGCTCCTATTCCATCCATAATTCCTCCAAAGACCATGGCACAAATGATAAGCCAAATAGTTCCTAACATTCCTTCCATTCCTCCTGAAGTAAACAAATCGTTTAGCATACTATTTTCGGTAGTGATTTCAGTCGAAATCGTCATGGCATTCATGATCGCACGATATCCCCCTTCAAAAGTTAATTCGCTTGCTCCTACCAATTCCAACAGTACTTCTTGCTGAAATAATAAAGCACTCAAAGCTCCTAATAAAGATCCTATTAATAAGGCAACTAGGGGAGGGCTTTTACGAATTATCATAAAAATGACAAGAGCAGGAACAACAAACAACCCTAAATGAATAGAAAATTTTTGATCTATAGCGCTCATAATTGCACTAATATCTGTATTTCCACCGGAGTTGATCGTAAAACCAATTATCAAAAATACAATGGTGGTGATGAGTATACTTGGGATCGTAGTGAGGGTCATATAACGTATGTGCGAAAATAAATCACCCCCAGCCATGGCCGGAGCTAGATTAGTTGTATCACTTAGAGGGGATAATTTATCCCCAAAATAAGCACCCGAAATTACGGCACCAGCTACCATACCTACAGGAATTCCCAAAGCTTTTCCAATACCTATAAGGGCTATTCCTACGGTTGCTGAAGTTGTCCAGCTACTTCCTGTTGCAAGTGATATGAGAGCACAAATAACAATACATGCTGGTAAAAATATCGTGGGATGGATGAGTTGTAATCCGTAATAAATCATGGCAGGTATAATCCCTCCAATCAACCATGACCCTGCCAAAGCCCCTACAAAAAGTAAGATCAAAATGGCTCCAGTTACTGATTTAAGGTTATCGGCAACCTTGTCCAGCATGGTTTTATAAGATATTCTGTTACAGAAACCCACTACAGCAGCTATAGCACCCCCAATTAAAAGAATGAATTGATTGGACCCTCCAAGAGCATCATCTCCAAAAACCAAAACGTTGTAGGCTAGTAATACAACAAGTGAAACAAGTGGAATAAGGGAAGTACGAAGTGATAAAGTTGTTTTCACATTATTTAATTTAGTACAAGTTTACTAAATATTTATGGAATAATTATTTTGACATTACTAGGCATTACAAGGGGAAGATATTGTAATTTTGTGGTGTTTAACTTTAAATAAAAAATATGTCATCTTATGATGTTGCAGTAATTGGTTCCGGTCCTGGGGGTTATGTTGCTGCCATTCGTTGTGCGCAATTAGGATTCAAAACTGCCCTTATTGAAAAATACTCCACATTAGGTGGAACCTGTTTAAATGTTGGATGTATTCCTTCTAAGTCACTATTAGACTCATCTCATCATTATGAAGATGCGACTAAACATTTTGCCGAACATGGAATTGAACTTACGGGAGAAGTAAAAGTCAACCTCGAAAAAATGATTGCTCGTAAACGTTCAGTTGTCGATCAAACGACTAAAGGGATAGATTTTTTAATGGACAAAAATAAGATTACGGTATTGCATGGTATTGGAAGCTTTGTGGATGCCGCACATATTCGTATTGACGGAGAAGATTCACAAACCATTGAAGCCAAATATAGTATTATCGCAACGGGATCTAAACCGGCAAGCTTACCGTTTATTTCGATTGACAAAGAACGTATTATTACCTCTACAGAAGCTCTTGAACTGAAAGAAATTCCGAATCATATGATTGTCATTGGTGGAGGAGTGATTGGTTTGGAATTAGGTCAAGTATATCAACGACTAGGAGCTCAGGTATCCGTGATTGAATATGCTGATCGAATTACACCTGTTATGGACGCTGGTTTGTCCAAAGAACTCACTAAAGTAATGAAAAAACAAGGAGTGAAATTTTATCTTTCCCACCAAGTGTTTGAGGTTAACCGTTCGGGAAATACTGTTCGTATCTTAGCCAAAGATAAAAAAGGAAATGAAGTATCATTTGAGGGCGATTACTGTTTGGTTTCTGTTGGACGTAAACCGTTTACTGAAGGATTAAATACTGCTAACGCAGGAATTGAACTAACAGAACGAGGTCAGGTTGTGGTAAATGAACGCCTTCAAACAACAGCATCAAATATCTATGCAATTGGAGATGTAGTTTGCGGCGCTATGTTGGCCCACAAAGCAGAAGAGGAGGGAGTTGTTGTGGCTGAAATCATAGCAGGTCAGCATCCTCATATCGATTATAATTTAATTCCAAACGTAATATACACATGGCCGGAGGTGGCTGCTGTTGGCCAAACTGAAGAGGCGCTAAAATCGCGTGGTATAGCCTATAAATCGGGCCAGTTTCCAATGCGTGCCTTAGGTCGTGCGCGTGCCAGTATGGATACTGATGGTTTTGTAAAAATATTAGCCGATGCTTCAACAGACGAGGTATTGGGGGTGCATATGATTGGGGCTCGTGCTGCCGATTTGATAGCAGAAGCCGTTACAGCTATGGAGTATCGTGCATCCGCAGAGGATATTGCTCGGATGAGTCATTCACATCCTACTTACGCCGAAGCGATAAAAGAAGCTGCTTTAGCTGCAACTGATAATCGTGCAATTCACATCTAATTTTATTTTGGTATTTTTTATAGTATAATACCGTTAAAGTTATTGATATAGTGAATAATAATGCACCTAAAACACTTTGATATCCATTCAGCTGTTGTGACAAAAATTTGTAAAGTCCAACGCCTGTTAGGCTTCCATACAACAAAAAGTAGTGTGTAATGTAAATGGATAATGTATTTGTGCCTATTTTTTTCCAAGTCTTGTTTTTGAAAGTAGGTTGTAAAAAAATAAATAAGCCAAACAATACAAATACATCTCCCAAACGAATAAATAAAAAATTATTATTACTCACTGATTTGAGAAGAGGAATATTAAAATATTCAGCACAGAACAAAAATAAGAACGAAGATTGAAGGATTAAAAACAATCCTGAAATTAAAAACACTAGCGACCAAGCCCATAAATACTTGACTTTTTTTGGAAAAATATAGGCTATAAATGCCCCAATACATACATACCCTAGCCAGGGGAATAAATAAAACACTCCTCCATTTCCTTTAACCAAATATCCTGCCAAAGCTTTAGGCAAATGATCAAGGATAATTCCAGTGTAGAGAGGTTGAGTGATGAAGATAAAAAGTCCTATCATTAGTAGTGCAGTGGCACATAAATACTTAAATCTATAGCCGATAACATACATAACAAGGATAAACACTAAACTCAATCCTATAATATGTAATACATCAGGTTGAAAAAAAGAAGGATTTATTTTACCTAATAGTAAATAAAAAATATTTAAACGTAATAAATACCCCCACAAAAGAAGCTCAGCCGCGCGTTTTAATCCCATTCGTATTCGAGGATTTGACCAACCTTGTGTAGGATTTTGTAACAACAAAAAAGTGAAGATCCATCCTGTAATTGTAAAAAATACAGGAGCTGTAAAACCTCTACAATACAACCAAATTCGATATAGAATGGATGAATTATCTTTAAACACAGGGTCTAATAAACCACTTATAAAATGCCCTTGTAACATCATCAAAATAGCAAAAGCACGCAATGCATCAATAAAATATATTCTACTAGAGGGTGTTGTTTCAGTATTGAGCATCGAACTTTTTCTGAATAGCTTCTAAACACAGATTTCCCATACTTCCTTGATGTGTATGGGTTAAGTTTGAAGGCGGAACAAAAGTTCCATTGGAAACCGACTCAGCAACTTGTTGATAAGCATCTCTAAACGCTACTCCTTCAGTGACAAGTTTGTTAAGTGCATCAACCGTAAATAGGTAATTATAGGTAGGATCCCTTAAAATTGAATCGTGAACTTTCACCTTTTCTATCGTAAAGGTCATCATTTCTAAACAATCTTTTAACGTATCTATGGCTTCCATAATAGGACCTTTAAAAAGTTGCATGTCTCTGTGATACCCACTTGGTAAATTTAGCCCCATTGTGGTGAGCTGATTGGGTAAGGCCTGAAGTGCATTACATTTTCCTCGGATGAGTTCAAACACGTCAGGGTTTTTTTTGTGAGGCATAATACTCGATCCTGTGGTGATATCGTCGGGAAAAGAGATAAAATCAAAATTTTGACTCATATACAAACAAATATCCATTGAAAACCTACTTAACGTACCAGCAATACTACTCAGTCCATAAGCAATGCTTTTTTCTATTTTGCCACGCCCCATTTGTGCAGCAACCACATTGTATTTTAAATCTGAGAATGATAATGAAGCTGTAGTTTGAGTTCTGTCGATAGGAAAAGAACTTCCATAACCTGCAGCACTTCCCAATGGGTTTTGATCACAAATAGTATGAGCAGCGTTTAAAATATTCAAATCATCAATTAAGCTTTCGGCATAGGCCGAAAACCATAACCCGAATGAGGACGGCATGGCAATCTGAAGATGTGTATATCCGGGGAGTAAAACATTTTGATATTGATCAGCCAGTTTTATCCAAATATCAAACACAGATTTTGTAAGGATTTTAATATGTTTTATTTCATCTTTAAAATACAGTTGAAGGGCAACCAACACCTGATCGTTACGTGATCGAGCGGTATGTATTTTTTTTCCTACGTCCCCTAATTTTTGAATTAATTCAAATTCAATTTTTGAATGGATATCTTCAAAATGATTTTCAATAACAAAGGTTCCTCTTTTGACCTCTTCTAGTAAATGATTGATTCCTTGTTCCAGTTGTTGTACTTCTTTTGAGGATAATAAGCCTACTTTCCCAAGCATTTGTGCGTGAGCAAGGGATGCGTTCAGGTCATAAGGGGCTAATCGAAGATCCCAAAATCGATCATCTCCTACGGTAAATCGATCAATATTTTCATGAACACTGATGTGTTTTTTTTGCCAAAGTTTCATAATACTTTTTCTAAAAGTTGAATATACAATTTTACAGCTTCTTCTATTTCATGAATATAAATAAATTCATCCGCAGAATGAGAACGCTTTGAATGACCAGGCCCAAGTTTTAACGAAGGACATGA
This sequence comes from Flavobacteriaceae bacterium, assembly GCA_965659665.1. GTDB lineage: Bacteria > Bacteroidota > Bacteroidia > Flavobacteriales > Flavobacteriaceae > CBFHWU01. The sequence goes on from CBFHWU010000002.1 coordinate 13,201, forward strand.
AAGGATCGCTTGGTCGGATAAGGTAGGTGATCCATAGGTATTTCGTTGAAGGGTAATACCTGATTGTACTAAGGGGTGATTTTTACTTATGGAAGAGGAATTTAATTTTAAGGAGCGCGGCCTCACTTCACATGGTGCTTTTGATATAATTTCAGCAATTTCGTTATTGGTGTAAAGGTCATTAACACGAACATCTAAAACAAGCTTTACTTCTGCAGGTACGACATTGTGTTGTTGTCCTCCTTCAATTTGAGTAATGGTAAGTTTTACTGCTCCTAGGGATTCAGAAACTCTGTCAAATTTCAGGTTTTGGAACCAATTGATGACATCAATGGATTTGATGATTGGATTGTCATTATTGGGATGTGCTGCATGACCTGCTTTTCCTTTAATCACGGCATCAAAAACAACCAAACCTTTTTCGGCGATAGCCAGTTGCATTTGAGTGGGTTCTCCTACAATTGCCACATCCAATTTTGGTAAATATGGTAAAAGACTATTCAGTCCATTTTGCCCAGAGTTTTCTTCTTCAGCTGTCGCCGCTATGATAAGGTTATATGCTAAATCTGAATGATGATAATAATGGGTAAATAAAGCAAGTAATGATACCAGGGCCCCTCCTGCATCATTACTCCCTAATCCGTAAAGTTGGCCATTTTCAATTTCTGCTTTAAATGGATTTCGAGTAAAGGCTTTGTTAGGACGAACGGTGTCATGATGAGAGTTTAACAATAAATAGGGCTTATTCGGGGTGTGATGTTTACTAAAGGCATATATATTGTTTCCTTTTCGTTTCCATGGAATTTGATGATCATCAAACCATTTGATAATGCGCAATGCAGTTTGGTCTTCTTGACCTGAAAAAGATTCTATTTCAATTAAATCACCTAATAAGAAAATTGCTTTTTGAGTCAACGTTTTCATTTTACAAACTTAAAATAGTTCTTACATATTGTGGATTTGTTATCATTTCTGGTGATCCAATATGTACTTGATCAACTCCGCGTTTGAGTGCATTAAAAGCATGGTGGAGCTTAGGCAACATCCCTTCTGAAATGATTTTATTTTCATTTAAAGTTCTTAAAACTTCGGAATTGATGTGCTCAATGACAGAATCGTCATTTTCTGGGGACTCTAAAACCCCCTTTTTTTCAAAACAATATGACAACAGTACTTCGTGGTCTTTTGAAGCTTCAATAGCTATTTCAGAAGCTACTGTATCGGCATTGGTATTGAGTAATTGACCATTTTTATCATGGCTTATGGCACAACAAACAATCGTGATATTAGCCGTTATAAGATAATTAATCAATGACCTGTTGATATGAACAACATCACCTGCAAACCCATAATCAATTTCTTTTACTGGTCTTTTTACCGCTTGAATTAGATTTCCATCAGCTCCGCTCATCCCTAAAGCTTGAACATTGAGTGCTTGAAGCTGGGCGACTATGTTTTTGTTTATAAGTCCAGCATATACCATGGTGGCTACTTCTAAAGTATTTTGGTCTGTAATTCGGCGTCCTTGGTGCATTTTTGATGAAACATCTAATTTAGTAGCAATTTCAGTAGCTTTTTTACCTCCTCCGTGAACCAATATTTTGGGTTCATTTAAAGCAGCAAAATATGAAAGTACTTTATTAAGCTGATGAGTATCTTCGATCAAATTTCCTCCGATCTTAATCACGTGAAGTTTAGACATGATCTAATATTTTTTTTAAAACTGCCTGCGCTGCAAATGTTCGATTATTTGCTTGTGCAATAACTAACGAATGTGGACTATCTAAAACTTCATCATCGACAACAACATTTCTCCTAACAGGGAGGCAGTGCATAAATTTAGCTTCATTAGTAAGTCGCATTTTGTTGGCGGTGACCATCCAAGTGTTGTCTGATCTTAAGACTTTCCCATAGTTCTCGTATGAACACCAATTTTTGGCATAAACTACATCAGCATATTGAAAAGCTTCCTCTTGATTGTGATAAACTTTCACATTTTTTACAATGTCAGGATTTAACGCATATTCTCTGGGGTGGGTAATAACAAACTCGGCTTCTTGTTGTTCCATCATTCGAATAAATGAATTGGCAACAGCGTGAGGAAGGGCTTTTGGATGAGGTGCCCAAGTCAAAACTACTTTTGGTTTTTTTTTGATAATATGCTCTTTCAAGGTTAACGCATCAGCCAGCGCTTGCAATGGATGAGCTGTGGCACTTTCCATATTTACTACAGGAATGTCAGCGTACTTCTTAAAACGTTCTAGTACTTGCTCGTTTTCGTCTTTGAATTTATCTGTTAGACTCGCAAAGGCACGAATTCCAATAATATCACAATATTGAGAAACCACTTGTGCAGCCTCTTTTATATGTTCAGATCGCAAACCACTCATGATGGTTCCGTCTTCGTATTCTATCGCCCATGCTTCGTTACTAAAGTTCATGATCATTACCTCCAAGCCTAATAATTTAGCAGCTTTTTGAGTACTTAAACGAGTGCGAAGACTGGGATTAAAAAATAATAATCCGATTGTTTTATGTTTTCCCAAAGATTCAAATTGAAGGGGATTTGATTTTAATGAAGAGGCTAGTTCTACCATATTTGGAACAGAATTAACATCGTTAAGGCTCATAAAATGTTTCATGATAATGTTTGTTGTAAGGCATTGAAAAATTGGTCAATATGTTTTTTTTGTACGGTCAGTGGGGGTAGAATACGCAGCAGGTTTTTATTACTACTTCCCCCTGTAAAAATGCGATGTTCGTAAATAAGTTTTTTGCGAAGTTCACTTACTTCATATTCAAATTCTAGGCCAAGCATCAAACCACGTCCCTTGATGTGCTTGACTGCTGAAATTTCTTCAGCTTTTCGTACAAAATAATCACCCATATGGGATGCATGTTGCTGCAATTTTTTCTTTTTTAATACTTCTAAAACAGCTAACGAAGCACTACAACCTAAATGATTGCCTCCAAAAGTTGTTCCTAGCATACCATACTTGGGTTTGATATCGGATCGAATTAATATACCTCCTATTGGAAATCCATTTCCCATCCCTTTAGCTATTGAAATAATTGATGGGGTGATGGGATAATGTTGATAAGCAAAAAATGTTCCTGTTCGTCCAAAGCCTGATTGTACTTCATCGGCAATCAATAGAGCACCATAGCGTTCACATAATTTTTCCATGGTTATCACAAAATCGTGATTAGGAGTATCTAATCCGCCCACTCCCTGAATAGGTTCAAATATGACCGCGCATACGTCCCCTTGTTGAAGTTCCTTCTCTAACAAAACATCATTATCAAAAGGAAGGAAAGTGACTTTTTGTTGTAAATTTAAAGGAGCATTTATTTTTTTATTATCTGTTGCAGCCACAGCAGCACTGGTTCTTCCATGGAAGGCATTTTTAAAAGCAATTATTCTAGAGTTACCTGTTTGAAAAGAAGCAACTTTAAGTGCATTTTCGTTAGCCTCAGCACCCGAACTACACAAAAATAATTGAAAACCTTTACAACATGACTGGCGTTCAATTTCGTCGGCTAATTGTTGTTGAAGCGGATTATGAATGGCATTAGAATAAAACCCAATTTTATTGAGTTGACGTCTGATTTTTTTGACATAAGTGGGGTGTTTATGTCCAATAGATATCACGGCATGTCCTCCGTACAAATCTAAATACTTTTTTCCATTTTCATCAAAAACATACACGTCTTTAGCGTTTATTGGGGTAACATCATAAAGTGGATACACATCAAATAAAGGCATGATTAATTTTTTGAGATGATATTAATTTTATTGTAGGAGGCAACGATTCCTTTGATTAAAGAGGAACTTAATCCTTGATGTTCCATTTCATTCAGGCCTTCAATTGTGCATCCTTTAGGAGTGGTCACTTTGTCGATTTCTTGTTCAGGATGTGAGTCTGTTTCGATAAGTAAGGAAGCAGCTCCCAAAGCAGTGTACATCGACATCTTCATCGCATCATTGGCATCAAATCCAAGTTGTACTCCTCCCTGGGTTGTGGCGCGTATTAAACGCATCCAAAAAGCGATTCCAGAAGCACATATTACAGTGGCTGCTCGCATTAGGCTTTCTTCAATGATGATACTTGTTCCTAAGCTGTTAAATATGGCTTCAGCCAAATCAAGCCGACCCTCACCTTTTGTATTGGCACACAAGCAGGTCATGGATTTACCAACCGAAATGGCAGTGTTGGGCATACTTCTAATCAAATGAACAGTTGTTCCAACAATTGATTCCATTCGTGAAATACTAAATCCAGTTACTGTTGAAATTAATACATGCTTTTCATTGAGTAAATCTTTAAAAGAGCTTAGTAAGTCTTCTAATTGAGAAGGTTGAACAGCACAAATAAGAATATCTGAAGAAGCTACAGCTTTTCGGTTATCGTCCATGACTTGAGTATTGCTGTACTCTTTCCAACTCGCAATCGAATCTTTGTTTCTTCTTGTTAAAATTAATTGCGTGATGGTATTGTTTGTAATGAGGCCTTTTGCAATGCTAAGGCCTAAATTTCCTGCTCCTAAAATGGCTATTTTCATGACTTTAAAATAAATTTGCTTTAAGCTTTAACCCAGTATTTTGATCGAACCCGAACATCAAGTTCATGTTTTCAACTGCCTGACCAGAGGCACCTTTTAATAAGTTGTCAATAATACTTGTGACTAATAATTGATTTTTGTGTTGGTGTATATGCAACACACAATTGTTGGTGTTGACCACTTGTTTTAAAAAAATCTCATTTTTTGACACAAAAGTGAAGGGACTTGTTTGATAAAAATGAGTATACATTTGATAAGCGTCTTCTAATGATCCTTCATATTCGGTGTATGAAGTAGCAAAAATTCCTCTTGAAAAATTTCCTCGTATTGGCATAAAGTTTAACTCTATTTCAGAGCCTTGCAACGATTCTAATGTTTCTCCAATTTCTCCGAGGTGTTGGTGGGTAAAAGGTTTGTACCACGAAACATTGTTATTTCTCCAACTAAAGTGTGAGGTAGCCGAAGGCTTTATACCCGCACCTGTACTCCCCGTTATGGCATTGATATGAACGGAGTTTTTAAGTTGATTATTTGAAGCTAAAGGAAGTAAAGCCAATTGAATTGCTGTGGCAAAACAACCTGGGTTGGCAATTGCCTGGGCAGATTTAATAGCTAATTTTTGATATTCAGGCAATCCATAAACAAATGATTTACCCATGTAGATATGATCGGAATTAAGCCTAAAATCAGTACTAAGATCAATGATTTTTGTATTATCGTTAAAAACATTTTCATGTAAAAACGTCCCAGAATTTCCATGCCCTAAACACAAAAAAAGGACGTCAATATCAGGATTTATTTCTTGGGTAAAAATCATGTCAGATTTTCCTAATAAATCAGGATGAGAACGGTATAATTTTTCAGTTGCCTGTGTGGTACTATACACAAAATCAAGGGTAACGTTCGGATGATCAAGCAATAATCGAAGTAATTCACCACCTGTATATCCAGATCCTCCGATTACTCCAACCGAAATTTTATTTGTTGACATGGTTGTAAATTTTAGTTGCGTTTGCAGTAATTTTTATAAATCCTTTAGCTTCTTCAGCCGTCCAAGCATTGTTAATTTCTCCATAGGTTCCAAAACTGTTGTCCATTAAATCGTTCTCTGATTCAATCCCATCCAAGATAAATCGATAAGGTTTTAGTGTGACGAAAACAGTTCCGTTTACCGTTCGTTGACTGCTGCTGAAAAATTGTTCAATATCACGCATAACAGGTTCAAGATATTGCCCTTCGTGGAGTTGCATCCCGTAAAAATTAGCCATATTTTCTTTTTGGAATTGTTGCCATTTGCTCAAAGTATGTTTTTCGAGCAGATGATGAGCTTTGATAATGAGTAATGCTGCAGCTGCTTCAAAGCCTATTCTTCCTTTAATTCCTATAATTGTATCACCAACATGTATGTCTCTTCCAATAGCATAAGAAGATGCAAGGTGTTCAAGTCGCTCAATAGCTTCAACAGGGGGAAAGAATTGTTTATTAAGACCAATTAATTCTCCTTTTTTGAAATGTAAACTTATTTTTTCTGTTTCGTTTTTGGTGGGCTGATTTGGATAGGCTTTTTCGGGAAGCGGGTAACGAGAGGTTAGTGTTTCACTGCCTCCAACACTGGTTCCCCACAAGCCTTTATTGATAGAATATTGTGCTTTTTCCCATGACCAACCAATGCCATGCGTCTGTAAAAATTCAATTTCTTCTTCTCTAGTAATTTTTTGATCCCGAATGGGGGTAATAATTTCTATCGTAGGAACCATGATTTGAAATATCATATCAAATCGAACTTGGTCATTTCCAGCTCCTGTGCTTCCATGAGCAATGGCATCAGCTTTATGTGTTTTAACATATTCTGCAATTGCTACTGCTTGTATGATTCGTTCTGCGCTCACCGATAGGGGGTAGGTATTGTTTTTGAGCACATTGCCGTAAATAAGAAATTTTACGATTTGATCATAAAACTTTTGCACCGCATTTATGGGAGTATATGAGGCTGCACCCAATGCCATTGCTCTATCTTTAAGAATTTGTGTTTCTTTGGCATCAAATCCTCCAGTGTTAACACTCACGGCATGTACTTCGTGCCCTTTTTGGGTTAATGATTTTATGCAATAAGAGGTATCTAACCCCCCGCTATAGGCTAATACTATTTTTTTCATGCTTCTTTATTTTTTAAAAACAAAGCTACTTTAATGTTTTTAAGTCGTTGAAGTACAGAATTATTATAAGGGATGGATGTACTATTTGTAGCTGCTTTTGGGTCGTGCAACATCCCCGTGCATAAGCACATTTTTTTTTCTGTTCGTGTCAGAATATCATAATTTTTACACGTTTGACATCCTTTCCAAAATTCGGGATCATCGGTAAGTTCAGAAAATGTAACGGGCTTGTACCCCAACGCATAGTTGATTTTCATCACTGCTAAGCCCGTTGTGATACCAAATATTTTGGCTTCAGGATATTTTTCTTTTGAATAGGAAAAAATCTTATTCTTAATGGATTTGGCTAGACCTCTCCCTCGGTACTTAGGATCAACAATGAGACCTGAATGTGCCACATATTTATGATGCCCCCATACTTCGATATAACAAAAACCCGCAAATAGTTCACCATCTAAGGCAATAATTGCGTTTTTATTTTCCATTTTTTTAGTGATGTATTCAGGTGTTCGACGAGCTATTCCCGTCCCTCGTATTTTGGCAGAGGAAGAGATGGTATCAGATATAATTCTCGCATATCTAACGTGAGAACGATTGGCTATGACAATTTGCATAGACTTTTAAATTAAATTAAAGTAAAATTAAAACGGATTTTTCGAAATCGGACTCACCTTGATCTCCTTACATAATGACACACCCCAAGGGGCGGCGTGTGTTGACAGAAAAAATATATATGACTGCATGTAACATGTCGCAAATATCTATAAAAAAAAATAATTATTTGGTTTTATACCTCAAAGTATTCACTATTTTTGTTATATATCAAACACTTATCATATTGTTAAAGCGCTTTGTGAAAAAATTTCCCCTTACAAATACTGCTCATTTTTCGAGTCAACTATTGTGCTGGGTTAAAAAATTTGAAGTCCATTTGTGGTTAGATTCTAATCAATATCAGCATAAACATAGCACTTATGGAAGCATATTGGCCGCTGACCCTATGAGTGAAATCTCGTCTCCATCAACAGGTTCATTTGATATTTTAGAAAGGTATATTAAGTTAAAAAAAGATTGGTTGTTTGGGTACTTGAGTTACGATTTAAAAAATGATCTCGAAAACTTAGATTCCTCTAATGCTGATTCATTGAAGTTGCCTGAGATGTATTTTTTTCAACCCAAAAAAATATGGATTATTGAAAGTAATTGTGCCAGTGCTCATTATACGAATCAAGAAGATATTGAAAATGATTGGTTGGAAATTCAAAACACCCAACCTATTTCAGAGACTTCAACTTCATTAGAGTTGAAACCAAAATTCACCAAACAAGAATATTTAGATGCTGCACAGCAATTAATTCAGCATATTCACCGAGGGGATATTTATGAAGTGAATTTTTGTATGGAATGGTTCGCTGAACAATGTAAAATAGTCCCTTTATCGGTATACCAACAACTTAATAAAATATCTAAAACACCTTTTGCTGCTTATTTCAAAAAACGTGAGCATTATCTTATTTGTGCGTCTCCTGAGCGTTTTTTAAAAAAAACAAACACTCGTTTGATTTCTCAACCCATTAAAGGAACAGCAAAGAGAGACCCGGATGATGTCCTGGACAAATCGTATGCTTTTCAATTGGTCAATAATAATAAAGAAAGAGCTGAAAATATTATGATTACTGATTTGGTTCGAAACGATTTGTCTCGTGTAGCTAAAAAGAGAACAGTACAAGTTTCAGAACTGTGTCATGTGTATCCGTTTGAGCAGGTACATCAAATGATCACGACTATTGAAGCAGAGCTTGACTCCTCATTTGATGGGCTGGATGCCATCAAAGCTTGTTTTCCTATGGGTAGCATGACGGGCGCACCAAAAATTAAAGCGATGAAACTCATAGAAAACTATGAACAAAGCAAAAGAGGATTGTACAGTGGCTCGGTAGGTTATTTTACGCCTAAAGGAGATTTTGATTTTAATGTGGTAATTAGAAGTATGATTTATAACGCAAAAAAAGAATATCTTTCCATTCAAGTTGGAAGTGCATTGACAGCTGCTGCAAATCCAATTGATGAATTTCAAGAATGCCAACTAAAAGTAAAAGCTCTGAAAGAAGTACTCCGCTATCCGGCTCTAACTAAGGCCTAAAAAATTAGTTTTAAATTTAGAAAATGCTACAAGAGTTTAAGCAAATCATTGACACTAAATTTCATTTTTTGAATAAGGCCCATGTTTTGGTAGCTGTCAGTGGCGGACTCGACAGTATGGTATTGTTGCACTTAATGAAATCGTTACAACTAAATATAATTGCTGCCCATTGCAATTTTGGCTTAAGAGGCCACGAAAGTGATGAAGATGCACATTTTGTAAGATCCTATTGCGAGATGCATCGAATTCGTTGTTTTGTGAAGCAGTTCGATACGAAACACCCTAAAAATTCAATTCAAGTAGCTGCTCGAAATATTCGTTATCATTGGTTTGACAAATTGTGTGACTCTCTTCAATTAGATTATATTGCAACTGCGCACCATAGTGACGATCATCTAGAAACGTTTTTGATTAATTTCACCCGAGGTTCTGGCTTGGGGGGGTTAAAAGGAATTCCGCTTCAAAATAGAAATATCGTTCGCCCCCTTTTATCATTTTCGAAAGCACAACTTCTTAATTTTGCCCAAACCCATAAGTTGGTTTGGCGTGAGGATTCGTCAAATGCCACTGATGATTATTTACGCAATTCGATTCGTCATCATGTCGTTCCTGCTTTAAAAGCTGTTGATCAAAAATCATTTAACCAATCTTTACTATCCATCTCGTATTTAAATGATGCCCATCAAGCCCTCGAGAAACACATAAATGAGGTTAAAAGTACTGTTTTTAAACCCATTAAAAATGGACATAAAATCTCGTTAAAAAAACTTCGTAAATTATTTCCTTTGCGTTTCTGGGTTCATCAATTTTTTAACCCTTATGGATTTCATTATAAAGAAGTGATCAAGCTAACCAATAGTGAAAAGGGAAAACACATATTTTCTGGTACCCACCGATTAGAACAAACACAATATGGATTATTCTTGACCTTAAAAACGACATTTGATCATACCGAACAATACGAAGTTTTTGAAGATGGAATAAAAGAACCTATTATTCTTGCTGTAGAATTAAATCCTCAAGAGGTAGATTTAAATGCTCATGTAGCCTTGTTGAATCCAAAAATGATTAAATTTCCACTCGTTTTGCGCCGTCACCAAAAGGGCGATCGATTTTTCCCTGTAGGGATGAAAGGATCAAAAAAAATTTCGAAGTATTTTAAAGATGAAAAAATGACTTCTGATGAAAAAATGGCACAATGGTTGCTCACTTGTGGGAATCAAGTGGTTTGGGTAGTGGGCAAACGAGTAGATAAAAGATATGCCTCGACAGTAACACCAATTAAAATTTCAATAAAATGAAACACCTACTTTATTTATTATTTCTTGTTTTTTCGTGGAACTCTTTGTCTCAAGAGGCAATAAGTTGGCAGACACAAGCACGAAAAACAGATTCGCTATCCTATGACATTGTGTTAAAAGCAACCATTGAACCTCATTGGCATTTGTATGGCATAAATATGCCTGAATTTGGGCCTTTGCCTACGCAATTTGAATTTGAAAATGTTGAACTTGTTAATGATGTGCAGCACTCTGAAATCATTAATGCATATGACCCCATTTTTGAAATGGAGTTGAATTATTTTGATGACTATGCCGAGTTTTATCAATCCATTAAACTCAAAAACCCTGACGATACTTTTGTAAATATTAAGGTAACTTATCAAGCATGTGATGATAAAGTATGCATTTTTAGAGAAGAAACTCTAAAAGTAAGCTTGTCAGGTTCCTATGATCAACAACCTAAAGAAGATTTAACATCATTTGATGACAAAACAACATATTCGCTTAAATTAGCCCTTAAAAACACTGAACTTCTCACAGCGACTAGTGAGTCTGATCCTACAGCTGATGGATATTGGACCGTTTTTCTTTTAGGTTTTTTAGGGGGGCTTATCGCAATTCTTACGCCATGTGTTTTTCCGATGATCCCGCTTACTGTATCCTTTTTTACCAAACAGTCAAGCGATCGAAAACAGGGATTGTCTCATGCGGTTTTATATGGGTTTTTTATTGTTTTAATTTATTTATTGCTCAGTATTCCATTTCACTTTTTGGATTCGGTCAATCCTGAGCTTTTGAATACCATTTCTACCAATATGTGGTTGAATGTATTTTTCTTTTTGATATTCATGTTTTTTGCTTTTTCATTTTTTGGATATTATGAACTTACACTTCCCGCTTCTTGGGCCAATAAAATCGACTTTGCATCAAATAAATCTGGAGGAATTATTGGTATTTTTTTAATGGCACTTACCTTGGCTATTGTTTCTTTTTCGTGTACAGGCCCTATTCTAGGATCTTTGTTGGTTGGTTCATTAAGTGCAGAAGGGGGTGCTGTGCAATTGAGTATGGGAATGACAGGTTTTGGATTGGCATTAGCCTTACCTTTTGCCTTTTTTGCTTGGTTTCCTAATGCGTTAACGTTAATCCCTAAATCAGGCCAATGGATGAATACCATTAAAGTGGTTTTAGGTTTTTTAGAGCTCGCATTGGCGCTTAAGTTTTTGTCTAATGCCGACTTGGTGAGTCACTGGGGAATCCTTAAAAGAGAAATATTACTGGGATTATGGGCGATGATTTTTTTGGCGCTTGCCTTGTATCTGTTCGGGGTATATCGTTTTCCTCACGAAACCAAAGAAAAAATTTCGAAAGGACGGTATGGATTTGCATTTCTAAGCTTTGCTTTTACGGTCTATCTACTCTCGGGGGTGCTTCCTTATCAAAACACTAATTTAAGTTTGCTGGCTGGTTTTCCTCCCCCTACATTTTACAGTATTTATGCTCAAAACTCGGATTGTCCTCTAGGCTTGGATTGTTACAAAGATTTTGAGGATGGACGAATAGTTGCTGCTTTGCAGAACAAACCGATCCTATTGGATTTTACAGGGTGGGCGTGTGTCAATTGTCGAAAAGTAGAAGAAAATGTATGGAGTGATCCTGAAATTTTTAAACTGATCAACGAAAATTTTGTTTTGATTTCCCTTTATGTTGATGATCGTAAAGCTTTGCCTGATAATGAGATATTTGATATTACATATGCTTCAGGAAGAGTTCGAACCATTGAAACAGTGGGTCAAAAATGGGCTGCATTTCAAGCCATTAATTTTCAATCCGTTGCACAACCACATTACATTTTGATGATGCCTGATGGCACTATATTAGCACCTGCTCAGCAATACACTGATATTGTTACATACAAATTATGGTTAAAACAAGGATTAAAAAATGTGCCTATTCAATCCTCAGAGCTCAGCTGGGAATACGAGCCAGAGAAGTAGAGTAAGGGTAGTCCTCCGTTGATGGTTCCCGAATGTACTTGTCCGATATATATCCAATGATCGCCACCTTCGTGACGCTCCGTTATATCTCCTTCAAGATAGGCGACCGAATCCTCAAATATTGGAGCTTTGGTATCGGGTAGAAGTTTAATGTTTTCAAAACGTTCATCAGCTCCTAGTTTGCTACTTGCAAAACGATTAGAGATGTCTTTTTGATGTTCAGTTAAAATATTTATTCCAAAAATAGCAGAAGACTGAAACGCAATATTGGAATGCGCCTCTTTTGCTAAACAGAATAAGATTAAAGGAGGATCTAACGAAACAGAAGTAAAAGAGTTGGCGGTAAATCCAATATTTTGAGTGCCATTTATGGTCGTAATTACAGTTATCCCTGTCGTAAATTGTCCACAAACAGAACGGAAAGTATTTTTATTCATTACTGCAAATAAAGTTAATCTTTTATTAGAAATAAACTACTTCGATTTTTTTTTATAAATTTAGTTCAAACCTACGCATATGCTCACACAAATTTATGGAAGTGCCGTTTATGGAATTGACGCTCTTCGGATCACCATTGAAGTCAACATTGATAAAGGTATTGGCTACCATTTGGTGGGTCTTCCGGATAATGCAGTTAAAGAAAGTAACTATCGAATTGCAGCTGCTTTGCAACACTCAGGGTATAAATTACCTGGCAAAAAAATTACCATTAATATGGCTCCTGCTGATATCAGAAAAGAGGGGGCAGCTTACGATTTGCCTATTGCGCTCGGAATATTATTGGCTTCAGGTCAAATAAATTCAGAAGGTATCGAAAACGTTATGATGATGGGAGAACTTTCATTAGATGGTTCAATACGTTCAATCAAAGGAGCTTTGTCAATGGCTTTGCAAGCCAAAAAAGAGGGCATTCAACACTTATTGATTCCCTCAAAAAATGCTAAGGAAGCTGCTATTGTGGACGGAATTTCGGTTTATGGGGTTTCAAACATTAAAGAGGTGATTGATTTTTTAAAAGATCCGAATGCGGCTACATCTACTACTGCTGAGTTAGAACAGCATGTGAATTCCGCACACCCTAAGCTCGATTTTTCGGATGTAAAAGGGCAAGACTCAATCAAACGCTGCATGGAAATCGCAGCAGCAGGAGGTCATAATATCATTTTAATTGGTCCTCCTGGATCTGGAAAAACCATGTTAGCCAAACGATTACCAAGTATTTTACCACCCATGACCCTTGATGAGTCTCTTGAGACAACAAAAATTCATTCGGTAGTGGGTCGAATTAAAGATGGTGTTATTATGGAAAGACCTTTTAGGGCTCCACACCACACGATTTCTGATGTAGCATTGGTAGGGGGAGGGAGTTATCCTCAACCTGGTGAGATATCTTTGGCCCATAACGGGGTATTATTTTTGGATGAACTCCCTGAATTTAAGCGAGGTGTTTTGGAAGTGATGCGCCAACCTCTTGAAGATAGGGAGATTACCATTTCACGAGCTAAATTTTCGATTACTTATCCTGCCTCCTTTATGTTGGTGGCAAGTATGAATCCCAGTCCAGGCGGATATTTCCATGACGAATCTCATTACGGCTCCAAAAACGAGACACAACGTTATTTAAGTAAAATTTCAGGACCTTTATTGGATCGTATTGATATGCATGTAGAGGTTACGCCTGTACCATTTGAAAGGTTGACTCAAAAAACAAAATCTACTTCAAGCACAACGATGCGAGACCGAGTGTTAAACGCTCGAAAAATTCAGTTGATACGTTTTGAACAGGACAAAAATATTTTTTATAACGCACAAATGTATGGCAAAATGTTACAACGATATTGTGTCCTAAATTCAACGACCATGGACATGCTAAAAGAAGCCATGAATAGATTATCGCTATCTGCCCGCGCCTTTGATCGTATTTTGAAGGTCGCCCGAACGATAGCCGATTTAGGAACCTGTACCCATGTCGAAGATCAACATATATCCGAAGCTATACAATATCGAAACCTTGACCGTGAAGGTTGGTTGGGCTAAGGACCCACCCCTAAGTTTTTTCTTTCAATACAAAACCTAAAAAAACAATACAATAAAACTCACCACAACAAATAAAATGGGTCATATTTTTTTATAAACATCATTAAATGGAATTCGGAATCGTTTCCCATAAATTCCTTTTGAATTTCGAATACCACATCCAATCACCATATTGATTTCGGGACCACGTCTCAATCCTAAAGCTCTTTTGACAAGCAAACTATCATGCCCTTCCATGGGGCAAGTATCATATCCTACAGCAGCCATACTGATCATAAAATTTTGGGCTGCCAGTCCAGCACTTTTTTGAGCAACCACTCTTAGGTCACTTGCACGTGTTTGTCGGTATACGGGTCGAAATAATCCGACAATTTGCATTAATACATATTTCAAAAGTCCAGTAATTCCCAAAAAATCAGCATATAAGGTTGGAATTCCCTTCTCATAATACATTTTGATGGTTTTTAAACGTCGTGGGGTAGCTCCTTCGAAAGTGTCAAAGTTGTAGTCAATAAATCTAATATTTGCTCTTGCTCGTTTACGCCATAAATCTTTTCGACTCACTACCACGACCAATTGTTGTGCAGTCTTGGCAGCTTTTTGATTAAAACAAGCTGTAGCAATTTGTTTTTTAACATCTTGATCAGTGATATGATAAAACTCCCAAAGTTGTAGATTGCTGCTTGTGGGGGCCAATGCTGCATTTTCAATACATTTTTTTACTTTTTCATCATCAAGAGGGGTGGTCTCAAAAAAACGTACTGAACGTCGGTATTGTATGGCTTCTGTAACTTTTTTTTCAATCATTGTAGATATTTAAGAAAAAACTTGACTAAAGGTAATGACTTTTTATAGGGAGCATAACGTGCTTTAAAATCAAACCTTGTACTTCTGTGGATGTAGGGTTTTTGATGGCTAAATGTATGAAAACTTGTTTTGCCGTGATAGGCACCCAGTCCACTGTGGCCAATACCTCCAAAAGGGAGATTTCGATTAGTAAATTGAATTACCGTATCGTTAATCACTCCCCCTCCAAATGAAAAAGTGTTCATTAATTTTTTTGCCCATCCCTTGCGCTCACTAAAAACATAAAACGAGAGAGATTTTTCATACTGTGTAATCACTTCTTTAATCTCATTTTCGTCTTGGTAAGGGATGATGGGAAGAAGGGGACCAAAAATTTCTTCTTTCATCACTAAAGATGATAAATCAGTGACTCTCAATAAGGTGGGTTGAATGTATTTGGTGTGCTCATTTGTCTTACCACCATAAGCGATCTCTTGATTGTACAATAAAGATGTTAATCGATCAAAGTGATGAGCGTTCACTATTCGTCCGTACTCTTCTGATTGTTCTGGATTTTCAGAGTAAGATCGTTCGATTTCTTTTTGTAAAGCAAACGTTAAATATTCAACAATAGACTGATGAGCCAAGATATAGTCAGGTGCAATACACGTTTGTCCACAATTTAAAAACTTTCCAAAAACGATACGTCTTGCGGTTACTTTTATATTTGCTGTTTGGTCAACGATGCAAGGATTTTTTCCTCCTAATTCAAGCGTCACAGGAGTAAGATGATTTGCAGCGGCTTGCGCCACTTTTTTGGCCACAGAGAGTCCTCCCGTAAAAAAAATATAATCCCAACGGAATGTCAACAGTTTTTGAGCTATTTCTGGACCTCCTTGAATCACCTTAACCCACTCAGGTGGAAAAACAATATCTACAATTTTCTGTAGGATTTCAGCAGTATGAGGAGCATTTTCTGAAGGTTTTAGTACAACAGCATTTCCTGCTGCTATTGCTCCTACTAATGGGGTTAAAGCTAATTGAAAAGGGTAATTCCATGGTGCAATGTGCAAGGTTAACCCATATGGCTCATGAATGATATAATCCTTAGATGGAAAATTTATAAAAGAAGGTTGGACTTTTGTTGGAGCGCTCAAATGATTAATATTTTGAACAAAAAAATCAATTTCACTGATAATTTGTGAAGTTTCACTAAGAAAAACTTCTTCTTTAGATTTGCCTAGGTCATCAAACAATGCCTTTTCGATTTCTTTTTCTTTTTTAAGTATAGTTTCGCGAAGTGATTTTAAAAGTTGTTTTCGTTTTGAAACTTTAAAAGTATACCCATTATTAAAAAAAAGTCTTTGTCTTTCAATTAATTTCTCCATCATCACTAACAATATAACAAATTTCCAAAAAATAAACAACAAACTATCGGACCAACTTTGTAAGTTTGTTTTTTTATTTTTCTAACTTATTGAATGAAATGAACATCTATAATTAAAATGATTTAAGTTGTTTATTATCATTTAGTTATAATTTTTTTTAATGTGTTGAACATAATTTTACATTTTATAAGTGGACCTTCTTGTCAATCACACTGCTATTTTTGTTATGTATTATGAAAAATAAGTTTAGTAAAGCAGTTACTCAAGATCCAAGCCAACCTGCAGCGCAAGCCATGCTTCACGCGATTGGTTTATCCGACGAAGATCTAAAAAAACCATTAGTTGGAATTGGAAGTACAGGCTATGAGGGTAATCCTTGTAATATGCATTTAAATGATTTGGCTAAAGAAGTAAAAAAAGGAACTGAAGCAGTTGATCTGATTGGACTTATATTCAATACCATTGGGGTAAGTGATGGCATATCAATGGGAACACCAGGAATGCGTTTTTCTTTGCCATCCCGTGACCTTATTGCTGATTCAATGGAAACCGTTATGGGTGGAATGTCCTATGATGCTTTAGTAACTGTTGTTGGTTGTGATAAAAATATGCCTGGTGCCTTGATGGCCATGTTACGATTAAACCGGCCTAGTGTTTTGCTTTACGGCGGAACCATTGCTTCGGGATGTGTCAACGATAAAAAACTGGATATTGTTTCTGCTTTTGAGGCTTGGGGAGAAAAGGTTTCTGGAAGCATCAACGAACAACAATTCAGAGAAGTTATTCACAATGCATGTCCTGGTGCTGGAGCTTGTGGAGGAATGTATACAGCCAACACGATGGCTTCAGCCATAGAAGCGTTGGGTATGTCTCTGCCATATAGCTCTTCAAACCCTGCGATTGGAGAAGCCAAAATAAAGGATAGCATTGCAGCTGGAAAAGCATTAAACTATCTGCTCGAAAATAACATAAAACCCAAAGATATTGTTACTAGAAAAGCACTGGAAAACGCGATTAGATTGGTCACTGTTTTAGGGGGATCAACAAATGCAGTGCTTCATTTTTTGGCTATCGCAAAAGCAGCAGACGTAGTATTCACTCTTGAAGATTTTCAGCGAATTAGTGATACCACCCCATTCTTAGCTGATCTGAAACCTAGCGGAAAATATTTAATGGAAGATTTGCATCAAGTAGGAGGTATTCCGGCAGTCATGAAGTTTATGTTCGAAGCAGGAATGTTACATGGAGATTGCCTTACGGTGACAGGCAAAACAATAGCGGAGAACTTATCTGAGGTAAAAGGTTTGCACGATGGTCAGGATGTTATTCGTGATCTCGATCATCCAATTAAGCCCACGGGTCATATTCGGATATTAATGGGCAATTTAGCCCAAGAAGGTTCTGTAGCCAAAATTACAGGAAAAGAAGGCTTAATTTTTTCAGGTCCTGCACGTGTTTTTGACGGTGAATATGCAGCAAATGATGGCATAAAAAATGGACTTGTTGAGAAGGGAGAAGTCGTTGTTATTCGTTACGAAGGTCCTCAAGGAGGTCCTGGAATGCCTGAAATGCTAAAACCAACGGCTGCAATTATGGGTGTTGGTTTAGGAAAAGAAGTTGCCCTGATTACAGATGGACGTTTTTCGGGCGGAACACATGGATTTGTAGTTGGTCATATTACTCCCGAAGCGCAAGTAGGAGGTACTCTTGCTTTGTTAAAAGATGGGGATTTAATAACCATAGATGCTGAAACAAATACCATAAATGTAAAGTTATCCCAACAAGAAATACATGAAAGACGATCAAAATGGTCGCCACCTGAATTAAAAGTTAAACGAGGTGTTTTATATAAATACGCCAAAACGGTTTCCTCTGCATCAGAGGGTTGTGTAACCGATGAAATATAATAATGAAAGAAATGTTACATATCTCTGGAGCTGAAGCTGTTATACGGTGCTTACTCGCTGAAAAAGTTCATTTGATTTATGGATATCCCGGTGGAGCTATCATGCCCATTTACGATGAACTCTACAAATTTCAAGATCAACTTCATCATGTACTTACTCGACATGAACAAGGAGCAACTCATGCCGCTCAAGGCTATGCACGTATCAGCGGAGATATTGGGGTATGTATGGCGACTTCTGGTCCAGGTGCAACGAATCTCGTCACAGGAATAGCCGATGCCATGATCGATTCCACTCCGATGGTTTGTATCACAGGTCAAGTACCTTCCCATTTGTTGGGCTCTGATGCTTTCCAAGAAACAGATATCATTGGTATTTCAACGCCAGTAACCAAATGGAGTTATCAAGTCACCAAAGCCAAGGAAATTCCAAGAGTGATGGCCAAAGCATTTTATATTGCGCGCACAGGGCGTCCAGGTCCTGTACTAATTGATATCACCAAGGATGCACAATTTAGTTTTTTTGATTTTGCTTATACGAGTTGTCAAAAAGTAAGAAGTTATCAGCCAAAACCCAAAGTTGATTTTTCTCAAATTGAAGCGGCGGCAACCCTTTTAAAAAATGCCAAAAAACCTTTTATTGTGTGGGGACAGGGTGTAATTCTAGGCAAAGCAGAAGATGAGTTTAAAGCTTTTGTTGAAAAATCTGGAATTCCTGCGGCATGGACTATTCTTGGCGCTTCTGCGTTGTCCACAGATCATCCTCTTAATGTAGGCATGGTAGGTATGCACGGCAATTATGGCCCTAATAAATTGACAAACGAATGCGATGTTCTTTTGGCAATCGGAATGCGATTTGATGATCGTGTAACGGGAAATCTTACTACCTATGCGAAACAGGCAAAAATCATTCATTTTGAAATTGATCCAGCTGAAGTCAACAAAAACGTAATGGCTGATGTATGTGTTTTGGGCGATGTTAAAGAATCCCTTCCACAACTCACCTCCATGATCGAAAATCGTCAATATCCTGATTGGCTAAACGTTTTTAAAAAATATTATGACATTGAGTTTGAAAAGGTGATCAATTCAGAACTCAACCCTACCAAAGTCGGTTTGACAATGGGAGAGGTCATCAAAGAAATCAATCGGGCCAGTGACGGAAAAGCTGCTATCGTAACTGATGTAGGACAACACCAAATGATTGCTTGCCGTTATGCCGAATTTAAAGAGTCAAAAAGTAACATTACCTCGGGAGGTTTAGGAACTATGGGATTTGCGCTTCCTGCTGCATTAGGGGCTAAGATGGGCGCCCCCCAAAGAGAGGTAGTTGCAGTTATTGGTGATGGTGGTTTTCAAATGACCATACAAGAGTTGGCCACTATTTTTCAAACGCAAGCAGCTGTCAAAATTGTTGTGCTAAATAATGGTTTTTTGGGAATGGTACGACAGTGGCAACAACTTTTTTTTGACAAACGTTATGCTTCAACTGAAATGGTAAATCCTGATTTTATCAAAATAGCAGAAGGGTATTTTTTAGACGCTAAAAGAGTTAGCGCACGTGAAGATCTTGCTGGAGCAGTTGATGAAATGATACAATCTAATAAACCTTATTTTTTAGAAGTTTGCGTTGAAAAAGAACACAACGTGTTTCCGATGGTTCCTTCAGGGGCATCTGTTTCAGACATTCGCCTAAGTTAATTTTATGGAACAAAAAACATACACTATATCCATTTACACTGAAAATAACATCGGATTATTGACTCGTATATCCTCAATTTTTCTCAAACGCCATATTAATATTGAAAGTTTAGTATGCTCTCCTTCTGAAATCAATACTGTTTTTCGATTTGTTGTTGTTGTAAAAATTACAGAAGAACAAGTAAAAAAAATTGTAAAACAAATAGATAAACAAGTTGAAGTAATTAAAGCCTATTACCATACCGACCAAGAAACTATTTTTCAAGAGTCGGCTTTATACAAAGTAGCTTCTAAATCCCTGTTTGAAGAAAAACAAATTCAAAATTTCATCAAAAAAAGTCATGCCAGTATCGTTACGGTAAATCCTGATTTTTTTGTGATTCAAAAAACAGGTTTTAGGCACGAAACAGAACAATTGTACAACGATTTGGAACCATTTGGTTTATTACAATTTGTTCGATCAGGTCGTATATCAGTCTCAAAAAAACCTATGGATATCTCACAACTTTTAAAACAATTGACAGAAAATTAATTCAATTACAAATGACAAATTATTTTAACTCCCTATCGCTTCGTGAACAATTAGATCAATTATCAAAATGCCGTTTTATGGATGCTTCCGAGTTCTCGGAGGGGATTACGGCTTTGAAAGGAAAAAATATTGTAATTGTTGGCTGTGGAGCTCAAGGCCTCAATCAAGGGCTTAATATGCGAGATTCGGGACTTCAAATTTCATATGCTCTTCGCCAGGGAGCCATTGAGCAAAAGAGAGTTTCATTCATGAATGCTTCATCAAACGACTTTCCTGTAGGTAATTATCAGGAAATGATTCCAACAGCAGATTTGGTTATTAACCTCACCCCCGACAAAAACCATACGCCCGTAGTAGCTCAAGTAATGCCTTTAATGAAAAAAGGAGCTACCTTATCGTATTCTCACGGATTTAATATTGTGGAAGAAGGAATGGAAGTCCGAAAGGATTTGACGGTTATTATGGTAGCACCAAAAAGTCCTGGTTCAGAAGTTAGGGAAGAATACAAACGTGGTTTTGGAGTTCCAACCCTTATTGCCGTACACGCTGATAACGATCCTCATGGTGTTGGTCTTGAACAAGCAAAAGCGTATTGTGTAGCTACTGGTGGACACCGTGCAGGAGTTTTAGAATCATCATTTGTGGCTGAAGTAAAGTCTGACCTTATGGGAGAACAAACCATACTTTGTGGCGTTCTTCAAACAGGTTCTATTTTGTGTTTTGATAAAATGGTAGAAAAAGGAATTGATCCTTCTTATGCTGCTAAACTTATCCAATATGGTTGGGAAACCATCACAGAAGCTTTAAAATATGGGGGAATTACCAATATGATGGATCGATTGTCAAATCCAGCAAAATTAAAAGCGTTTCACTTATCGGAAGAATTAAAAGTAATTATGACTCCTTTGTTTGAAAAACATATGGACGATATTATGTCTGGACATTTTTCTAAAACCATGATGGAAGATTGGGCAAACGATGATATCAACTTACTTACATGGCGTGCAGCTACAGCTGAAACAGCTTTTGAAAAAACAGTAGTTACCGATCAAAAAATAACAGAACAAGAGTTTTTCGATCATGGAGTTTTGATGGTGGCTTATGTGCGAGCTGGAGTAGAATTAGCTTTTGACACTATGGTAGATGCAGGAATAAAAGATGCTTCAGCCTATTACGAATCATTACATGAAACTCCTCTTATTGCCAATACCATTGCTCGAAAAAAACTGTACGAAATGAATAGAGTAATCTCCGATACTGCTGAGTATGGATGTTATTTATTTGATCATGCATGCAAGCCTATGCTTACTGATTTTATGAAGTCTATTGATATCGATGTTATCGGAACCTCATATGGTGGAACAGAAAACGGAGTAGATAACAAACAATTAATTGAAGTGAATGCTGCGATACGTAACCACCCTGTTGAGATTATTGGCACACATTTAAGGGCTTCAATGACAGCGATGACAAAGATCATTTAGTTTGAATTTTTTATTTGACATAAATACCGTTAAAGAAGCACAATCCCGATTAAAAGGAGTGGTACAGGACACTCCTCTGCAGCACAATGAAAGGTTGAGTAATCTTTATGATGCCACTGTTTTTTTAAAACGTGAAGACCTTCAACAAGTTCGTTCATTCAAAATTAGGGGGGCTTACAACAAAATTAGCTCGCTTTCAGATGACGAACGAAAAAAAGGGGTAGTATGTGCCAGTGCTGGGAATCACGCCCAAGGATTTGCCTACGCATGCCAATCTCTCGGTATTCATGGCACAGTATTTATGCCAGTTCCAACACCAAAACAAAAGATTGAACAAGTTAGAATGTTTGGGGACGATATGGTTGAGGTAAGATTAGTTGGGGATACTTACGATGATGCATACGAATCAGCAGTTGAGTACAGCAAAAACAAAGGAAATATATTTGTTCACCCATTCAACGATATCAAAGTAATAGCTGGCCAAGCCACTCTTGCATTGGAAATTCTAGAACAAGCTAAATCAACTATTGACTATTTATTTATTCCAATAGGAGGAGGTGGATTGGTTTCTGGAATTATTCATGTGTTTAAACGCCTATCTCCAACAACCAAAATAATAGGAATAGAACCTGCTGGAGCACCCGCCATGAAGACTTCGCTAGATAGAGGTAAATTGGTTACTCTTGACTGGATAGACCCTTTTGTGGATGGTGCAGCTGTACGCAGAGTAGGAAGTATTACTTTCGATTTGTGCAAAGCGTATTTGGACGACTTGATCCTAATTCGAGAAGGAGCAATTTGTCAAGGTATTTTAGATATGTACAACAAGGATGCGATTGTAGTTGAGCCCGCAGGTGCTATGGCCACAGCGGCATTAAAGCTTTATGCAGATCAAATAAAAGGAAAACAGGTGGTAAGTCTTGTTTGTGGTGGAAATAACGACATCACTCGAATGGCTGAAATTAAAGAAAAAGCATTGTTAGAAGCAAGTTTAAAACATTATTTCATTATTCGCTTTCCTCAACGTGCAGGTGCATTGAAAGAGTTTGTTGTTCAAATTTTGGGTCCCGAAGACGATATTACCTATTTTGAGTATTCCAAAAAACACAACCGCTCTAACGGACCAGCAGTAGTAGGTATTGAGCTTAAAAACAAAGAAAGTTTTCATCCTCTTGTGAAAAGAATGAAAAAAGGAGGTTTTTTTGGTGATTATTTAAATAATAAGCCTGATTTATTTCAGTTTTTAATTTAAATTGCAAAAATTATGACAAACAAAAATAACACTATTCCAGATCAGTTTCAGATAAAGGAAACTATTGATCACAAAACATTTTTAATCAATGGACAAATTGGTTTTTGGGATGGAGATTCATCCCCAGTTTATTCAACGATACAAACAGAAGATTTAGAGGGTAATTATGGGCCCACTCACTTGGGTAATGTTCCCAATATGAATGAGCGTAAAGCATTAGAAGCTCTTGACGCGGCTTGTAATGCCTTTGACAAAGGAAAAGGGGTTTGGCCCACGATGAAAGTTTCTGAACGCATCAGCTGCATGGAGCGTTTTGTGGAATTAATGAAGCTCAAACGCGAGTCAGTTGTAAAGCTTTTAATGTGGGAAATTGGAAAAAACCTCAACGACTCACAAAAAGAATTTGATCGAACAGTTGACTATATTGTGGATACTATCGATGAATACAAAAACATAGATCGTGACAGTGCAAAATTTCACAACCATGGAGGTGTTTACGCGCACATACGAAGAGGTCCTTTAGGGGTTGTGCTTTGTTTGGGTCCTTACAATTATCCCCTTAATGAGACTTTCGCCCTTTTGATCCCTGCGATTATGATGGGGAATACCACTATTTTTAAACCTGCTAAACACGGTGTGCTCCTTATAGCTCCATTGTTAGATGCTTTTGCAGAAAGTTTTCCTGAAGGTGTTGTCAATATTGTATTTGGGCGTGGTCGATCCATCGCATCACCCATAATGAAAACAGGCCTTATTGATGTATTAGCCTTGATTGGTCATAGCTCCTCTGCGATATCATTACAAGATTTACACCCCAATAAAAATAGATTACGCCTTGTTCTTGGACTAGAAGCAAAAAATCCTGGTATTATTTTACCTGATGCAGATCTTGACAAAACAGTAGCAGAATGTATTTCAGGTACATTGTCATTTAATGGTCAACGATGTACAGCTTTAAAAATTCTTTATGTTCATGAGGATATAAAAGAATCTTTCTTTGAAAAATTCACTGCTGCAGTGGATGCGCTTCAACTGGGAATGCCCTGGGACAATACACTTTTAACTCCACTACCGGAGCCGAGTAAACCGAGTTATATCCAGGAACTTATCCAAGATGCTCAACAAAAAGGGGCTTCTGTGTTGAATAAAAGAGGAGGTGAACTTTCTGATAATTATTGTTTTCCAGCTGTTTTATATCCCGTCACTAAAGAAATGCGAGTATACGAAGAAGAACAGTTTGGACCTGTTATTCCTATCATTTCATTTGATGATATTGATCAACCTCTTGATGATATGTCAGCCTCTGTTTATGGACAACAAGTGAGCTTATTTGGGAAAGATATTAACAAGCTCGCCCCATTAATCGACACATTAGCCAATTTGGTATGTAGAGTAAACCTTAATAGCTCTTGTCAACGAGGGCCAGATATTTATCCTTTTACTGGTCGAAAAAATTCTGCGGTAAGCACGCTAAGTGTTCACGATGCGTTACGATCGTTCTCCATTCGAACATTCGTTGCTACTAAGGACACAAATGAGAATAAAGAAATCATACGAAATTTGTTAGATAGCAAATCATCTAACTTCCTCAGCACGGATTATATCTTGTAAAGTTGAAAAATTAATCATTGAGCATCACGGGCATCACTAACATGGTGATTTGCTCGTGTTCCTCATTGCTATGTAATGGGGTGAGGATACCTGCCCTATTTGGAACAGACAATTCCAATTGGACTTCTTCAGATTTTAAATTGTTGAGCATTTCAACCAAGAAACGTGCATTAAAACCGATTTGCATATCTTCTCCTTGATATGAACATCCTAATCGTTCTTCGGCTTTGTTGCTGTAGTCAATATCCTCAGCTGAAATGTGTAATTCAGCACCAGCTAACCTCAATCGAATTTGATGTGTCGTTTTGTTTGAAAATATACTCACACGCTTTACCGAATTTAAAAATAAATGTCGGTTGATGGTCATCACATTAGGATTTTCTTTTGGAATAACGGCTTCATAATTAGGATATTTCCCATCAATTAATCGACACACTAAGGTAGTTTCTTCAAAAGAAAATCGAACATTACTCTCGTTATATTCAATTTTTACCTCAGACTCGCTTCCCATTAAAATAGACTTTAAAATAGTTAAAGGTTTTTTAGGCATAATAAACTCTGCAGAGGATGAAGATTGAAAATCTGTTCTTTTATATTTAACAAGTTTGTGCGCATCTGTTGCCACAAAAGTCATTTCATTGGAATTCAATTGAAAGAATACACCACTCATTATAGGGCGTAAATCATCATTTCCAGAAGCAAAAAGTGTGTTGGTTATTGCAGTTGATAAAATATCTCCAATAATTGAAGTAGAAGAAGCATCAGATACTGTAGCAGGTTTTGGATATTCTTCTGAAGCGGCATATGCAAGTGCATATTTACCATGATTTGAACTTATTTCAATGGTACTACTATCTGTTGAAGAAAATGTAAGAGGTTGTTCGGGAAAGGTTTTTAATGTTTCTAGAAGTAATCTAGCGGGCACAGCAATACTTTCTTCTTCATTTGACTCTACATCTATATTTGAAATTAAAGTGGTTTCAAGATCTGTAGCGGTAACTCGCAGGACATTAGGCGATAACTCAAACAAGAAATGATCCAGAATTGGAAGCGTATTGGTTGTGTTCAAGACACCACTTAACATTTGGAGTTGCTTAAACAAAGTAGAACTTGAAACGATGAACTTCATGATTTAGAAATTAGGATATCTACAAATATATCAGATACCTAGGGGATAATAAAAAATATTTATCAACAGTTTTTAATAAAACCGAATTGATATAATATCTAAATATTTGAGTCCTAATAAACTGCTAGCTCCTCCAGTTTCAAAAGGATTACTTTTGTAAATTGCAATTTCTAAAAAACCCAATGAATTAAAAATAGCCAATTGTTTTCCATCTTCAATTCGATCTATTTTGGGTACATCAAATCGTATAGCTTCGTGGTAAGAATGAACTATTTTTTTGAAAACATGATTCCGAGCTCGTATTTCAAAAGAACGATTGCGTTGAATTTCTTTAAAAATTTTTTCTTTGATGTTGGTAACAACATTTTCATAACGGTCTATGTAAATCACATTTCCATTGATGCTATTTTTAGCCGGATTAACTGTTGGAGTGAAGGTGATTTGTTGTTTGATGAATTGTAAAGGACTTCCAATGATTTCAAGTTTACCTCCACGAGCTAAGTGAGCAGCAGCTTTAGCAAAAGTCATTAAACCGTTCAGGGTATTTTGTTTTGTATTTGGGATATGAAGAGCAACCATTTTATCCGCTTTAATGGAGGGATTAACTAGTGATAACAAGCCGTTGTTAGCACAGATAAAATAGTGACCATCAAGAAAAACGACAATGGGTTTGTTATCGGGTCTAATTTCAGTTTCAATAGCGACGATATGAATACTTCCTTTGGGAAAAGAATGATAGGCCTTTTGAAGTATGTACGCGCCCTGAGCGATATGAAATGGGGGGATTTGATGGGAGATATCAACAATAGAGGGATGATTCAACTCCGAATAAAGTGTTCCTTTAAGTTGAGCAATCTCCGCATCTTTATAGCCTAAGTCGGAGGTTAACGTTATGATGGGCATCAATTTGATAGCTATAATTTAAATTTTGAGATAAAAAATTTCATAAATTTGAATTCAAAGTTACCAAAAACAAATTCTTTAACTAAAAAAAACACAATTTGAACGAACTTACAATTGAACTTGCAGAAGTTGACCCAAGCGAGTTTTATGGGGGTAAAGCAAATGCCAACATTACATTATTAAAACAACATTTTCCAAAACTTAAAATTGTTGCTCGAGGAAATAAAATTAAAGCCTTTGGAGAAGAAGAAGTTTTAGAAGAATTTGAAAAACAATTAGACCGTCTTGTTTCGCACTACGGAAAATACAATTCCTTAGATGTATCAATTGTCGAACACATACTTCAAACTGATGAGGAAGACAATTTTGGTCTTGAGCCTGACGACAAAAAAGTTATTTTGCACGGAGTTGGAGGGAAAATTATAAAAGCTCAAACTTTAAATCAATTCCGACTAGTGGAGGCCACCCAAAAAAATGATATGGTTTTTGCGGTGGGCCCTGCTGGAACAGGAAAAACCTATACTGGTGTTGCTGTTGCAGTCAAAGCATTGAAATCAAAAGAAGTGAAACGCATTATTTTAACTCGTCCTGCAGTTGAGGCAGGCGAAAATTTAGGGTTTTTACCTGGAGATCTAAAAGAAAAATTGGATCCTTATATGCAACCCTTATATGACTCATTACGTGATATGATTCCTGCCGAAAAGCTTTCTCACTATATCGAAACAGGCGTGATTCAGATAGCTCCCATGGCCTTTATGCGAGGTCGAACTTTAGACAACGCTTTTGTAATTTTAGATGAAGCCCAAAACACCACTCATAACCAAATGAAGATGTTCCTAACTAGAATGGGAAAAAGTGCCAAATTTATGATTACTGGTGATCCGGGTCAAATAGATTTACCAAGAAGAGTGATTTCCGGACTCAAAGAGGCCATTCTTGTTTTGGGAAATATTCCAGGAATAGAAGTAGTATATTTGGATGACAAGGATGTCATACGACACAAACTTGTTAAAAAAGTAATACAAGCTTACAAACGAACAGAACACCACAATTAGCTTCGAATGAACACCTTAATGCACACGGATCTTCCTTTCCATGGGTTGATTTCAAAATATAACGGCAAAGTCAGAGAGGTGTATACCTTAGAAGATGATATATTGATCATGATTGCTACCGATAGGCTTTCTGCATTTGATGTTGTATTGCCCAAGGGCATTCCCTATAAGGGTCAAATATTGAATCAAATAGCCACTCAAATGATGGATCTTACACAAGATATTGTGCCTAATTGGCTGATTGACACTCCTGATCCTAATGTTGCTGTAGGAAAACGCTGTACTCCTTTTAAGGTTGAAATGGTGATTAGAGGCTACTTATCTGGACATGCTGCTCGCGAATACAAAAAAGGAAAACGTCAACTTTGTGGGGAACACATGCCCAATGGAATGATAGAAAATGATAAATTTCCACAACCCATCATTACCCCTGCCACAAAAGCGGACCAAGGAGACCATGACCAAGATATTTCGGAAGAAGAACTTTTAGAACAAAAAATAGTAACCGAAACGGACTATGCCCAACTCAAAGCATACACCTCCGCATTATTTCATAGGGGAAGTGAATGGGCCGCACAACAAGGGCTGATTTTAGTGGATACCAAATACGAGTTTGGAAAAACAACAGAAGGAACCATTGTACTTATTGACGAAATACACACTCCTGACTCTTCACGATACTTTTATGCTGAAGGATATCAACAACGTCAAAATAGAGCTGAAATACAAAAACAATTGTCTAAAGAGTTTGTTCGGCAATGGTTGATTCAGCGAGGTTTTCAAGGAAAAGAAGGGCAACAACTACCCACAATGAACAATACATTCATTAAAATTGTCTCAGATCGTTATATCGAACTTTATGAAAATATTACTGGATCTCAATTTATTAAAGCAGATAATAACAATATTGAACAACGTATCCAAACCAACCTAAAAAAATATCTAGCGTAAGCTCATAATCCAGTCAATGCTACCGGAAATGTAAGGGATAAAACTATTGAAGTGATTAGCACCATTGATTGGAAATAGACTTACATTCCCTCCTCGTCCAGTTAAAGATTCGTAAGCCGTAATTGAATTACTAGGAAATACAAAATCATCATTTGTACCATAGTATAATCTTACAGGTGCTCTTGGACTCCAATCTATCAAATCATTATCGGCTAACGCATTACTCAAAGGGCCATCTCCTTGGTTAAGGGTTTCTAAAAAACTTGGCGTAAACAGTTCTTGTGGATTGTTATTAATCAGGTTAGCATCTAACGTTATAATATTTGTTTCATTAATATTTGACGCATAAGGTTCATTTATATAGTAGGACAAAGGCTGATTGATGTTGTATATCCAATTATAAGAGTAAATTACCCATAAATAGTTGGGTATAAATGAAGATGCTATATCAAGTTCACTGATTTGTTGTGCAAACAAGGTTTTGTTATACGATCCATTTCCTGATGTGGTAGCTGTTATACTGGTCTCAGTTTGTGTTTCAATATATTTATGCAATGCCAATGTCGCAGTTCCTCCCTCGGAATATCCCATGAGAAATAATTTTTCGTTATCATTTTGTTTTTTATTGTTTAAAAAAACCTTTGTAGCAACAAGCATATCATAAGAGGCATAAGCGAGGCTGTTAGCATGTTCATATGGATGATCATAATGCGCATTACTTCCATAACCTAAATAATCCGGAATGGATAAAATAAACCCTAAGGAAGCTAGAGAAGCTCCTGCGAGTGCACTTTCAGAATTTAAGTTATAATTGGATGGGGCATCATTTGGATTGCTTATTGTTCCATGTTGATATGAAATTACAGCGTAATCACCAGCATTGGAGGGCATAATCACTAACCCTGAAGCAACAACGTCTTCACTTTGGTTTGGGTATTGGGTTTTATAAGTTAATTTATAAACCTCTACATTCATTATAGGGTACTGAATGTTTTGAGTGACTGAGTTGATGATTAAGGCGGTTTGTAAACTTGTTAAACTACCCAAAAATTCACTAGATAGTAAAATGTCTTCATTTAAATCACTGGGGATGACATCATCGTCATCACTTGAACATGAAAGAATAAAAAAGGAAATAAAAAAGAAGAGATAAAAAATAAAGTATCGTTTCATTTGGGTTTTTTAGGTATTTAAATTTACAAAATTAATTTTAAGGGATCACTATCATGAGGAACAAACTTAAGAGAAGCATCTCTTTTGAGCCATGAGAGTTGTCTTTTGGCAAATCTTCGTGTATTTTGTTTCATGTTTTGTACTGCCTCTTCAAGCGTCGATAATCCATCAAAATACGTGAATAATTCTTTGTAGCCTACAGTTTGTAAGGCATTTAACATTCGGTGAGGGTATAGATATTCAGCTTCTTGGACAAGTCCCATTTCAATCATTTGATCGACCCGATGGTTGATTCGAGCGTAAATTAATTTTCTGTCAGCGATCAAAGCGTAAGATTGAATTTCGAAAGGTCTTTTTTTGGGTTTATTGTTTAAATAATACGAATAAGGAAAATTACCAGAATAACATACTTCTAGAGCTCTCATAAGCCGCACATGATTATTCAAATCTACTTGACGATAATAAACAGGATCAATTTTATTTAATTCAAGTTGTAAAAAATTCAATCCTTTTTTTTCGTAATCAGAACGTACTTTTAGTTGTATGTCATTTGGAATCTCAGGAAAGTCATCCAATCCAAAACGAACAGCATCGTTATAGAGCCCAGACCCCCCCACCAATATGGCATATTGATGGTTTTTGAAGTATGTATTTAATCTCAAAAGAATATCTTTTTCGTATTGACCCACTGAATAATTTTCAAAAATACTTCGGTGTTGTATAAAGTGATGCTTTACCGCGCTGAGATCCTTTTTAGAGGGAACAGCGGTACCAATGGACATTTCTTTATAAAATTGTCGCGAATCAGCAGAAAATATTTCTGCTTTTAGGTATTTAGCGAGGTGTATTGAAAAGGAAGTTTTTCCTATTGCAGTTGGTCCCGATATAATAATAAGTTTATTAGATGTCATTTAATACCTTTCCACAACGATGACAATGGATAGCATGATCCATATGGTTTTCATTCATACAATTCGGACAGGCTTGCGTATTGGTCTTTTTATTTTGGAAAGACCGGGCCAGTTCAGCGGTAACGATTCCTGTAGGAACAGCGATAATCCCATAACCTAAAATCATAATGAAAGCTGCAATAAACTGACCGATAGCAGTAATAGGAGCAATGTCACCATAGCCCACCGTTGTTAGTGTAACAATACACCAATAAACACTTCTGGGAATGCTCGTAAACCCTGATTTTGACCCCTCAACAAGATACATTATTGATCCAAAAATGATACAAATGATAAGAACAGTTGATATAAAAACCAGAATTTTAGGTCTACTTCTTCGAAGTGCAATCATAAGAATATTTGCCTCATGAGTGTAACGGGTGAGCTTCAGGATTCGAAAAACTCTGAGAAGGCGTAAGGCTCGAATAGCCACTAAGCTTTGGGTTCCAAAGGCAAATAAAGAAATATATTTGGGTAAAATGGCCAACAAATCAATAATCCCAAAAAAACTTTTGATATAAATGATGGGTTTTTTTACAGCGAGTATTCTTAAAAAATATTCTAAACTAAAGAGAATGGTGATGATCCATTCTATAATATCTAAATAGGGATGATATTTTTGATCTATGCTGGGAACACTTTCAAGCATTACCATTAATACACTCATGATGATTAGAAGCAATAGAGCAACATCAAACCATTTGCCTAGTTTGGTATCTGCTTCATAAATCACCTCGTGAAGCTTATGTCGCCATTTCTTTTTTGTAAAAGACATGATCTAAAGTTACAAATTAAGTTTTGTCTAAATTAATAAGTTGATGGGTCTTGCTTTTTCGTAAATATTGCTGGATTATTTGACGTGATTCACGTGTGTTTTTTCCTATGGTAATCAAAGATTCTAAAACCTTTAAATTTTTAATTTGATAATTTAAATTAAAATATCCAAATCCTTGATATTCATTATTTTGAATAAGTACAATACTTTTTTCATCTTCTTTCCTTCCTTTATCAATAATTAGCATATTGCGAAAAGGATAGCTCATACTTTTGATAAGTTGATTGACACGTTCATTATAGGTTTCAGATTTTTCTTTTGAAATACACGCTCCTAAGCATAGGTTAACTTTATAATGATTACAAGGCCCTTCTTTTGAATTAAAATGAATAAGTTTCAAACATAAGGTATATTTCGCTGCGTAATAAAGCAGTAATTTTCGAGCATTATTAATGTTTTTAAATGTAGTCACATAATGAGCGCGACCATCAGCATGGGCTATTCTTAAAAAATGATAGCCATCACTATTCACCCCAGACTCCAATCCAAATTTAACAATCGAATTTTTGTAAACTCGATTAAGCTTAGGTTTATGAATTTTTATTTCTTCCTCTTCTTTCAATAGGGCTATCAATTCATTTCCAGTTTCCTCAAAACTAACAGCATTGGTTTCGAGTTGGATTTTTAAAGACTTACGATTTTTTCCAGTAAAGTGTTGATTAAGTCTCTTTTTAATATTTTTACTTTTTCCAATGTAGATGATATATCCTTTAACATCGTATAAGTAATATATTCCAGTGGCATTAGGACTTTGATCAATGAGTTTCAGTAAATGATGTGGAACATTTTGGTCATGCTTTGTTTTTATAAATGTGGATATAATTTCTTTTTTGAGGTCTTTACTCATCAAAAGTTTTAATAATTCCACTGTGGCACGAGCATCTCCTGCAGCTCGATGACGATCACTCAAAGGAATTCCTAAGGATCGGACAAGTTTTCCGAGTTTATACGAGGGAAGATTAGGAATGAGTTTTTTGCTGAGTTGTACGGTACACAGAGTAGGTTGCTCAAATCGGAATCCTAGACGTCTAAATTCAGTTTTCAAAATTCGAGAATCAAAACTCGCATTATGAGCCACAAGGACACAATCACTTGTAATTTCTATTACCCTTTTGGCTATTTCGTAAAACTTCGGAGCATTACGCAACATTTGCGCATTGATCCCTGTTAGATTGACTACAAAAGGCTGAATGGGCCTTTCAGGATTAATTAAACTAATAAATTGGTCGGTTATTTCTTTTCCATCGTACCGATAAATAGCGATTTCAGTTATTCCCTCCTCGTCATATTTACCCCCTGTTGTTTCGATGTCTATTATTGCGTACAAGGACTTTAAGTATAATTTCGTTTTCCAAATATATTGCTTCCTACTCTAATCATATTACTTCCCATTTGAATTGCAAGAGGATAATCTGCACTCATCCCCATGGAAAGCCACTGAAAACGATGTTTTTTCTTAATGGAATGATAAAAATCAGATAATCCCTTAAATTCATTTTTGATTTGTTGTTTATCATCAGTAAAGCTTGCCATACCCATTAGCCCTTGTACACGAACAAAAGGAAGTTGATCGATTTCTTGTGCTAGTATTTGTTTTGCTTCTTCAAATGAAAGTCCGAATTTTGATGATTCAGAGGCGATATGAAGCTGAAGTAAACACGAAATCACTCGACGGTTTTGTGCTCCTTGTTTATTGATTTCTTTTAGTAAGCGTAAACTATCCACGCCGTGAATTAAGTGAATAAAAGGCGCAATATATTTTACTTTATTTCTTTGTAAATGGCCTATCATATGCCAACGAATATCCTTTGACATTTTTTCGGCTTTCATACATAATTCTTGAACTTTATTTTCTCCAAAATCTAATTGACCAGCAGAAAATGCACTTTCTAAAGAAGAAATGGGCTTTGTTTTTGAAACAGCTACTAAACACACAGCATCAGAGACGGAGGATTTAATGGTCTTTAAATTTTCAATTATTGACATCTTCAAAATTATAGATTAACAAGCCATTAAGAGGTTTAGGTATAATACATGTACTTTTCGGCGGAAGAAGCAAATCTTGATCACAAACTTCTTTGATGGTAGCAAATTTTATTGGGTAGTGAATGATACCCAGTGCTACCTTTTTGCTCAATACAGCATTTTCGACTGCTTGTTTGGGATCATTATCATAACCATATTCAATTCGTGGATCGGTTCTAAGATCGGTAATATCTAAAAGTTGTTTGGCAATACTATCATAAATGGTTTGAGAAGAAATTACTTTTGCTTCTTTAGTTTTATGAATTAAACGATACCACTTTTTGTTAATGAATAAATTAAATTGTTTGCTAGATGCTGGAAGAGAATAATTTTTCATTCCGTTAACCACAAATGATTCTGATAAACTTGCTAAAAAATAATCTACCCTTGTTCCGTTTAAGTCCTTAAATAGGCGATAAAAAGAATCGAAATACAACTGATCACTTGGAACGATAAAGCTCAAACAGTAACGATAATTTTCGAGTGCTGTATCTAATCTAGTTAAGTTTGCTGAAGAGGCACATCGGTGATGTCCATCCATCAGATACAATATGTCATTCTTTTTTGATAAAGTTTGAATTTGATTTAACAAAGTAGGGTGATTAATACGCCAAAGCTTATGAACGGAATCTGCATGCGTAAAATGATAATGAGGTTTGCTGCGTTGTATTTCATTAATTCGCTGGTCGAGCTCTTTATTATTATCATAAGCAAGTACAACAGGCTCCGTATTAATTTCAGCGGTTTTTAAAAAACTGCTGAAAGTTTTAACCACTTGATCCAAAACCCCTTCATGAGGTTTTACTTTTTTGGTCACAATTTTTTTGGTATCCACAAGACCGACAATTCCATTGATCGTAGATTTTGGATGAATAACCTTGTATATATAGATGCTTTTTTCGGAGTCTTGAACGAGAATCTTTTTATTTATGAATTTTTTTAACCTTTTTTTTATGGCTACTCCATCATTGGATTGAGGTTGAATAAGTCCTAAAAAATCTAATTTAAGTTTGCCTTTACGTCGTTGAGGGGTTTTATCGATTTGATCTTTTAAAAAAACGGAAGCATTTTGAGGACAAGGACGTATAGCTTTGAAAGGAAAAATGTTAAACATAATTAGAAGCAAGAGATAATTTGATGAGCGACTTTAAGGGCTGAAGTAGCTTGAGTTAAAGTAACAATGGGTTTCTTATGGTGCTTTATTGCCTCAGCAAAGCTGTCTAACTCCATAAGTATAGCATTACTTTCTTGGATGTTAGGATGATCAAAATAAATCTGTTTTTTTTGACCTTCAGCATTTTCTAAAATCATAGCAAATTCATCGTCTGTTTCGGGTGGGTCTTTCATTTTTACGATTTCTACTTTTTTATCTAAATAATCAATAGAAACATAAGCATCTTTTTGAAAAAACCTAGATTTACGCATATTTTTCAATGAAATTCTACTAGCAGTGAGATTTGCCACACATCCATTTTCAAATTCTATTCGGGCATTTGCAATATCTGGACTGTCACTAATAACGGCAACTCCACTGGCAGAGATTTGCTTAACTTTTGATTGAACGACACTTAAAACGGTGTCAATATCGTGAATCATAAGATCTAAAACTACGGGCACATCTGTACCTCTAGGGTTAAATTCTGCTAATCGATGTGTTTCAATAAACATGGGATGATGAATACTTTTTTTGGCAGCTAAAAAAGCGGGATTAAAACGCTCGACATGACCTACTTGACCTTTGACATTATATTTTTCAGATAAGAATAAGAGCTCTTGAGCTTCTTCAACGGTTTGGGTGATTGGTTTTTCAATGAAAACATGTTTTCCAGCTATTATAGCAGCTTTCGCTGCTTGATAATGAAACGGGGTAGGGGTAACAATGTCCACTACCTCAACAGCAGCAATCAATTTATCTTGTGATGAATAATAGGAGTAACCAAAATCTTTTTCAATTGTATGTGCATAGCTCGTGTTCGCATCATAAAACCCGACCAATTCATACATGGACGATTGTTGTAATAATCGAAGGTGTATTTTTCCTAAATGACCAGCACCTAAAACGCCGATTTTTATTTTTTTTGTCATAAAACAAATTTAAAATATTCACGCCTCTAAATGTAAAAAATATTTAAAGTATATTCTATTTTTACCACACAGATTTATGATTCAAGACACGACCAAACATCAAGGGATGCGAAAGCGCTTAGTTGAGCTTCTCAAATCAAAAGGAATTAAAGATCAATTGGTTCTTGGAGCGATTGGGAAAATTCCTCGTCATATTTTTATGGACAGTGGTTTTGAGTCACATGCCTATCAAGATAAAGCATTTCCTATTGCATCGGGACAAACCATTTCTCAGCCCTATACCGTTGCCTTTCAAACGGAACTGCTTTCTCTACAACCTAATCAAAAAGTATTGGAAATTGGTACAGGTTCAGGGTATCAAACGGCTGTTTTGATACAAATGGGAATGAAGGTTTACTCTATTGAGCGTCAACACGAATTATTTCGTTTATCCTTAAAACGTTTACCTCAGCTGGGGTTATCTCCCAAAAAACTCATTTTTGGAGATGGTTATAAAGGGTATCCAGATCAAGCACCTTTCAATGCGATCATCGTTACGGCAGGTGCTCCTGAAGTACCAAAAACGCTTTTGGCTCAACTCGATTTAGGGGGTCGTCTCGTGGTTCCTGTTGGCTCTAAACACCAAAAAATGATGCGATATACCAGAACATCAAAACATTCATTTGATCAAGAGTCTTTTGGAGATTTCCGGTTTGTACCAATGCTTGGAGATAAAAACTAAGTTAAGGTGGAAAATCGTTGTGAGTTAATTTCTTGTATTTCCTTTAAATACTCCTCGCGTTGTTCAAAACTACTTTCAATTATAGAGCCGAAAAAGCTAATTTTAGTATCAATACCACTAACATTCATGATGCCATCAATTATAAGTTTTGAAATGGCATCATGCATTTTTGATTGATTGTATTTTATATTTGAGGTTCTTGACAATATATAAAGATGAGCTGTTTTATTTCCTAATAACCCTTTAAAACCATTTTCATCTTCAGAAAAAGCAAATCCTTCTGTAAATACACGATCAAAAAAACCTTTGAGCATGGCAGGCATGTGTGCCCACCACAATGGAAAAACAAAACTTAAATGAGTTGACCAATAAATTAAGTCTTGGTATTTTAGAATTTGAAATGTTTTGGTAATATTAGAACTCAACACAGGATTAAATCCTTCAGCATACAAATCAATCACTTGAACAAGTTCTCCATTTTTTCGAGAATTAAGCTGTAACGTCTTGGTAATTGCAGTTGTAAAACTATTTTTTTGGTGATGAGTGTGAATGATCAAATGTTTCATTATGACTAATTATTAGAAAAAGATTGGAGTACTACATGTTCAGTTAAAAAGGAATACCCATAAGGGTTACTACCAAATAAAGAATTATTTTTATTCCATTGATAATTAAAAAATTTTAGTGATTTGATCTGAATTTGTGCATCCTCAAATTTATCATGGTTAGATAAACGTATAACAAAAGGAAAAATTAAACACTTTGATAAAAAATCTTTTGTCAAGCGGCACAGATTGTTCATAATTAAGGTAATTTAAGATTTTTTGAAGGGCTAATCCTTGTATAAAATTATTAAAACCATCTCAATTGCGAAAACTTTTTTTCACTCTATCCAAGTTCCTTTTATTGTCACGATCTTTTATGGTTTCTCGCTTATCATGAAGTTTTTTCCCTTTGGCTAAGGCAATTCGAAGCTTGGCAAAACCTTTGTCACTGATAAATAAATTAAGGGGAACAATGGTTAACCCTACATTGTTGACTTCTTTATACAGTTTGCGAAGTTCACGTTTATTTAAAAGAAGTTTTCGTTCCCCTCGAGTACGGTGATTAACATATCCACCGTGACTGTATTCATCGACATACATATTAATCACAAATAACTCGCCTGCTGGATTAAACTCACAAAAACTTTCAGTTATTGAAGCTTTACTTGACCGAATAGATTTGATTTCGGTGCCTGTCAACACCAAACCAGCCGTATATTGATCTAAAAGATCATACTCAAAGCGTGCACGTTTGTTTTTAATGTTAACTTGTTTCTGCATGTCACAAAGGTAAGACTAATCCATTAGCTATTTCTAAAGACCATTTTTCCATCGAACTCGTCCAACAGAATGACTCCATTTTTTTGAATATTTCCGCTTAAAAGTTCTTTTGACAGTTGATTGAGAACCAGTCGTTGTAGTGTTCGTTTTACAGGGCGAGCACCAAACTGAGGATTAAATCCTTTTTGAGCAATATGGGAAATAGCTTCTTTCGTTGCATCCAAAACGAGTTGTTGGTCTGATAATCGTTTTGAAAGTTGCTTCAGCTGAAGTCTAACGATTGACTCAATATCGGATCGAGTTAGTGGACTGAACAAGATGATATCATCGATACGATTGATAAACTCAGGCCTTACCCTTTTTTTGAGTAATTCTAAAACATCCTTTTGGGCTTTCTCATGAGCTAATTCTATGGATGACGCTGAAGAAAATGCTTGTTCAATGTATTCACTTCCCAAATTACTGGTCATGATAATGATACTGTTTTTAAAATCTGCGACTCTTCCCTTGTTATCGGTTAGTCGTCCTTCATCCAATACTTGCAATAAGATATTAAAAGCGTCGGGGTGTGCTTTTTCGATTTCATCTAACAAAATAACAGAGTAGGGGCGACGGCGAATAGCTTCGGTTAGCTGACCGCCTTCCTCATACCCTACATAACCTGGAGGGGCTCCTACCAATCGACTTACTGCATGGCGTTCTTGATATTCACTCATATCAATTCGGGTAAGGGCATTTTCATCATCAAACAAATATTCGGCAAGCGTTTTAGCCAATTCCGTTTTTCCTACGCCTGTGGTTCCTAGGAACAAAAAACTTCCCACAGGCCGATTAGGATCTTGTAAACCTGCTCTGCTTCGACGAACGGCATCACTTACGGCTGATACAGCTTCATTTTGTCCTATGACTCTATGATGAAGTTTATTTTCAAGTTTTAATAGTTTCTCTCGTTCCGATTGCAACATTTTAGAGACAGGAATTCCAGTCCATTTAGCTACAACTTCTGCAATATCATCATAAAGCACTTCTTCTTTTACCATTTCCGATTGTTGTTCTGCTAATGCGTGTTGTTGTTCTTCCAAATGTTGTTGAACTTCTTTTAATTTTCCGTAACGTATTTCAGCAACTTTCCCATAATGTCCTTCTCGTTCAGCTCGTTCAGCTTCTAATTTTAAACTTTCGATATTACTTTTAGATTGTTGAATAGCCTCAATACGTTCTTTTTCAGTATTCCATTTTGAAAACACTGTTGTTCGTTGTTCTTTGAGCTCGCCTAATTCACTATTTAGTTTTTTTAGCTTTTGTGCATCATTTTCTCTTTTGATCGCTTCAATTTCAATTTCAAGTTGCATTATTTTTCGATCTAATGTATCCAGCTCTTCAGGCTTCGAGTTTATTTCCATTCTTAATTTTGAGGAGGCTTCGTCCATTAGATCAATAGCTTTATCTGGTAAAAAACGATGTGTGATATAACGTTGGGATAATTTTACTGCTCCTATAACAGCTTCATCTTTAATACGAACTTTATGGTGACTTTCGTATTTTTCTTTAATTCCTCTCAAAATAGAAATCGCACTATCGGTATCGGGTTCATCCACAATAACTTTTTGAAAACGTCTTTCTAGGGCTTTATCTTTTTCAAAATATTTTTGGTATTCGTCCGAAGTAGTAGCGCCCACTGCACGAAGTTCACCACGAGCTAGAGCAGGTTTTAAAATATTAGCAGCATCCATCGCCCCTTCGCCACCACCTGCACCAACTAAAGTGTGAATTTCGTCGATAAACAAAACAACATTTCCATCGCTTTCTGTTACCTCCTTGATCACCGATTTGAGGCGTTCTTCGAATTCCCCTTTGTATTTTGCTCCTGCAATAAGCGCCCCCATATCAAGAGCATAGATACGTTTATCTTTTAAATTTTCGGGGATATCCCCTGAAACGATACGATAAGCCAAACCCTCAGCAATGGCTGTTTTTCCGGTTCCTGGTTCTCCGACGAGGATGGGATTGTTTTTTGTTCTCCGTGTCAGAATTTGAAGAATACGACGAATTTCATCATCTCGTCCAATTACAGGATCTAATTTAGATTCTTCTGCTAACTGATTTAAATTTCTGGAATAACGGGCTAAGGCTTGATAGGTATCATCTCCCGAAGCTGATAGTACTTGAGAGCCTTGACGAAGCTCCGCAATTGCTTTTTGAAGGTCTTTTCTTGTTACTCCTTGGTCTTTTAATATTTGAGATGCTTTGCTTTTAGAATCAAAAAGAGATAACAATACATGCTCTACAGCGACGTAGGCATCCTTCATTTTTTGTGCGATGGTTGCCGCTTGGGATAATGTATGGTTGGATTCGTTAGACAGTGTAAATGTTCCTCCAGAAACTTTAGCTTTTGATGATAAGGTTTTGTCGGCTATTTGTTGGAGTAAATTTATATTTACCCCTAATTTATTATACACAAACTGTAACGAGTCAACGGATAATAAAGTGTGTAATAGGTGATCATTATCAAGTTGAGCATGTTGTTTTGATTGCGCAAGGACTTGTGCTTGTTGCAGTAGTTCTTGTGTTTTGGTGGTGAATTGATTGGGATTCATAGAATTTTTCTAAAATCTAATCAAAATAAATACCAAACACCAAAACAGTAAATATGTCTGATACTTGATAAATTTACTGTCGTTTTGACAGAAAGAATTTTTTTTAAATGTTTGTCTGTTGAAAAAAGCTTGTTCTAATTCCAAAGCTAAGGATTCAGTAGCCTCTTATATCATAGGGCTGTTTCCCCTTATATGATCAATTTTAGTTATATTTTACAACATTTGCGGTTAAGGGGTTGATTTTTTTATGAAAACTTGAGGCAATAATTTGAATTGAAGTGAGATGCTAATTATTTTATTATTAACAGATCAAAATGAATTTGTCAAATTGAGAGGCACAATATGCCTTGATGAGATGTATTTAAAAAAACGTAATTGACTATAGATTTACTAGGATTGGTTCGATTTCTAAAAATATATATTAATCAAACTGTAAACCACAAAATTATTTTAAAATAATAGGTGGAACACTAATATATTTAATGATCAAAAACACTTTTTTAGAAAACTACGGAAATAATCTTTTACCTACATCGAGGGATTAAACGTTATAGGGATCGTTACTCTTACTGATCCCCAACCCATAATCATTTTGGTCATATTTTCAGCAGTTTCATTGGTAAAAGCAATCGAAAAAGCTTCAAGATGTTCTTCTTTATTATGAGATGTTTTTGCGATAATTCGGGAAACATCTGCGTTGTCATCATACGTGTAATGCCCCCATTGATTTAAGTTCTTGTTCAAAATCACAGTCCATTCGTTTTTGCCTGGAATGGTAAGTAATGAGTAGGTTCCTGCTTTAACTTTTTTACCTCCAAAATTTGCATCTTTGTAAAATATGATTTCTGGAGTTTCATTGGCGCCTGTTCGCCAAACTTTTGAAGGTTTTGCCAAGCTGTACACTTTTCTTTTTAGATCTCCTTTAGTAAGTTGAGGTCTGCTGTAAGTAATGCGAATATTTTTGTCGGCATTTTTGTAACTTGAGGGGAACGCAGCAATGTCCAAAGGGCTTTTGTCTAAACTTGGAAATTTTTGTGCTGTTGAATTAGAAACAACAAATAAGGAGGTTAATAAAATGGAAAGAAATATATTTTTTTTCATGATGTAAAATTTAGTATGGTCCAAAAGTATTGTTTTACTTACAAATAAATGGTAAAAAAAAGTTAATTTTAGATCGTTGATTTTCTATCATAATTATTTACTTTTTTATTTTTTAATAAATATCATTGAATACACCTTTATGCTTGGTTTTATTATTAACTCTGGCATTGATTGATCATTCCAACACGATCATCCATACGCTTTATTTGTCCGAAAGTTTTATTTGTAAGGAATGGTATTTAGAATATGATTAATGGCCTTTAGTCGAGCTTTGGATTTTTGATTGGCATCAATGATAACCCAAGGAGCCAGAGTAGTGTTGGTATTTTTAAACATGAAATTTTTATAGCGGCTATACTCATTCCATAGCGCTTGTGCTTTTTCGTCAACAGGGGTCATTTTCCAACGTTTAAGGGGATTTTTTTTTATTTCTTCAAATCTTGTGGCTTGTTCTTCTTTAGAAATAGAAAAGTAGAATTTGATCAAGAAAGTGTTGGATTGAATGATCATTTTTTCAAAATCATTTACTTGAGACATAAATATTTGATATTCTTTTTCAGAGCAAAAATTATTGACTGGCTCAACAACTGCTCGATTGTACCAACTTCTATCAAAAAATACGATTTCACTTGGTTTTGGTAATTGGTTGATATAACGCTGAAAAAACCATTGTTTTTTTTCATCTTCTGAGGGAATGTTAAGGGCGACTGTTCGAAAATGTCTTGGATTGATATATTCAGTTATTCTTCTAATTGCCCCTCCTTTTCCTGCGGCGTCTCTACCTTCGAAAAGAACCACTACTTTTTCATCATTTTTGATGACCCAATTTTGCAATTTAATGAGCTCTTCTTGGTGTCTTCTGAGTTGAGAAATATAATGGGTTTCTTGTAACGATTTTGTCAGATTTATTTTCTTATTTTTCAACAGAGAATATAATCCTTCACTGGAGTTTAACAGTCTTAAATCACTATCAGTTAACTTTTTTGGATTCATTTTTTTAAAAATTAAATATCAATTTGTACAAGACTTCTGTGATACCGCATCACCACATTAGGATCGGGAAAGAGTGTTACGCCTGAAGCTCCTTTTCCTTCGTAATCAAACAAGGATAATACATATCTCATGCTTTCTAATCTAGCTTGTTTTTTACTATTTGTTTTTATGATAATCCATGGACTAAAATTGGTGTGGGTTTTACTAAACATTTGTTCTTTGTAGTGGGTGTATTGATCCCACATTTCTTGTCCTTTCATATCGACAGGACTAAACTTCCATCGTTTTAAAGGGTTTTTTAGGCGCGCATCAAATCTTTTTTTTTGTTCTTGTTTAGAAACTGAAAACCAAAACTTTATCATTTTAAGATGGTCTTCATAAAGTAGGTGTTCAAACTCGGGAACTTGAATCATAAATTTTTCGTATTGTTTTTTGGAACAAAACCCCATTACAGGTTCTACGACAGCTCTGTTATACCAACTTCGGTCAAAAAATACAATCTCTCCGGGGTTAGGAAGTTTTTTGATGTATCTTCTAAAATACCACTGACCTTTTTCAACTTCGGTCGGTTTCGTCAGTGCTACTACCCTTGACGTTCGAGGATTAAGATGTTCTTTAAATCGTTTTATGGATCCTCCTTTGCCTGACGCATCCCTTCCTTCAAATAGAATGGCAACTCTATGATGTTTTTGAGCAATCCATTTTTGAAGGTTTACGAATTCAGATTGTAACTTAGCTAATTCTATTTCATAT
Organism: Flavobacteriaceae bacterium; assembly: GCA_965659665.1. Classification (GTDB taxonomy): domain Bacteria; phylum Bacteroidota; class Bacteroidia; order Flavobacteriales; family Flavobacteriaceae; genus CBFHWU01. The sequence goes on from CBFHWU010000002.1 coordinate 56,636, forward strand.
TTAATTTTATTTAATGTTTTAGAAATGGAAATATTGTTTTCTTGAGCTAATTCAATTAAATCTTTTCTTTTTTTTGCTTGCAGTAGGTGGTCAGAATTAAAGTTCATGAATCTTAATGTTGAATTAAAAATTTAGGACTACTTATTATAAGCTTAAGTAGATAATTTGGCAATATAAATTTAGTGATTTATGTTGAAATCAACAATAAAACAAATTGTTATTAGTCTTAATTTATATTTTAATTATTAGTGTAAATTTGATAAAACTAGGGGAGATAAATAGATCCTTTTAGGTACAAAACAGCTTTCCCTTCAATAAGCACACGTTCATCTTCGATTGAACAAGTCAAAGTTCCTTTTCTGTCGGAGAGTTGATGGGCTACAAAAGTATTTTTATTTAATTTTTTTTGCCAGTACGGAATTAAAGAGGCGTGTGTTGAACCTGTAACTGGATCTTCGACTACGGAAGCTTGAGCATCAAAAACTCGCGATACAAAGTCAACATGCTTTCCTTTGGCTGTTGGTGCGATACCCAAATAGGGTAATTTTTTCAACACATTAATATCATATTCAATCGTTCTTATTTGTTCTTCATTTTTAAAGAGCAGAATCAAATCTCTGCTAGCGGCGGCTTCAATAGGCTTGTGGTTAAAGGCAGAAAATGCCAATATGGGGATGTGTATATTTTTTGGAGGACGTGAAGGAAAATTCAAGATGATACTTTCTTGCTCGGTTTTTTGAGCCTTCAATAGTCCACTTTTTGAATAAAATGATATAACATCTGATTTATAATCAAGATGATAAAATAGTACAAAAGCAGCAGCTAAAGTAGCATGACCACATAAATCAATTTCGCCATGAGGCATAAACCAACGAATCTCATACTTTTGCGCTTTTTTAACAAAAAAAGCAGTTTCTGATAAATTATTTTCGGCAGCAATAGCTTGCATGGTCTTATCATCTAACCAATAGGGTAGAGGACATACCGCAGCGGGGTTGCCACCAAATACTTTCTCGGTGAAAGCATCAATTTGATAGATACTTAGTATCATAATTTTTGTTAAGATAAAAAAAAACGATCATTTTGTAAGCTACAATAAAACTTCCACACTATGGGGAAATCTTTTAATGTGTAATCAAAAATATTGTCCAATTCCAAAAACGATTCCTCTCGCGGCATTTTTTGAGATACCATACCCATAATCAATTCGAAATATAGCATTAAATATTTTTTTGTGAATCAACCGAATACCTATTCCAGGATATATGCGAATATTATCATGTTCGATAAAGTCATCAAATTTTCCTCCAGGGTTACGCCAACTACCCGCATCAATAAAAACAGTGCTTTGAACGACAAACCAATCTTTGTCAATTAAAGTATGCCGATACTCTGTATTTAGCACTATTGATCCCGTTCCACGATCAATGGTATTCCCTACCCCTCTAATATTAATATTGTTGTCCAACGAAAAAGGGGCAAAAGGAGTTGTTGTATTTGTAGCCAATCCTATTCTAAGACGATTTGCCCAATTACCAAAAAATCCAATACGTTTATAAAAAATAAAATCATTGAATCCGATTAAAAAATCGGAGAAGTTATGGAGAGAACTTCCGACAGATTCAATATTGAGGTTACTTTTGAAACCACTCAAATACTGGTAATGGTATTTTACATTGTCGTAATTGTAAATCAGTTTTATCAAATGCTTATCAGTATGTAATGATTGTGGCACATCAGATCTTACTCCTCCAAAAAGATATTGGTAGTCTTCGTTAAAAAGATTAAAGCCTAGTTCAATTCTATTTTTTAGATCAAATTGATATAAACCCAATACCTCAAATCCAACATTACTGTATTGATATTCGGCGGAGTTGTGTTCAAAAAAAACGGGTTCTTGAGTAGCAAAATCATAATAACTCAGAGATAGTCCAAGCTTAGGACCCAATAAGTAAGGGGCTCTAAAATGGCATCCAATGGAATTAAAAATATCATGTTGATAAAAACTACCTAATGTGATATTACGTCCTAATAAATTGAATTCTTGTATTCCAATTCGAAATGCAAATTCATCATTTGATGAGGTAAAAAGATGTGCAAAAGGAATAAGTGTAACGTTTTCTTCCACTATAAAAATTACCTTATAGTTTGCCTTTTGGGTCAACAAAACTTGATAATAAGCGTGAGATATCGAAGTAAGTTTTTTTAAGCGAATTAAATCGTCTTCCAAAACTAATGAGTCCAGTATTTTTTTTGGTTGGGAATAAATCATTTTTTTTAATAATGCGGACTTGGTTCTTTTATTACCTTGGATCTTGACAACCTCAATTAGAGTATGTTGAGCTGTTCCTAAATAAGTCAATAGAAATAAAATAAATAGACAATATCGCATCATTATCCCTGTACCTTTTTTGCAATTTAAAATACGGCGCGCAATCCGATGTTAAACGTTTGTCCTAATCCTGTATTAGAGCCTCGAACAAAATTGGTATAAAGTATTTCAATATGTAATGCATCGGTGAGCTGGTATTTTGTTCCTCCTCCTAGCGCCGTATAATTTTGTTCAAAATTGTTTCCAAGAGCTATCCTTTGGAGGTGTTGAGCCAATGCCAATACGGTAAATTTTGAAGAGGGAAAATAGCTTAAAAAGACGCCAGGAGCGAGATTCAAGCTATTATTAGCAAAGCTTTCAGATGATTTACCAAAATTCCATTCTGTATTAAGTTCAGTAAACAATTGCCATGCATTGCCCTGAAAGGTATGATCGTAAAAAAAGCGATTTTGCCATATAAACCCTTTTTGATCCAAAAACACGCCATTTTCCAATTCATTATCGACCAAAGGAATAAAAAATGAACTTTGAATTGAAAAACTAGCTGTCGACGCAAAAGGAACAAATTTTATGGAAGGAGCGATGGAAGTAACCCCAGATCGGGCGGAGTTAGTTTGACCATCAAACTTAAAAACGTCTAGGGCATTTCTATCGTTAATCACGTTGGAACGTATTTCTAAAATTAGTCCTAGATTTATTCTTTTCTGCTGACCTACTCCACTGTATACCTCAATCGTTGAGGTGAAAAAAGTTTCTCTCGGAATTGTTTCATCTTCAAAAGTTGACTCCGTTTGGGTGTATAAATTATTAAACCACTTTAAATCCCATTGCCCTTGTCCGACCAGTTTTGATGGGGTATATTGTTGAATATTACTTTTTTGTTGGTGAGCATCTGTTTCAACCCCTTGTGAGGTACCTAGAAACACGGTACTAAGAAACAGAAATATTAAAGATAATTGGTGGGTCATAAGATTTAATTTGAGGTTTTTTCATGAAATTCATTTAATGACCAATTGTATTGGTGAAATAAAATTTTTGTTTTTTGAGGCAATTTTAAATTTCTGTATTGATTTATAAAATCGATCAAACTTTTCCCATTGGAAGTAAAATCGTCGTTATACCATTCAAAAATTTGGGATACTTTAGCTTTGTTTTTGTTGACGCTCACAAAATCAGGATGATTAATCGTCAGTTGTGTTTGTCTTGTAAGTTGTTCGTCTAATACATGGGGTTTGTACGCTTGATTGATAATTGGAGGGCAACCTAATCCAGCACAAACCAACACAAAATGAAAACGGGGATCGTAGTTAAATTTTTCAAGGAGTAATTGGTGTTCGATTTCATTTAAAGTCACCCATTTTTGTCCAATTTCGTGCTTGTCTTCATCAAAAAACCCTGGTTTATCCAAAGGGGAAGATATCGGATAATGGTTTACTATGCTCTTGATAACTAAAAGATTGTATCCGTTGATCCAAAATGCTTGATAGTAATTGGGATTATGGACAGACACTTCTATACTTTTGGCCATCTTTAATAGAGTAGCTAAGGATTTTTCGTCCTTTTTAATTGCCAAATAGTTTATTCTTCCGTCTTTCACATAACTTTTAAAAAAGTCATCTACTTTTAAAAAATAAGTATCCAGGTCTTGTGCGTTTACTCCAAACGATAGAAGTAAACATACAATAATAGGTATTCTGTTTATTTTCATCATAGGATGTTGTTTGAAAAAAGCCAATTCATACCCCAAAAAAAAAGGAATGCGTAAAAACGTTAAGTTGTTGAAAATACATCAGTAGGTTGTTAGATTTTAAAGATAGTTGATTTTTGAAACTACACAAATTTTTTTCTATTATTCCATCCGTTTTGATGGGTGATTTAAAGGAATTGAGTCTATTATTTTTTTGTCATCGTCACCATTTTGACATGAGATTAATGCATTTAACATAAAAAAAAAATATTTAATTTTTTCGTTCCAACAATTTTTTCGTTCATATTTCTCCGTTAGCGAGCATTATATTCCGTCATTCAAATATGTCAAATTACTACTATTTGAGTTTATTTTTTCTATGATTGGTCTAAAGTATTATATACACTTACATTCTTTATTAAAGAAGTGGGGTTTTCGAAATTAAAACCAATAAAATCATTAAAACATGATGGAGCTGCTGAAATAATCTCATCATTTGAAATGCTAAAACAGCCTCCTCTAGGAGGATTACCACTGCCACTTTCCGAAAAATATTTTATTGTTGAACTACAATTATTTGTTGCAGTAACCCTGCCGTTAAAAGTCCATTTATTTGTTCCTCCTACAACATGTGTAGAATACATAACTTGATTTTGTGATATAGTACGTTGACTAGAAACTTTTTGCCATCATGTATTAGATAAATTTTGTTTGTTCGCATTTTTAATAGCTACATCATATGCAACGGTCTTGTATAAGAACAGTAGCAGAGTAAATTTGCTATTACTTTCCGATTGAAAATAAAAATAGCAGAAAAGACGAAACCTTTGGCTTAAAACTCTTTACTGCTATTTTTTTATATACCTTGTTAGCAAACGTTGTTTTATTTATTCTTTTATGAATTTAATCGTATTTCCATTGACAAATTTTAAAAAATAAAGTCCGTTAGGGAAATTTATAATATCAATTTGTTCATTGTTAGACATAAATCCTTTTTTAATTTCAACCCCCAAAATATTATAAATTCTATAATTCTCTTTGTTAGTCAATCCAGAAACTTTAATAAATTCACTTGATGGGTTGGGAAATAATTTAATACTATTCTTTAATTCAAATTCGCTAGTGCTTAGAGCTTGGTTAGTAGAACGCTGATATGTAAATCCACCACCAGCACCACCTGATGTCCAAGCAGTTATTTTAGTGTCAATATAAATGTCATCATTTATTAAGTGAAGTACTGCATCAACGTTTATTAGACTTTCAGGATTAGATGAATGAGCATTATCCCATGTGTCAAATGTTAATGTGCCTACTCCATCAGCAATAGTACCAATTGCCCACTCTGTATCTATCGGACTAGTATAATTGGCATTGTCAAATACAGTTTCTTGTGCAATGTTAAAAATTCCCTTATTATCAGCTCTAGTTAAAATAACGTTGGCTGTAAGAGCGTCTTGATTTGCTGGTAGTGTCCAATCAGCATAATCTGCTTTTGTCAATGTAATAGTAGGCCCTGTCCATTCAGTTTGACCATATATCTGATTAAAACTGAAAATAAAAATTGTCACTAAAATGTAAATCTGTTTCATTGTGTAAATTTTAATTATTAATATTCTGTTTTTAATGTTTGCTAACGCCCGGCTAAACGCAGTGGGGTTCTGGATGTTGAGTTTTTCGAGTTTACTCGATAAAACACAACATACAATAAGCACCTTATCAAATTGTGATTTAGCCATTGATGTGGCATCGTTTTCTCTCGATGGGCAGTTAAAGCTGTATGTTAAATTATAGATCATAGCGAGCAATTTGGTTTAGCGGGGCGATGTAGCACATTTCCAAAGGGACGGGAGCGCGTCAACGGCGTGCGTAGTAACTTTGGTCAGCTTTTGCTGAATGTGCTACATCGGTTAGTATATGAAAAGCAGCGGGCTTTAAGCACTAACTTTTCGTTTTATAACTGACCTTTATGTTATTATTTATCTTTCCTTTAAGCACCAAAACCGCTATTTTTTTATATACCGCTTAGGTTTGTCTTTTAATAACTTAGACACTTAAACAGAAAGAATAAAAGAGAGCATTAAGGTTACTATATACGGTGAAGCTTTAGACTTCGACAATATTGATAATCCTCTTTCTTTTCTACTAAAAATCACGTTCAGTTCTGTGAGACTTTGATCTCGATTTCAAGTTGTTGTGAATTGAGTAGATTATTCTTTCAACAATCAATAGTTATGAATAAATATAATGAAACTTTTGGAATAGACATCAGTAAAGATGTTTTTGATTGTTATGGCAATGTTCAAGGTCATTTGCAATTTAACAATAGTGAAACAGGTTTTAAGAAGTTTCAAGAATTACTATCTAAAGATAGTTTGGTAGTAATGGAAGCTACCGGTTATTATCATTACAGATTTGCCCAATTTTTGTATCTGTATTATAGGTTAAGTAGTAAGTTAAATCTAAAAATAATGAACCAAAAACGCTTAATTAAAAAATTATGCCTCGCATAATAGTGTCTAAAATTCATTAAGAAAAGAGTTGTTTTTTAGCTCAGTTCTTTGTTGGCGATTTTTTTTATTCTATTAAATAGTCTTTTTACCTGCAAATCCCCGAAACCGTATATACTCTCTCTTTTATTAAATTCTTTGAATACAGGCCCAAATTCTTCTGTTTTGAGTTCTTCTATTATCGCTAGCAATGATTTAACTGGTCTGCCTGGATATCCCTTGGTTGGTTTTCGCTCAATATGCGCTTCCACAGAGGGTAAAATAAATGGGTAAATGGATTCTAGATCTCGTGCTGTGTTAATTAACTTTTCTAAATCGTCATTTTGATAAGAGACCCAAAGACTCGCAATTTTATTAAGCTTTGTTAGTGTCAACTTGTTTTCATAAATGGAAATTAATTCAGACTGATTTAATCCTCCGAAGCCATATTGATTATGTGATTCAGGTCTAATGAGATAAATTGCATTCTTCTGATTTCTTTTAGTCAAAAGATTTGCAACGAACCAAAAGTTTACTTGACAAAACAAATCATCCTCAAACCACAAATTAATATCAGAATTGTCATTTATGCTCATTATTTTCTGGAACTCAGAAACCACTTTGTCATAATAGCCTTGTTCGGTTTCGCCATAACTCTGACTAAGAAATTTGGCTCTTGAACAAAACAACTCGTCTAGGTGATTTCCTTTCGCATTCCCATCCACAAAGCATTCTCGAATTACAATAATTTCCCCATCAATGTTTTCAGGGAACTCTTGTTTAAGGGAATCTCCGTTTAATATGTGGTATTGTTTTTTCATCCTTTAATAATTGCTATCGACGGTTTTTAAAAGCGTAGAGGTGAGGTTATGCGCCATTTTCGCTTATACTTTGTTGTAGGTGGTTTTTTATTAATTTTCGATAATATCTTGTAAGTATCCTTTCAACTTTATTATCAGGAATTTCTTTTGAAATATTCATACCGTTTATCCAAATTTTGGTTTTACTGTCTGATATTTTTTCAAGTGCAAATTGAAAATGTGTGAGTGTGTCTGTACCGATTATTATTCTATCAATTTTATAATATGGATAATTATTCATCCAATTACTCGTGCTGTCTCTCCAGTAATACTCAAATCTATATCCTTCTTTAATCGGTAAACTGTCCATACTGACTGCATAATTGTTTTTCTTCAATATTTCTAATAATTCAGACTTACCATATTTTACAGTTTTGGTACATTTAAAGCATTTCAATTCTCCGTCTGAATAGGTGTATTTGTAATAAGCAGGTGGAGATGTAGCGATAAATATTATAGTAGCCGGAAGAAGTAGAATAACTGGATTTAAGCCTTTTACTTTAATTTTTAGTTTCTCAAATTCATTTATTTTATACAAAAAAAAGTAAGAAATAGGTAAAAAACATAAAGCTACTAAATCCGAATAGTCAACTACTCTTGTAATTTTAATTAAAGTGATCTGATTGTAACCATCAATAAATGATTGAGAAACTGGTGATTTCCAAAATATAAAGAAGAGACCAGTTAGAATTACATTTGTCTTTTTTGACCTAGGGAAAAGATATGTCAAAACCATCGGCAAAATAAGAACTCCAATAAAATCAGATAATTTTCCAGTCAACCAATTGGAATATTCCAGCTTTAAATAATGGTCGTTAGTCAATAGAACTATTAATCCTATTATAAAGACCAAATTCTGTAAATAATATTTTCGGTTTTCTCTGTTCATAAATCAAATACATCGTGTTTGTGTATGGTTTGTTGCGTGTTTTAAGCACCTAATTTAGCAAAAGGAAACCGAATAGAAAATCCGCGAGGATTTCAGAAGTAAGCCAGAACAATGCATAAAAAAAACATTAAATCGAGGAACCATAAGATTAATCAAACAGTAAATATTTGGTTTTAAGAAAACAGTACTGGAATTTTATAGGAGTGATTTTGCTAAGAAGTATTAATTTTTCATTCCTATTTCTTTTAATTTTTTATTTAGAATTAATGATGCTTTCCTAGCCCCATTGTGGTTTAAATGATCTGCATCATAAAAATCAAAATAATCAAAACTTTCATGTTGAATCATATTGTAATAAGTAACATGCTGGTTCAAACTATCCAAATAAGCGAGTGTATTGGTCATTTTATCTTTCTTTTTGGGATTTAATAGATCATAAAATTTTTTTGTATTGGGTAACGTTAGCAACACGATTTTTATGTCCTTATCATGACAATATTTAATCATGTTATCCAACAAAACTAAATTTTCCTCAAAATCAAATAGATGATCTTCAATCGCTATAGCTCTTTTTTGAATTAAATCATCCGAAAGTCTTTGCTCCGAATAATCTCTATAATTAATTCCAAAACCAGAATCATTGCAATTTGTAATCGATCCATCTTTTATATACCGGATGAATAATTTAACATTAGATCTTAAGCCTCTTGTGAAAGAAATGAAATAATTTCTTTTATCAAAAACAGAATTATTGGGAATCTCTACATTCATATAATGTTGATAATAATATTTTCTCCATATATTTTCTTTGTTTTCAACAAGTTCAGCAAGTGTAGTGTACTCAATATGTAAGATAATGCATTTTAAATTTTTAAATTTTGGGATATGTTTATCAAATAATAATTTATCATAATATAAAGTTTGACTTATCAAAGAAAAATTATAGGTAGAAAAATCGATATATTTAGGATTAATGCCATAAAACGGATGCGAATTACCGAAGACTAATATTTCAGCTTTATCATACTGAAATTGAATATCATGCGCTTTTTTTGTATAATCATTTTCAGCTGCTCTGTAAAAACATTCAAAGAAGAGGATCAGGATTACAATTGGTAAGATAAAAAGGAAGAGTTTTTTATATTTACGAATCATTGATTCCGAGAGTTAAAATTGAAAATAAATAAATTTTTGATCCGAATTATGGTAATGTAAAATTAGAAAAACAGCTAGATAATACATCCCATATCTGATCATATGCTTGGAATAAAGCATATTAAAATAATTTTTGTGAAATCTAAATAAGAACTCACCACAAAAAGATGCACCTATTAAAAAAAGTAAAGCTTTAGGCAAAACATCAGGGAATTTAAAAGTTGACCAATCAAACAAATACCCTATGTAGGCAATTGAATGTGTCAAATTTTCTGAACGAAAAAAAATCCATGCAAAGGAAACAAAAAGAAATGTTGTTATTGTAGCTAAAAAATCTGAACTTTTATTTTGGTATGAAGGAAAAAGCGATGAAACATAAAAACCAAAAAAATGAAGTAAACCCCAGGCTACAAAGGTCCAATTTGCACCATGCCAAACCCCACTTATTAGAAATACAATAAAAACGTTTCTGAAGGTAATAATCTTATTTTTTTTGTTCCCGCCTAGTGGAATGTATACATAATCTTTAAACCAACTGCTTAATGAAATATGCCACCTGCTCCAAAATTCTTTGAGGTTGGCCGAAAAATAAGGCATTTTAAAATTATACATTAAATTAAACCCCAACATTTTAGCAATGCCTACCGCCATATCAGAATAGCCAGAAAAATCTCCGTAGATTTGAATACTAAAAAGAAAAACCCCTAAAGCGAGTGTACTTGAATTATAATTTTCATAATTAAAGAAAATATCATCTACATATACAGAGCATTGATCAGCGATTACGACTTTTTTAAAAAGCCCCCATAAAAATAATTTTAAACCAAATGAAAAATTTCTAGGATGAAGGAATCTTTTTTTTTCAATTTGGGTTAATAAATCCTTTGCGCGCTCTATTGGTCCTGCGATCAATTGCGGAAAAAAACCCACAAAACACAGAAATGAAATTAAATCGTTAGTGGGTCGAATTCTTTTCTTGTACACATCTATGGTATAACTTAATGTTTGAAAGGTGTAAAAACTTATCCCTAAAGGTAAAATTAATTCTAGGTAATGAATAGTAACTCTAATACCAAAAAATGTCAGCGAATTAGTTACATTTTCTATAAAAAAATTATAATATTTAAAAGTAATTAACACACCAATATTAATAATTACACTAAACAAAAGATATCTTTTTTTTACATGTTGTCTTGTCTCATGGTATATTTTTTGGCCCATATTATAATCTAATAATGAACTAAAAATTATTAACGCGAGATAACTCCAATGCCAATAACCATAAAAAAAATAACTAAACAATAGTAATAAAAGGTTTTGTTTTTTTAAGTCTTTATTAAAAACAAACCAATATAAAGTGTAAAAAACAATAAAAAAAACTCCAAAATCTACTGAATTAAAAAGCAAAATATTACAATAAGTAAGTGAAAATATGTAAAAAAGACTATACTATCAATATTGTTTATGTTTTAAATAAATTATATTAAATAAATATAGCTAAATCGATAAAAAATAACATTAATTTTTTGAGCAAAAACCCAAATTATAGCATTAAAAAATATCGCTGTAACTAAGGCTATACCTCATAAAAAGTGTGTATTTATTTTTTGGTTATTTCGTAGCAAAAATGTTTTTCGTATGCAGGATGATTAATCATTTCAGGATGATTGAATTCTCTCTTTTTTTGTCATTCCTATTTTCTTCATAACATTTTGGGATTTATTATTCTTTATCGGGCAGACTGATATTATTTTATTTATACCTAATTCATTAAATGCATATTCAAGACATTTCTTTCCACCTTCTGTTGCATATCCTTTTCCCCAGGCATTTCTTTTTAATCTCCAACCAATATCAATTGCAGGAGTAAATGTTGTTTTATAATCTTGAAATGCAAGACCTATCATTCCAATAAATTCATTTGTTTCTAATATTTCAGCTGCGTAGTATGTGAATCCATTTTTAGCAAAATGGTTTCTGAGTTTATCTATGAGTTTCTCAACTTCTTTTTTCGATAGTGTATTTCGGAAAGTGTTCCATTACATCTTCATCAGAATTTAACTTTGCAAATTCTTCCAAATCTTCGTTTCTCCATTTTCGAAAACCTAATCTCTCTGATTTAAATATGTATTCGCTTTTATTCATTTTTAAATGGAAGCTAACCCAGTGCTATGTGGTGTTTTTCTTTTCTTTTTCTCTTTTTTCTCTTCTTAGTTTTGCCTTAACCTTCCAAGGGGCATCAATATCCCAATCACCTGCCATAATGCAACCATAAGGCAGAACTTCATCTACGACTTCTCCTAATCCGAATTCTTTCATTTGGTCTTGAACATGTTGTGCATTTTTATACGCACTTGGTAATTCCGAAATGTCAATATGGTTAGAGAAAAACCGAATATCTAAGCCTTCGGTTTCTTCTGCAAATATTTGTTCCTTGGTTTTACCCACCTTGTTTCTTTTGTGTTGAGTTCTACTTATATTTCTACCTGCTCCGTGCGGAGCAAAACCCAAATTATTTTCGGTAGTTTCCCCTTTCACTATCAAGACAGGTTCGCTCATATTTAAGGGAATGAGTCGTAATCCATCTTGCGAATCCGGGACAAATTTATCCTCCAGTGGCGTTGCCCCTTTAGCGTGATAAAATAAATCATCTTCCTTAAACACAAAATTGTGTTCGTTCCAAAATCTGTTTAGAGGCTCAATATTTAACCCTTGATATGTAGCATTATGAATTACGGTATGATTTAGTTTAGTCCAATCTCTAATAATTTGAAGGGCTTCCCAATACGTTTTTCCTTCTTCAGTATCGTAGGGAATCCAAGCATTTTTCGCTATGGTTTTTGGTGATATTTCTTTTCTGAAATATTCAGCCAATTTCATTCCTGTCGAATACAAATTTGCTCCAAAACCACGACTTCCGTGATGAGTGACCATCATTGTATCGCCTGTGTTTTTAGATTTCCCCATAAAGAGGAAATGGTTTCCATCTCCTTGAGTACCCAAGTGAGTTTTGGCAAAATTTAGACTTTTTTGGTTATTCAGGTATTTATTGTCTAATATTCTTTCTAATAATTGCTTTTCTAGTTCAAAATGGTCTTCTCGTCCACCACCACCAAAATGTGTTACGGAATGAGCAATGTCCAATGCTTTCTTTGGGTCTGTCCTACCAAAGTTGGTCATCATAACAGAACAACAAATATCTGCACTGTGCATTGCCGGGTGAATGGCGTTTTTTGTTGCCACGATTCCACCAACTGGAATTTGTCCCTTTCCCCCTGTTGGGCAAGCATCTGGCATTACTGCACCCTTAGTAATAGTAGGTGTTTTCATCAACTCTTCCATGGTCTCCAAAACCTGATGAACATTAGAAACTTCATTTTCTGATTCTGCTCTTATGTTTTTAAAGTAGTCAAGTGAATTTTCGTAAGGTTCTATGATTTTAGGTCGTATTGAGTTTACATAATTGACAAGGCTTTCTCCGTGCAAGTCGTTTTTATTTGCGTATTCAATAACTTCTTTAAACCATTTTGAAGGTTTAAATCCTAAATCAATTAATGTTTTTCCTGTAATCATTTTTTGTTTATTTTAATAACACATAAGGGTTTGGAGTATGTAGAGTGGCGAGCTATTTCCCAACATATTTTTTTATATATATATGGTGTCGTTATTTTTAAAATTCCTTATCAGCTCCAAGTCAGTTAATTTAACTCCACGAAATGTTAGAACTTCAAGATTTTCATGTTGTGACACACTTTCTAATCCTTTTTTCATTCCATCAACATAGAAATATTTTAAATCCTTTAGGTCAGAGACAAAACTTAAATCAATAGCTACAGATTTTGTTTCGCCAATACTCAGTGCTGTCAGTTTAAGATAGTCACGAATTGGAGTAAAATCTGTAGTCATATAAGATGAAATAGTGAATTTTTTTACAGCTTGTAAATACTTTAAAAAGTTAAAATCCACTGTGTCATCCCACGAAATTCGTAATCTTATATCAGGATATTTTTTGTAGAAGTTATTGAGAACTTTCCAAGTTTTTTTGTTTGGGTTTTTAAATTCAAAAAACTGAATTGTATGGATATTTGGTTCTTTTATCAATTTTGAAATATCAGAATTCCTGAGATTATTATAGATGTTGATATTCCCACTGAAATTTTTCCAATTTTTTTGTTCAATTAATTTCATTTAGTATTCGGTTTCTGTAATGCACTACATCGGTTTTGTTTATGATACCTACCCTGAAAAGGGTGTGTGCTAAACAGCTTATTTTGGCGTTATTATTTTTATTGTTTTTTTATTTTCTACTGTTATTTCTGAGCCTTCAACTAACATTACCGAAATTGGTTTGGTTGAATTTAGAAATTCGAATTCCTTTCCGTACACAGTACCAAAGTTTATATCAATTTCATAATTAGTCACTTTATAGGCTTCCCACTTTGGGTGGGTAACTTCATATTCATTGGATTTAGTACGATTTACTTTTGCATAGCCCCAATAGTGTTCTGTAATAAATTCTATCTCACTATTTGATTCTATATTGAATTTTTCAATACTTGCATCAATTTTTATAAAATTCCATTTATTTGATTTTTTCCATCTGTATTGCACAGTTCTTTGTTTGTGGTTTGAACTCCAAGAGTGTTCCATTGGCAATGTTTCATAATTTTCATTATACACTGTATTTGCCACAAAAGTCAAAGCTCGTTTCGGAACAATTTCTTTGATAAATACAACTCCTCTTTTCCATTCTCGATTGTCAAATCGTTTAACGTAGAATCGTAAATTAACTTCTTCGAAGTTTGAATGAAATGGAATTTTAACCCCTAATAGTTTAGTATTTAAAAACATAAATCCGACTAAGCTAACATAGCATTTTCCATTCCACAAGTCTAATTCGGTACCAACAGGAAGATATTTGTCAAGTAGTTGCTTATCAATGATATAATTCGCTAATGCGAGTTTTCTCCATTCTGCTTTTATAAAGCTCATATCGTTTCGTTTTAGTTGCCCTAAGGGTTTGTGTCGTTTATTATTAAAAAGTGTAAAAACACTGCTTCAGTTTGTCTTTTGTTAAATTGAAGCTAATGTTAATATTTCAGGGTATGTTCCTTTCCCCTTGTTCAGAAAGTCTACCCCTTGTTTTATTCGTTTGTTTAATTGTTTAGATCCTGGTCTTTGGCTTAATAAATCTTCAATTTCATTCATATATTTTTTAGCAGTTTTATGATTTTTATTTTCAACGTTTAAAGCAGCAATAAAAAGTTTGAAGTCCATTTCATTCACAAAAAAACGCACTCCCTTGTTCATTAATTTTCGATGTTTCTTTATTATTTTTTTACTGTCCCTTACATTCAACCACTTGGATAATGATGAGCAGTAAAATTCATTTACGTCTGAATAATGTTTTTCGAAGTAATACCAAAGAGAATCAAGTCTTCGAATTAAAGTTTTGTGTGTGTCTTTGATATCATATTTCCATTAAAAAAGTAGTTATAAGAACCCCCAGCGTTTATACCAGTAAAATTTTGTTTATTTATTTGATTAGCATAAACAGTATTAGCAGAAAGTATTTTATAATTTGCTGCATTCTTTTCCTTCTAGTTCTAATTTAAGGTCAAGAACTGCGCCTTTAAAAGTAATTTCGATTTTGTTCATATGTATTTGGTTTTAATTTATGTGCTAAGTGGTAAATCTCTTTCACCGTATGTGTAAGAACTACTTCCTAAGTTTGATATATTGTTGATGTTGCCTACGTTGAACTCAGACTCCCAAGGGTCAAGCAGCCTTTCGTTAGGGCTAAACCCTGTAAAATCCCCAGTTTTATTTTCATTTCCTGTAATACTTTGCCAGTCATTCCAAATTCTATCAACATTCGCATGATGAAGCCAGAATAATGGATCTCTTGGGGAGAACATAGGGTTACCCATTATTCCACCAACAAAATTATGCCCCCTGTTATGTGGTCCAACTTCTAGTTGTTTAGTAAACGAATAAAAGTCAGAATTAGATAGAATCGTAGTTATTTCGCTTTCATCTGTAAAATCAACATTTCTTATATGTCGGTTATTATTTGGAAGGGCTGTAATTTTACTTGGGATTTGTGTGTCTTTTGTCCAATCCCAATATGGTATAAAAACACTTGGGTTAATTCTTTGCAAAGCTCTTTCAAAGACAAGTAGATAGGCTCTATGCCAGGGTAAAAATCTAAGAAACCCTAATCTTCCTGACATACTACCATGCATTCTATGCCTAGCCATGAAACTTGTTCCCATTGCAGCATGATGCATGACAAATGACTCATATAATCCATCATTGAATAATTTTTCGACTGCCGAATTAAAATTTAACCAATCTTCATCGGTCATTTGCTTAGAACTTTTTCTTATTGTCATTTTATAGTTTATTTAGTTTTTAATTTGCTACAACGGTTTGAATATGGTGCGTATCCCGCAGGGTATGCATTATACACCTTGTTGTAGGGCGTTTTTTATTCAATAATATCTTCAAAGATTATTTCATTTTTTACTTTGCTAATTGAAATTCTCCTAAAAGCCGGAGCATAACCTTTTTGTCCACTTGGTTCGCAATATTCTCTAACAAAAGCAAATTCAGTTTCATAGTTTTGAATCACTTTGGGTCCAAAATATCTTTTGTCCGACATATAAAGCACCTCTTCAACAGAATTATTTTCCGCTTGAAAATTGTCCGAGTTTTTGATTTTGTTAACAGCATTATTTTTATCTCTTTCAGATATTTCTAAAGTGAAAGTATGGTAATAATCACCTATTGCTGACATGGATTCATTATTAACAAGTTCGAACTCGTCAATTAGTTCCATTCCTTGTTCTTCAATAAGTCTTTTTGCATTATTCTCAGTAAAAAGCTGATCCTCAAAAACTATGAAGAATGTAATTGCTAGTACAATTAAGCCGTATCCAATTATAAGATATGTTGAGGCCTTTGGATATCCAAGCCGTTTAGGAATGAAATATAGGAGAAGTCCAACTCCGACAGGTATTCCTATAAATACAAGCATTAATAAACCTATGAATAGATATTCGTCCATTGATATTTCGTTTTTTTTAATGCCCTACTAGTGTGTATATACTCCTTTAGGGGTGTTTATTTTCGTTATGTTTTTGTTTTTGTTCAACAATACTTCCCCAATCAGCATGTATTGTTGAACTTTTATTCAATGTAACAATCATCTAAAGGGTTTTTTATTTTTCCAATTTCTTGAACGGAAACCCGTGTATAAAGTTCCGTTGTTTTGCGGCTATTATGCCCCAATAAAACCTGTATAGGTTTCAAGCTAACCCCCTGTTCCAATAAATGTGTTGCAAAACTATGCCGCAACATATGTGGAGTTACTCTTTTTTGAATTCCAACAAGTTTAGCTTTGACTCCCTCGGGTTGTGTTTGTTTTTTGACCAAATCCAATAACGCCTTGTCATAAGCAAAATCTAGTTTTACAATAGCTTGTTGTTTGTGAACGTCGGGTATTAATCGTAGGTTTTTCATTACTAGAAAACAAATCTGGGGGGTTGTCTATCTCTAAATTTGCAAAAAATTACCAACTTCCAAAATGTACATGCTGCTTTTCTCTTATGTTTAGCGAATTTATTTGGGGCTTAATCATTTTCAAAAGTCCAATTCACCTCCATCAGAATGCTTATCATCCGTATAATGGTAAGGAAAATATTTTTTACACACGCTCATTAGGGGTTAATGAGCACAAAACAAGGGTGAACGGTATGTTTTTGTATGGAAATGGTCATTATTAACCTGATAAAAGCTGTAGGTAAAATCCTACATTTAGATCGTGAGACAACTCATCAAATTGAACGTTAAATATTAAAAAATAAAAGGAAAACAGAGGTTTTAATTAGCGGTATAGCATATCAAAAGTGACGAACAAAAGCGAGCTATGATTTCTATGTAAAAGATAACACGTTTATTTAAGTTGTAGCAATTGTCTTTATTTCTATTATCATTTTTAAAAAATTAATGTTTCATCATTAAAAACTTGTAGGCTACATCTATTTAAAAATTATTTTTTTTTTATATTTGAGAAACCCAAATTTTTCTGACCCATGAAACAATTTACCACTCCATGGTTGTTTTCCCTTTTTTTAGTTGTCGATTTAACTTTCAATTAATGAAAAAGAAATTAAGATTAATCGTAGAGGACAACAATTCTAAAAAAGGAAAATTATTTAATTATTTTATACAGGCATTGGTTATCCTGTCACTTATTTCATTTGCTGTCGAAACTTTGCCCAGCATTTCACCAAACGCAATCGATATGCTTAATGATTTTGAATTGTTTTGCGTATTGGTGTTTACGTTAGAATATTTGTTAAGGATTTATGTGTCAAAAGAACCTTTAAAATATATATTTAGTTTTTATGGAATTATTGACCTTTTAGCTTTTTTTCCATTTTATTTCAGATTAGCCTATGATTTTAGAGCTTTACGTATTTTTCGGATTTTTAGAGTATTAAAACTAATCCGTTATAAAAAAACGCTTTACAGATTCCATATTGCTGCTAAAATAGTTAAAGAGGAGATGATTTTGTTTTTTTTTGTTACCTCAATATTCATATTCCTTGCATCGGCAGGTATTTACTTTTTTGAAAATAAAGCGCAGCCCGAATTATTTAGCTCTATATTTCATAGTGGTTGGTGGGCTATAGCAACATTAACGACAGTTGGTTATGGCGACGTTTATCCTATTACTATGGGGGGGAAAATATTTACTTTTTTTATTCTTTTAATTAGTATTGGAGTGGTTACAGTTCCGGCAGGATTAATTGCCAGTGCTTTATCTAAAGCACGTGAAATAGAAGAAAAAAATTAAACAAATTGTTTTTAACTAATCAATCTTAAAAGAACTTTAAAAGGTATTAAAACTAGCGTTACCATGTGTGGTTAATTACGTTGGCTAGGACTAGTTAATAAACAAAAACGAACAATAGGAAAATCCGTAGGATTATCCGAATACACACAAACAAAACAATTGACTATACTCCGTGTTGTAGCACGTTTCCAAAGGGACGGGAGCGCGCCAACGGCGTGCGTAGTAACTTTAGTCCGCTTTTGCTGAATGTGCTACACCGTTCAGATAAGCTCAGTGAGCATATCCATTCGGGATGATTTTAAAGTTGATATCTTGCACTAAAATGTGTTTACGGTTCAGTTTGCTCATTAAGCTTATTGTTTGTTATCAGCATCTTAATTGGTGCTTTCCCACAATATTCTAATTTCTACTAATTTATCTAATGATATGTTAGAACAACTGTCTTCATTTCTATTCCCATCAACTATGTGGCAAACAGTTGCTCCGAGACAATTATACAATTTAAAATTATTATCATCTCCATAAGAAATTAGGGTATCCTGTTTGTACGTATACAATTTGGAAGAATTATCTGGAGGATTAGCTATGGTACTTATTCCATTTTCACCATACAACCAATCATAATCATCGATCAATTTTTTTAACCATGTTAATTCTTCAATGGGATTTTTGTAATTACATTCAATTGGTTCAATTTTTTCTTGACAATAAAGAAAAAGCAAAAGAAAAAAAGCCATACATAACTGTTTCATTATTTTGAGGGGATTATAATTTGTTTTGATATAATTTGTTTGTTGCTTCAATAAATATACCGTAAGCTTCAAGCTACTTAAATTTATTAAGGAAACCTTATCATCAATTTCTTTTTGAAAAACATGATTACCCAATAAATCAGTTACGATTACATTAAATTTTAAGTCCTCATTATAATAGCTTACAAAATCAATAAATAAGACATTATTAGTCACGGGGTTAGGAGTGTTGTTTAGCTTACTTTTTCGGAGGGCTAAACAACACGTTATTATTTTTTTGAATTCCTAAAGAATCAAAAGGATTCTTTATATTTTCAAACCCTTTTTTCGTAATATGTATAAAGTTTTCAGTGGTCTTGCTACTACTATGCCCTAATAATTCTTGAATATATCCTATGTCTGTCCCTTGTTTAATTATGCGAGTAGTAGTAAGCGTACCTGTGTTTAAAGTTGCTAATCGTCGCCGGAATTCAGGAATGAGTAGTAGGTTTTTCATTACTAGAAAACAAAACTGGGGGGTTGTCTACCACTAAATTAGCAAAAAATTACCAACTCCCAAAATGTACATGCTGCTTTTCTCCCATGTTCCGCTATTATGTAATCCCATGTTTACATCAATTGCATAACCAAAACGGAACGAAAATCACCAACTGTGTCGCTCTGTACTAAGGAATCAATATTTACGGCTGGCATCTGAATGACTGATACGGAATCCTGTATTGAAGTAGTAAAACTTGGCGGTGTTCCTCCCTTACTGATTTGCGTAAAACCATTTTCGCTTAAAAATAAAAATGTCGCAATAAGAAGTAGATGGATTAAATTTTGTGTTTTCATATTTTTAAAATTATTGTTACTATATCTCCTATTATCAAGGCAAAAAAAGTTAAGATTTGAATTTTTTTCATATCATTTATGGTTTTAAAAATTAAACACAACTACGTTATATCAGAACTAGGGTCCGATATATTCCCTTATCTCTCCCAAAAAAAATCCTAAAAACAAAAAACAAAACGCCCTTGTTGGGCAAGCAGGTTATGGGTAGTAGAACAGATTTGGGTTCTAATTCAAGTCTAAAACTACAAAAAATTTGTATGTTCCTGCGGCGCACCTCTGTTACGCTTGGTCCATGTTCGTGGCAGCATGCACCAAAATGTGTGTTATTAGGGGTCATAAGTAGGTGCTTGAGTATTTATAGATATAGCTTTTTTAGAAAGCCCAATGACTCCGCTGGTGTTGTAATCAAACACATGGTTTTAGATTTAAGGTGATCCTTACTTTTGTAAAAAAATAACAAGACTCTGAATCTTTATAATTAGGCGTGTAAAAAAAGGGTAAATGGAGGAATATATGGAACTGGCAACGATAGCGGGGTATTCTATGCTTTTTATGTATAATTATTCATTAATATGGTTCCGCAAAACCCTAATCCAATTAACAAATACAATCCACCTAAAATAAAAAATACTTTTCCCATTTTAGGCCATTTTTTTTTAACCAAAAACCCAATTATGGTCAATAAAATTGGAGGACCTATCATTATCGTAATAATGAGTGTTATCAGTCCGAAGAAATTACCTAGTTTTAAAAATATCATAGCTTTGAGCATTACATTTCGTTTTTTAATTCTTCTAATCTTTTTTGTTTGTCATCTCTATAAAAAAGATTCATTGTTTCAAAAGGGATTATTTTATTATCCTTATTAATGATGTGTACACATGATTTTTTAATCGCCCTAACATCAAAATTATAAGCATCTATAAATTGCATAATGATTATTCTAAATAAATTATCATAACTAAGGTTTGGTGCTTCAACAAAGGGAAGACAACACAGCAAATTATGCAGTTTAGATGAAGCATTTTCTGTAGAAGTACCTGTACTAAATATTTCGAACATTTTACGCTGTAATTCTTCGTCTTGTTCATACACAATTGTATTCTTACCATTGTCAAGTAAGTCTGTTGGATTTATATATCTGGTTAATGGAATATTTTCGCCTGATAACTTTAAAACATATCCCATTACCAAAGCGTCAGGGTTGCACGGCACTGGAATTAGGTCATCAGGGTTAAAAATTTTAGTTTGCTCCAGTATTTTTCTTCTCACTTCGGTAAGTGTAACTCTATCTGTTTTTTGGTCAAAATGATCAAGTCTACCTGCTATTTGAGTAGGCTGAAAGGTAACGCCTCTGACCCCTTTTTGTTTAAGAGCATAGTCTATTATTTTTCCTATTTCATCATCATTAAGTCCTTTTTGTAGTGTAACGACCAATGTTGTTGAAAGATTAAGTTTGTTTATGTTTTCAATGGCTTTCTCTCTAATTCTTTTCAAATTGGCTCCACGTAATGCAACCAATGCTTCCGCTTTGAAGGAATCAAATTGTAAATAAATTTCAAAGTCTGGTGTGTAACTTTTCAAACGTTTGGCAAATTCAAAATCTTTTGCAATTTCAAGTCCATTTGTATTGACCATGATGTGTTTTATGGGAAGTGTCTTCGCATAATCAAGAATTTCAAAAAATTGAGGATGAAGTGTTGGTTCTCCTCCACTAATTTGAACAACATCTGGTTCTTTTTCGTTTTCAACAATAGTGTCTAGCATTGTTTTGACTTCTTCAAATGTTCTATGTCTTCCATGAATAGGCGAAGAATTCGCATAACAGGTTGGACAGGTTAGATTGCATCTATCGGTAATCTCAATGATTGTTAGGCAAGAATGTTGTTCATGATCTGGACAAAGGCCACAATCGTATGGACAACCATAATCCGTTTTAGTGTTGAATTGATAAGGGGTTTCGGAGGGTTTATTATAATTCCTAATATTTTTATAATACGCTATATCATCTGCTATTAATATTTTCGAGCTACCATGTTCAGGACATCTTTTCAACATGTATACATTAGTGTCTTCAAAAACAATTTTAGCATCAATTCGCTTTAAGCATTCAGGACACAAACTAATAGTGTAATCATAGTAAGTATATTTTCGTGTAGGCATTTTTTATTATTTTTTTAAATGTTGGGGCGTAATATATCCAGCAAATTATACAAAGCCATTGAATACTACTAAGACCCAAAATATAAAAAACATTTGGTTTAATAAATTCAATAAGCAAACGAAACCCGAAGTATATAATCATAAAAAGTTTAAATAATAACCCATTTTCTTCTTTGGTGTAAAAAGTGATTCTTTTTAAAAAGATAAAAAGTAAAACCAAAAAAAGAATTTCATACAGGGCAGTTGGATGTCTCAATAGTCCATCTCCCAAGTCCATGCCAGTAATTTTTTTTGTTTCACTACCATAAGTAAATTCATTAGTTCCACTTAAAAAACAACCTATGCGACCAATTATTATACCGACTATAATTGGAAAAGTAAATAAGTCACCCGAAGATTGCTTTACGTTAATCATTTTTTTTGATATTTCAACGCCAATTAATCCTCCAAATAGTCCTCCCATTATAGATTTAGTGTTCAGTAAATGGACTATGTTGCTCGTATTTAATGTTATCATTGGATTTTCTAAAAAGCCCATTAATCTCGAACCTACAAATGCTCCAATAATGGCACCTAGTATAATTGAGAGCCTATTTCTATTTGATATTTGATCATTGGTTAATCTACGCAACTGAACGTAATACCTAAATCCAATAAAAAATGCCAGATATTCTAATATTAAATGTAAATTTAATTGAATTCCAAAAATTGTTGGTTCAAATGGTATTGTCAATGCTTCTGGGTTTTATAAAATCTCGTTGAACATCAAGTGTTGTTAATTAAAATTCTTCTTTTTGATTATTTTTTCTCAGTTATATTTTCTACTTTTTTTTAAACACAACTTTTAATTTTGGTGCCCCACTGTTTGTTAAAATTATGGGTTTTTTCGTGAATCCATTGGTCATACTCAACTCCATTAATTGTTTTTATTTTTTTTCCTTGTGCTATCTGTTTCTATTTCAACGGGAACAGCGAGGGTCGGAAAAAAATTCTGAACCGAAATTCTTTACTGTCATTTGATATAGTGGGCTCAAATATTATAAATACACTCCTGTCAGTTTTTAACCCCTTTAATTTCTCTTGAACTTCTTTTTATCTCCGGCGCATCTGGATTGTTCAATAAAGCTTGTACATCAATTACCATAAACTCACCAAATTCTTCGTGCCTAATGTATATGGTAATTTTTTTTCATCAATGAACCATTTCTTAATTTTTTCAGCGAGCTTAACAGATGAATGAATAACTTTAGTTTTAGCAAAAAATGTGAATGTTTCCATAATTTATAGCGGTCTCGTGTATGAGGAGCAGGCGAGAGTTGCTCGTTTGTTTTCTGGTTGATTACCGCTCATTAATTTCTGTTTTATTTTCGTTCAATGACCAAAATCGTTATTTTATATACTGTTATTAGCACCAATAATTATGTTGTTTTATATAGATACCATCCGTTATTAATTTTTCTAATCATTATGACTCTGTTTGGATTCATTTGTGGCAATTCCTTTTTGTCTTTAATATAAAAATAACCCACATAATTATCGACCATCCCGCCAATTAAAAAGTTAATACCGTTTCCTAATTCCCAGCCTCCTGTTGAAATTGAAGAAATGAATAGTTTTTTTAGCAAATCAAACTATGGATCGTGAATAACTTAAAAATCAAATTTAATCCCTTGTGCTAAAGGCAACTGGTCGCTGTAATTAATTGTGCAGGTTTGTCTGCGCATATAAGCTTTCCATGCATCCGAGCCACTTTCTCTACCTCCTCCGGTCTCTTTTTCTCCGCCAAAAGCACCGCCAATTTCTGCACCTGAAGTACCTATGTTTACATTGGCGATACCACAATCTGAACCTGCGAATGATAAGAAAGTTTCGCTTTCTCTCATATTGAGCGTGAAAATTGACGATGATAACCCTTGGGGTACGGCATTATGTATTTTAATGGCTTCCTGCAGTTTATCATACTTCATTACGTATAAAATTGGAGCAAAGGTTTCATGTTTCACAATAGGCATATTGGCATTGGCTTCAATAATTGTCGGTTTCACATAACATCCCGAAGCATATTGTTCTCCACTCAATATTTCATTACCACAAAGTATTTTTCCACCTTGGTCAATTGCTTTTTTAATTGTTTCGTTGTATTGCTGTACAGCTTGCACATCAATAATGGGTCCTACATGATTTGATTCATCTAATGGATTCCCAATGCTAAGCTGACCGTAAGCACGTACCAATTGATTTACCAGGTTTTCATACTGGTCATTGTGTACTATAAGCCTTCTTGTTGAAGTACATCTTTGACCAGCTGTACCCACAGCCCCAAATACGATGGCAGGAACGGCATGTTTTAAATCAGCATTTTCTGTCACTATGATAGCATTGTTACCACCAAGTTCTAAAATGGATTTCCCTAATCTTCTCGCTACAGCCCCGGCAACGCTTTTACCCATTCCAGTCGAACCTGTTGCCGATACCAATGCTATATCGGGATGTGAAGCCATTTGCTCGCCTATATCTCTTCCACCAATTACAACGCTACTTAAACCTTCCGGTAAATCATTATTTTTCAGCACTTTTTTAAATATCTCCTGACATGCCAATGCAGTAAAAGGTGTTTTTTCAGAGGGTTTCCATACACAAACATTGCCACATACCCATGCTATGGCAGTATTCCAAGCCCATACCGCTACAGGGAAATTAAAGGCAGAGATAATCCCAATAATTCCTAAAGGATGCCATTGTTCCATCATTCTGTGGCCGGGTCTTTCCGAATGCATTTGAAGTCCGTATAACTGGCGTGATAGTCCTACGGCAAAATCACAGATATCGATCATTTCCTGAACTTCCCCAAATCCTTCCTGTAGGCTCTTACCCATTTCATAACTTACAAGAGCCCCCAGATCGTCTTTATAATTTCTTAATTCGTCTCCAAACTGTCGTACTATTTCACCTCTTTGAGGCGCAGGTACAGCCCGCCAAATAGGAAAAGCTTCTTGAGCCTGATTTATTATTTTATCAAAATCAGATGGAACTATACTATGAATTTGACCAATCTCATGACCATCGACAGGGGATGTTATTTTGAATTTTTTTCCGGTACCTTTCCAGCTGTTTTGCCCTGTACTTGCAGCATAATAAGGGGCTTTCAAATCAAATTTTTTATGTATGGTTTTCATTTTTATAATTAGTATTAATTGTGTTTTATTTATTTAGTCAGATTTTTATATTTCTTTTAAAAGCACATCCTAAGTCAATCATTGATACCGTTTTGTACACTCCGGGTATTTTATCAATTTTTTCATAAAGAAGATGCCTTAAATCCTCACTGTCCTTAGCAACTATTCTTAAAAAAAAAGTATAGTCACCTGCTACAAAATAACATTCTGTTATTTCAGGAATTTTTTTCAAAGCTTTGATAACATCTCCATGTACATAATCTTTTTCTAATGATATACCCGTAAAAGCGCCTAAGTCATAACCAATTTTTTTCTCATTCAAAATAGGTCTTATAGCCCTAATTATTCCATTTTCTAATAATTTAGAAACCCTTTGATGAACCATAGTATTTGATATATCAAGCTGTTTTGCGATACTCAAATAAGGTATTCTACCGTCTTTATCTAAAAAGGTTAGAATTTTTTTATTGTAATCATCAATAATTCTCATAGGGTTATATTTAAAAAAGATAAACCTACTATATTTTCTTTTTATAAACTAAATATGACTTAATTATTTATTATTTAAAGTCAAATTATATATATTTATCTTTTAAAAGATAAATATAACTTTTCAACGTACATTCACAAATAGTACTATTTAGAAAAATTTCTAATTTTATAATTAGTGTACAAATGGATAAAAAACTATTTGAAAGAAATCCTAGTAATAAAAATGCCAAGACTTATTAAATTTAATTTTTTATGTTGATCGCTCTTTTTTTTAAATAAATTGTTTTCGTTTTTTTACAAAAGCACATAAAAGAAAATGCTTGATTAACACTTACTTTTTTGAAAAACGGATTAGCTTTCATTTCCATTACGTTTCCATCTTTTTCCAAAGATGATATAATACCGTTTTCGTAAGAATGTATGAGGTTTGAGATATTTTAGATACTGGCTGATTTTTTCACAAGTGTGTTAATTATCCTTGTTATAATCTCCAAGTGGATTTTGGATGTAGCGAGAACGAGCTGACAAAGTAATTTTTCATGGTGTTATGTATTATTATTTTCTAGTTGTATTGATTTTCGCAATCAATATATCATCCCCAAAAAATCCTAAAAACAAAAACACCCTGTGGGCAGCGTAGGCTTTATGTGTGAAGAACAGATTTAGATCTATTCTAGTTTAAAACTACAAAAAATTTTTAAACGCTGGGTTTGCCTGATCTTACGGCAGGCGGGCTAGCGGGGGACATTTGTCCTATTAATAAATTCAGTCAGTTTTTCAGGTTCATTTTTCGCTCTTTCCATAATTCCGATATTACTAACTATGAAACTTGAAAAAAATTCATTCGGTTTTTCAGTCCGATTATTTTTTTCATTCTTGAGTTAAACATAAACGACCTAATTGTTTGAATTGGTCCCCAAGGAATTCCCCACCAACCTAATAATGCAGACTTCATATTTGCTTCACGATGCATTTCATCAAGGCAATTCGAGCAAGCAACTTTTAAAAATTTCTCGTAGTTTGTCATTATTAAGATACTAACTACTCTACCGACCATAGTTGCATTTATTTTTTGTGTCTTAGAATTGCATTTCGGACAAGGATGATTTCTTAAAATTTCACAGTATTCATCAAATTCTGATTCAGTTAATTCCCTTATTTGTGAATCAACGCTATCTATTAAGTTTAGATTCAGATTTCTTTTTTTTATTTCTGCTTTTAAAATATCAAGCACTTCTAGTCGTAGAGAACCAGCTTCTTCTGATGCGATTTTTTCAATTTTCCAATCGTCAAATTTTTTGTAGTTTTCTCTAATGTCGTTTAAATCCATTCTATTTTCTTAAATGTGTGGCAACTCCTGTATATCCGAACCAAGTTCCGATATACCCAGCTATCCCCAAAAAACCCTAAAACAAAAAACAAAAACACCCTGTGGGCAGCGTAGGCTTTATGTGTGAAGAACAGATTTGGGTCTAATTCTAGTCTAAAACTACAAAAAATTTTTAAACGCTGGGTTTGCCCGTTCCGTACAGTCGGGCGATAGGCAAGCCTTCACTAGCAAGGTCCCGAACCATTCGGTTTAGTCTCAAATTTCCCTATTTGGTTATGATAAGTTGCCAATAGTCCTTTTACGCAACTAATTCCACATTTCTTTGCTCTTCTCTTTCTGACCAAAGAATATAATCAGCGTTTTTTGATTTTAAAGCATCTAAAAATTCAGGTTTGATTTCTTTATCTACATCATTGATTATGGCAATTGCTTTTACCTCTTTTTTTGTGGTTTTTTCTCGAACAGGCTTAATATCATCCCAGGCAAATAAAAATGTAGGTAGGTTTGATTTATTTACTGAATTAAAAGATTTAATTACAATTTCACTTTGTTTTTTAGCGATTTGAAAGTCAAAA
>CBFHWU010000003.1:0-5964 GCA_965659665.1 Flavobacteriaceae bacterium
CGGAGCACGTTGGAGTCAGACACTCCAATCGTGGTATTTTTCAAAAAAAGATTTTCAACTAAATACGCTTTATCAAGCTTTAAAAGGAAAGGTCTATCTAGATTATTCAAAACTCAATACAAATACACCTACTCCAAAAAATCTAATCTCCAAGCCCCCCAAGAACACTGTCGCACTCCCAAAGGCATATAAAGAACAGCTTATTTTAAAACGATATAGTCAAAATACCATAAAGACCTATTCTAGTTGCTTTCTTAAATTCATGGGTTTCTTTGAAGAAAAATCAATTGACTTGCTTACAAAAAAGGAGATCAAAACTTTCTTACTCCATTTAATTCAACACGAAAAAGTAAGTCCTTCAACCCAAAATCAATACATCAATGCCATTAAGTTTTACTATGAAAAGGTATTGAAACTATCCAAGGTAGATATTACTATTGAACGACCACGAAAGCAAAACCGTTTACCCAAAATCATTACAGAACAAGAAGTTTTACAACTATTGAGAGTAACGCAAAATCTAAAACACAAAGCCATCACAAGTTTACTTTATGCTGCAGGATTGAGAATAAGTGAGCTGATTAATTTAAAAGAATCGAATTTAGATTTTACAAATCATACTATTCTAATTGAGCAGTCTAAGGGATTTAAAGATCGTGTAAGTATTCTGGGGGAGGCTACTGCTCCAGTGTTAAAAAAATACTTAAAAATCTATCAGCCCAAGAATTATTTATTTGAAGGGCAGTTTGGGGGGACGTACTCACCAAGGAGCATCAATAAGTTTTTAAAACATAATGCAAAAAAAGCAGGAATATCAGTCAATATTTCTGCTCATATGTTGCGGCATAGTTTTGCCACTCATCTGCTGGATAATGGTACCGATATCCGCTTCATACAGGAACTATTAGGACATAATTCTACCAAAACAACTCAACGCTATACCCATGTTTCTCAACGAAATTTAAAACGAATTGAAAGCCCTATTGATCGAATTTTGAAAAATCAAAACCCTGATAATCAAAATATTAAAAACAAATAAAACAAAAACCATAAAAGCGATATATCGGAACCAGTTCTGATATACGGTAGTTGTAAGCAATTTAACACAACCAAATAGAACATTTATCATCTACAAATAAAAAGCAATTATGAAAAAAATACTTTTAGGACTTTTGACCATTGGATACTTGTTATCCTGCAGTAGCGATGATGATAACGAAATCAATATCAACGAACAAAATTTTCTTGTTTTTGGACATTTTTACGGAGAATGTTTTGGAGAAGGATGTGTAGAAACATTTAAACTTACTGACAAATCACTTTTTGAAGATACAGTTGACGACTACAACGGACAAAATATGGAATTCGTTGAATTAGATAATGATTTATTTGAGCAAGTTCAAAACATAAAGGATTTTTTTCCGAATCAACTTCTGAATCAAAGTGAAACAGTTTTTGGATGTCCAGATTGTGCAGACGGAGGAGGATTATTTATACAATACTCAGAAAATGGAAATATAAAAAGCTGGAGAATTGACCAAGACAAAAGAAATGTTCCAGAATATCTACATAATTTTATAGATAAAGTGAACGAAAAAATAGCCTTAATAAACGAATAAAAACTGCTTACAACAATGGCTATAGCAAATACGGGCTAAAGTGTTAAAATGAAAGTAATTAAACAAAATAAACCAACTGCTAATCGGACAAGTAAGTGCCATGAAATCCCGCACTTGCCATAGCCGAGACCGTTGTGCATAATATGAACTCACGAATAGACGATATACTTGAAAAAATGAAAAATTCAGTTTATCCCGAGCTGAATTTCGAGTTCATACATAAATTGACAAATGAATCTGAACGAGGAGCCGTACTAATCGGAACAAGTAAAGTCGAGGAATATCTTGAAAGACTAGTTCGGAAAATACTTCCAGCTAAATCCAAAAGATATACAAGTAGGCTATTAAATTATCCTGGGGCAATTAGTTCTTTTTCAGGAAAAATTGAATTACTATATGCATTCAGAATAATAGATAAAAGATTTTACGATTCATTAAATGAACTAAGGAAAGTACGGAATGATGCCGCACATTCTTCAGAACATTTTAAACTGATTGAAAAACAAGAAGAACAAATAAAAATTAATGATTTTGAAGAAGATTTTGTTGGACTCATAAAGCACCTCGCTCTTAACAACTTAATTGAAACAAAAAAATGGAGCTTTAAAGAAATCCTTGAAAATCAAAAAGAGGAATCAAAACCATATTTTGAAAAAGAAATTGAGAAGAGATTAGAAAATCTAAAAGATGATGAAAACATCAAGGTCCAATTGAGAATATGGATTTTATCATACGGATTAGTTTTTATTTGTTTGAAAATTATGGTTCTAATTGATGACTTGGATATTTTAGACAATGAATCATTAACTTGGATTGATATTAAAAAATAAATACTATGCACAACAATATATAACCGCAATTACGGCGGATTCGACTACGTCCGAATCTCCTCGGAATTGCAAGCGTATGTGCTTAACCGAATATTAACGCATATTACCCGTAACTGACGGTTATACGAGACCGATGTAGCACATTAGAGAAATATGAATCGAGAAATTGAAACAATATTAAACGCATTAAGTGAAACGCCTAGATTATTAAAAGAATTGATTACTGAAATTGATTCTGAACTTTATAAAGAGGAAATCATTAAAGGTAAATGGTCAATTCACGAAAACGCAACTCACATAGCAGTTGGAGATATTTATGGCTTTCAAAAAAGACTTAACGACTTTAAACAAGAAGAAAAGCCAACATTTGAACCACTATCTGGAGATAATTTCGATGTGGATTTTTTTATGAAATTAGATTTGAAAAAGGTTATAAATGATTTTTTTGAAATTCGACAAAGAACAATCGATTTGGTAAAGGAATTTAATTCAAAAGACTGGAATAAGTTAGCTGTTCACCCAGAATATAAAACATACACACCATATATAATGCTCAGACATTTATTGATGCACGATCATAACCACTTATATAAAATTGAAGATATGGGGTTCGGAATCGGACACGTAAAAAACGAAGCTACAACACGGTGTATAAAACATAGCTAATAAGTACTTAACCGAAAGGTTGGTTTTATTTGCGACGACCGCCAAATTTTTAATTTGGCTTTTAAATAGAGAAAAATTAGAAACAAAATATAAAAATTCGGCTTGGTGTTTATCCGAAAGATTAGTGTCTTTTTGCACGCTACGTTTCATACACAAGTCCGTTACCTGCAAGCTCAACCAAACAATGGAAATTAAATACGACAAAATAGGAATTGATTACAATCTGACCCGAAACGCGGACAAATACCTGACCGAACAATTACTTTATCATTTGCAACCGACCAAAAATGGGAAATATTTGGACATAGGTTGTGGAACAGGAAACTACACTAATCAACTACAAAAAAATGGATTTGATTTTATTGGAATTGACCCATCCGAATTGATGCTGTATAAAGCAAAACTTAGAAATGATAAAATTGATTGGAAAATTGGTTCCGCAGAAAATACTGGACTTCCCAAAAGTTTTCTGAATGGAATAATTGGTTCTTTGACAATTCATCATTGGACTAATTTAGAAAATGGTTTTTCTGAGTTAAATAAAGTTTTAAAACCAAACGGAAGAATTGTGATTTTTACGTCAACACCTGAACAGATGAAAGGTTATTGGCTAAATCATTATTTCCCAAAAATGTTGTTTGATTCTATAATTCAAATGCCAACTTTAGAAAAAGTAAAAAAATCTATGAAAGATAGTGGAATTGAATTTCTTGAAACCCACAAATATTTTATAAAACCTGACTTGGAAGACCAATTTTTGTATTGTGGTAAACAGAACCCTGAACTTTATTTCGACGAGCAAATTAGACGCGGAATTTCTTCATTTTCTTCATTATCAAATCGAATAGAAGTTGAAAATGGATTATCGGAATTGAGAAAAGATATCGATAGTGGGAAAGTTATAGAAATAATGAAATCGTATGAAAATGATTTGGGAGATTATTTATATGTAATTGGAAAAAAGCCAGCAGGTAACAATGTATATAAAAAATAGGCGAAATAGTAATAAAATCAAGGGTTTTGGCTCGTATCAAACTTCGTGCTTAGCCGAAAGTTTGGTGCTTCGAAATCGCCTACTTTTCATATACTAAACGATGTAGCACCTTCAGCTAAAGCTGACCAAAGTTACTACGCACGCCGTTGGCGCGCTCCCGTCCCTTTGGAAATGTGCTACATCGCCCCGCTCAACCAAATTGCTCGCTATGATCTATAATTTAACATACAGCTTTAACTGCCCATCGAGGGAAAACGATGCCACATCAATGGCTAAATCGCAATTTGATAAAGTTCTTATTGTATGTTGTGTTTTATCGAGTAAACGCGAAAAACTCAACATCCAGAACCTCACTGCGTTTAGCGGGGCGTTAGCCACAATCCCCCATAGAGCCCAAAACTCTTCAGTATGTAGGCTAACGTAAAATTGAGTAAATTGCGGCTGAAAAACAAAAGACAACATGAGTAATTTGAATATTTTAAAAAAACTGATTTTCAGCAACATAATTTTACGTTAGTCAAAATTAAAACCCATAAACTATGAAAATATTAACGACAACATTTTTATTACTCATTTCTGTTTATTCTTATTGCCAAACAGAATATTATACATCTGATGGAAAAAACAGAATTACAAAATCAGAGGCAGAGGAAATGTTAACTAAACAGGTTGACAAAATGACAAAAATACTCGGAAAACAGTTATACGGAAGTTTGACAATTGAGAATACCGAAACAAAAAAGGATTCTATAATTTCTAAAATATCTTTTGCCATTAGTGACAAAAAGAAAGACAACTTAATTAATTCTGGTCCATTATCTGAATTTAAAGACAAGGAATTCCCGAAATTTTACTTAAAGACTTTAGCCGATAAAAACTTTAATTCCGAAAAACTAATTGGCAAACCAACTATGATTAATTTTTGGTTTACAAGATGTGCGCCTTGTATTGACGAAATACCTGTTTTGAATAAAATAAAAGAAAAGTACAAAGATGACTTTAATTTTATTGCCATTACATACGAGAAAAAGGAAGATGTTGAAAAATTTCTTGAAAAACATCCGTTTGACTTTGAGCATTTAATAAATGCCAAGGATTTTACTGACCAATTAGGAATTCAAGCGTATCCGTTGAATCTGTTTTTAGATAAGAATGGAATCTTAAAGTATGTGAAAGGTGGTATTCCATACGAGAGCAAAGAAGGAGAAGAGTTGAAAATCGGAGAAGGAAATGAAATAATTGATATTATTGAAAAACTAAAATAACTGTAGCCAACAATGGCTATAACTAATGGTACCGTTTTCGTCTACTTATAACATTCTCACGGATTTTCAGCTTGTAGCATGGGTGCAATAGTACACCCCTCCCCCATTTCACGATCTAAATGTAGGATTTTACCTACAGCTTTTATCAGGTTAATAACGACCGTTCCCATACAAAAACATACCGTTCACCCTTGTTTTGTGCTCATTAACCCCTAATGAGCGTGTGTTAAAAATATTTTCTTTACCATTATACGGATAATAAGCATTCTGATGGAGGTGGATTGGATTTGGTCAAAAAAAAAAAAACGCAAACCGATGGAGTCAAAGCTAAAATTGTTGGAATTCAAAAAAGAGTAACTCCACATATGTTGCGCCATAGCTTTGCAACACATTTATTGGAACAAGGCGTTAGCTTGAAACCTATACAGGTTTTATTGGGGCATAATAGCCGTAAAACAACGGAACTTTATACACGGGTTTCCGTTCAAGAAATTGGAAAAATAAAAAACCCTTTAGATGATTGTTACATTGAATAAAAGTTCAACAATACATGCTGATTGGGGAAGTATTGTTGAACAAAAACAAAAACA
>CBFHWU010000004.1:0-49354 GCA_965659665.1 Flavobacteriaceae bacterium
CAGTGCCCTTGAGGTGGGTCAAAGACTGCCCATGGTGTAAGGTTTTACGGTTTAAAAAAGGGGGTAAAAAAGACTGTTTTAAGGAACAGGCATAAAGGCTAAAGGACGCTAACGGGCGCGAAGGCGCGAAGGCGCGAAGGCGCGAAGGCGCGAAGGCGCGAAGTAAAGGACCATTTGGTTTAGCTTCATTGGAGACTTGAAATTTGAACTCAAAATTAGCGGTTAAAATCACTAAAAACCAAGTGTAAAAAACAAAAAGAATTAACAATGGAGGAAAATTATCAAAAAAACAACATTAATTATTTACTATTATTAATGGGCACAAAATGAGAGGAGGGGTGGTAGGCAAGGAAAGCGCATCATGGGTCATTTTTTGGGGGGAGTAGGATGAATTAAACCAAAGCAACCAAAAAAGTTTTTTTTATTGTTTGTTGTAGTCTAGTTAGGCATAAATTGTTGAATGAGCGAATATTTTGCAGTTATAATCTGAAATATCAGCTAAAAATCGGGACTACCATCAAGCAAAGAGCTAAACAATCATGTTAAAGATCATTCATCTTCTTCCAAAAAGACACAGATTTAGTTAGAGGGCAAATCTCCTCCTTCTTTTGAAGGGAGCTGTGTTTGTCCCATGAGGTATTTATCGATATGATGAGCTGCTTCACGCCCTTCAGAAATTGCCCATACGATAAGAGATTGGCCTCTTCTCATATCCCCAGCCGTAAAAATATTTGGAACATTTGTTTGATACTTTTCATTCCCAACAAGGTTTGAACGTTCATCTTGATCTAAACCTAATTGTTCGGCCAATGTAGGCTCAGGACCTGAGAATCCTAAAGCAAGCAGCGCCAAATCACAAGGCCATTCTTTTTCAGAATTTTCTTGTTCCATTAATTTAGGTCGTTCTCCTTCAATTTTTTCCCAACGAACATTGACTGTTTTAAGACCGACAATATTATCATCAGCATCACCAA
Source organism: Flavobacteriaceae bacterium (assembly GCA_965659665.1). GTDB lineage: Bacteria > Bacteroidota > Bacteroidia > Flavobacteriales > Flavobacteriaceae > CBFHWU01. Next base: position 975 of record CBFHWU010000004.1, read on the forward strand.
TAAATTCTTTGGTCATGATACTCCATTCTCTATGACTACCTTCTTCGTGAGAGGAGGTGGTTTTTAGGTTAAAGGGCCAAAAAGGCCAAGGATGATCCTCCGTTCTAACTTCCAATGGTTTTGGCATGATTTCAAAGTTTGTTACCGATTTTGCGCCTTGTCGATTAGAAGTACCAATACAATCTGAACCTGTATCTCCCCCGCCAATAACAATGACATTTTTGCCTTCAGCATGCAAATCTTTTTGGAGATCAGCTAAACCATCTACCCATCGGTTACTATGCGGCAAAAAATCCATAGCTTGAACGACACCCTTGAGATTACTTCCTGCGATAGGTAGTCGGCGTCGAATAGTAGCTCCTCCACACAATACCACAGCATCAAAACTTTTTAGTTTTTCTACATCATAATTTTTTCCAACTTCAACACTGGTTTTAAACTTGATTCCTTCCGCAATCATTTGGTCTAAACGACGATCGATTACATGTTTTTCCATTTTAAAATCTGGAATTCCATATCGTAATAATCCTCCAGCTTTTTCATCACGTTCAAATACAGTCACAACATGTCCAGCACGATTAAGTTGTTGTGCAGCGGCTAATCCTGCAGGGCCAGAGCCTACAACAGCGACTTTTTTGCCTGAGCGTTTCTGTGGAATTTCAGGCTTAATCCAACCTTCTCTAAACCCCCGTTCGACGATGTACTTTTCAATCATTTCAATTGAAACGGGCGGATTAACAATCCCTAACACACAAGCAGCCTCACAAGGAGCAGGGCATAAACGTCCTGTGAATTCAGGAAAATTATTGGTAGAGTGTAAAATTCGCAAGGCTTTTTGCCATTCATTTCGATAAACAGCGTCGTTGAAATCTGGAATTAAATTTCCTAATGGACAACCGCTATGACAAAATGGAACCCCACAATCCATACATCGTGCGCCTTGTTCTTGAAGCTTTTCGTCTCCAGGATTTACAGTAAACTCTTTGTAATTTTGAACACGATCGGCCACGGCGTTGTTAGTTTCATTGACGCGATCAAACTCCATAAAACCTCTTAGTTTTCCCATAATTTTATTTTGTTAATGCTTTTTCATTTTCTAATCGTTCTAAAGCTTTTTTGTAGTCGGAGGGCATCACCTTAATGAACTTCTTTTTATTGGCTTCCCACTCACCAAGGATACGCTTTGCCATAGGACTATTGGTGTATTTGATGTGTTTTTCAATAAGCTGATGAATTTGATTTAAATCAGTTTGAGAGGGATCTTCTAATCCGATCATTTCCATGTTAAAATTTCGATCATCGAATGTTCCGTCCTGTGAAAATAGATAGGCAATACCCCCGCTCATTCCGGCAGCAAAATTTCGTCCAAATCCACCCAAAATCACAGCGATTCCTCCGGTCATATATTCACATCCGTGGTCACCAATGCCTTCAACTACTGTTGTTGCCCCCGAATTTCGAACACAAAAACGTTCACCAGCAATTCCGTTAATATAAGCCTCTCCAGCAGTAGCTCCGTACAAAGAGACATTGCCAATGATAATATTTTCTTCAGGTTTAAATGTCACTTCGCTTGGAACACGAGCGACAAGTCGAGCACCCGACAAGCCTTTTCCAAAATAGTCATTGCTGTTACCTTCAACTTCCATATGTAAACCACGAGTAGCAAAAGCACCAAAGCTTTGCCCTGCGGCACCTTTAAAGTGTAATTTTAAAGTATCTTCGGGAAGTCCCTCTGCACCATAAATTTTAGATATTTCATTACTTAGAATAGCTCCAACGGTACGGTTGGTGTTTTTGATATCAAAGGAAAGCGTTTGTACTTTTTTTGATTTGATGGCAGGTTGTGCTTTGCTTATGATATCAAAATCTAAGACTTCACTTAGCTCGTGATCTTGTTTAATAGTATTTCGAATTGCAACACGATCATCTACATCAGGTCGATAGAGTATGGAAGATAAATCTACTCCTTTGGCTTTGTAATGATCAATGGCTGAGTTCATGTTTAATTTTTGACTCTGTCCTACCATATCGTTGATTGTTCGGAATCCTAATTGTGCCATAATTACACGGAGTTCTTCCGCGATAAAGTGCATAAAATTGACGACATGCTCGGGCTTGCCTTTGAAGTTTTTCCTAAGTTCTGGATCTTGTGTGGCAATTCCAACCGGGCAAGTATTAAGATGGCAAGCACGCATCATAATGCACCCCGACGCAATCAAAGGGGCTGTAGAAAAACCAAATTCCTCCGCTCCCAACAAACAAGCAATAGCCACGTCACGCCCAGTTTTCATTTGTCCATCGCATTCTAATACAATTCGGCTGCGAAGGTCATTCATCACTAGGGTTTGTTGTGCTTCAGCAATCCCCAGTTCCCAAGGAAGACCAGCATGTTTTAGTGAGGTAAGCGGAGATGCACCAGTTCCTCCATCATAACCAGAAACAAGTATGACATCTGCTTTAGCTTTGGCTACACCTGCTGCGATAGTACCAACACCAACTTCGGAAACCAATTTGACATTTATTCGGGCCTCTCGATTGGCATTTTTCAAATCATAAATAAGTTGGGCTAAATCTTCAATAGAATAAATATCATGGTGAGGGGGAGGAGAAATTAGACCCACATATGGAGTCGAATTTCGTACCGAAGCTATATAAGGATTTACTTTGGGTCCAGGAAGTTGTCCTCCTTCACCAGGTTTGGCACCTTGCGCCATTTTGATTTGAATTTCTTTGGCACTTGATAAATAATGGGAAGAAACCCCAAACCGGCCTGAAGCAACTTGTTTGATGGCGCTGTTTCTCCACTCACCGTCTTCATCTCGAGTGAATCGGCGTGGATCTTCTCCGCCCTCACCAGAGTTACTTTTTCCACCAATTTGGTTCATCGCTTTTGCGAGGTTTTCGTGTGCTTCTTCGCTAATTGAACCCAAGGACATGGCACCAGTTTTAAATCGTCTTACAATTTCGGTCCATGGTTCAACATCTTCGAGCGGAATGGGATCTAATTCGGTAAACTCAAACATCCCCCGAATGGTCATCAATTGTTTAGATTGATTGTTGATTAATTCGGCATATTCTTGGTAGGTATTGTATTTGTTTTGTTGAGTAGCAACTTGAAGTTTTGAAATAGTCGCGGGATTTAGCATATGAGCTTCTCCATTTCGTCTCCAACGATAACTCCCGCCTATTTCAAGATCAAGTGCATCCTCCACAATTTTATGAGAAAAAGCAAAGCGGTGTCGCTTTGCAATTTCTTTTTCAATTTCAAATAAACCAACTCCCTCAATCCGAGTGGGTGTATTACTGAAATAAGTGTCTACAAATTTTTTGCTTAAGCCTAAAGCTTCAAAAATTTGTGCACCTCGATAAGAATGTAGAGTTGAAATCCCGATTTTGTTCATGATTTTGACAATCCCTTTAGCTATTGCCTTATTAAAATTATGAATGGCGTTTTCGGAAGAAAGTCCTTTTATGCTATTGGTTTTGACCTGATGTTCAATAATTTCATTTACCATGTAAGGGTTGATGGCACTTGCACCATAACCAAAAAGCAAAGCAAAATGATGAGGTTCACGAGGCTCAGCAGACTCTATGATAATACCAAACCTCGAGCGCATCTTATGCTTAATCATTCCATGATGAACATGTGAGCAAGCTAAAATCATTGGTATGGGCGCATTTTCGCTGCTAACGCCACGGTCAGAAAGGATAATAATGTTAGCCCCTTGTTCAACCTGTTTTTTTACCTCAATTAAAAGCTGTTTCAAACTTTCTTCGAGTCCATTGTGACCCCGAACTGATTGGTAAAGCGTCGATACAGAAGAGGCTTTAAAATTATGATGTTCTATGAATTTTATTTTATCCAAATCTTCATTAGAGATGATAGGATTTTGAATACTCAGTTTCTTACAATGTTCTTCTGAAACCTCAAATATATTATAATCATTGCCCAAAGCCATAGAGGTGTCAGTAACGATCTCTTCGCGTATTCCATCTAAAGGGGGATTGGTTACTTGAGCAAATAATTGCTTAAAGTAATTGTATAACAATTGCGGTTTGTGAGATAAAACGGCCAAAGGAGTATCTGTACCCATTGAGCCAATGGCTTCTTTTGCTTGTGTACTCATTGGAACAATGAGTGTTTTAATGTCTTCTTCGGTATAACCAAATGCTTTTAAACGGGTGATAAAGGGCTCGTTTTCAACGGGGGTGCTGTTCCCAGTGTAAGGAACATTTTTGAGGGGTAACAAATTTTTATCAATCCATTTTTGATAAGGATGTTTGGAGGATATTAATTGTTTGATTTCGGAGTCTTCAATAATTCGACCTTCGTTCATATCAACCAAAAACATTCGACCTGGTTCTAGTCGTCCGTGCTTCACAACATTATCAGGTTCAATCTGTGTTACCCCTGTTTCGGAGGACATAACAACGTAACCATCTTTGGTAACGGTGTATCGAGAGGGACGCAAGCCGTTTCTATCTAACAAAGCACCAATATATTTTCCATCCGTAAAAGGAACTGACGCAGGACCATCCCAAGGTTCCATAATACATGAATTAAATTGGTAAAATGCTTTTTTGTGGTGGTCCATAGACTGGTGTTTTTCCCATGCTTCGGGAACCATCATCATCATAACTTCAGGTAAAGATCGTCCTGTGTTGAGCAGAAGTTCAACAGCCATATCCATTGAACAAGAGTCTGATTTACCTTTTAGAATCACAGGTAATATTTTTTGGATATCATCACCAAAGGATTCACTTTCAAATAATTCTTGTCGAGCAGTCATTCGGCTTAAGTTACCACGATACGTATTGATTTCCCCGTTGTGACACATGTACCTGAAGGGTTGAGCTAGGTCCCAAGTTGGAAAAGTGTTGGTCGAAAATCGTTGATGTACTAAGGCCAGACGAGTGACCACCCGTTGATCTTTTAAGTCTAAATAAAAACTTTCAATATCTTCGGGCATTAAAAGTCCCTTGTAAATTAGGGTTCGTGTCGAAAAGCTAGGAAGATAAAAATAACTTCCTTGAGACATTTTGGACTGATATATGGTATGTTCAGAAATTTTACGAGCTATGTAGCATTTGGAGGTAAATTCGTCTTCTGTAAGTTCTTGACTTCCTTTTCCAACAAAAATTTGACGAATGATAGGGCGAGTGCTTTCGGCAATTTCACCTAAAACATCAGTATTTGTTGGGACCGATCGCCACCCTAATACATTGAGTCCTTTTTTAGTCAGTTCGTTCTCTAATGTTTTGGTACAAAACGCACGTTGGTTTGCTTTTTGGGGAAGAAATACCATTCCCAATGCATACTCAGTTGGTTGTGGTAAATCAAATTTACATTCATCCTTCAAAAAGTCATGAGGGATATCAATAAGAATACCTGCCCCATCACCCGTTTTTCCATCTGAACTGACAGCTCCACGGTGCTCTAGTTTTACTAAAATATCAAGCGCTTTGTGGATAATATCATTCGTTTTTTTCCCTTGTAGATTACAAATAAACCCAGCACCACAATTGTCGTGTTCAAAATCGGGACTGTATAAACCTTGTGCGGATGGTAGCATATTTTCTTCAATTTTCCCAAATATAAAGTAATGACGTGTTTATTCTTCTCTTTTTAAATCTAAATTAAGTTTGAAATATATATTTGATAAATTTTGACTGTATAAATGAAGATTTGATAAAAATTTAATGCTATAATAATCTTATGTTAAAAGGTGGGTTTTTTATAAATATAAAATAACAAAAACAGGGGGGAATGGTTATTAAACAGTTATTTGTTTTAAAAAAATACATCAAAAAAGGGGGAGGTAGCGTGCAATAGTTAATTTTTTTTGTTTTTAAGTTAAATTATTGGGAGGAAAAAAATATTATAATGTTAAAAGTTCAATCGTTTTTTGTTTCTTCAAAAATAAATGTGGCTTTTGCTATATTTGTCGTTTCAATAAAAATAAATCGATGGAAATCATAATCATTTCAATATTTGTTTTGGGGTATTTAGCCATAACTCTTGAACACAATCTCAAAGTAGATAAACTTATTCCTGCATTAGGAATGATGGCGCTATTATGGGCGATAATCGCCCTTAATCATATGGCTGTATTTGATGTGGACACGGCAACTAAAAGTTTACACCCCACTCACATTGACGAAATTTTATTACACCACCTTGGCAAAACTGCTGAAATTTTGATATTCCTAATCGGTGCCATGACTATTGTGGAAATTATTGATTATTTCAATGGTTTTTCGACCATCAAAGGTTTTATTCGAACCAAAAACAAAGTTCGAATGTTATGGATATTTTCTGTTTTAGCCTTTATACTCTCGGCAATTATCGATAATCTAACGGCGACAATTGTATTGATTACAATCCTACAAAAAGTAGTCCTTGACCGAACAACAAGAGTTTGGTATGCAGGGCTAATTATTGTGGCAGCAAATGCAGGTGGAGCTTGGTCACCTATTGGAGATGTGACCACTACCATGCTATGGATTGCAAAAAAAGTCACTACTCCTGAACTAATTAAATACTTATTTGTTCCGTCATTGGTATGCATGATTATTCCAACGATAATTGCAAGCCGCTTTAAAATATTTAAAGGAGAATTGGAGATCACCGATCAAGAGGTAGAAACGACTAAACACGGCGCAACCATGTTGTATTTGGGTCTTGGTTCTATTCTTTTTGTCCCTGTATTCAAAACGGTTACACATTTGCCTCCTTATGTGGGGATGATGCTATCCTTGGCAGTCGTTGCCACTTTTGCAGAGATATTTAGTCATTCAAAGTTTTCGATGTCCAATATTGACGATGCAAGTACAGAGGCGTCTAGTCATAGTCCAGTTCATAAGGCATTAACCAAAATAGAAATGCCTAGTATATTGTTTTTTCTTGGTATTTTGATGGCGGTGGGAGCATTAGAGTCATTGGGAATGTTATTTGAGTTTGCTCAAACCCTCAATCAGACCATACCTAATTCGGATATCGTTGTAGCCATTTTGGGTACAGGGTCAGCCATTATAGACAATGTGCCGTTGGTAGCTGCGAGTATAGGAATGTTTTCAGAACCCATTGATCATCCGCTTTGGCATGCGATTGCATTAGCCGCAGGTACAGGAGGAAGTATGCTTATCATTGGATCAGCTGCTGGTGTGGTAGCGATGGGTATGGAAAAAATTAATTTTTTCTGGTACCTAAAAAAGATTTCTATTTTGGCTCTCATTGGTTTTTTAGCAGGGTACGCTACGTTTATGTTCATGCGTGATGTGGTGCTTGTGTAAATGAATTATCTCCAAACACTTGATTGGTTGTATGGACGATTGCCCATGTACCAACGTGTTGGAGCTCCTGCACTAAAACCAAGTTTGGCAAATATTCGTAGGCTACTGAGTTATTTGGGAAACCCCCACCACAGCTTTAACAGCATTCATATTGCAGGAACCAACGGAAAAGGATCCTCAAGCCATATGGCGGCTGCGGTATTACAATCGGCAGGCTATAAAGTGGGACTGTACACCTCCCCTCATTTGAAAGATTTTAGGGAACGAATCCGCATTGACGGTCAGTTAATTTCTGAACATCAAGTGGTTGATTTTGTTAAGCAACACCAACAACATTTTGAGGGACAAAAATATTCCTTTTTTGAAATGTCCGTTGCATTGGCTTTTCACACCTTTGCTGATCAATGTGTTGATATGGCTGTAATTGAAGTCGGTTTGGGTGGTCGGTTGGATGCGACCAATGTGATTACTCCCATGGCTTGTTTGATTACTAATATTGGATGGGATCATCAATACTTTTTAGGGGATTCATTAACAAAGATTGCTGCGGAAAAAGCGGGAATTATCAAGCCTGATGTGCCAGTGGTGGTCAGTGAATTTCAAAAGGATATCCATTGGGTATTTGAGGAAAAAGCGGCCAGCCAACAAGCACCATTAGTGGTTCCTAATCAAACCCATTATCCCTTTACGACTGATTTGTTGGGGCGTTGTCAATATAAAAATATAAAAGGGGTGTGTGCTTTGCTCTCCATTTTAAAAGGATATTCCATCTCGAACGATGACCTTAAAAAAGGCCTGTCTCAAGTTCAACAATTAACTGGACTTAGAGGACGTTGGCAGGTGATTGGAAATACGCCAAAAACTATTGTTGATGTTGCTCATAACAAAGAAGGACTTACCGAAGTATTTAAGCAACTAGAGATGGAGCAATTTGATCGTTTACATATTGTTTTCGGAATGGTAAGGGATAAAAAATTAGAAGAAATCATTTCGTTATTTCCCACAGATGCATACTATTATTTTTGTGCTCCTGCGGTTCCTCGTGCTAAAAAGGTTGATGTGTTAGCCACAGAAGCTCGCTCTTATGGACTAAAAGGACAAGTTTTTGCCTCGGTTCAAAAAGCCTATCAAGCTTCTTTGAAGAACTCAGAACCTCAAGATTTGATTTTTATTGGAGGTAGTAATTTTGTCGTAGCTGAAGTGCTTTAAAAAAAAGCTTTGTAGTTATCAAAAACGCAGTTATATTTGCACTCCTTTAGGGCGCTTAGCTCAGTTGGTTCAGAGCATTTGGTTTACACCCAAAGGGTCGGGGGTTCGAATCCCTCAGCGCCCACACCTTTAAATTTTAATCTTTAAAAAGAGTTACCTCAAAAAAGGTATCTTTTTTTATTTTAACCCGCATCAAGCTCCACAAACAATGTTTTTTCAACTAATATTTCCAAAATTAGGAGTTTATATACTTTGAATTCATTTTCAGTTCCATTGTTCTTTATTTTTACTTTAACCCAATTACATACTGTTCAATTATTCTCCTTCTATCTTCAAATCTATCTTTATTAGAGAGTTTTTTGAGTATTTTTAATTAACTCCACCCACCCATCAATTTTTTTACTGTTGTTATATTTATTTAGCTCTATTTCTAAACCATTTATCTTATAGTTGCATGTTTTTTTCTGATTGTACTTTGTTTCATTTCTTCCTCTTTATTCTTGTCTGATATATCCACATCATCTACCCAAAGTTTCAAAAAATTAGATTTTTAAAATTTAATTTCTATAGTTCTTTGTCATAATGTTATAATTTATAGTACACATTATCTTTTTCCCTTATTCTATATCAATGGAGTAGACAAGTGTTTTTAAGTATTGGGTTAATTCTAATTGACCTATTATCTTTAACATATAAAAAGTAACTTATCCTTCTATCATCATGATCTCAACTTCCTTAAGGCTTTTAATTTTCTCAAAAATCGTTATTAGTATTTTAAAAAAATCTTATAAAAATTACGATAGCTCTTTAAAAAAATAAGTTTACTTTTAATAAAAATTTACTAAAAAGATAGTATTTAATGACCAAGCGTAAAATAATGATCATATCTCCAACTGAATTCGGATATACACAATATATTTATAAAGAGTTGTTAAAGTTTAAGAATATTGAAGTGTCGGCGATTTTTACAGAGCCTATCAATTACACACCGCCTACGTCTATATTTCTTGTTGTTATAAATAAACTTTTATAAAGATTTTTTAACATAGGGTTTAGACAAATCAAAAAAAATCGAATGTTTATAAAAAAATTAAAACCTCATAAATTTCAAGATGAAGTTTTGATAATAAGACCAGATTTTTTAAGTGACTTTCTTTTAAAGAAAATTAAAAATAGGACATATAAATTCAACTCGTTTTATTTTGATAGCATTGGTCATCGTCCAAGAAAAAAAGACATTATACATTTTTTTGACCACATTTACAGCTTCGATAAAGTTGATATTAAAAAATATGGTTTTGAATTTTGCACCAACTATATTTTTGACGAAGTTCCTTTTAATGAGAATTATAATAGTTTGTTTTTTAATATTTCATCCAATGATGATGAGTACAGATTTGAAAAACTTGAACAATTAGCAACCTATATAAAACAACGGGACTGGTCTCATAATTTTATTTCAGTACGCGGAGGAAAAAAAATCATTAAACATGATTTGTTTACTATAACAAACAAGATTATTCCAATTGAAGAAGTAAAAGATCAGCTTTTAAATTCAAAAATTATAGTAGAAATTCAAAGACAAAATCAGATTGGACTATCCTTTAGAGTTTTTGAATGCCTTGGATTTAAAAGAAAACTTATTACAACTAATAAAGATATTGTCAATTACGATTTTTATAACCCACAAAACATATTGGTTTTGGATCCTGAAAATATTCATATTCCCAAATCATTTGTTGAATCCCCCTATGTTGAAGTCTCTCAAGAAACTCTAAATCATTACAGGATTAATAACTGGGTAAAAAGAGTATTTAAATTAAATTGATGAAGAATAAAAAGCATTACTTCCTGAGTTCTTTCGAGATTCTTCTATAACCTCAACTTCATTGAGTCGCTTAATTTCATTGTATTATTTTTATTGATAGCCTGTGTAATGTTTTTTTTTGGTAAAGGTAATCCTTAAGTAATTATGTTTGTAGTTAACATATAATGATTTTCCCTTTCTTTTTTGGTCATTCCAATGGTTTGATCCATAAAGTTATTTCTTTCAATTCTGGTTTTAAACACCCATATACATATCGTATCGTGACTGTGATAAATGGCCTTTAGTTCATCGTCAATAACACATACTTCTTCTGGGATATCAACCCTTAAACAAATCATTTTTGTTGGTTTAGCTTATTTAAAAAATTCAAAAAGATAACGGTGAGCCCTAAAACAAATTGAAAAAGAAAAATGACGTTAAATTTTTCTTTTTCAACTAATATTGACAAGGCCGCTTGCACAAAAAATCACACCATAGAAATACCAAAAAAATTGTATGTATTTCATTTTTTTGACCGCTTCCAAATTCATGAGTCGCATGGTGATAAAATGAAGGATTCCGATACAAACAAACACGATAATTAAGATAAATACTCCTTTTTTCATATGGTCTAATATACAATAAAAATTTGGTGAACTCATTATATTTTAATACATTACAATTCGCAAATACCTACTTTAGATGATCACAAAAACAGTTCAACATGTTTCCGAGGCACTTAGAGGCTTGACCTCAGATATGACAGTGATGTTGGGTGGGTTTGGGTTGTGTGGAATTCCTGAAAAATCGATTAATGAAATGGTTCGGTTGGGAGTCCATCGCCTAACTTGCATTTCCAACAACGCTGGTGTTGATGATTTTGGGTTAGGTCTTTTGTTGCAAAATAAGCAAATAAAAAAAATGATTTCTTCGTACGTTGGTGAAAATGAAGAGTTCGAACGTCAGATGTTAAGTGGAGAGTTAGAGGTGTCTTTAATTCCTCAAGGGACTTTAGCCGAACGTTGCCGTGCGGCCCAAATGGGTATCCCTGCTTTTTATACCCCTGCGGGTTACGGAACTGAAATAGCTCAGGGAAAAGAAAATCGTGTGTTTAATGGAAAGCCACATCTTTTAGAATACGCCTTTAAGGCTGATTTTTCGATCATTAAGGCATGGAAAGGAGATACAGCAGGAAATTTAATTTTTAAAGGAACAGCACGAAATTTTAACGCTCCGATGTCGGGTGCAGCAAGGATTAACGTAGCAGAAGTGGAAGAACTTGTACCGGCAGGTGATTTAGACCCTAATCAAATTCATATTCCAGGAATTTTTATACAACGTATTTTTCAAGGAGAGCATTATGAAAAGCGTATTGAACAACGTACAGTACAATCAAAACCATAACGATGTCACTCGATAAAAAAGGAATTGCTAAGCGAATTGCCCAAGAGGTAAAAAACGGTTATTATGTGAATTTGGGAATCGGAATTCCAACATTGGTAGCCAATTTTGTACGTGATGATATTGAGGTTGAGTTTCAAAGTGAAAATGGTATTTTGGGGATGGGTCCTTTTCCAGAGGAAGGATCCGAAGATCCTGATTTTATCAATGCAGGCAAGCAAACCATAACCGCTTTGCCTGGAGCTAGTTTTTTTGATTCTTCTATGAGTTTTGGTATGATTCGAGGGCAGCATGTTGACCTCACCATATTGGGTGCCATGGAAGTAGATCAAAATGGAGATATTGCCAATTGGAAAATCCCTGGAAAACTTATTAAGGGAATGGGGGGTGCTATGGATTTGGTGGCTTCTGCTGATAATATTATTGTTGCGATGATGCACACCAATAGAACAGGAGCATCTAAATTACTTCAAAAATGCAGTTTGCCGCTTACAGGAGTAAAATGTGTCAAGAAAATTGTAACAAATTTGGCTTGTATCGAAATTGTTGAAGAGGGATTCAAATTATTGGAATGTGCTCCTGGAGTAAGTGTTCAACAAATTAAAGAAGCCACTTCAGGCCATTTGATGATACCTGATCATGTTCCAGAAATGAAATTATAATATGAAACGTGTTTTTATTTGCTCGGCTAAACGAACTCCTCAAGGGAGTTTTGGAGGGGTTTTGTCTTCAGTTTCTGCTACAACTCTTGGTTCTACAGCGATTATAGCTGCCCTTGAAGCAGCACGGATTGAAGCCTCTTCTGTGCAGGAAGTTTTTATGGGTAATGTGTGCTCGGCTAATTTGGGACAAGCGCCCGCACGTCAAGCAGCATTAGGATCGGGAATTTCAGAAACTGTTCCGGCTACCACCATCAACAAAGTTTGTGCTTCAGGAATGAAAGCCATTATGCTTGGCGCTCAAACCATTCAATTAGGGATAAATGAAGTCGTTGTTACTGGAGGCATGGAAAGTATGTCTAATATTCCTTTTTATGCTCCCAAAACTCGTTGGGGGGCTAAGTTTGGAGATGTAAAACTCATTGATGGTTTAGCGAAGGACGGATTAACAGATGCTTATGATCAAGTTGCTATGGGTTCTTTTGCTGACGCTGTTTCAGAATTAGAAGGAATCAGTCGTGAGGATCAAGATCATTATGCAATTGAATCCTATCGACGTTCTCGAAATGCTTTTGTGTCAGGTCGTTTTGATGCTGAACTTGCTGCTGTTTCGGTACCACAACGACGAGGAGATGCGCTTGTGGTGAGAGAAGATGAGGAATATTCAAAAGTTAATGTGGAGAAAATACCCCTTCTTCGTGCTGCATTTTCTAAGGGAGGGACAGCTACTGCTGCAAACGCATCCACGATCAATGATGGGGCTTCTGCTGTTGTATTATGTAGTGAAGCTTTTGTCGAAAAACACGGGATTACTCCTCTTGCCGAACTCCTTGATTATTCAGATGCTGCTTTGGCTCCTAAATTCTTTACGATTGCTCCTGTAAAAGCGGCAAAAAAAATCATGGAACGTCAACATTTGAAGTTTAGTGCCATTGATATTTTTGAGATCAATGAAGCTTTTTCTATGGTGCCGATTGCCTTTGCCAAAAAATGTGGATTATCAACCGAAAATATTAACGTAAATGGAGGGGCTGTTTCATTAGGTCACCCTATCGGATCTTCGGGTTCACGTATTGTTGCTTCACTCATCCACCAACTTTGTCAACAGGATTTAGACATAGGATTGGCTGCTATATGTAATGGAGGTGGAGGTGCTTCTGCATTGTTGCTAAAAAGGCTGTAGTTTACTCTTTTAAATGTGGAGCTCCAGCCAAAATATCAGGACTTGCTTTATCTTCAAATTGTTTGAAATTTTCACGAAAAGCCTTTGCAAGTTGATAGGCTTGAATATAATAGTTTTTATCATCATTCCAAGTTTGTCTAGGACTCAGAACTGCTGTGGGGACTCCTGGACATTCTCGAGGTTGTGCAACTCTAAAAACGGAATGGGTGTGATATTTTTCATAATTATCAAGCTCTCCTAATGTTCCTGAAAGTGCAGCGTTGATCATAGAACGTGTATACTTTAGTGCGATACGCTTACCAATTCCATAACGCCCACCAGTCCAACCGGTATTAATCAGCCATACATTCACATTGTTTTCCTGCATTTTTTCGGAAAGCATATGAGCGTATCTTACGGGGTGTAGTGGCATAAAAGGAGCACCGAAACAAGCTGAAAAAGAAGGTAAAGGCTCATTTATTCCTGCTTCAGTTCCTGCTACTTTGGCGGTATAACCCGAAATAAAATGATAGGCTGCTTGACCAGGAGTTAACTTTGAAATAGGAGGCAATACCCCAAAAGCGTCAGCCGTTAAAAAGAAAATATTGGATACATTTTCTCCTATGGAAGGTACCTTGATATTGGGAATGTAGTCAATAGGATAGCTCACTCTTGTATTTTGGGTAATGGATGCATCATAAAAATCCACTTCGCCATCTTGTCCAGTGACTACATTTTCAAGAAGGGCCCCCTCTTTTATTGCTCCAAAAATTTCAGGTTCATTTGCAGAACTTAATTTTAATACCTTAGCATAACATCCTCCCTCAAAATTAAAAACTTTATTATCTGGAGTCCAACCGTGTTCATCGTCACCGATCAGTTGACGATTTTTGTCAGCGGACAAAGTTGTTTTTCCCGTGCCTGATAAGCCAAAAAATAACGCTGTTTTATTGTCACTCCCTATGTTAGATGAACAATGCATGGGAAGTATATTTTTTTGGGTGGGTAATATAAAATTTAAAGCAGAAAAAATAGATTTTTTGATTTCACCTGTGTAGGCACTACCCCCAATGAGGACTATTTTTTTGGTAAAATTCAATAGGGTGAAGTTCTTTTGACGGGTGTGGTGGTGACTGGGTATTGCTTTAAAGTTTGGCAGACATAAAACCAGCCAATCAGGGCTAAAATGAGTTAACTCCTCTACACTTGGTCTCAAAAACATATTGTACACAAATAAATTGGAATAAGCGGTTTCAGTGACAAAACGAATGGGCATTTGAACTCTTTTATCCGCACATGCTAAACCATCTCGAACATATACTTTTTTGTTGTAAATGAACGAATTCATTTCATTTAAAAGGTTGTCAAAATCTTTTCCGTCAAAGGGTTGATTGATTTCTCCCCAATTCACGTTCTTTTCGGTCAGTTTATCTTTTACGATAAATCGATCTTGGGGTGATCTACCTGTAAAAACACCTGTTGAAATGGCAATGCTACCCAAAGAAGTGCGAATACCTTCTTTAGACTGGATGATGTGTTTTTCTAAGATATTTGGGGAAAGTTGGTAAAAACTTTCAGTGATCTCAAGCCCATGGCTTGAAAATATTTTTGTTAGGGGAAGCATAAAATTTAGTTTTGTTACAAACGATAGCACAATTTTTTCAAATGTAACAAAACTGACAATAATCAACAACTTAAAAGTAGGAGATAATCCTTTAAAAATTAAAGGAAATTAAGAGTCAATGATTGTGTTTTTTTAGACGATAATTAGGTTATTTAACTATTAAACTGCGATTGATAAAGCATAATCTTCGTAAGGATAAATAAAATTAAGATGTTTTGAAAAGAGCAGACATTTTTTCACGCTCTTCATCAGCTAGCTCTTTATCAACCAAAATTCGCCCACTGTGTTCATCGGTAATTATTTTTTTTCGGGAAGCAATTTCAAGCTGAATTTGTGGAGGAATAGTAAAGAAAGAACCCCCTGAGGCACCGCGTTCAACAGCAACAACAGCTAATCCATTACGAACAGATTTGCGAATACGTTTATAAGCATTAACAAGGCGATCTTCTACATTTTTCTCAAATTCACTTGATTTTTTTAACAGAAAATCTTCTTCTTTTTGAGTTTCAGCCAATATAGCGTCTAACTCTTCTTTTTTGTGTTTGAGATGACTCTCACGATCAATGAGTTTTTGTTTGGTTTGTTCTGATAAATCTTTTTTCTGTTCGATTAGAGCTTTGAGTTGGTTGATTTGCTTTTCAGCCAACTCAATTTCAAGCTCTTGAAATTCAAGTTCTTTGTTCAGCGATTCGTAGGCTCTATTGTTCCGCACATTTTTTTGTTGCTCATTGTATTTTTTGATCAGGCCTTTTGAAACCTCGATGTTATTTTTTTTAAGCTTGATTTCGTCTTCGTAAGCTTTTAACTCAATCGTTGAATTTTCGACTCGTTTGTTGAGTCCAGCCACTTCATCTTCGAGATCTTCTACTTCAAGCGGTAATTCCCCTCGAACACTTCTGATTTCGTCGATTCGTGCGTCAATAAGTTGTAAATCATAAATCGCTCTTAAACGATCTTCAACAGTAATTTCATTTTTTTTAGACATAATTAGAAGTATTGAACTGGATTAGTTTTCGTTTCTGATAAAACGATTGCAAAATTAGGCATTTTTTTAATAAGATATTTAACAAGTATATTTTTTGTAAACTGTTCACTTTCATAGTGTCCCACATCTACCAACAAAATAGATGAGGCTGATTTAAAAAAATCATGGTATTTTAAATCTGAAGTTACATATGCATCAGCTTTTAAAGCGATAGCATTTGGAATAGCAAAACTTCCAGAGCCACCAAGCACAGCAACTGAATGGATAGGGTTGTTTAATGTTTTTGAATGTCTAAGTAATGGTGTTCCAAGTCGATTCTTTAAGCGTGTTAAAAATGAAATCTCCTTCAGGGGTTTTTTTAGTGTTCCAATAAGTCCCATCCCAATATGTGAAGATGTGTTGTCTAGGGAAAGTATCTCATAAGCCACCTCTTGGTACGGGTGCACTTTTTTTAGAACCTGTACCATATGTTGTTCTATATGTTTTTCGAAAACGAGTTGAACCTGTGTTTCAGGTTCATGATGTCGCTGATGATGAGTCCCTACAAAAGGTCGGGCTTCTTCTAGTGCCCTAAAACCTCCTATTCCTTCTGAAACAAAGCTACATTGGTCATACTGTCCTATTCGGCCAGCACCTACATCAAATAAAGCATTTTGTACTTTTTGGACATGATCATTGGGAACATAAAAGCGCAGTTTTTTTATTGTATTTTTTTGGGGGATCAAAACCTGGGTGTCTGTTAAGCCTATAGCATCACTTAATGCTTTGCTTACTCCATCTGCTTGGTTGTCTAAAGCAGTGTGTATGCAGTAAATAGCAATATCATTTTGAATGGCTTTTATTACAGTGCGCTCCACATAGGATTTTCCTGTTATTTTTTTAAGACCACTAAACACTATAGGATGAAAACTAACAATTAGGTTGCATTTTTTTGACACTGCTTCATCAATGACTTCTTCTGTGGTATCCAATGTGACCAAAACACCATTAACTTTTTGTGAGGAATCTCCAACCAAAAGACCAACATTGTCAAAATCCTCTGCATAAGCAAGTGGAGCCCATTGTTCAATAAGGTCCGAAACGTTTTTAACAGATAAACTCATACCTCAAATATAAAATTTATATGTTTGTTTTATGAATAAATGGCGAAAATCCTTACTTCCATTGAGTATAGTTTACGATGCGATCACAAGATTTCGTAATATAGCCTATGACCGAAGTGTTTTTAAAAGCCAACAATTTAAACTTCCTATAATGGTTATAGGCAATTTGTCAACAGGGGGTACAGGAAAAACGCCTATGGTGGAATATCTGTTGAGGGTACTGTCTTTTGAATACAAGGTGGCAGTTTTGAGTCGTGGATATAAACGAAAGTCAAAGGGGTTTACCATCTCCACTGCTCATTTTTCTCCAGAAACTTTAGGCGACGAACCTTTTCAAATCGCACAAAAATTTCCCCACGTACCTGTAGCTGTTGATGCTGATCGGGTTCATGGGATACAACAACTAGTGCAACGTATCCCTCATATTGAAGGCTTTGTGTTAGACGATGCCTTTCAACACCGGGCTATTCAGCCATCATTTCAAATACTACTGACAACTTACCAAACTCCATGGTTTTTGGATCAGGTGTTGCCAGCAGGAAATCTACGTGAGGCCTCTTGTGGAAAAAAAAGAGCTGACGTAATCGTAGTGACCAAATGTCCAACGACATTGTCTAGTGACCAAAAAGATTTTTTTTTAAAAAAGTTAAAGTTACATTCCCATCAGGATGTATTTTTTTCTTCGATTAGATACTCAGATCTACTGAAGGGTACTTATGAAATCAAACAGAATGATTTTTTAAAACAAAAGTTTATTTTAGTGACAGGAATCGCACATCCTGACCCTCTTGTCCAGATGTTAAACCATAAGAAATGTGATTTTACTCATGAGTCTTTTCCTGATCATCATTTTTTTTCGGTGTCGGATATTGAGCGGATAAAGAATCATGCAAAACCAATACTCACTACTGAAAAAGATTATGTTCGACTTAAAGAATTCAACCTTCCCAATCTGTTTTATATTTCTATCGAGTGTTTTTTTCTTGAAGATGAAATAAAATTTAACAATTTGATTTTAAAACAATTTGTCAAATTGGAATGAGCTCTTGAAACCAAAATCCTTTTTTTAATGTTCCATTCTCAGGATAATTTCTAAAAACTTTTTCTCCTACTTCAAAAGGAATAGGGGAATCAAAGATAGGTCCATCAAAACAAAATGTATGAAATTCACCATTTTCACCACAGGGATCCACTCCTTTAGGTAATGATTCTATAAAAGATTCGTCTAATAGCTGACCTGCAAAAGAAGCATCTAATTTTTCTCCATCTACACAAACAACAATGGCTTTAAACCCATGAGATAAAAAATCTTTTAAAAGTTTTGTGGTGTTTTGTTTCCAAAGAGGGAAAAGTACCTTAAGTCCAATTTCTTTAAATTGTTTTACTCGGTATTGCTTTAAGTCCTCTAAGAATATGTCTCCAAAGACCCCTTGTTGGTATCCAATTTTTTTCAATTGTTTTAAGGAGTCGTTCATTTGGTTTTTGTATTCTTTCATGGAGGTTGTTTTTGAAAGCGCTACAGTTTCTAGCGGAATTCCGATCGCTTCAGCTTGGCGTTCGAGAAGCTCAACTCTAAGGCCGTGCATAGAAACGCGCTGGTAATGCTTGTTGATGGTGGTTAAGAGCTTAGAAACTCGAATTAAGGGATCTTGCTGGAGTTTGTACAAAGCTAATGCACTATCCTTACCAGAGCTCCAATTAAAGAAGGTTTTCATAAAGGTTTGGGGGGATTAAATGAAGTTATTCGAGATGCTTGTGGGCTTTGTATGACGAACGTACAAGCGCACCACTTTCTACATGTCGGAAGCCCATCTCTTTAGCTAAAACTTCATATTTCTTAAACTGATTAGGGGTTATAAATTCGGTTACAGGTAAATGTTTTTTTGAGGGTTGAAGATATTGTCCAAGAGTTATAACATCTACCTTGACCCTTCGAAGGTCTTTAAGGGTTTCAATTACTTCTTCTTCGAGTTCTCCTAAGCCGAGCATCACTCCAGATTTGGTTCGTCGTACGCCTGCTTGTTTAAGATAGCGAAGAACCTCTAGGCTACGGTCGTATTTGGCTTGAATCCGAACTTGACGAGTCAATCGTCTTACCGTTTCCATATTATGAGAAACCACTTCTGGGGCAACAGTTGCGATTTTGTCCAAGTGCTTTTCGATCCCTTGAAAATCTGGAATTAAAGTTTCCATGGTAGTACCTGGGCTTATACGACGAACTGCGTTTACGGTTTCAGTCCAAATCAGTGTTCCCATATCGGCCAGGTCGTCTCGATCAACAGAAGTAAGTACGGCATGTTTAATGTTCATTAATTTAATGGAACGGGCAACTTTCTCTGGCTCCTCCCAATCTACAGATTCAGGACGACCTGTTTGTACTCCACAAAATCCACAAGAGCGAGTACAAATATTTCCAAGAATCATAAAAGTCGCAGTTCCTTCACCCCAACACTCCCCCATGTTAGGACAGCTCCCAGAAGTACAAATCGTGTTGAGGTTGTATTTGTCAACAAGACTTCTTAATTCCGTGTATTTTTTTCCTGTTGGGAGTTTCACTCGCAGCCATTTTGGCTTAGGAGTTCTTACCGTTTCAACGGTTAGGCTTTTATTAGACATGAGCAATTTTTATGCAAATATAATCAACTAAAAATAATCTAATGAAGGAGAGTTATTAAAAACCAAATACTAAAACTGAATAAAAATAGCATACCAATAATACTTAACAACTTCATTTTTTTACTTGGTTTGTGTTCTATAGGGGTATGCTTTCCATAGATAAGAATATAATTAAAAACCGCAAAAAAAGGAGTGGTTAAAAAAGAAAGAATAGTAGCAATTTTGACAAGTAGTCCCATTTCGGACAAAAAGAAAATAAAAATAATAGAAGTACCTATACCCAATATGACGAGCCAAACATTATAACTTTTAAAGAATGATAAGTTTAAAAGTTGACTTGTTTTGGCCATTACTCTAGGGGATGCATCTAAAGTTGTAAGGGTGGTACTCAACATGGTCGTAAGTGCTGCTGTAGCGATAAATACATAGGCAAAAGAACCTAAATTTTTTGTGTACATATCGATAAACTGAGCGGCAAATAAGTTTCCATTGTTTGAAAAATTTTTTCCTGATTCAAACATGGTCAAAGCACCTAAAACAAGAAAACAAACCCCGAGGATAAATGAGGTTACGTAGCCCACATTAAAATCAAACAAACTGCTTTTCAAGCTTATTTTTGGGTCCGACTTCTTTTTTTCGAGAGACCAAAGGGAATGCCAAACCGATATATCTAATGGGGCAGGCATCCAACCCATAAATGCAATTAAAAAAGCGATTTCAGTATTTTCTAGTGGAAACACTTGAGACCAATGAATTGTTTTTTCGACATCTACCGCAAAAATAACAGCTGTTAAAGTACTTATGCTAAGAGTGATGATAATGACTCTCATGAGTTTGTCTAAAACGGTATATCGTCCAACAAATAATATTCCCATACAAATCCCTACAATGATTACTGACCAAACGACCAAATTCGTAGTTAATCCAAAGAGTTCTGAAGCCAAGCCCGCAGTGACTATAGTCACTGCGGTTTGAATGGTAAACATACTTGCAAGTGAAATGATGAAATAGGAAATTAAATATCCTTTTCCCAGTTTTTGATATCCATCTAAAAGGCTCGTGTTTGTGGCTAGGGCAAAACGTGGACCGTATTGAAAGAAGGGATATTTAAAAACATTAATCAAAAGCATTGCCCAAAAAAGACCCATTCCAAAATCAGCCCCTGCACGGGTAGATTGAACCAAGTGTGAAACGCCAATTGCTGCTCCTGCAAAAAGAAGCCCAGGACCTAAACGTTGGAGTTTAATCATGGTCGAGTGATAATATCTAATAATAGTTTTTTAGCCCGTAAAAGCTTTACTTTAACATTACTCAGAGAAATTTCAAGTTCTTCAGAAATTTCTTTAAGACTCAATTCTTGAAAATAACGCAATCGGATGACTTCTCGGTAATGGGGCTTAAGTTGTTTAATTTGAATGAGGAGTGTTTCTAAATTTTGGGTTTTGATCAATTGGTCTTCAGGGCCCAAATTATCATCGGGAACATCAATAGCTGCATCATCTTGCGTATCAGTATCTGCTAAGGGCATTCTTTTGTTTTTTCGTGTCGAGTCAATATGCAGGTTTTTAGCAATAGTAGTTAGCCAAGTACCAAATGTATATTGAGGGTCAAATGAATCAATTTTGTCAAATGCTTTTGTGAAAGTATGAAGGCACAAATCTTCTGCATCATTTTCGTTTTGGGTTCGTTTCATTAAAAATCCATAAAGATCGGACCAAAACATATCTAGCAATTTTCGAAAAGCATGTTGATCGCCCTTTCGTGCTTCAGCGATATGATGAAAAACTTCTTCAGTTTGGTGATTCAAGATTAATGTGCTTAAACTTAGTTTGAACTAGGGTGCGGCAGATCACAGTCGGTTTGTTGCTCAGGTAATTTCCCACAAAAACCACAAGGTTCTCCTGTTTTATTTAAAAAGGGACTTTGGCTGGCACAAGTTCCAGAAAATGTACCATCTTTTTTTGCCCATATTTTAATAGCAATACCAGCGAAACACAAACTCAACAGGACTAGTGTTATAATAAACAATTCCATCATCAAATATAATAATTAAAATACGATATTTACTTCAGGTTCAAGATGAACATGAAAAAGCTTTTTTACTTTTCGTTGCACTTCTTTCGCATACGTCCAAAGTTCATTTCCAGTGGCACTGTTGTAATTTACGAGAACTAAGGCTTGGTGAACATGCATACCTGTATCCCCTTTTCGATGACCTTTGAAACCTGCCTGCTCTATTAACCAACCTGCGGGTACTTTGACAAGATTGTTGTTTAATGAATAGAAAGGAATATTAGGAAATTTATTTTCGAGTAATTCAAATTCGGGTCGGTTAATCACTGGGTTTTTAAAAAAACTACCACAATTTCCTAACGTTTTTGGATGGGGTAATTTCTCTTTTCTAATTTGAATGACTGTTCGAGCCACATCATGAATCGTGGGCTTGAGCAAGTTTTGATCGTTTAATAATTGTTGTAGTGTTCCGTATTCGGAATGAATGTTATAGATATTTTTATGTAAAATTAAGCGCAAAGTAGTGATGACATATTTTCCTTTGTATTGATTTTTAAATATCGAATCACGATACCCAAATTCACAATCATCATAATGAAATACTCTTGAAGCTCGATCCTCTACATTGATGGCGACACAATTAACAAACAAATCTTTGAGTTCTACTCCGTAGGCACCTATATTTTGTATGGGAGCTGTACCCGCGTTTCCAGGAATTAGCGACAGGTTTTCTAAGCCTCCTAAATTTCGCTCCAGGCACCACATAACTAAATAATGCCAATCTACACCTGCACCGACTGATATGGTAGCAGATTTATTATCTTCTTCAATAATTCGAATGCCCCCAATATCTACCTTGATTACGGGCTTGTTTATGGTCCTTACAAAAAGCGTATTTGTTCCCCCACCCAATATTATGGCGTCTTCAAATCTTGAATCGGCCAAAATCTCTTGAAGATCTGTACTATTGGTAACTCTACAAAAGAGTTTGGTAGAAGTTTCTACACCAAAACCATTGTATTCTTTTAGCGAAAAGTCATGCTTTAAGATCATTGTGCAGAATTTTCTTTGAGGTATTTTTCTAGGGCTTTTTTTAGTACCAGCACACTAGTTGTTAGGTCACTAGTATTAAGTACATAGGCAATGCGAACCAAGTGTTTTCCCATTTCTTTGTTCCCATAAAATCCACCAGCTGGAGCTAGCATCAAAGTTTTATCTTGATATTCAAAAGAAGTTAAAAGCCATTGACTAAAGTGTTCCACATCTTCAACAGGAAGTTTTACCAAACAATAGAATGCGCCTTTAGGAAGTGAAACAGATACTCCCTTTATTTCATTGAGGAGCTTTACAAGTGTATTTCGTCGTAACAAGTATTCGGCCACTGCATTTTTCAAATAAGACTCGTGGGTATCTAGTGCTGCTTCAGATGCGACCAAGGCCAATGTGGGGGGCGAAAGACGAGACTGAGCAAACTTAAGCGCTGCCTCAAGGACTTCTTTATTTTTAGAGACTAAGCACCCAATTCGTGCTCCGCACATACTGTAGCGTTTCGACATGGAGTCAACCAAAATGGTATATTCATCAAGCCCCTCAAGCTCGAGTATCGAGATATGTTTTTCATTATCATAAACAAATTCTCGGTAAACTTCGTCAGCGATTAAAAAAATATCGAATTCTTTTACTAGTTCAGCCAACGATTCGAGTTCTTTTTTGGTGTATACATACCCTGTCGGATTATTTGGATTACAAATGAAGATAGCTCGTGTTTTATTACTTATTTTAGTTCTAATTTCTTCGATTGGGGGTAATGCAAAATTAGTATCAAATTGAGAGGTAACAGGAACTACTTTGACCCCGCAAGCTGCAGCGAAGGTATCATAATTAGCATAAAAAGGCTCCGGTATAATGATCTCATCCCCTTCGTTTGTAATGCAATCTAAGGTCATAATAATGGCTTCACTTGCCCCTGTAGTGACTAAGATATCGTCAGGGCTGACTCTAATATTATGATTGTTGTAATAGCGTGCCATTTTCATCCGATATTCGGGGGTACCCTCTGAGGGTCCATAAGCCAATACCGACTGGTCAAAATTTTTAACAGCTTCTAGTGCATTTTCAGGAGTTGGAATATCGGGTTGTCCGATATTGAGGTGTAAAACTTGGATTCCCTTGGCTTTTGCTTGATTTGCATAGGAAGAAAGTTTACGTATTGGTGATGTGGGAAGATTTGAACCTTTTATGGAAATATTCGGCATGCATCAAATTTAGAGGGCAAAATTGAACAAATGATAAGACAAAATCAACTCATGATAAGGGTCAAAAGTGAAAAAAATATCCCAAACAATTTATTCAACAACTTCTCCTTTAATTTTTAAGGCTACTAAGTTACGATCAGCATTTGAAGTAACCGTAATGGTTTTTCGTATCGGTCCTAATCTACTGGTGTCGTATTTGACTTGAATATAGTTTGATGCTCCAGGAGGTATGGGTTCTGAAGGTTTTTTAGGAATAGTACATCCACATGAGGAACGAACTTGATTAATAATTAAGGGGCTATCCCCTGTATTAGTAAATTTAAAGTCGCGGACTCCGTCTTCCCCTTTAACAATTGTTCCGTAATCAACGGTTTCTGTTTCAAATTCAATTTTTGGTTGAGAAAAACCAATAAAGACTATGCTTATAAAAATAAAGCTCAAGAATGTTGTTTTCATAATTTGAGAGATATAAAAAATTAAAGATATGAATTTTTAGGAGTCAAAAAAAATCAATTTTTTAAATCAGGGGGAGTTAACTACTTTTGCTTGCTGCATTTGATAATCAAAACCGCATGAAACTTCCCGCTAAATTCGATGCTACATCAATAGAATCCAAATGGTATGAGTATTGGATAAAGCATCAGTTTTTTTATTCGAAACCCGATAATCGGAAGCCTTATTCTATTGTTATTCCACCTCCTAATGTAACGGGAGTTTTGCACATGGGTCACATGTTAAACGTCACCTTGCAAGATGTGCTTATTCGTCGTGCTCGAATGCGAGGATACAATGCCTGTTGGGTGCCAGGAACTGATCATGCATCAATTGCCACTGAGGCTAAAGTTGTTCAACGACTAAAAGAACAGGGAATCGAAAAAAAAGATCTAAATCGAGACGAATTTTTAAATCACGCATGGGAATGGACTCATGAACATGGAGGAATTATATTAGAACAACTCAAAAAACTTGGTTGCTCATGTGATTGGCAACGCACCAAATTCACTTTAGATGACGACATGACAGAAGCTGTCATTAAGGTATTTGTTGACCTCTACAACAAAGGGCTTATTTATCGTGGTTATCGAATGGTTAATTGGGATCCAGTCGCACAAACCACTTTGTCCGATGAGGAAGTTATCCATGAAGAACGTCAAGGAAAGCTTTTTTATATTGCCTACCAAGTTGCTAATAGCGATGAAACGATTACCATAGCCACTACTCGGCCTGAAACATTGTTCGGAGATACCGCAATAGCAGTACATCCGGATGATGATCGTTACACCCATTTGCATGGTAAGCACATCATTGTACCACTAGTTGGTCGTAAGGTTCCCGTAATAACCGACACCTATATTGATATGGAATTTGGGACCGGTTGCCTTAAAGTGACTCCTGCTCACGATGAAAATGATAAAAATATAGGTGACAAAAACAAACTTGAAATTATTGATGTGTTTCATCCTGACGGAACACTAAACACCCATGCCTTGCATTATGAAGGTAAAGATCGTTTTGTGGCTCGAAAAGAAATCGTGAAAGAATTAGAAGCTTTAGGTTTTTTGATTAAAACAGATGCTCATACCCATAAGGTGGGTACTTCAGAACGAACAAAAGCTGTCATAGAACCCCGGTTATCAGATCAATGGTTTCTGAAAATGAAAGATATTGCTAAGCCAGCTATTGACGCTGTTGAAAAAGGGGAAGTAACACTATTCCCTTCTAAGTTTTTGAATACCTATCGTCATTGGATGCATTCGATTCGTGATTGGAATATTTCGAGACAATTGTGGTGGGGACAACAAATTCCTGCTTATTATTACGGCACTTTAAAAGATGAATTTGTTGTCGCCGAAACTAAAGAAAAAGCCTTAGAAAAAGCAATCGAAAAGTCCAATAATTTAGATTTAAAAATGGAAGACCTATCACAAGATCAAGACGTATTAGACACTTGGTTTTCTTCGTGGTTGTGGCCCATAAGTGTATTTGATGGAATTCGTTTCCCAGAAAATGAAGAAGTGAATTATTACTACCCCACTCAAGATTTGGTTACAGGACCAGATATTTTGTTTTTTTGGGTAGCTCGAATGATTATTTCAGGACACGAATTTCGCAATCAAAAGCCTTTTTCTAATGTATACTTAACAGGGTTGGTTCGCGATAATAAAGGACGAAAAATGTCCAAACAACTCGGTAATTCGCCGAATGCTTTAACACTCATTAGCGATTTTGGTGCAGATAGTGTTCGTGTCGGATTGCTGCTGAGTTCAGCTGCGGGCAATGATTTATTATTTGATGAGGCACTTTGCCAACAAGGAAAGAATTTTTCAAACAAGATTTGGAATGCTTTTCGTCTTATTCAAGGTTGGGAAATAGATTCCAGCGCAGAGATTGATCAGACAGCAGCGTTAGGAATTCAATGGTATGAATCAAAATTTCAAATGGCGCTAGAGCTTATTGACGACCATTTTGAAAAGTATCGTATTTCAGATGCTTTAATGACCATATACAAGCTTGTTTGGGACGATTTCTGTTCATGGTTTTTAGAAATCATCAAGCCTGAATACCCCAAGCCCATAGATCGTCAAACTCACTTGGCGGTCATTCGACTTTTTGAGGCCAATCTTCGCTTATTGCATCCCTTCATGCCTTTTTTGACCGAAGAGCTATGGCACGCAATTAAAAATCGTCAACCACAAGAGGCCTTAGTCGTCTCAAAATGGCCAGAACAACAATCGTATGATGAAGAAATTATTACGTCTTTTGCACACACTGTTGAGGTTATTTCGGGGATTCGATCAATTAGAAAACAAAAAAATATTGCTTTTAAAGAATCACTTAAACTTATCACTTTGGATCAACAAGATGTGATGTCGGCACGAAAAATCGTGCAAAAATTAGGAAATATTTCTGTGTGGGATGAAGTTCAAAAAGCTCCTGAAAAGGCTTTGTCCTTTCGTGTGGGAGTAGGTCAATACTATCTTCCTATTTCCCTATCAGACGTAGGAGAAGAGCTTGAAAAGATTGAAGCTGAGTTGAAGTATCAGAAAGGTTTTTTGAAATCGGTTCAAAAAAAGTTAGCCAATGAAAGGTTTGTACAAAATGCTCCGGAAGCTGTTGTAGCATCTGAAAGAAAAAAAGAAGCAGATGCTTTGGCAAAAATCTTACTACTCACACAGAATATTGATGACTTAAGATCGTAGATACCCAAGCTCATTATCTACGATGTTGATATAGGTTTTTTTTGCATCCTCTTTGCTAATATATCCGAGCTGCAGAAGTGCATTTGACTTAAAAGCATTGATGAGATTTCTTACTTTTTTAGGATTTTCTCTTTGTGGACGAGCGTTTTTATAACACGCATATAGTCGCAGTAACGTATCCTTGGGGATCAAATCCACATGTTCATTCACAAATTCATAAGCTTTTTTAAAGTGTTGATCTAACTCATTCATTTTTGGTGATAAAATCAATTCCTCCTTTAATTTTCTGATCCAAGGTGACTTGAATTTCCGTTGCAAGAGGTAGAAAAAGATCTACTCTCGATCCAAATTTAATAAAACCTGCATCTTCCCCTTGAAGGGCTTGATCGCCTACTTGTGCATAATTTACTATTCGGCGAGCAACAGCTCCGGCAATCTGACGGTACAGAATATCGCCATATTTTTCATTGCGAACTACAATGGTTGTTCTTTCATTCAGTTCGGACGATTTTGGGTGCCATGCTACTAGGTATTTACCTGGATGGTATTGGCTAAAGACCACTTCTCCACTCGTCGGATATCGAGTTACATGAACATTTAGGGGAGACATAAAAATAGACACTTGTAAGCGTTTGTCTTTGAAATATTCTTTTTCATCAACCTCTTCAATAATGACGACCTTACCATCTACTGGTGCAACTATATTTTGGGTCTCATGAAGAGGGAGGCGCTTAGGATTTCTAAAAAATTGGAGTACCAAAATCAGTAGTACCAAACACACGATTTGAAATATAATTTTCAGCCATGGAGTTTTGACAAAATAATCAAGGGCAAAGATAGCAGCTGCGCTGAGTATAAAACTCACAATAATAATGGTAAATCCTTCTTTATGAAACATAGTTTAAACAATAAATGATACAATATATATAAGGGGATGTAAAAATAAGGCTATCCATACGGTCGTATAGTCCTCCGTGTCCAGGAAGTATATTACCACTATCTTTTACTTGAGCGGTACGTTTAAATTTTGATTGAATCAAATCCCCGATGATCGCTAGTACTGAGGTGAATGTTCCAATAATTATCCATTGTGTGGCACTATAAAAGGGGAAGAAATGGGGAAAGAAGGAGCTAAGGCATATCGTTAGGACAATGCCACCAATTGCTCCTTCAACTGTTTTTTTGGGAGATACTGTTTTGGAGAGAAAATGTTTCCCAATCATTTTTCCTACGGCATAGGCAAAAGAATCGGTTGACCAGATCAGTAACAAAAAACCTAAAATCAGAGAGGAATCAAAATCATTGCCGATAGCACTGAGTGAGAAAAAAGTGTACAATGAAAATAACCCATAAAATACCGCTAGGGTATAAAAAATATTTTTTTTAAAATGATAGCTTTTTCTTCTAATCAATCTCACAGCTAAATAGGTATTAGAAATCACGGCGATGCTAGCAATTAAAAGATCAAAATTAAAATAGTGATGAAAAAAAACTAATCCAGGGAAAATAAAATACAAGCCCTTAGGGGTGCTGAATTTTAATCGACAAAACTCCACAAGCAAAAAAAAGGAAAGCGTGCATATTAATCCTAAGTAGTATAATTTCCCTAAAAATAAAGCACCAATTAATACCGCTGCATAAAGAAAACCTGATCCGATACGTAACAAAAAATTTTGCATCAGAAATCTTCTAATAAGATTAAATAAACTTCTTTTATGGGACTTCCGTAAGTAAGAAAATTTTCGGTCTGAATGTGCTCTTCTTTTTTAAATCGTTTGACTGAGGTGATATTAATAGGAATGTTTTTTTTGTACTTGTTTTTAATTCCCTTGAGTCCGTCACTTAATGTTTCAGTAAATTGACTTGTTCCAGCAAAAACCACAAACACATCAGGTAAATCACTCAATTTATGAGTCCCTAGCTGTTTGGCACACACAATGATGCTTCCATCATGGGCAACCAAAAACTCACATCGTGTTAAAAAAAACTTGGCATTTAAGTTGGTCCTAGTAAGCGTTAAAAAATTATTGGAAAATTTTGAAAATAGAAGGTCTTCAAAACACAAAACTTCTGAGTTGAGCCAATTTTTTTCGGAGACGATATCACCAAAAGCTTGTTGAGCAGTTTGAAGGGTTTCATTGTACAAAAATTTCCCCCCATTTTGCACAAAATTAAGGGTAAAGGTTTCTTCAATCGGGGGAGTTTCGTCGGGCATATACTTGTTCTGACCGGTTTTTTGAACTGAATCAGAGTTTTTTTTTTGGAAAAGGGACGAAATAAAGCGCTTCAACGATTAAAAATTTAACCTTAAAGATAAAAAACTTAAACTTTAGCTGTAAAAATAATAAAATTACTTTTCAGCAATGATTTCTTCATCTTTAGTTGGGGTTTCAGGTTCATCAAATGGACGGGCTCCGAAGATACGTTCCAAATCGTCTTTAAAAATCACTTCTTTTTCAAGTAAGTAATCTGCTAACTCAGCTAGTTTTTCTTTGTTTTTTCTTAAAAGCTGTAGAGCACGTTGGTATTGTAGTTCAACAATTTTAGAAATTTCAACATCGATAAGCTTGGCTGTTTCTTCGCTGTATGGCTTAGTAAAACCGTATTCATTTTCGCCGTTGGCGTCGTAATAGGTAATATTTCCTATCTTGTCGTTGAGTCCATAGATAGTTACGATGGCTCGTGCTTGTCGAGTCACTTTCACAAGATCACTTAGGGCTCCTGTCGAAATTTTATTA
Source organism: Flavobacteriaceae bacterium (assembly GCA_965659665.1). Classification (GTDB taxonomy): domain Bacteria; phylum Bacteroidota; class Bacteroidia; order Flavobacteriales; family Flavobacteriaceae; genus CBFHWU01. Next base: position 31,043 of record CBFHWU010000004.1, read on the forward strand.
AATATAATTTCTTCAGCTGCACGTCCTCCAAGTGTGGCGCACATTTCGTCGAGCATTTGTTCTGTTCGAACAATTTGACGTTCTTCGGGCAAATACCAAGCGGCACCTAGGGATTGCCCTCTGGGTACTATCGTAACTTTAACTAGTGGTGCTGCATGTTCAAGCATCCAACTTACAGTAGCGTGACCAGCCTCATGGTACGCAATAGTTTTCTTTTCGCCTGAGGTAATTATTTTGCTCTTTTTTTCCAATCCTCCAATAATTCGATCAACGGCATCTAAAAAATCTTGACGGCCTACTTTTTTATGATTTTTTCGAGCGGCAATCAATGCTGCCTCATTACATACATTAGCAATATCAGCCCCTGAAAATCCTGGAGTTTGTTTAGACAAGAAATCCAAGTCTAACTTAGCTTCTGTTTTGATGGGTTTAAGATGTACATCAAATATTTCTTTTCGTTCGCGAAGGTCAGGCAGATCTACATAAATTTGACGGTCAAATCTACCGGCACGCATAAGGGCTTTATCCAAGACATCGGCGCGGTTTGTCGCTGCCACAACAATGACATTGGTGTTGGTTCCAAATCCATCCATTTCGGTCAATAATTGATTGAGTGTATTTTCACGCTCATCATTAGAACCGGTCATATTATTTTTGCCTCGAGCTCGTCCTATGGCATCTATTTCATCTATAAATATAATGGCTGGGGATTTATCTTTAGCTTGTTTAAACAGATCGCGTACACGTGAGGCGCCAACCCCAACAAACATTTCAACAAAATCAGATCCAGAGAGGGAAAAGAAAGGGACTTTAGCCTCTCCAGCTACCGCCTTGGCAAGTAAAGTTTTTCCTGTTCCAGGAGGTCCAACTAGCAGTGCTCCTTTTGGGATCTTACCTCCTAAGACTGTGTATTTTTCGGGATTTTTGAGGAAATCAACAATTTCCTGAACTTCTTCTTTAGCACCTTCAAGTCCTGCAACATCTTTGAAGGTGGTTTTTACATCTGATTTTTCATCAAATAGTTTTGCGCGTGATTTTCCGATATTAAAAATTTGTGCACCTCCTCCGCCTGAGCCTCCTCCGGACATTCGTCGCATCAGAAAAATCCATACGGCAATAATCAGGATTAGCGGTAAAAAGCCTAGTAATACATCTAACCAACGATTTTCGACGGTTTTAAATTCGTAATAGAAATTAATTCCTTTATTTTCTGCAGCTTCTAATTTCTTTTGAAATAATTCTAAGTTTCCAACTTCGAATTGATAATGCGGCCCTGATATGTTGGATCGTCCAAACATATCGGTTTTAGTAGCATTTTTGTGTTGTGCATTATCAAGTGCTTCTTCATTTAACGTGATTTGCGCAATATTCTTATTGATGACCAGAACTCGTTCAACATCCCCGTCATTAAGTATGCGTTCAAATTCGGAAATGTTAATTTGTTGTTGGTCACTTAAATTATCACCATTTCCAAAATACATCATCCCCAGAAATAGAGCAGCAATGATGCTGTATATCCAGTAGACGTTAAAGGAAGGTTTGTTAGTTTTTGGATTTTCTTTTTTAGCCATTTTTAATACTTACTTGCAATTTGTGTTTGTTTAGCATCACCCCAAAGCGACTCGATATCGTAGTGATCTCTAATTTTTTTTTGAAAAATATGAACAACAACATCAACAAAATCCATCAGTACCCATTCGCCTCGCTCAAGGCCTTCCACATGCCATGGTTTTTCTTTGATTGCTTTACTTACTTTTTTTTGAACAGAACCTGAAATGGCATTGACTTGGGTATTTGAATTACCAGAACAAATAATAAAATACTGACAAGCAGTATTTTCAATTTCTCTTAAGTCTAAAACACTAATTCGTTCCCCCTTTATGTCTTCAATTCCATCTATAATGTGAGCGATTAGGGTATCGGTATTAGCGCTTTTTGCCATAAATTTTAAATTAAAACAAAAATATCATAAATTAAGTTATAAATTAATATATGTTTAGATTTGTTTTATGAAATTAATCAAAATTGATGCCATTGGTTCTACAAATGTATATTTGAAGTCCTTGGTCACTCAATTAAAACCAAAACAGGCTTTGGCTGTTCGTGCAGTGCATCAATTTTCGGGAAGGGGTCAAGGCAATAATCGTTGGGTTTCAGCAAAAGGTAAAAACCTTACTTGCTCCTTATATTTCCCTCAAACGAACTGTTTGGCTCTCGAACTATTTAACCTCAACAAAGCCATTTCTTTGTGTTTGCTTCGATTTTTAAAAACCCTTAAAATTCCCAATTTGAGCATCAAGTGGCCAAACGACATTTTGTCAGCTAATCAAAAAATTGCTGGACTTCTCATTGAGCCTTCCATTCAACAACACCATATTTCGAGCGTGATTGTGGGAATTGGGTTGAACATCAACCAACTCGCCTTTGAGCACATTCCTCATGCCACATCTTTACAATGCATCACCGGGATGGAGTACAATATCGATGATATTTTTAAAGCCCTTACGCTTTCATTTGATTCCCTTTTTGATCACGATTTGGATGAGTTGGAATATCATCAGGAATTGTATCAATTTGAACAAAAATCCAAAATGAAGTTAAACAATGGACCTCCTTTTGAAGCCACCATCAAAGGGGTTTCTAAAGAAGGGTTACTGTGTATTGAAGATACAAATGGCATCCAAAAATCGTATGGCCACAGGGAGTTACAGTTGTTGTATGTTATGGACTAAAACGTCTAAAAAATTAGTAAGTGGCTTTTTTGCCATCATTTCCATCATCCGGTTCATCGTTCCATCAAATTGGAGTTGAACTTCGGTCTCTGATGCTGAAATTTCTTGGAGTGTACCTCGCAATTCAAAAGGGACTTTTCCTCCGTCAGCAGACATGATCACTTTGGTAGGGCTAAGACGTTCAGTAATTTTTAAACCAATTTCTGGCATCCCTTTTAAAATAAAACGAAAACTATGGTCATCTATCTGTGTAAAAGTGGCAGAGTCTGGCATGAGGTCTTTATAGGTGCTTACCTGACTAAGTTGAACAAATAAATCATTGATGGGTTTGTCGATTTTTACTTTTGAACTATTAATTTGCATAAAAAAAATTCTTTAAGGCGACCAAGTGCCAGGCGATTTGCGCCACTGTTGTAACACGTTTAATTGGTCGGCATTAATATATTGATTTTCAAGGGATTGTTCCAGTAACGTGTCGTAATTGCTCAGGGTGTGGAGCTCGACATTTGCTTTTTTGAAATTTTCGGAAGCAATGTCAAACCCATAACTGAAAATAGCTAACATGCCCAAAACTTCTGCTCCTGCGATTTGCAGTGCATCAACGGCTCCCAAACTACTTTTTCCTGTACTGATCAAATCTTCAATCACAACGACCTTGGCGTTGGGTTGAAGAAATCCTTCGATTTGATTTTGCCTTCCGTGTTTTTTAGGTTCAGGGCGAACATACACAAAAGGTAAGTTCATGTAGTTGGCCACCAGAACACCTATTCCTATTGCACCAGTAGCTACACCAGCAATAACTTCTGGCTTACCGTACAATTGTTCAATTTGTTCAGCAAAATGTGTACAAACAAAATGTCTTACTTTAGGATAGGATAAGCTAATTCGATTGTCACAGTAAATGGGTGATCTCCAACCACTAGCCCATGTAAAATAATTTTTCAGTTTCAGTTTAATTGCATTAATTTGCAATAAGTGCTCAACGGTTTTTATGGCTGTAAGTTTATTGAGTAACATGTCGCAAATGTATAAAGTTTTTATTAATAGTAAGTGCATCATACTTACCAGCAAATTACCTAGTTCATCCAAAAAACGAGTGTTACCCCTCGCCGAAACTCCGCTATCCAAAATATTAAAAATCGTTCGCCTAACTTCGATCAAGAAACTGTATTTATATGATCAAGATCCAGAGCGTTTATTACAATTATTTAAGGCAAAAATTCCGATCGTACAGGCAGGTGGAGGAATTGTAAAAAATCAGAACCATAAATTTTTGTTTATTCATCGAAAAGGTAAATGGGATTTACCCAAAGGAAAAATTGATAAAGGGGAAACACCTAAAGCCTGTGCCAAACGTGAAGTTGAAGAAGAAACAGGGGTAAAAAAACTTGAAGTAAAACAATTGGCAGGAATGACTTATCACATTTTCAAACAGAACAATACCTTTCAGCTTAAAGAAACGTTTTGGTTTCACATGAGAACGAATTACTCCGGAAAATTAAAGCCCCAGCAAAACGAAGACATCACTAAGGCTGTATGGAAATCTGATTCAAAAGCCTTTAAAGCTTTAAAGAATTCGTATCCTAATATTATTTATTTGTTTAAAAAAATAAGCCAAAATCATATACGGACATGGTTAGGAACTAAGGAAGTATAATCTCCTTTATTTCGGATGATTTCACGAACGATACTGCTGCTGATAAAGGAGGTTTTGGCAGAAGTTAACAAAAAAACAGTCTCAATTTCAGACAAGCTACGGTTGGTACGAGCAATAGCTTTTTCAAACTCAAAATCTCCGTTATTGCGCACACCTCTTAGGATAAAATCAGCGCCTAATTTTCGACAAAAATCAATGGTCATCCCTTCATAAGTTGCAACCTTAATTAGCGGGTTGGATTGAAAGCATTTTTCTATAAATGCTTTGCGCTGTTCGATGGGGAACATGTATTTTTTTTCGCTATTGACTCCAATTCCTATAACGATTTCATCAAAAATTTTGATCCCACGATCCAATATATCGAGATGACCCAAAGTAAAGGGGTCAAAAGAACCAGGAAAAAGGGCTCGTCGCATGAGCAAATATATCTAATTTTTTATTGCCTCAAAAAGAGCATTGGAGAATAGTTCTTGCAGTGAAATATGGGCGTGTTGTGCCTGTTGAGGAAGTAAGCTAGCCTGGGTGAGTCCAGGAACGGTATTGATTTCAAGAAAATAAGGAACATCTTTGATAAAAATAAAATCACTTCGGCTCACTCCTTTCATACCAAGTAAGGTATAAATTTGTTTGGCTGTTTGTTGAACATTTTTCAGTTGTCGCTCTGTTAGTCGAGCAGGGGTAATTTCCTGTGATTTTCCTTCATATTTGGCTGAAAAGTCAAAAAAATCGGTGGTACAAATAATTTCGGTTGGAGGGAGTACACGAATTTGGTTATTGTAAGTAATGACGCCTATTGAAACTTCGGTACCATCCAAAAAAGATTCAATAAGCACACTTTCATCTTCTCCCAAAGCTTGTGTAATTGCAGCGTCTAATTCTTTCTCTCGATATACTTTAACCACGCCAAAGCTACTTCCTGCCTGATTGGCCTTGACAAAACATGGATACCCGATTTGGGTATAAACATACTGATAATCAATCGCTTTCCCTTTTTTTAATTCATAGTGATGGGCCATAGCAATACCGTGAGGACGTAAAAAATTTAGGGTTTTGACTTTGTTGTAGGTGAGTGCTGAAACTTTGGCTGAACATCCTGTGTATGGGAGGTTGAGGGTGTCAAAATAAGTTTGCATTTTTCCGTTTTCTCCAGGATCACCATGAATGGCATTAAATACAATATCGAAACAAAGTATTTTTTTTTCTTTAGTAGCTGTAAAATTGGACAGGTTGATAGCAACCCAATTGTCGTCCCATTTGACTTTCCATCCATCCGAATGAATATGTACAGCATAAGGTTCAAAGCTGTTCGTATCGAGGTGTTCCATCACGACAGCGCCACTTTGGAGCGAAATATCTCGCTCAGAGGTATACCCTCCCATAATTACAGCTACGATGTGCTTCATGCTACAAAAATATCATTTATTTTTGCCCCAGCTCATTTTGCTATCTTTGAATTAAATTTTTCGGACATGAAACTGTTGCGTTTTTTATTTAGTCTTTCCTTTTTGAAACAGCTTTTTTTGGCGGGTGTTGCAGTGCTCACCATGGGTTTTTTGTTCTTGTATGCCATTCAGATTCATACTCGTCACAATCATTTTAAGGTGGTTCCCGAATTATCTAAGATCCCTTTGGATCAAGCGGTCCAACTTTTAGCGCTTAATGCCTTGCGTTATGAAGTGATTGATTCGGCTAATTACAATCCCAATTATGTTCCATTTGCGGTCATTGAACAATTGCCTTTGGCGGGAGAAAAAGTCAAAGAGGATCGCATTATTTATCTCACGGTTAACCCCTCAAACTATCGAAGTGTTTCGTTGCCTGACATTATCCAAATTACCCTTCGAAATGCCGAATCAACGCTAAGGTCAGTTGGGCTTGACATTGGAGAAATTACTTATCGAGATAATATTGGGAAAAATATGGTATTGCAAATGCGGTATGATGGAGCACCTATAGTAGCGGGGTCAAAAGTACCTAAAACTTCCCAAATTGATTTGGTATTGGGTAATGGTAAACGTGAAACCGAATAAGATGGAACCACCACTAGACGAGGACCAAGCCCTTTACGAACATTATCACTACACCGCTGATTTGGGTCAAGCCCCCCTTAGGGTAGACAAATACCTGATGAATCGTATTGAAAATGCCACTCGAAACAAAATTCAACACGCGGCTAAGTCAGGGGGTATTCATGTCAATGGAAAGTCAGTTAAGTCCAATTATAAAGTGAAAGGAGGAGATAAGGTTCAGGTTCTTTTTGCTCACCCCCCCTACGAAAACTTACTGCTTGCAGAGCAAATGTTGTTGGATATTAGCTACGAAGATGATGCTTTGTTGGTCGTTAATAAGCCTGCTGGTTTGGTGGTTCATCCGGGTCATGGAAACTACAACGGAACACTTATCAATGGATTGATTCATCACTTTGATCATTTGCCAAAAAACAGCAATAATCGCCCGGGATTGGTACATCGAATTGACAAAGACACTAGCGGACTGTTGGTGGTTGCCAAAACTGAATATGCGATGACTCATTTGGCCCAACAGTTTTTTGATAAATCGTCCGATCGATTATATTTGGCCTTGGTTTGGGGAGATGTCAAAAATGATAAAGGAACAGTTGAAGGAAATTTGGCTCGAGATCCTAAAAACCGACTGCTCATGGCTGTATTTCCTGCGGGCGATCACGGCAAAGAAGCCGTGACCCATTACAAAGTGGTAGAGCGATTTGGTTATGTAACTCTTATTGAGTGTCAATTAGAAACAGGGCGTACTCATCAAATACGAGCGCATATGAAATTCCTTGGACACCCATTGTTCAGTGATGCGCGTTATGGAGGGAACAAAATTCTAAAAGGTACTGCCTTTACGAAGTACAAACAGTTTGTTGACAATTGTTTTAAGATCATGCCCCGACAGGCTTTACATGCTAAAACCCTAGGGTTTGTACATCCGGTTTCGGGCGAAAAAATTTCACTTAATTCAGAACTCCCTGAGGATTTTACTGTTTGTTTGGACAAGTGGCGACACTACGCTCAGCACCAGCAGTTGTTGGATTGATTAAGACTTCTTTTTTTGATTAGAAGAGTTTTTTATTTTTGGTTAAAATTATATTATGAAAATTTTAGTTTCTCCCGCCAAGTCGTTGAATTACGAATCTGTTTTGCCCACTACCACACACACCCAGCCTGTGTTTGTTCTTGAAGCCCAGCAACTCAATACTTCTTTGCGAGATGAATCTCCGGTGGCTTTAAAAAAAATGATGGGTATTTCTGATAAGCTTGCCGAGTTGAATTGGAAACGCAATCAAACCTTTTCAACTCCTTTTACCCCTACAAATGCACGTCCAGCGGTTTTTGCTTTTAATGGAGATGTGTATTCGGGACTTGATGCTTATTCGATAGCTATCGAAAACCATGACAAACTTCAGAACAGTTTGCGGATTTTATCAGGTTTATACGGAATGCTAAAACCTTTTGATTTGATGCAACCGTATCGATTGGAAATGGGAACTCCATACGCAGTGGATGGTTCAAAAAACCTGTACGAGTTTTGGAAATCTAAACTCACCCAACTCCTCAATGCTGAATTACAAGAAGGGGAATTACTTGTCAATTTGGCCAGTAAGGAATATGCTTCTGCGGTTGATTTTAAGGCTATACAACGACCAGTGATAGCTCCAGTGTTTAAAGATTTTAAAAACGGTCAACTCAAAATCATTTCTTTTTACGCCAAAAAGGCACGAGGACTTATGGCGCGTTACCTTATTGATAGCCATGCCGAAGGATATCAAGATCTGCTTGGCTTTGTTTCTGAGGGTTATGCTTATAGTGAAGAATATACCAATGACGCTGCGGCACCTGTTTTTGTGCGTTGACTATTTTTTCTTTTTCTTGATTCGAGGTCGTCGTACGCCAAAACTATTATTTACAATTTTTCCTCTCCGTGTTTTTCGGTCTCCTTTACCCATGATGTAAGATTTGGTGAAGGAAAGATACAAAAATTTGGTTGTAACCCCCCCTTTATGGCATGTTTTTTTGGAAGTCATTTTTGTTTTACACCCCAAAAATAAGATGGTTTTTTTGGTTGTTAATATTTAAATAAACAACCCAGTTGAACCAATCGTCATAAAAGGGTCAAACACCTTAAAATAAGTAAATTACATTTTATTATGTCTAATTTAAATAAAAAAATATTAACATTTTTTTAGCATTTCTGTATGGTATTTTTTGAAAAAAAAACTATATTTATTGTAACCTCAAATTCTAAATCAGATGAACAAATTTTTTACTTTGGCAGTCATTGTTTTTAGCTGTTTAACCATGGCACAAAACCCCGAAACAGAGAGAGAAATAAGAGAGCTTGATTTGTTGGCAGATCGGTTTTTGAATTCCCAATCTACTAACACAGCATCTAATCTTTTCAACTCAGCCTCACCGACCTTTGACGATAGTGTAGAAATTAGACAAGTTTCAAGCCTGTATCCTGGATTAGGGATCGCTTCTTATCAGACAGAGGCGTTAGCTGGAGGAGGGCCCGTGATAGGCTTCTGGAACTTTGGAAATGCTGGGGTAGATATCGCAACCCCCAATAACATGGGGTTGGGAACTATCCTCTTTGGTGGTCATGACGGATCTAATACCGTACACTCAGGACGAATAGAAGTGTATACTACCGAGAAGTTTTCGCCTGGGAACTATGGTGCCAATATGCGATTTCGAGTGGGAGGTACATCTCGTTGTTGTGGCGCTACTCGGATGACCCTTGTAGGAGCTACGGGGAATGTTGGCATCGGCACCGTAAGTCCTCAAACCAAATTACATATTGCAAATGGAACCTTACGAACTTGGAACCCTTTAGCACTTGAGCAAAAAATTAGTTAAACTTTAAGATCATGAAAACCCATATGCTTATCCTATTATTATTTGTGCTACTACAATTTAGCTGTGAAGACGGTTCTAAGCTTGACCGACAGGAAGCACAATTTGTTGTAAAAAATTCAACCGATTTTGCTTTGCTAGATGTTTCTGTTTTTTCAGTGCCAATCGATGATTTATTACCAAATAGTGAATCAAATAAATATAACTTTTCTTTTGAAAGGCTAGAAGATGACCCTATCATAACCTTTAAAACAAAAGACGCCACGTTTGTGAAGTATTTGTTACCAGATTCAACTAGACAAGTGAACATGATTGTTATTGACAGCTTAAATTTTGAAACGTTGAACACTTACTTGCACATCAAAAAAAGACCATAACAATGTATAAGAAAGCATATCCACCCTACGGGACGGCAACGTTTCTTATACCAATGGATGTAGCACATTCAGCTAAAGCTGACCAAAGTTACCCCCCTGGCGCGCGTTTGTAACGGGTGTCTACCAAATAAATAAACATGAAAAACCTACTCCTTAGTGTAAGTGGGCAAAAAAATAAATAAATATTATGAGATCAATAATTCTAATTGCAAGCGTGCTGTTATCACTGTCTAGTTGTGGCGGTGATGATGATTTTAAAACTACTTCTATCACTTTTACTGAAATCGGAAAAGGAGATTTAGGCCCTCCTTATCTGTATAATGGTAATAGTGTTAATCGAGTAATCGATAATTTAGATGAGTGGAAGAACTTAATTAATGCAATAGATCACAATCCATTAAATATATATTTAAAAAACCTGACTAAAATTGACATTGATTTTTCTAAATCTCAAATAATTGTAATTTTTGACTGCGAAGAGATGCCACCTAGCATAACTGACATAAAAACTATCACTGAATATGAAAATGAAATTATAGTAAAATATGAGACAGTTGGCTCAACTGCTGCAGTTGCATTTTTGGGACAATCTTTTCATGTAGTAAAAATGCCTAGCTCTAAAAAACCAATAAAATTTCAGGAGTCTACTATAAAATCAATTACGAGGTGTCCAAAATAGTTATAATATGAAATCAATAATTCTAATTGCAAGCGTACTTTTTTCACTAAGTAATTGTTAACACCTAAATTAAGATGAAAATTAAATTTTACACATCGCTTTGCATATTATTATTTTGCTTGACCTTAATGTCTCAAAATAACTATTATTACTACAATGGTAAAAAAAATAATTTAATAATTGATGAAGATTTTTCAAGCGGAAATAACATTTCATTTAGTAGAGGTGATAATATTGACCCAATTCAAATTTCAGAAATATTCTACATCAAATTAAAAAAGCCAAGTGATTTAACAATTTTAAAACAAACCGCTAATCAAAAAAATGCCACGGTTTTGCAACAAAACAAGTTCATGCCATTATGGTATAAACTCAAACTCAATGATAGAAATAACAAATCTTCATTAGAAATTTGCAATGAAATTTACGAAACAGGCTTTTTTGCAGATGTTGACCCTGCATTTATGTTTGATTTTAGTAATAGTTGTAGCAATGATGATGATTTTAAAAATTTGTGGGGCCTCAAAAATTCGAAAAATCCTAATATTGACATTAATATCTGTGATGCATGGACAATAAACGAAGGTAATGGAGTTAATGTGGCAGTCGTTGATCATGGAATTGATAAATCTAACAATGATTTAAATAACAATATTTCGCCCATAAGCTATGATACTCAAAATGGAAATTCTACTTCTGTATTTGAGAATGGAAGAAATCATGGAACTCATGTAGCAGGAACTTCAAGATTATAAAAAAATGAAGTATATATATTTAATAGTTTGTATTGCATTTGTAACGAGTAGTAATTCTTGTAATAAAGAGAATGACAAACAGGGCGACATTGTTACTTATTACTATGATGAGACCCAATGTGCTAACCCATGGGGAACGGGGCAAACAATGGATGAAAAAATAACTGAATTAAAAATATTTTTAAAGGATAAGGATATTGAATGGAAATCAATTGAGTTAAAAGAAGAAACAGATTTACTGGTAGATTGTGAAGCCTGCAATTGTGGAACAGGTTATAGATTTTATTTAAAAATTGTCTATGAATTTTCTAAAAAGGTCGAAGATATTGGTTTTAAACACATCCAATAAAAATAGATGAAACAGAGCCAGTTGGAGGTGGAATTAGGATTTTTCCAAACCCAACAAATGGAATAGTTGAAGTTTTATTTAATTATGAAGAAGATGTCATTTATAAAGCAGCCATTTATAATTCTTTAGGGCAATTCATTAAAGTGGAAAATATCAACAAAAAAAATCAAAAGCTTAACCTAAATAATTTGGAAAGTGGCACATATCTAATTCGGGTGTATAAAACTAATTCCATTATAGGTACTGCTAAAATAATACTTGATAATTAAAAATTTAAATACCATGAAGACGCTCATATATATAATTGCCGTAATGTTAATGTCATGTGAAAAAGAGAATCCAAAAGAACATGAACAGATTTATGCAAACTGGACATTAGTCAAAGTGACTACAGGCTTTTCACCCGCAGAAAATTATGATGCTAAAGATATTGTGTGGCATTTTAGTTCTAATAGTGAACTAACAATAACGAATAACATATCATTATCTAAAAACAGTAATGTAACAATAAAGGAAAGTGGTAAATACAGTTATGTGTTTGAAGAAAATAACAAGATAAAAATTGAAAAATCATTATATAACTATTCCATCGACAACAATAATTTAATTATCTCATTTCAAGAAGCTTCAGATGGACCAAGAATGGAGTTTGTTAAAATTGAATAAAGTTTACCCTTTTGTGCATATAAACCATGCCCCGGGTATGGAATTGGTCAATAAGCTTACCCAAACCGCAAGCGGACATACCCGCACCCAACAGTTTAAGTACAAGGGAGCGGTGAGCCATGCAGAGGGATTGGGCTTTATGGGCTTTATGGCAGTCGCTCGATCTAATTTGTATGGCGATAATGTGACCGCTTTATGGAATATCACCAAAATGGACCCCCAACTCCGTGGAGCTCCTTTCCAGCAATGGACATCAGAAGTTTATGCCTTTGATGAAACTTGTTATATCAATAAAACGGTGACCAAATACCACACCGAGTTGATGGCTAATAATGTTTTTGTGTTTCTCCCACGTGATGTTGCCACTCACAACACCATCAATGATAGTTTCCATGAACAATCTATGGATTACGATGCGTATTACAATATCGAAACGCTGGAAGAAAAATCCGAGGACCATTCCAAAACCACTCAATACACTTATTGGAACAATTCAGACCCTACCGATCAAAATTATCATGTGGGGCGTTTAAAGACGGTGACTGAAACCACTCAGAGCCTAGGGAGCGAGGATTTTGTTACGGAGCAAGAATATACTTATTTGAACAACGTATTGTCTTTTAAAACAACGTGCGAATGATAGCTCGTGGATCGAAACTACTTATGTCAGAGATGACTTTGGCAATGTGACTTCCACGACTGTATCGGGTGATGATTTTGGTGATCAAACCGAATCCTTTACCTATTCGGACAGTGGAAGGGATATGCTGACCCAAACCGATGCGTTGGGACTAACCACCACTTACAATTACGAAGATTTTGGAATGCTTGAAAAAGTAACGGATCCTTTTGGGTTGGAAACGTCTTATACCTATGACAATTGGAACAGAATGTCCAGTCAAACCGATTATTTGGGCAATACCACCACCATCAATTTCCAAGCCCGAAAACATACGCTAAATCCGTTGCGATTGTTTAGTATTCTACTGTGGTTTTAGGGTTTTGCCACTCGCTTACAGGTAATACCATAAAAATTTATTTAAATTTATAAAGAACTTATTATCATATAGTTAAGGTTGTTTTTAGTTGAGATTTTTACTACGTTAGTAGCAACAAATCTTATATTATGAAAACATTACTTTATACCCTTTCTTTTGTCTTGGTAAGTACTTGGGGGGTGGCGCAAATCACAACAGGACATTTTGGTGCTAATGCAACGTTAGACAATGTAACACAACCAAATGTTGGTCAAACTACTAACAAATGGATTCGAATAGCTGAGCTTACATTAAACGGAAATTGGAGCCCTGCAGGAATAACAGTTGATTTTTTTCCAAGAAATTCGAATCATGGGGATTCTAGACAAGAGTTAAACGTACAGTTTAGAAATAGTACAACTGGCATTGAAAATACACCTGACATTTCGCTTGTTACATTTTACGGCACTCAAAAAACCATTAAAGATGTAAAAGTTGTGCATACTTCAGGAAGTGGAGTATCGAATAATACATTTTCTGTCTGGGTGCAAATGGGTATTAGTTGGTTAGATTATGTTCCTATAGAAGTACGAACTTATGGAAATGTGACATTTGAAACCACAAATCAGCCCTATTACACTTCAATCACTGATACAGGAACGGTTTATGATTTAATATCTTCTTATTCTATGGTTAAATCTAATAATACCGATGCCTTAACCATTAAAGATAACGGCAACGTAGGCATTGGCACCACAAACCCTGCTGAAAAACTCACCATTAAGGGAACAGACAACTACTTTGCAGCAGGACAAACCCCATACCCCTGGGAACACACGCATACCATTGGTGTAAAAATGGGTACCGATGCAACCGCTGGCGTAATTGACTTTATGCGTTGGACTGGAACAGAAACAAGTTATGGAACTGCACTAATAAGTCAATATAACTCAGATGGTGGATATGGACTTGATTTTAGAATAGATAATAGAACTACAAAAACTAGAGCTACAACAAGTAGGATGTTTATCAGTTCATCTGGTGAAGTTGGCATCGGCACCGTAAGTCCTCAAGCCAAATTACATATTGCAAATGGAACCTTACGAACTTGGACCCCTTTAGCAGGCACCGTAGGGATCTTTGAATCAACAGCAGCATCCAGAAGCTTTGTGACCATTACAGGTCAAAACCAAGCCGAGCTATGGTTTGGCGATGGCGCTGTACAGGCACTAGGTCGCATAAGGTATGAACCCGAAAATAATCTCATGGAATTTTGGACAGCACAAAGCCAAAAAATGGTTCTTGATTCTTCAGGAAATCTAGGCATCGGCACCACAAGTCCCTCCGAAAAACTTTCCGTAAACGGATCGATCCGTTCACACGAGGTAAAGGTAGAAATTGAAAACTGGCCCGACTATGTGTTTAAAAATGACTACACGCTGCTTTCACTTGCAGATGTAAAAAAACATATTGCCACAAAAGGACATTTACCCAATATGCCGTCTGCTACAGTAATTAAAGAAGAAGGCGCAGCCCTAGGCGCACTAAACGTGAAACTCTTGGAAAAAATAGAGGAATTAACCCTTTACACCTTAGAACAAGAAGCACAATTGCAACAACAGCAACATATTAATAAAACCTTGATGGAACGCCTTTCCCAAATCGAATCTAAACTTAACCAACATGAAAAACCTACTCCTTAGTATATGTGTTTTGGCATGCGGATTTGGTTTGCGGGGGCAAATTAGCTCCACGCAACTCGTAGAAGCACAGGCGCATCAAGAATTGCAAGACCCGGTGAGCATTACCCTAAAACCTGGCTTTTGGGCAAAAAGTGGTAGCGTATTTCACGCGCACATTGGTTATGCTGCATTTAACAGGGATTGTCCTATTATCACTACAACTGATTTTAGCATTACGTATATTGACCCAAACACCTATAGCCCAGATGCGATAAACGAAAATTTCAAACTGTTGTTGGATTACGATACTGCTGGTAATACAAAGCGTATCTATTTTGCGAATGCAAGCGCTACCCCAAGCAATAGCGATTACACCCTTGAGACTATTGAATCATTGATTTATGTCTATCCCAATCCTACAAACGGAAGTATTACCGTGAGTTGGGACGATAGTGTTGATTATCTAATCCATACGGCAGTATTACTCATGCCCAACGGAGTACAATTGCCATTAGAGATGGGACAAGCAAATGGTAAACGACAAGCCTCACTAACGTTTAGTGGCGGCACAGGTGTCTATTTCTTACATATACGTCTGTACGATAACCGAATTGTTTCCAAAACCATCATCAAGAACTAAACCTACTTTGTTATGAATCGTTTTTACATCTTATTTTTTGCAGCAGCCTTGCTCACTACAAGCGGTATTGCGCAAGAGCAAACATTAGGTTCTACTCCCATAATGGCCACACTAATTGGGCCTCCAGCAGATACTTCTAATACGTTAATTTCAAATGCTATAGCCTTACCCCCCATTCCTGCGGTAGCCTCTTCACATGCGGTTGGGCCCACGCCTACCAACGCTGCGGTAAGTCCTTCGGGGGCGTTTACGTATGAAGTGCCCATTGCCGTACCGCCAGGTGTGCAAGACGTACAGCCGAATATTGCGCTTACCTACAACAGCCAAAGCGGCAACGGCCTAGCGGGTTGGGGTTGGAACATTAGCGGGCTATCTACCATTTCGCGGGTGGGCAGTACGCTCCACCACGATGGCGAAGTAGACCCCGTAGATTTTGATGCGCTAGACCGCTTTGCCTTAGACGGACAACGTTTGATTGCCACCTCGGGCACCTACGGACAACCCGGTGCTGTTTATAGCACCGAAAACTATTCGAATATTAAAATTACATCTTACGAAACGCATCCAAATGGAAGTGACTATGGACCAAAATATTTTGTGGTGCATTACCCCGATGGGTCGCGGGCGTATTATGGAGACACCGAAAATTCATCTAACGAATTGGAATGGGTGATTACCAAATGGGTAGACGCACAAGGAAACCAAGTGAATTATTATTATACATATGATAAAAATTGGGGGAACTTATTACGATTAGATCGTATCTCCTATGGAGAAACACAAAGTAATGAAGTATTACTACAATATAAAGATAGAAGTAGGGGGGAAGTAAGCTATGTAGGCGGAAATTACTATCAAAGAGACAAAATGTTATCCAGTATTGAGGTAAAACACTCAGGCAGGTTGTTTCGAACATACACCCTTACACACCAAACCACTAGTATGGGGTATCAACGGATTAGCCAAATCCAAGAAAGCAATGGAGATGGTGAATTTAAAGATCCAGTAATATTTAATTACGAGAGTAACGAAACAGAAATCAGTATTTACCCTCATTTTTTAAGTCAGCAAAACTTACTTGGTGTTAGTGAACAAACAGCAGTACTTACTGGAAATTTTAATTCAGATTCAAACTTAGATGTCGTAACCTATGATTCCGATAAAAAAAACAACCTCAGTATAATAACTGGAATAACAAAAAATGAATATGGTAGTTTTAAAATTGGACACACTTTTTCTGTACCAGTGTTTAAGGAAGTTTTTCCTTCTACCTTGTTAACTTCGGATGGAGCTATCTTATCACAACAGGGAATCACCACTCTGCGAGAAGAGTTTTCTAATGAAATCTCAAAAACTATATTTACAACAATTAACATGGGAGGGGTTGAGCCTCTTATTTTTAATAAAAAAGAGTGGCTTGCACCAATACGTACAGACTATTTATGCAACGACACTCCTGTTTATGATAGAATACCCGAAGAGGATTACCCCATAAAAAATATAAAAAGAGCAATTCCAAAAACGTATGTGTCTGGTGATTTTAACGGGGATGGTCTCACAGATGTATTAGCTATTAACAAAAATTATACACAAGTAACATGTGACCCCCCCATTCCAAATTGCAATGATGACAACATAAGACCTTTTTCCGAACGTCTAACCACCCGTAGTGCTGTTGAGGAAGCATGCGATTGTCAGTGTGACAACTATTCAATAAACAGGGGCGTTACTTATTTAATCGATTTAGATCCACGTAAAACTTCAAACTTTGCCTTTAGCATAGGAAGCATTGGTAGTATTTCAAACGATGATCAACTATTTGCTGCAGATTTTGATGGCGATGGAAAAACAGACCTTTGGCATATAACAGATAAAGAAATTACGGTCTATTCGGTTGTAAACAAAAAATTACAAAAAAGTACGCAATTCTCAAACGACTGGATAAAGACAGATATTCAGATTCTCAAAGGAGATTTTAATGGGGATGGTAAGTTGGACTTTCTCATTCCAAAGGAAAACAATTCAAAAGAATGGCGTTTCTTATACTCTACTGGAAATTCATTTAGTATAAAAACAAAAACATTTCCATTTCGTTACAAGAAAAATTATGTGAATGAATATGGATACATTCATGAATATCATTTTTTTACACAAGATTACAATCAAGATGGAAAGTCAGATGTAATTAGACACTTTATTAAATCTCGAGAAGCACCTTACGGAAATTATACTGATGGCTCCCCAAAAACTGAATATTATAATTCTGAACTTTTTGAACTTTTTGAAAATAAAAACGAAGAAGATTTTGAGCGTGTTCAATATATTGAAGATGTAGGTCATTTTTATGACGAAAAAAAGTATTTAACCTACATAAAACCCATATTCGCTGGACTTGATTCAACCAATAAAAAAATGCAATATGCAGTTTTGTCTGGAACAAACATCAGGCGCTATGACATTAACACCCCACATAAAGACAATATGCGTCTAAGTGCCGTAACCCACCATGGACAACGTACGCAAATTGACTATGCAGGTTTAGATGCTACAGAAAACGGAAGCGTTTATAGTTCTGATACTGGACTCCAATACCCTTTTGTGCATATCAACCATGCCCCGGGTATGGAATTGGTCAGCAAGCTTACCCAAACCGCAAGCGGACATACCCGCACCCAACAGTTTAAGTACAAAGGTGCCGTGTCGCATATGCATGGCCTTGGTTTTATGGGCTTTACGGGCTTGGCACGCTCTAACCTTTACGGCGATAATGTATCGCCCTTATGGACCGTTTCCAAACAAGACCCCAACCTACGCGGTGCCACCACCGAACAATGGACAGATACCTCCTACAGCTTTGACCCCAATTGCTATATCAACAAAACGGTTACGGGCTATAAAACAGAACTGCGTTCCAATAAGAT
>CBFHWU010000005.1:0-5279 GCA_965659665.1 Flavobacteriaceae bacterium
TACTACTGATACAGCTACTTTTTTTATCATACAAAAATTGGGCAAATCTGTCTTGAAATCGAGATCAAAGTCTCACAGAACTGAACGTGATTTTTAGTAGAAAAGAAAGAGGATTATCAATCTTGTCGAAGTCTAAAGCTTCACCGTATATAGTAACCTTAATGCTCTCTTTTATTCTTTCTGTTTAAGTGTCTAAGTTATTAAAAGACAAACTTAAGACGTATGTAATTCATTGCTTTGGCAAGTGCTCATTTGGAAAATTCCTTCGGAATTTTCTCTGGCAAGTATTTGTTTACTAAATTAAGATACTTAAACCCCGCAACTAACCATACACAAACACGTTAGGTGCAAGCAAGATAAATGCAAATGCAAACGAAAGAACTAAACATAGAAACTGGATTTTAATCTTTCAAAGACAACTTGAATCATACTTATATCGTCTCTCAGCGAATGGAGAAGATACTAAGAGATATAATTTACACGACACCTACTTAAAAGTCAATCAGCGAGTAAAAAACGGATGGAAATTAGAAGTACAAGACGATTGTAAAAATGCTTCACTATCAACAGCACAGTATCAACAAAGAATAATTGGTGCATTTCAAAGTCAAACCGAGGAACAATTTGAAATAGTAGAGCCTATCAATTATTGCTATACGTTCATTGCCAAAAATCTGAGTTTAAAACAACAAATTGCCATCATTGTTAAAGAGTTTTACCATTTCAAAAGAACAGAAATTGCCAAAATATTGGATAAAACGGAAGCAATTGTCAAACACTTGCTATTTGACGGACGAAAAGAATTACAAACCCGCTACGAAAAAGATGTGCCTTGATTAACAAAACTGGTGTTTATTATCAATGTGCCGAATTGAACGATTTTTTACAAGAAACTCCAAATTCAGAGGAAAAAATATAAAAATTGAGGTAGCGGATTCGTACTTTAAGCACTTTAAAGAACATGATGGAGAAAAATATTGGGCTAACAACCTCTAATGATACTTGTGCTAGCCCGCGATAAAAATTATATTTTTATCAACACGAATCGTTTACTGTGCATTGTAAATCATCAAAAATTTTAAACCCAAATTAATTGTATTTATGGGCTAAATACTATATTAGTACCTTAATTAATTTCCATTAAACTTAACTAAAATATGATATCAAAAAAACAAGTATTACAAGCACAAAGTGAGTGGGGTGCTGGAGTTGTTAAGATTGGATCTCTAAGAGAAAGTAGATCGGATTGCGAATTGTATACTAGTGAATTTCTTGATAAACTCTACTCATTTGAAACAGGTTTAGTTTTATTTAAACCAACAAAATGTGCAGTAAAACAATTTAGACCAACTAAAGCAGAAGCTATTTCTTACTTTATCGCAGGCGATGACCGCGCTTGTGAGGAAGATAAAGGTTTTGCCATTAATCCATGGACAAAAGTAAGGTTCGAAAATTCGGATTTCATTTTTGAGGAGAATCGGGCCATGGCTATGGGAAATTACTTTTTTACTGACTTGGAAGGCAATCAGGCAAAAGTCGAATATACATTTGGATATAAATTAAGTAATGGACAATTAAAAATTGATATTCACCATTCTTCCTTTCCCTACAACCCTTAATCGATTTGGATTATCCATAAGTAGTTGTACTTCTATTGTCCTTCATTTTGTTTTGCTGTTCTTAAAAAATGATATCAACCACAATCGCAAAAAACAAAACGGGGGGGAATTCGAAGGGTAAGACCGGTAAAAATAAGTTCACCTGTTCGGTAAAAGTAAATGCTCTCGCCTACTTCTTTGAATCCTCGCGGATTTTCAGTTGGGTGTGTACTTGCAAAGTTAAATGCTAAACCATGCATTACGCATAGCCGAACCCGCTGGTGAGCGTTTGTGACACGTACCATTTTTAACGAAAGCTAAGCCACGCATCGTATAAGCGCGCCAGAGGGAATAAACAAATTTTTTGTAGTTTTAGACTAGAATTAGACCCAAATCTGTTCTTCACACATAAAGCCTACGCTGCCCACTGGGTGTTTTTGTTTTTTGTTTTAGGGTTTTTTGGCGACATCATATTTGTGGTCTTTTCTTGATTTTGATTAAATGATCATAAATATGAGTTGGTCGTAAATAATATTTAACTGATTCGACCAAAGTAAAAAAGTAACATTATGAAAAAAATTACACTCATTTTTCTTTGTTTGTTGTGTGGTGAAATTTATTCACAAGACGATATCACTGAAAGAAAAATTAAAACAGAAGTAAGTGAAGTGACCGTGTTTATTAAAGGAGCACAAATAACGCGTAGGAAGTCAATTGATTTAATAAAAGGTAAAACCGTTTTAAAATTTATCAACCTCTCTCCATTTATTGAGGCAAAAAGCATTCAGGTAAAAGCAAATGGAAATGTGACTGTTTTATCGGTTAATCATCAACAAAATTATATTGACAAGTTGGAGAAGCAAAAAGAACTGAGTGATTTTGAGTTAGAAATAAAGGAAATAGAAAGTAACATAACGCTTGAAAGAGCACATCTGGAAATTTTAAAAGAAGAGCTGGCTTTTTTAAAAGATAACAGAAATATTGGTGGAAAAAACCAAGAGTTAAGTGTTGCGAACCTTAAAGATGCATCTAATTTTTACAGTTCTAAATTGACTTCGTTAAAACTTAAAGAAATCGAAATAAGTAGAAAATTAGAGGATTTCAATAAATCAAAAAAAGAGCTAAATAATCAGATTAGAACATTAACGAGCAAAAGAGAATATCCAAACGGTGAAATACTTGTGAAAATTGATGCTAAAAACAACTCAAAAGTAAATCTTGAACTTTCATACGTCGTTGGTAATTCTGGTTGGTTTCCAAGCTATGACATCCGTGCAAAAAATGTAAATGAACCTATTGAACTTATTTATAAAGCAAATGTCAAGCAAGACACAAAAGTCGACTGGAAGAATATTAAGCTAAAACTATCTTCCGCCAATCCAAATATTTCAGGCATCGCACCTGAATTAAAAACGTACTATTTAAATTACAATACATTACCGCCCGTTTATAGTACCCAATCAAACACAGTTACGGGTATTGTATCAAGTGCTGATGGACCTCTTCCTGGTGTGACTGTAATAGTCAAAGGAACGACAGTTGGAACATCATCAGATTTTGACGGGAAATATTCTATCACCATACCAAATAGTGCTACACAATTAGAATTTACTTACATAGGAATGGAGACAAAAGTATTGCCAATTTCAAATAATACACTTAATGTGGTTTTAGAAGAAGACAGTCAATCGCTTGACGAGGTCGTTGTTATTGGGTATGGCGGCAATAAAAAGAGAAAAAAATCGACTATAGGATTACAAGGAAAGGCTGCAGGCGTTCAAATAAGAGGCTCAAATAGTATTCAAATACCACTTGAACATATCGAGAAACAAACGACAATTGATTTTGAAATAGAGATTCCATATTCAATAAAGTCTGACAATAAAAGTTATTCAGTCGATATGACGAATTACAGCTTAGCTGCAAGTTATCAATATTACTGTGTTCCAAAAATTAATAAAGATGCTTTCTTGATAGCTAACATTTCTGATTGGGAGAACTATAATTTACTTGAAGGAGAGGCAAATATTTTTTTCGAAGATACTTATGTAGGAAAGTCATTACTTGATGTTAGGCATGCTAAAGACTCACTTCAAATTTCCTTGGGCAGCGACAAAAATATTGTAGTGAAAAGAGAAAAATTAAAAGATTTTGCGACAAAAAAATTTATCGGTAGCAAAAAAGAAGAATTTAGAAGTTGGGAGGTTATTATTAAAAATAATAAAAATCAAAAGGTTAATATGTTAGTTTTTGATCAGATCCCTGTTTCTACGGATGATGAAATCAAAGTAGAAATACTTGAAATTTCAAAAGCAAAACACAATGCAGCAATAGGTGAAATTAAATGGGATTTTGTCATTGAGCCAAAAGAACGTAAAACTTTTGATTTAAAATATTCGGTCAAATACCGTAAGCATAGAACTTTAATACTTGAATAACCATCGCGGGCTGGCCTGCCCGTTCCGTTTAGGCAAACCCAGCGTTTAAAATTTTTTTGTAGATTTAGACTAGAATTAGACCCAAATCTGTTCTTCACACATAAAGCCTACGCTGCCCACGGGGTGTTTTTGTTTTAGGATTTTTTGGGATATATCGGAACGTGGTCCGGATATACAGTATTTGGCATTAATTTAAAACTGAAAACTTATGAAACTAAATAATCTATTAGTTATTATAATTGCTTGTGTTTTTACATTCTCTTGCTCTAAAGACGATATTGAAGAAACGAATCCTATTGTAATAAATAGTATTAAAAGCTCTAAACAACTTGCATTTATTGAAGAAACAATAAATCTAAATATTTATGCAGAAGGTTACTCAAATATTGAAGTTAGCAGTAGTAATAGTGATGTAGTAATAGACAAAATAAATACGACAACTTATAAAATATCTGCTACAAAAGCTACTGAAGTAATAATTGAAATTATTCTTTCTTCTGAAAGTTTTACCGAACAAAAAACGGTTGAATACAATTTCTTTGAACACGGGGTAATTGATTTTAAGATTGTAGAAGGGATAACTTTAGACAAAGATTCACCTAATCATGTGCTTGAATTACACGGGGACCCCGATTATATTTTTAAAGTCGAAGATGAAAATAGAGAAGTTTGGTATTACTTTGACAAAGGATTTTGGGTTTCAATGGATAGTAATGTTAACCGGGCTGACTACATAAGACTTTACGGAATTGATTGGACAAGAACTTTGGACAATATAGAATACATTGGCAAACAATATCGTTATGAAATTAGTGAGGGTTTAAAAATTGAGAATTTACAACTTTCAATGACTACTGTAGTAGAAAAATTTGGAACTCCAACAGAAAAACTTACAACAAGCATTGAAGGTTTGTATACTTATGTTTATGAAGATTTGGACGTTTTCTTTTATTTTCAATCTGAAGGCATTGATGATTTTGAAGGAAAAAGTGTAGGATACATTATTGTATATTAATGTGCTTGAGTCCCCCCCGCTGGCCTGCCCGTTCCGTTCAGGCAGGCTCAAGCTTGCCTGCTGCAAGCAGGGCTTTGTCTGATGCCAAAAAAACATATATCATGAAAAAAATAATCTTAAGTCTGTGTGTAATATCACTTTTTTCGAATGCCCAAAATGTTTATTTAAAACACGATTGGAAAGAGGCAAACAGGGATGGTGTAATTCAATACATTAGTAATGAAAAAG
>CBFHWU010000006.1:0-63664 GCA_965659665.1 Flavobacteriaceae bacterium
TGTTGCAGGTGGTACAGCTGGTGTAAAGCCTACAACTGCTTCATGGAATGATTTAACCATTTCCTATATTGCTGGCGCATCTCAAAATTATGCTTTTAGAATAACTAAAAGCTGGGGAAATGCAGGGGCAGATTTTGATAACATATCTTTAGTTTGTACAAACTGTTCTACAGCCTCAGTTTCTAAAATTAACGATTTCCAATTCAATATTTACCCGAACCCTGCAAAAGAGCGTTTAAGATTACAAACAGAGCTGCCATTGGAGCGCGTGGATATTTTTTCACTTACAGGTTCCAAAGTACTATCGCAATCATACACAGAAGAAGTAGAAATAGGCATGCTTTCAAAAGGTGTTTATATGCTTCAAGCTACCTCTAGTGACGGCAGGGTTGCTACGCAAAAACTAATAAAACAATAACTGTTTGATTTCCATTTAACTGAAAACTTCCTTGAGTAATCACTTAGGGAAGTTTTGTAATAAAAAGAGAGGAATGTATACACACATAGTGCTTTGGAAACTAAAAGAAAATGCCAATGGCATGACACATGCCGAATTGACTCAAGAGGTAAAACGACGTTTGGACGAACTCCCCTCGCACATCCCCGAAATCATATCTTATGAAACAGGTATAAATATTGGTGATTATGGCGCATCTTTTTTTGATGTAAGTTTAATATCAACTTTTCAAAATAAAGACAGCTTTTGGGCCTACACCAAATACCCCATTCACGATGATGTGGTAGCTTACATACAATCTGTTCAAGAAGCCGAGGAAATTGTAGACTATTAATACAAAAGGTAATTTTTGATTATCATACGATAAACAACGGCAAACAGTGTTCTATTTGAATAATTAGTTTGCGAAAACTTTATGTAAATTATAATTAATGATAACGATTTCCAACATTGAGACCTATGTACTCAAAGATTCATTAGAGAAAAACTTCTTTTTTTCTCAATGGGAATACTCTGAGCGCTGTATTTGTATTGTCAAAATTTCTTGTACTGATGGAACTTATGGCTGGGGTGAGGGTTATGGCCCTGCTGACATCCTTGAGTCTGGCATCGACTTTTTAAAACCCCAAGTAATTGGAGGAAATCCAATGCATAACGAAGTTATTTGGAACAATATGTACCGTAAAACACTAGATTTTGCACGTCGTGGTGTTTTGGTGGCTTCCATGAGTGCTATTGATATCGCGATATGGGACATAAAAGGTAAACTACTGAATCAACCTGTTGGTACGATAATGGGAGGAGTACACAGAGATCATGTAGTTCCTTATGCTACTGGGATGTATTTTACAGAAAAAGACAATCCATCAAAAGACTTTGAATCTGAAGCTAAAAACTATTTGGACAAAGGGTTTAAGGCCATAAAAATGAAAGTAGGTTTAGGAATTGATCGCGATGTAGCCAACGTAAAACACTTACGTTCACTCCTTGGAGATAACATCAAGTTAATGATCGACTCCAACCACGCTTATACCTACATGGAAGCGTTGGAACTATCAAAAAAATTAGAACCTTATCTTATCTCTTGGTTTGAAGAACCCGTTTCACCGGAGTTTTACGAACAATATGCTGAACTGCGCCAAAAAACAACTATTCCTATTGCAGGTGGTGAGTGTGAGTATTTGCGTTTTGGGTTTCATCAGCTACTTAAAAACAAATCTGTTGATATTATTCAGCCAGATATCTGTGCTTGTGGCGGACTTACCGAAGCCAAGCGTATTGCCTCTTTAGCTTCTACCTATGGGGTTGATGTGGTGCCACACACATGGGGAAGTTCGATTGGGTTACACGTAGCATTACATTTTATTTCCAATTTAGAATCTGTTCCAGGACGCATGTTTAGTCCCGACTTTTTATTGGAATTTGATCAAACCGAAAATGCCTTGCGTGAGCAATTAACTTTCCCTAAATTAGAAATGGAGAATGGAAAAATTAAAGTGCCTACAGCCCCTGGTCTAGGGCTAGAGGTAAATCAGGAGGCGCTTGAAAAATTCACGGTTAAAACAAATGGGGTTGCTCATATTAAAGAATTTTTAAAATAGTCGTATGAAATTCGGATACAAAAAATTGTATATCGGGGGTGCACTTGTTGACAGCGTATCTCAAACCAAAGCAGATGTTATTTGCCCAGCCAACGGTCAATCTATAGCGCAAATTGCACAGGCTGGAAAGCAAGATGCCGAAAATGCGCTTGCTGCAGCCCAAAAAGGGTTTGCATACTGGTCAAAGCTATCCCTTTCCGATAGAAACGATTGGATGGTTAAGCTTCGTACTGCTGTTTTGGAAAACGAGCATTTACTTCGTTCTGCGATTGTATATGAAATGGGTAAAACCTATGCTGCAGCCTATGAAGATATTGAGGCAGTAATCAATGCGTTGGATTGGTATCCAAATGCCATGAAAAACTTGCGTGACGAGCAAATTCCAGATTACGAAAATACCCATACACACAAAATGATTCAACAACCTGCAGGCGTGGCTGTAGCCTATCTGGCATGGAATTTCCCATTGCTAAATGTTGGCTTCAAATTAGGTCCTGCACTGGCTTCGGGCTGCTCGATTATCATTAAGCCTTCTGCACTTTCGCCACTATCGGCTTATATCCTTGGTGAAATTATGCAAGGTATTGATTTTCCAGCTGGGGTAGTTAACATTTTATCTGGCCCAACCAGCGAGGTGGCTACAACCTTAACCAAAAGTAAAATCCCTTCAGTGATCACCATGATTGGCTCTACGGCAACGGGACAACGCGTTATTGCTGACAGCGCCACGTCGATCAAGAAATTGAGCATGGAGTTGGGTGGAAATGCCCCCTTTATTGTTTTTGACGATGCAGATATCGATAAGGCACTAGATTTGGCTATCGGTATCAAGTTTGGAAATAGTGGTCAAATATGTGTCGCAGCTAACCGATTTTTTGTTCACAGTAGTTTGTATGATACTTTCCTACAACAATATGTTAAACGTGCCAATGCTCTCAAGCTAGGCTTTGGTCTTGACCAAAAACCTGACATGGGTCCTATGGTTACCCGCCATGACCGCGACCGCATGTTTGAACTTATTCAAGATGCCACAAACAAAGGGGCTACCCTACTAACCGGCGGAAATATACCTAAAGGAATGGAAGTTGGTAACTGGATGGAACCCACTGTTATTTCAGACATGACATCTGATATGCGTCTGTTTCGAGAAGAAACTTTTGGACCTATTGCTCCGTTTATGTCTTTTGAAACAGACGAGGAGGTATTAGCCTATGCCAACGATACCGAATTTGGATTGGCGTCATATATCTTTACCAATAACAATCAACGCATACATCATTTTTCTAAACATCTGGACTTCGGTGAAGTACAAGTCAATGGCGTTAAATATGCGATTTATCTCCCACATGGCGGTATCAAAAACAGTGGTATTGGTCATGATTGTTCGCACTTAGCATTGGAAGATTATTTAGTTAAAAAGCGTGTTTCTGTAGCAATATAATATGATAAAAAATAGCTTAAAGTCACGACTTTTAAATGGGGAGACTCTTTATGGCCCATTCTGCAAACTTCAGGACCCTAGTATAGTTGAAATTGCAGCTTTAGCAGGGTTTGATTTTGTAATATTGGATATGGAACATGGCCCATTGAGTGTGGAAAGTGTTCAAAATCTCAATCGAGCAGCACAAGCGCAAAACCTTGAAGTAGTTGTTCGTGTAACAGAGAATAATCCCACCAACATTCAGCGCGTTCTTGATATTGGTGTTCGTTCCATTCAGGTGCCACAAGTTTGTACAAAAGCAGATGCAAATAAATTAATCATAGCAAGTTATTTTCATCCTCAAGGGGAACGAGGTATGTGTAGATATGTGCGTGCTGCAGCGTATACTAAAACAGCTAAACAAACTTATTTTTCATCAGCGAACTCAGACACATTAACTATTGTACATATTGAGGGGCTAGCGGGAATAAAAAACTTAGCTGAAATCGTAAGCATGGATGGGATTGACGTGATTTTCTTGGGACCATATGACTTGTCGCAATCTTGTGGTGTCCCTGGAGAAGTACATCATCCAGATGTAATAAGTAAAATGAAAGAAGCTGTCACACTTGCCAAAACAAACAATAAAATTATTGGTACTTTTTGCGAAAGCTCCTCAGAGGCGCACAAATGGCGTGACCTTGGGGTTCAGTATATTTCCTATGCTGTTGATGTAGGTATTATCTTAAACGCCTACAAAACAATCACATCACAACTTAAAAACTAAAATTTTACGATTATGGAATCTATAATATTACCTTTTTTTTTGATAATCATAGCCAGTTTATTCCAAGGATCATTTGGAGTCGGAATGAAATACATGGCACCACTGAAATGGGAAAACTGGTGGCTGGTTCATGTGTCCATAGCCATGGTACTTTTTCCACTGATATGGACTTTCATGTCTGTTTCAGGCTTCATACCAGTGATTGAAGATGTATTTGCGGACCCGATGGCACAACGAGCCGCTTACCTAGCTATATTATTTGGATTTCTGTGGGGAATTGGAGGGATCATGTTTGGTGTTAGTGTTCCCTACATCGGATTATCATTAACCATGGGAATAGTGATGGGTATAGCCGGAACTCTAGGTGCGCTTATTCCTCTGCTTCAAAATCCAAATGCAAGCAGTTTACCTCAATTTCCTTACGTAATTGCAGGACTTGTTATCACCATTGTAGGGGTAGTATTAACTGCAAAAGCAGGTATAGATCGCGACAAATTACAAGGAACCTCATCTCTTTCGGGGGGTAATATTGTAAAAGGAATTATTATCGCTGTTACTTGTGGAATACTGTCTTCTCTGTTAGCTGTAGGACATACAAACGTAAATGACGATGTTACCCTTATGGCCGAAACTTATGGGATCAATGGTCGGAATGCCAGCCTGATTGCTTGGCTTATTGTCTTTATTGGTGCATATTCTATGAATGCATTATATAGTCTTGTATTAATAGTGAAAAACAAAAGCTGGTCTAATTTTTCGGTTGCTGGATCCAAAAAAGCTTATTTATGGTCGATTATTGCAGGTTTATGTTGGTTTGCAGCATTGGGTTTATATGGCCAAGGCGCTGCACTCATGAACGGTGCTTCCAATAATAACCTGGGCAATATTGTGGGATGGCCCATGTTACTAGGCTTATCGCTTATTGTAAGTAATGTTTGGGCATATAGGTCTGGTGAATGGAAAGGGGCAAAAAAACCATTTAACGTATTACTCGTTGGTTTGATCGTACTGATTTTAGCCTCGGTAATATTAGGTTATTCCAATAGCTTAAGCTAAACGAGTTGATTTAGCCTATGGTATTTTTTTTTGTATTCGCTGGCAGATATTCCTTTAATGGACTTGAAGACACGATTAAAGCTTGAAAAAGAGTTAAAGCCAGTATCGTGGCATATTTGAGATATGGACTTGCGACTGTTGATTATCATCTGACATGCCCTGCTAACCCGATATTCACGGATAAATTGAAAAGCAGTTTTTCCAGTTCTATCTTTGAAGTACCTACAAAAAGAGTTAGTTGTCATATAAGACAAATCCGATAGTTCTTGTAAACTAATCTCACGTACATAATTTTCAACAATAAAATTGATCACACGTTGTAGTCTACCTTCTTCTTGGCTATTTCCAGCTTTTAATTTGAACCCCTCAGATGCTAGTGATCTGACGGATTCAATCTGAGACAAGTGATGTAATAAATCAAGCAACATAATAAGTCGAGGAGCACCACTTGATTCCGTAATATTAATGATTTTTTTTAGTAAAGAAATACTGTGGTGGTGTTGAAAAATTATGCCCCTTCTAGATCCGATAATTAAGCGTTTTACATTTGAAAATTCAGGAACATTTTCAATAAACTTATTTATGAGCGCAGGCTTGAATTTGATGACGATATAATCAACCTCTGCAGTGGAATCGGACTGTTCGTTTTTAAACAAATGAGGAATTTCACTACCCAATAGCACCAATTCATTTTCATTAAAATATTCCATACTGTCACCAACAATACGAACCCCTGTACCTTTTATGGGATAAAGTAACTCAAGTTCTTCGTGATAGTGCCAGTCCACGCCAAAGTAGGGAATGGTTTTTCGGTCAACAAAAAAACTTTGATGATCCTTTTTTTCAGAAATAACGTACTTAAGCTGCATGTAGTTGTTTGTGTAAAAATAACAAATTAAATGATCAATAAAATACTGATGATAAAATTGAGGATTTACTAAATTAGTATTTTTCCAAAATTTGAATTCCTTGAGGAACCATTGGATAGGTCATCCTTTTCAATAATGTTCTAAAATACTTCAGTTTTTGATGGTCATTATTAAAAACCAAATTGTTTCTTTCTTTGGGGTCAAACCGATTGTAATACAGTTCCTCTTGACCTGTATTATATACAATATATCTGTAGTCTTTGGAACGGATAGAGTAATGATGGTTTGATGGTATGTCTTTATTGGAATCAGCGCTGTAAACAACGGACAAGGCACCTTTTGGCCCTGACCATTCAGCAGTTGCGGGGTTATGTAAAAATGGTACCAAAGAATGACCATCCAAAGAATGTCCTTTATCATTCTTTTTAGTTTCATCATTGATATTTGTCAAATCTAAAACCGTTGGATAAATGTCGATGAGCGAAACGGGCTGTTCCACCACGCTGTTGGGTGTGGTTAATGCAGGGACCCTAATAATCAATGGAACACGTGTGCTTTCTTCCCAAAGGGAATTCTTGTAAATATGATCTTTTTCGCCCATAGTCCAGCCATGATCGCTGGTAAGAATAACAATAGTATTCTCTTTTAAACTACTGTTGTTTATGGCATTCATGACCTGTCCAACATTATCATCCACAGCAGACACACAGGCCAAATAGGCTTGGGTAAATCGCTTTAAACCCTCCAATGGATCATCATAAGATGCCACCAAATTTTGGAACATCTCTACTGAACGTGTCTTTCGATTTTTGGTTTCAAATTGATCCACTAAGTGCAAATACGTATCTTCTTTATCATTGGGTAATATATCGGCTGTTTGGATACTGTCTAAAGGATACATATCGAAATACTTTTGCGGAACAATAAGCGGGGTGTGTGGACGAATAAATCCAACAGACAAGAAAAAGGGGATGTCATCGTCTTTTTCAGCCAACTGTAACAAACGTTTTTCTGCCCAATGAGCATTTATTTCATCAGGGGTCAAATCTCGATCTTCATCATTGTTATAATGAAATTCTTGGCCCCCTCGAAAACCACCATAAGACCACCATAATCTTTCTCCATTTAGAGAATCGCCTTCAATATTTTTTAGAGGACCATACGACCCGTCAATGGCACCACCACCCATATTAAGTTCGTCAACAAGTCGATTGGTTCTAAAAGGTACTGGAACATCTGGATGTGCAATAGCTTTCTTTTTGCGGTCATAATCACCTGCATAAGCCACTGGACTATAATCTGGATTATACTTAAATTCAGACCATAGTTCTTTTTTGTTGTGGTGCAAAACTTTACCACTACCAATAACCTTATAACCCGATTCTTTACACTTTTCCATCAGGGTTTTGGTGTTGGCCAATACCTGATTGTCTAACCAAGAGCTCATCCAAAAATGTGAAGAATTATGCGGATAAACTCCAGTAAACATACTGGCTCGAGACGGACCACACATGGGGTTGTTTGAATAGGCGCGTTTGAACACAGTACCAGATTTTGCAAGTGATTTAATATGAGGAGTTAAAGCTTGGGGGTGCCCGTCAAACCCCTGAGGATAATCGTTCAAATCATCGATTACAATAAGGACAACATTGGGCCTGGTAATTTTTTGGCACATTAAGTCCTGAAAGGCCAACAAATTCAAGGCTAATATAAAATGGATCAAAAAGCGCATATCCTCATGAAATAAATATTAATGAATAAATTTATGAAAGATATCGTGATATATGTGTTTAATGGTAAAAAATGAGGAGATACCGATAATACACGATTCCATATATATTGGGTAAATGGAAACTTTCAATCAATATTAATTTTTAAAACAGTAAACCCGTCCATGGCGTAAACATTCACTTATTTACTCAGTCCCATGATGAAAATTTACCATTTTTATAATTACAGAATAAAAGCTACCGTCTTTAATATTTAAAAAATCTAAGGAAATAATAATGTTAAAACAAAAAGTTATGATTGAGCGTCATTTGTAGTTATTTATACCGTACAATAAATGATCGTAATAAAAAGAATCTCCTCTTACGCTTCTATGAATCAAATATGGTGTGTGACAATTATTTGAATCATGGTTGAGGACAAACAGATAAACGGATGTAGTGAAAAAAGTCACACATCACAAACGTTTAAATGGGGGATTAATTTTTTGTTATCTAAACCTTAAAGATTGTTATTACAAGTTTTTGAACCAAAAGTTTCAATAAAAAAGCCCTAAAAAAACTAATTTTACACTGATAAAAATTAAAAAATGATTTTATTTCGCTTACTCGTTTTTTTTTGTGTAATGTTCCAAATTCAAGCACAAACAGTACAATCATTACATCAAACATCCTCTTTTCCTTTGGGTTCTTCAATTCGTTTCGTTCCTTTCACAAAAGATAAACCCTTGCAGGAGCTACAACAATTTCATTTTGATAGCTATACGGCTGGAAGCGATATGAAGATGTATAAAATTATTCCACGCGAAGGGATATTTCGTTGGGATCGAGTGGATAGTATTGTGGCTTACACCAAAGCACAACACCAACGGTTGTTTGGACATACTTTAATTTGGCATAGTGGTACACCAAAATGGGTAGAAAAAAAAGCCAAAAACAACCCATTATGGCTAGAAAAATTCATGAAAGAATATATACACACCTATGTGGGCCGTTACCAAGGAAAAGTACATGGCTGGGATGTTGTTAATGAGGGATTTAACACTAAAGGATCTGGATACCGAAAAGAGAGTGTATGGTACCAAGCAATGGGGAAAGAATATATAGAAAAAGCATTTCGTTATGCTCATGAAGCTGACCCTAAAGCAGTTTTATTTTACAATGATTTCAACATCGAAAGAGATACATTGAAATTCAATTCAATGATGAATATGGTCGAAGATTTTCTGCTGCGTGGTGTTCCAATTTCAGGAATTGGATTTCAAATGCATATTCGAATGGACACTCCCAACGACATCATAGCGTATACCTTAAAACGAGCTGCAGAAACTGGATTGCAAATACACTTATCAGAGGTAGATATCATCTTCAATACGCATGACGATTCAAAAGGAGGTGGAGTTCAAAACTATCATGAGCTTACGTCAGAAATGAAAATTTTACAATCCCAAAAATACAAAGAACTTGTGCAAATGTATCAAACCCTGGTTCCAAAAGAACAACAATACGGCATTACCTTTTGGGGATTTAATGACCGAGATACATGGATCAGAAGATTTTTTAACATGATGGACTGGCCTTGCATATATGATGATAATTTGAAACCAAAACCTGCATTATATGGGGTACTTGAGGGCCTAATACAGCCCGAGTTCAGATTCGGGGAATCGCCCTAAATCATCTGTTAGTGCAATCCACTTTTCAAGCTCTTGCGCCATTTGTTTTTTGATTTTTTTATACTTTTTTTGATCGGCCAAATTGTGAAGTTCATAAGGATCATTTAGTAAATCATAAAACTCCTCGTTTGCCTTAGGAACCTGAAACCACTTCATTTGGTTTTCATTAAGCTTTCCTTCTTTTAACAACTCCAACATACGACGCATCATCGGCATATTTTTACGATATTTAACATCTAAGGCATGAGGCTTTGAGACATGGTAATTTTTGACATATTTGTATTGTTGTGTTTGTACTGCACGTACACGATCTACTTGACCGTCAAAACGATCAGATGCAGTTACCAAATAAGTGCGTTCTTTTGGTTGATTAGGACCTATAAAACTTTGTCCTTGTAAATGACTCGGCTTTTCTATGCCTACAATATTTAAGAGTGTAGGGGCAAAATCAATAAAACTCAACAAACGTCCGTCAAGGGTTCCAGCGAATTGTGCTTTGGGGAACTTTACAATTAAAGGAACTTTTGTTCCCGATTGATTAATAGCACGTTTGTGTCTCGGAAAAGGTCCTCCATGATCACTGTAAAAGAAAATAAAACTATTGTCATATAAGCCATCTTCTTTTAATTGATCAATAATCAGTCCTATTTGTTGATCCATTTTGATAAGGTTGGAATAATTTACAGCCAGATCATGCCGAACAATAGAATCGTTTGGAAAATAAGGAGGTACATTGACAACTTGAGGATCAATTTCTAGTGTTAGTTTTTGGTTATTCCAGATCTGACTTTCGTGAGTAATGGAAAAATTAAAAACAGAAAAGAAAGGTTGATTGTTCTCAGCCGAGCGCCAATGTGCACGAGCATACAAATTATCTTCATTGCAGTACCGCTGATGGCAGGTCACATCCCAAGCTTGATCCGAGATCAAAAAATTATAGTCCATTTTATCTCTATTGGTACAAAAATATCCTTCATCTCTCAAATAAGTTGTAAATGCAGGGGTATCCTCAGCAGGTTGAGGGGAATATACAGGAATCCCTAATTGAGGTTGGTTTTCGGTAGCTCCATATTGATAGCGATAGGTTCGCATATTATGCGTTCCTATAGATGTGGGGTACCTCCCTGTAATAATAGCACTTCGAGCAGGAGAACAAACTGGGGTAGTAGCGTGCATATTCGTATAAACAACACTTTCTTCTGTTAAGGCTTCCAAGTTGGGAAGCGACAACGTTGAGTCACCATACATGGGGAAGAAATCCACAGATTGGTCTTCACATACCAACCAAATAATATTGGGGGGTTGATCTTGAGCTTTACAATAAACTGTTATGCCTAAAACAAAAAATAACCTTATTATTTTTTTCATGATTTTAAAGTATTAGCTATCACGTAATTCGTTAAGAAGGTATTAAAACAGAGTCCTTCAATACGTTTCGTTCTTACATGATTGAAATGAATTTTGATGTTTTCTTCTTCTGAATATATTTAAAAAAAAATTAAATCAGGATCTTTACTTTGGGATATACAATGAATAATCTGATCCTCAAATACAAGGAGTTTAGGAAATTGTTCGACAGGGTTAATCCCAAAAACCCTAAGAATATAATTATTAAAAAAAACAATTTTATTCATCCTCTTTGTCCATAAACTCTTTTTATTCGGGCGTCCGTCATGGCCCTCATTTCTTCCAATGACATATCGTCTTTATATTGTTTTTGAAGGATTTTAATTTGTTGTTTTAACTCCGCTGTAATTGTTTCGTATCCCGATTGACCATACAAGTTACGGACTTCGTGTTGGTCATTCTCCAAATCAAATAATTCCCATTCATCCATGCTGTAGTAGTAATGAATAAGCTTATATTTCCCAGTACTCACTCCGTAATGAGGCTGAACACGATGCCAAAAAGGATATTCATAGTAGTGATAATAGATTGCATTACGTGCTTCAAATTTCTCATCAAAAAGTTGTGGTTTAAAGCTTTCTCCTTGAATATCATCTGGGACAGATATTCCTGCCAAATCAAGTAACGTTGGCGCAAAGTCAATATTAAGTAATAAATTTTTGTTTTGTGAACCTGCTTTTATTTTTTTTGGATATTTTATCATAAACGGCATACGAAAAGAGGGTTCATACATCCAACGCTTGTCAAACCACCCATGTTCTCCTAAGTAAAATCCTTGATCAGAAGTATAAATAACAATGGTGTTTTCGTCTAACCCATTTTCTTTAAGAAAATCTAACATTTGTCCTACTGCTTTATCTACTCCTGCCACACAACGAAGATAATCTTTAATATACCGTTGATATTTCCAATTTTTTAACTCAGCGCCTTGCAAACTATCGTGAGGGGTCCAAAATTCACCGTTATTTCCAAAGCGATTATAAGCCCCCAACTCTTTTGGAGTAAGTCCAGCAGGCGGTGGTACTTTGAGGTCTTTACGGTTCATATGATTCTCAATTTCTAAAGCATTTTGAGAAGCCGCTAAACGTCCTTCATAATCGTCATTGAATGTTTCGGGTTGAGGTAAGTCACCATCAACAAATAAGTTTTGAAATTCGGGATCCGGACTCCAAGGTCGATGAGGGGCTTTAAATTGATACATTAACATAAATGGTTTTTCTTTATCTCGGTTTGATTTCAACCAAGTTAGGGCATCATGAGCAATTTGTGCTGATGAATGACGTTGGGTTTCAATAATGGTATCTTTTCCATTTTCAACAAAAACAGGATCAAAATACGTTCCTTGTCCCCCGTGATTGACCATTACTTTGGAATAATCAAAACCTGTTGGAGCGGTGCCCAAATGCCACTTTCCAATCACAGCCGTTTGGTAGCCAGATTGTTGAAAGAGTTTTGGGAAAGTTTGTTGACTTCCATCAAAATCTCCTCCGCTTTCGTTTTTGTAAAATCCATTAATATGGCTGTATTTACCTGTGAGAATGGCTGCCCTGCTCGGACCACAAATACTGTTAGTATTGTAGGTTGCATGCATAAGCATCCCTTCGTTTGCTATACGATCCAAATTTGGAGTCGGAGCCACTTCAGCTAACCAATCTTGATAGGCACTCACGGCACTAACAGCATGATCATCGGACATAATAAAAACAATATTAGGGGGGTCTTGTGTTTTATTCTTTTGATGAACTACTGCACAACTTACGCTCACCAATGCGGCGATGATGATTAAAATACTAGTACGTTTCATATTATATTTTTATTTTTTGATTTAATAAAAAACTCAAGCTATCAGCGATCTCTTTGTATTCAATTTCGTTGACAACATTGACGGTTTGTAAAGGGTCTTTTACATTGTTATAGAGCATCCGATCTTGTATCTGCCCTTTTGTATTTTTCCACTCGGCATAATTGAATTTATCTGAAATGAATAAATCACCTTTAGCAAATCTAGACAGCGCATATTTTTTTATTTCTTTATCTGGACTAATCAAAACAGGAATTAAAGATTCTCCATCAAGCGGTTGAGGCGGATTCAATCCTGTTATTTCACAAAGTGTTGGATATATATCAATAAGTTCAGCGTAAGAGGTGGTAGATTCTGCAGGAGTAACGCCAGGAATTTTGATCACTAATGGTACTTTTACTTCGGGCATAAATAAATTGTGTTTTGACCAACGATTGTGTTCAGATAAACTAAACCCATTATCACTAGTCAAAATAACAATCGTGTTATCAGAAAGCCCATTATCCTCTAAGGACTTAAGAACTTTCCCAATTTGGTGATCGATATAAGACACACAAGCTAAATAGCCATGAATCAATTTTTTGGCCATCGAATCTTTGACTTTTTTATCCTTTTCGATATCTCTGTAGTAAGGTAATTCATACCAAATTTGAGCGGCTTTTGGTGCATTTTTGGGGGTAAAATTATTTTTGGGTAAATCAATCTCATTATAGTTGTATTGATCCCAGTATTTTGAAGGTGCAGTAAAAGGGAGATGTGGTTTCACAAATCCGCACACCAGTAAAAAGGGGTTTTTTGATGTTTTTAACTTATCTAAGTTATCCACAACTTTTTGAGCTAATTTACCATCAAAATAAGATTCGTCAGAAACATCAAGCTGCTCAAAGGCAGGATAATCCAAGCCGTTTTTTTTATCAATAAAAGTTTGAGGATCTTGATAATCTCTCCACCCTACTCGTAAATCCCATTGAATAGAATCTGATATTTTTTTCTCTGGAGTCCATAACTGAGTCCAAGAATGAGCCATATCCCTTGGGTTATGGGCAACTTTTCCGTTACTAATCGTGATATAGCCATTTTGTTTAAAATGCTCAGCAAATGTTATGGCATCAGGAGTGTCTTTATCCATTCGGGAGGTATAGCCGAGGAATCGATCTTTGTTGGGCCGTATACCAGTCAAAAAACTAGCCCTTGATGCCCCACAAACTGGCACGTTAACAAAAGCATTATCAAACGCAACAGACTCGGATGATAACTGCTGCATATTGGGAGCAATAATTTCATTTCCAAAATAATCATAGAGGTCAGCCCTTAAATCATCAACTAAAAAAATTAATACGTTGGGCTTATTCTCTTGAGAGAAAGAGGCTATTGATAATAAACCTAAAAAAAAAGTCATCAAAAATTTCACAAGCTTACCTCCATTTTGTTGAGTACTTCAATTTCGATGGATTGAAGATCTTTAGTTCGAGAAGAATTTCCAACCATAAGTGAAAATTTACCAGGTTCAACCACATAATTCATGTTTAAATCGTAAAAAGCTAACATCTCAGGTTTGATCATAAAACGTACTTCTTTGGATTCACCCGGTTGTAACGACACACGCTGATAGCCTTTGAGCTCCTTAACCGGTCGAGTTACACTGCTGAACAAATCCCTCACATACAATTGAACCACTTCTTCTGCTTCAACTGATCCAGTATTGGTTATTGTTACCGATAAAATCTCTGTTTGATCGGAAGAAAGAGTAGCATTTGAAAGTGATGGAGCTGAAATAGAAAAATCAGTATAACTCAATCCAAAACCAAAGGGATAGAGAGGAGCTGTTTTTTCAAAAGCATATTTGTGTTTATAATTACTAGGTTTATGATTATACACCATTTGTAGCTGACCCACCGATCTTGGAACTGTAAGAGGTAATTTTCCACTGGGGCTCAATTCGCCAAATAATATTTTGGCGAGCGATAACCCACCCATACTCCCAGGTTCCCATGCATGAACAATGGCTGGAATATGATCTTGAATCCACGGTTCACCAACGGGTTTTCCACTGACATAAACCACTACCACATTGGAGTTTTGTTGGCTAATACTTTGAATTAAATCGATTTGTTTTCCTGGCAATTTTATATCAGCTCGAGCTTTGTTTTCCCCAGCTGTTTTGTCTCTACTTCTACCACCTTCCCAGTCGTAACGCAGCGAATTATCCCCAACAACAACGACCACGAAATCATACTCTTTTGAACGTTGCGCAGCTTCTTCAATTTTGCTCGCTTGTATTTCTCTTATTTTCTGTCCAGAATCGAAAAAGTCGACGTCATAATTATGGGGCTTAGAAATTTTTTCTAGACCCTCCAAAATAGTGATTACATTTTCTGCAGGTTGTTCAAAATGCCAATCTCCAAGTGTGGTGCTATTATTTGCATTAGGACCCGTCACTAAAATTCTTTTTGGTGCATCTGTTTTTTTAAAAGGCAACAAGTTTTTATTTTTTAATAATGTAATAGACTTATCTGAAATTTCTAGGGATTTGTTCTTGTGGCTCTCTATAAAAACATGCTCCTCGATTTGATTTTTATCTACCATTCGCTGTTCAAAAAGCCCGAGTTGAAATTTTGCATATAAAATTTTGGCACAAGCCTCATTAACTCTATCAATGGACAACTGACCTTCATTAACCAAGGCAACCACATGATCAAAGAATTTTGGTCCGTGCATATTCATATCCATTCCCGCGTCAACCGACAAAAAAGATGCTTCTTTATAGTTTTTAGCAATTCGATGATATTCCCAAATTCTTTTGACATCGTACCAGTCACTAACATAAAACCCACCAAATCCCCATTGGTTTCTCAACACATCAGTCATCAGTTCTTTATGCATATGGCATGGGATTCCATTTAATTCGTTGTGCGCGGCCATAATAGTATACACACCAGCATCGATAGCTTTTTTGTATGGAGGGAGATGAACTTCATAAAGTGTACGTTTTGAAACGTCCATCGGAGAAATATTTAATCCGTTTAAAGGTTCAGCTCCAGCGATCATGTGTTTAGCACAAGCGATGACATTAAATTTTTCCGAAAAATCATTTCCTTGAAAACCACGAATCATAGCAGCGCCCATCTCGCCAACCAAAAAGGGATCTTCGCCAAAGGTTTCTCCCACTCTACCCCATCTCGGATCTCTGGAAACATCAACATTAGGAGTAAATGCCCAATGAGACCCCGTGGCCCTCATCTCTCTTGCCGATTGTTGAGCGACATCAAAAGCAAATTTATTTTCAAAAGTTGCCGCAATAGAAATGGGTGAAGGATATACCGTGGTACCCGACACCATCGCGTTTCCATGAATGGCATCAATTCCGATAAGTAGTGGAATTTTAAGCTTTGATTGCAATGTAAATGATTGTAAATAGTTGGCTTCATCCGGATCAAGAACATGTAAGAAGGAACCTATTTTACCTTCTACTATTTCATTCGTAATTTGTGTTGCCGAAATATTATACTGTGCCAAAGCATCAGTGTTTAACTTAGTGAGTTCATCAAGAGTTAGATTTGGATTCTTATCTTCTTTCAAAAGATATTTCAGTCCTACATATTGACACATTTGACCCACCTTTTCTTCCAATGTCATGATGGACATTAAGTCCTCAACTCTTTCTTGAGATGGCATCTGAGGATCTAAATAAAGAGGAGAATTCGATTGTTGAGAGAAACTAAAATCTACGATGAATAATAAAAATAATACAAATTTAAATTTCATGATTTAATTAAATATTAGAGGTTCAGTTGAATCAATTATGGCACGTTTAATGGCATATAGTGCAGGTTTTGGGCGAAGGTTTTTATCATAAATAAACCGCATTTTATCATGATGTTTTCCAGGCTTACCATCATCCATACCCCAAGTGTTGTAGGTCACTACACCCGTTGTGGTTTTTGACAACAGTACTTTTAGGATATTAGCATAAGCAGCAGCTTGTTCATTTAATGTTTGAGGAGTTGCTTGTTCATTCCAAATTTTATAATCAATTTCTGTCACATGAAAATCCAAGTCATTGGCATGTGCCCAATCTATAAGCTCAGCAAAATATTTTAATTTATGTTGGTCTAAAGCCAAAGGTTGATCACTTCTCAAATGAGCCTGCCATCCCAAACCATCCACCCTTAGTCCTTTACTTTTTAAGTATAAAATAGTTTTTTTGACACGTTCCCACATAAGTGGTTCCATTCCTCCGTGTTGATTGAATACCAGACTAATATTGGGGGCATACCTATTTGCGATTTCAAAGGCTTTTGTGATGTATATCGGATACCCATTTTCATCACGTCCAATTTGTTCCCAAGGGTTTTCCCAAAGATTAACTCCTGGCTTTTCTTCAAACCAATCGCCTTCGGGGGTAATGGTTTCGTTAACAACATCCATCCATTTGACCGATTTTTCAGTATTCATTCGCTTGCACAAAGCTGTAAAAAACTCGACCATATTCTTTTCAAGTTCTTCTTTGGTACGATGGTCTTGCTTTGCCCAATGGGAAGCTTGTGGACTAACAGGCCCGTGTATCCTTAATGTTATATTATTTTGATCTGCAAAGGCCAAATAATCATCAATTTGTGACCAATCCCAAATATTTGGGCTGGGGTGTATACGTGCTTGTTTTGCACAGTTTTCAGGCGTAGAATATGAAAATTCAGTTAAGAATTTTTCAGCTACAGGAGTGTTCAACTGGTTGTGATTTAGGGTGGCCCCCACGTATACTCGTTCCGTGTCGAATCCTGCTTGTTCTAATAAATTAC
The DNA here is from genome assembly GCA_965659665.1 of Flavobacteriaceae bacterium. GTDB lineage: Bacteria > Bacteroidota > Bacteroidia > Flavobacteriales > Flavobacteriaceae > CBFHWU01. The sequence goes on from CBFHWU010000006.1 coordinate 17,601, forward strand.
TGATACTACTTTGATTTTTATTTGGGTCTTGCAAAGGAGTAACCAGGCTTTCAGGAATATGTCCAGATCGCATAAATTCAACCGCAGCATGTTTTAAATCTTTCAAACGACTAGCATATTGATCGGTATTAATGTGATTGATCGATTCATTCGGATCAGATTTGTAATCATATAACTCTTCAGCTATGATGTCATTGTCATTGAGTTTGACAGGGGTTGACAAACCTGTTCTAAGCCACATCGTATAACGAAGATCATCGGAACGAAAGGAATACCCCCAAACATTTCCTCCTTTGTTGTAGCGTTCATACTGACTAACAGAAAATGCTTTGGTTGAGTTTTTTTGAAGATTCATCAATGGGGTTAAAGTTTTGCCTTCAAGACCTTCAGGTTGATCAATTTCAGAGATATCGCATAGTGTTGGAAAAAGGTCAACGAATTCAGTTGGAGAAGTCACCCGAACAGGGGTATTGGATTTAGGGTTATAAATCAATAATGGTGACCGTGTCGCTTGTTCGAAATTAGAATGCTTACACCACATACTGTGATCCCCAAGATGAAAACCATGGTCTCCCCATACCACAATAATAGTGTTGTCGTACAATCCATTTTGCTTTAAAGATTGGATGAGTTTACCTATCTGAAAATCAACATAACTGACACATGCATAATAACCGTGAATAAGTTCTTTTTGGAAGGCTTCATCTAATTGTACTTTTTTAGAATTTTTATCAAAAGTGTAGGAAATATCAGGAGTTATAAAGTTTGAAGATAATTCTCCTGAGCCATGTCCAGCCAATACAACTCGATTTTCGATTTCCCCTTGGAATTCAGCAATAGGGAGTTTATCTCTATTGTATAAATTCCAGTATTTTTTAGGGGCAACAAACGGAAGATGTGGTTTTTGAAAACCAACTGCCAAGAAGAAGGGTTTCTCGTTATTTTTTAAATCATTTAAAAGCCCCACCGCATGGTTGGCAATTGCCCCGTCATGATAAGAATCGTCTGGAACATCGGAAGTGGAAACTGGAGGTTTGTACTTACCATTAAAAAACTTGAACTTTACAGTAGCGTTTTTAAAAGCTTCTGATTGTGTTATTTTATTTATATTTTTTACAATTTCGGGATCATGAAAACCATAAGTGGGTTTTCCCGTTTTTTCAGAATACTTTACCTTGTAACCCGGGATATAAGTATCCCAAGATTGCACATCATGTTTTTGGTCAACGCTTCTGGGATCAAAAATTTTTCCGATACCCACCACATGATACCCCGAATTTTTAAAGTGCTCAGGTAAAGTTTTGATGTGAGGTCTTTTCTTTCTTATTTTGGTGTTAAGTTTATGAACCGTGGTATAATCAGGTCTTCGTCCAGTAAGTACACTTGCTCTTGATGCAGTACACCATGCCTCCTGCGCGTGATTATTTAAAAATAGCGTAGCGTTTTTGGCCAGATTATCTAAATTAGGGGTTATCGCAATATCGTCGCCAAAGCTTCGTATGCTAGGTTTTAAGTCATCAACTGCAATAAACAAGACATTTGGGGGGGAGTGCTGAGAAAAACCCGAAAAAATGGGGAGCAATAAAATAAAAAAAGATTTAAAATTTATCAATGGTATGATTTTGTGTATGATACTCAAAATTAGGAGAACTACTTATTTTTTTTTGTAACATTTGTATCAAAAAATAACATTCATCAGTAAAAAACAGAAGAGTGATTGATCAATTTTAACTAATGAATCAAAATTTTGTCAAAAGTTACAGCATTGCTTCTATCAGTGATTTTAAGTATATAAAACCCAAACGGAATATGAGCCAAATCAATAAAAGCATCATGATCTTTTTTGAATTTCATTAGTCTTCCCTTGATATCAAAAAGTTCTATGTTCTCAATTAATCTATCCGTTTTGATAGTTAAACGATCCTTTACAGGCACAGGATAAAGAGTTACCTTAGGATCAATTGTATCTGAAATGGAAAAGGTGGAAGAAACATCCAACTGTATATCGTCTAAGAAATAAGTTCCAATATTATTACCAAACATAGCTTCAAATTGGACAGAATCTGTGCCTTCAGGAACACTAAACACAAATTCATAAGGTTGATAAACCTCAGTTAATATTTTAGATTCTGATGGGTAAAAGTTTCCATACCCTCCACCGTTGATCTTAAATCTCATTTTAAAATCAATTCCTGGAATATTAGCTTTAGCATAACAACGTACACTAATCGATTTTCCTTGGAGATCACCCGAGTAGATATTAGAGTTTTTAAAAAGAACTTTATTATGGGTATCAGCAGAAGTTACCTGAATTTTGGCAGCATTATGTCCCGAATACGAGTCATTTTCTGCATTTGATAGATTAGCAACAGCGTCACCTAACTGAGATAAAGACCATGAAAAGTCAACACCACACTCAAAATCTGAATTGACAACTATTTCAGATAAACCCGAGGAGTAACAACCTTGACTCAACAACGCATCTTTGACATCTTCAACCCATAAATTGGTGTCCACAACAGTACTTGGAGTAGTCTGTTTGGGATTATAACTTTGAACAGAAAAATAGTCCATATCATACACAGTTATTCCGCTATCTTTTCTAAAATGAATGGTTTTTGAAGACTCACCTCCTGCATCCCAAGCGGAAAAAGAAAAACCTCTACTTATCGCTGCTTCAGCAACATAATTAAAATATTTAGCTCTTGAAACAGGATCAGGGCCACCGTCAGCATAACCAGTTCCATTAGGTGCCTGATTTGCGGCAACATATTTTAAATCACCGGTTTGATAAGCATATCCATAAGCATTATCTGCTGCAAATTCGCCTAAATAAACCGCTAAGGGAGGGGAAAAAGACTGCGCCCAATTTAAAACAGTATCAAATTCAGCGTCCAAGGTTGAAGTATCTGAAGTAGTTCCCCAAGTGTTGGTATTGTATCGATAATCGCTGGATTTGGTAAAAGAAAAAGGTCGATAATAGTGGAAAGTTGTAATTAAAAAATTATCACTGTTAAGAATAGAAGTACTGATTGTTGTGGGTGATTCGTAAGATGCTTTTGTACCACCAGTGATGATTATCTTTCGTGTCAAATTCTCATAAGCAGAATCCCTAATAATACTAATTACACTAGCATTAATATCGTTCATTTCATCTGAGGAAATATGGAAATAGGGTTCATTGATGATTTCAAAAATTAAATCATCAGAAAACATCTTAAAACGATCAGCAATTTGCGTCCAAATGGCGTAAAATTTATCAAGATCAGCTGCTCTTTTGGCAGATGTTGGATCAGTATATGCTGTTTTTAAAGGATCAAAAGTATAGATGAATTCTGATTTTAATTCGGCACCATGAACATCTAATATGATGACTAAGCCTTGGTTTAATCCCCAGCCTATTACTTGTTCCACACGATCCAAATAATCACTATTGATTTGGTAATCACTTCTTAAACCAGAATAAGAAGTATCTGGATTTGAAGAATAATTTGAGGTATCACCTGAGGTTCGATCCCCAAAAAAATCTATGGGAATACGAACGTTTTTAAACCCAGCTTGAGCAACATCAATGAAGTATTGTTCTGTAACAGCGCCCGACCAATTCCCCTCATTAGGAGCACTCAAAACATTTCCCAAATTAATACCACGTCCCATGCGAGATATCATTTCTGTTGGAGTAGTTTGCGCGATCAAAATCCCTGTCATAACGAAGTACAACAGGGATAAAAAAGGTTTTAACATTACAGTATTATTTCGCTTGATTGCGGAATTTAGTATTAGCACTCATAATGGCAGCAGCCATTTTTCGACCATATTTATCCACAAAAAGAGCACGGGTTTTAGCCCCTGAAGCTTTGTAAATTTCAACTTTTTCAGCTTGAGTAAGCCCTTTTGTTTTTGTTTGATTTTCCACAATTTGTGTTAGAAGAACATCATGTACAAACTTCTTATCGGCTTCCGTTAAGTCGAGATCTTGGGCTATAAATTCACTTACCGACACAGCACGATTGGCTTGCCATTTGGTAGGTTGTTGAGCACTGAGCTGAATTGTACAAAAAAGAACAAGTGTAAAGAGGATATATTTCATTGTATAGCGTTTATGTAAGTTTTTTTAATTTTATTTGAATAAATTATTAATTTCTAACAAACTTAGTTGAAAAGTTATTTGTTTTCACAAAATAAATTCCTTTATCTAAATCAGTGATATCCAGACTATTTGAATATAAGATAGAAGCTTTTATTCTTCGGGCGTTCATATCATAGATTTCAACTTTTGAGCCCCTTGAAACATTTGTGAAAAATATTTTTTCTGAACTAGGGTTAGGGTAAATCGATGCCATTGGTTGTTCAACACTCTGCATGGATAAAGTTTGAAATGTAATATTATTAATGACGATCATAGAACCTCCTACAGATTTATTGCTATCTGAGGACAAACCAACACGAAATCCAATATGACTTCCACCACTAAAATCTGCAAATATTGCACTCACAGACTGAACCGCATCGGAGTTGGGTTCTAAAGAAATAGCTATTGAAGATTCATTTCCACTATTGTCTGGATAATAAACCAATAAGCGATCGTTATCAGTGTTGTTAATGAGGTCGATGAGTAATGAACTGTTGGTAGCATTTACGGAAGCGCCCATCAGAGTAAATCTAGTATATTTGTTAGCTCCATCATTATGAGTAACTTTCATTTGGCTATTTTCGATAGACAACTCCCCGTTTGACATATGCCACATGTGATGATTGGCTGTAGAAAAAGAAGGAAAGGAAGTAAATTCTGGGGGAGAAGATAAAAATGCTAGTTTTTCAATATAAAAAGTAACAGGTTGTGAATTAGCAGTCGCTGCACCGCCAGTATTATTAACCGAATCTTTTGGTCTGAATTTTAAATTCGCCCCTGAAGGTGAAACCCCAGACCAATCTTGTACTCCGCTTGTGGCGTTGGTTTGGTTTTTTGTCATATCGATAAAATAATCTACGTATTCAGTGTCTCCGCTAGAAATTATTAGGTTGTAATAATCATCTGTTGACGAACTGGCCTTTTTTGAAATAAGTTGCAAACCGCTATTGTGAGAAGTTTCATTTTTCATTCGTATATGAAGGTACTTATAGGTATCTCGATCTAATCCTTCAATCGGAAATTGAATGTGTGGATTAGCTCCCGAGTTAGACACTATTTTCAAAGCCCCATTTTCGACTACCATTGTGGGAAAGTTTTGTTTCGTTATCCCATCTGTGGTAGCTCCAGCTGAAAAGTCCCAGGAAATTTGTTGTGCATGACTTATTGGTGTCAATAAGATCAAAAGTAAAAGAGTAAAAAAGTGTTTCATATGTTTTATCATGATTTAAATTAATTTGGCTTCCCGCAGTAAAGCGGGAAGCCAGATAAATAACTAGTCTATTAATTCGTTAGTGTTAATTTCAATTAAAGGAATAGGCAGCAACATTACTTGAGATTCATCTTCTGACAAAGTAATATCACGGTTAGCAGTGTAATGTGCCGTTCCTATGAGGTCATTATGTGGCTTTATGGTGTGATTTAAGAAGTATTGAAACCCTCTTCGACGATTGTTATGTGCATCTTCGCCTTCACCCAACAACTCAAATTTAAATTCTTCCATAATGGCATCTCTAAATGACTCTTGACCTGCTGAATATTCGCTTCGAGGGCTTACGCCAGCTCGATTAAGAACTTCATTCAAGTAGGTCATTTCTTGTCCATTTTGAAGTTCATTTGAGATTTCAGCCAGCATCAATAACAAATCAGCATAACGATACACTACGATATTTTGACTGTTAAATTGATTGCTATGAGAGGTGTCTTTTTCTACAAATTTGAAAAAGTATGGGTGAGCATTACGAAAATTATTTCTGTTAGTTCTTACAGGCCATACGAAAACACGGTTTCCATTATCTGCTCGATTCCATTCAGAAAGATAGGTTCCCGCTATGCGTAAATCATTTGGATAGGTAGCCGCGTGATGATCGTAAAAACTCGCATTAACGCTAAACCATCCAAAGTGCATTCCCATTTTGTATTTAAAAGGAGTGTAATTTCGACCCATTTGAGAGTTAGCAGCTGCCTCAGAAATTTGCAATTCAAAAATAGACTCTGACGAGTTTTCCCCTTGAACAGTAAATAAACTACTGTAGTCACTTACAAGAGAATAATGACCATACACACTAAGGGCCTCGTCATAGGCCATTTGCCAATAATCGGCCTCATTCATTCCTGAAGCATGTAAAGAAGGGTTTGTCGCTAGCGTTGAATATACCTTAGCTAAAAGCATACTAGCCGCATGACTTTTTGGATATCCTACTCCAGCATCACCATTCATTAAGGATTGAGCCATTTGCGCATCGCTGATGATTTGAGCATAAACTTCGGCTGGTGTTGATAACGCTTTATTTAAACTTTCTGAAGAAGGTAAATCTAACCATAAAGGAACTGATCCCCAAAGTCGAACTAATGAAAAATAAGACCAAGCTCTAACAAAATAGGCATGACCTGCCACATCATTAAAGGTGATTTCATCAGCAGAAGTTGGTGAAGAAACCGTGGAAACATTGGAAATTGCTCCATTACAACGACTGATTGTTGTATATAAACCGCCCCATAGTGCTTCGGAATCATTATCATAATTAGGCTTGAGGGAAAACAAATTTGCATTATTGGTATTTGACACGGAGTTCCCATTTTTTCCAGTTCCAAACAATCCAGAAAATCCATTGATTACAAAAAGTCTTCGCTCTTGAGTGTCATAAGAAGTTAATGCTTCATATATTCCATCACGAGCTGCCGAAGCAGTATTGGGATCTTGATAAATTGAACTATCTAAGAAGATAGGTTCTTCATCGAGTTCACAGGACATAAAAAAACCAGCGAACAAAAACAATAAAATAACTTTAAAGTTCTTCATATTACAGTAATTTTTAAAAATATTTTTCATGATTTCAAATCAATTAAAAGTTCATATTAATTCCAATGAGGATATTTCTTGCATTGGGTGATCCGTTCCAATCTACCCCTTGAATTAATCCAGTCCACATGAAACTGGTAATTTCAGGATCATAACCACTATAATCAGTCCATGTTACAAGATTTTGTCCTGTTACATAAACACTCACCGCAGTTGGTTTAAACCATCCTAAAGGTTTTCCGTAATCCGATATTTTCTTTTCAACTGCATCAATAGGAACATTGTAGTTTAAAGTTATGTTGTTTAAACGTAAATAGCTACCATCCTCAATAATGTAGTCTAACATAGCTGGGAAATTTTCAGTATTGTATCCTAATCTTGGATAGGTGGTATTGGTATTAGTGGGGGTCCATGCATGATGATAAGCATCAGATAAAACATTTCTTAAGTTTCCTGAACCACGTCCTTCAGCCATTCCCAACTGATAGCGATTTCCGTTAGCGATATCATTTCCCTCAACTCCATTAAATAACATGCTTAAAGAAAAGTTTTTGTATGACATATTTAAGTTGAATCCATACACAAAATCAGGGTTCGGATTTCCGATAACAGCTCTGTCAGATAAATCCACAACTCCGTCTTGATTAATATCGACAACCTTAATATCACCAGGTACTGACATGACATTATTAATGGTGTACATATCATCCCCTTCTTGGAAAACACCATCTGTTTTCCATCCGTAGAATAAAGCAGATTCTTCCCCCTCAATAAAGATATTAGATGGGTGTTTGAAGATATTTCCTCGGCTTATATTTTGACCTAAATAGAATGATCTTTCTTCAACGGCAGAGGGACCAAATCCATCAACTATAATTTCCCCAGGGGATAATCCTAAGCTTTTGATCTTAGTTTTGTTGAAGGCAATATTTCCACCCACTGAAAAGCTGAAATCATCATTATCGACAAAAGTAAGATCTAATCCGACTTCAACCCCTTTGTTCTCTAATTCTCCTCTATTAATTAACATATTAGAAAATCCTGAGGAAGTGGGTATTGGTGTATTTTGAAGTAAATCTTTTGTAATTTTAGTATAAACATCGACATTACCACTAACCATACCATTTAAGAACCCAAAATCAACACCAAGATTCAACTGTTCAGTAGTTTCCCACGTTAAGTTCGGGTTTGCAATATTATTGAGAATATAAGGAATGGCCGTTCCGTTGTTAGGGTCTCCATAAACTACATCAGGATTTGTTCCGTAATTAGATAATGTACCATAAGGACCAATCCCATGATTTCCTATTTGACCCCAGCCTGCTCTGAATTTCAAAGAAGAAAACAAGTCTAGATTTTTAATAAATCTTTCGCTTCCAGCGCGCCACGCTAGTGCAAAAGAAGGGAAAAATCCGTATCGGTTATCATCACTGAATTTTGATACTCCATCTCGTCTAAAGCTAGCAGTTAATACATACTTATCCATAAAAGTATAATTTAAGCGTCCTAAGAATGAAAACATTTTTTGGTCAGCAGCAATTAAGGATAAAGGAGTCAAAATATTAGAACCCAGAAAAGGTTGTTTAGTTGTTAATTGCGTGGTATCAAAGCCAGAAACAGAATAAATACTACTCTCAACATCACGCACATCATAGGTAAGTCCTAAGGTAGCGTTCACTCTGTTGTTTCTGTTATAGCTTCGGTTATAACGCAAAAAGTTATTAATTTGATAGGTATTGGCTGTAAGCTCATTTAATTGAAGTAAGCCATCATTGGTAGCACCTTGAAAGGTAGAAAGACCATAAAAACGTCTCCTATCTTTATTTCTCATATTTCCACCTGCTTTCAGTTCGTAGGAAAGTCCTTTAATATTGAATTTATATTTAAGCGATAAAGAACCTAAAATTCGATTTTCAACTGATTCATCAGCAAAATCGTCTATCCACGAAAATGGGTTGGCATTAAAATCTGAGCTAGAATCAAAATCAGCACTTGTGTAATCGGTAATTAATTCTCGTGTGACAGGTCTAAAAGTTAAGGTATTTCGAATAAAACTTTGATTATTCCCAATAAGGTCACCACCTTCACTAAAATCAGATTCAGAGAAAAAAGCACTAAATCGAGCCTCAATAGAAAAGCGGTCGCTTAATTCTTGATTTAAATTCATTCGAATATCTCCACTTTTAAATTGAGAATTGGAGACCAACCCTTGTTGATCATTAAAACCTGTTGAAAGATAAAAGTTGCCTTTCTCAGAGCCGCCAGAAAATGAAGCTCCAAAATTGGTACTGATCCCTGTTTCATACACTTCATCTTGCCAATTATGACGAATGGCGGGAGTAGATGAAAGGGTTCTTGGGTCAGCAGTATATCCATAAATATCACCATCTACAATTTCAAAAGAACGTTCTTCCCCTTTCATATCTTTGATGTCATTTTCATACATCACGTATCCCATTGGATCTAAAACATCTAATTTTTTTGAGACTGTTCGGAAAGATCTAGTGAGAAAGGTATTGATATCACTTTCTCCAGATTTTCCTTTTTTAGTGGTAATTAAGATAACACCATTAGCTCCACGAGAACCGTAAATTGCAGTAGCCGACGCATCTTTCAACACCTCAATACGTTCAATATCACGTGGGTTAATTCCATTTAAACCACTTTGTCGTTCTTGGCCAGTATTACCTCCACCTGTAGGGGTAACATCTTCACCAGCCGAAGAGATAATAATTCCATCTACCACATATAGCGGTTCGTTATTTCCTCTCAAGCTATTAGTACCGCGAATACGAACGCTTACTCCCGAATTAGGGTTTGCACTATTTTGCATTACTTGAACTCCAGATGCTCTTCCTTGAAGCAGCTGATCAACAGTTGAGGATTGACGAGAAATATTATCTTCAACTTTGACAGAAGCAACAGAACCTGTTAAATCTCTTTTGAGCACTGTTCCGTACCCCACCACCACAACTTCGTCAAGTTCTGAAACGTCAGCATCAAGAGAAATTGTGACATTAGCTTGGTTAGCTACGTCGACTTCCTTGGAAAGAAATCCTATGTAGGAAACTTCCAAAGTAGTAGATTCATCCGTTACATATATGGAAAACTTACCATCAAAATCAGTAATTGCTCCAACACTATTAGAGCCCTTCACTTGTACGGTAGCCCCTGGAAGAGGATTTCCATTATCATCAGTAATAGTTCCATTAACTAATGCATTTTGGCCGAAAAAAAAGGCGGGTAAAAGCATCATTAGTAATAAAAATTGTTTCATAATTATTGTATTGTTAGAATTGACTTTAAAATTATAACGATGTGCATCCAAACACATACGACATTTGATTTAAAAACTGTAAATTATGACTCATTCTTAAAAAAAAGAATAAAAATTTGAATAAATATCAATTTTTTAATACTCTAAATCTTCTTTTGATATTATGACCTTGAATAGTTAAGAAGTAAATCCCGTTGGAAAGATGACGAAAATCTATTTGGTTATCTTCTACCATTATGATAGGAAGTTTTTCTCCACTTAAAGAGTGTAATGAAACGCTATTAATTTTAGTACTTGAAATAAGATGGATATAATCATGCGATGGATTTGGATAAATCATTAATTGGTGAGCCTGATCCCACAAAGGGAACGAAAAAGTATTTGAATATTCATAAGCTCCTAAATCAATTATACCTTCAATTCTTGGAGCTCCTTTAATATCAAAAAGTGGTAAATCTGTATGAGTATACCCGCTATCAATAGCTATACTTTCCTCGCTAGATTGCAAACTTAAATCCAAATCGTTGAGATCCTCATTAACAAAAAGAGGATCACCATAATCGAAAGCAGGTTGGTTGACATCTCCGTTTAAATAACACCAGTTAGCACATTCCCCTTTAACAATTAGGTTATTTTTTCTGTCAATTTGAGTAGGACTATATCCATTTTGTACCACAACTTTGAAAGCATCATCAGACGCTAACCTGGCAGAAATGATATTGTTAAATACTTTTACATTACTAGAGTTGTTGATGGTCAAACCAGACCAATTTTGTCTTCCAGAACTCAAACTTCTTTTCCATTCTTCCGGATCATTTGGATCGACGACATTGGGGGTTTCTCCATTTCTAAAAATAGTGTTATTGGTTACAATTGCATTGTTAGTTTTGTGAATCACTAATCCATTGACTCCATTTCCGTAACACACATTATTAGCAAAATAAAAATATCCGTTATAAACACCATTTGGATTGGAATTCCCATTACTATCACTCACTTCATTATTTCTGGTTACGTAACACCCATTACCATCTAAAATCTTATTATAATCTGAGCATCCATAATCAGTCCCTGAGCATTGGTTATTTCCAAACTTGTGGAACGGGATTTTATTAATGTTGTTATAGACAAGGTTACTGATCATTTTCATTTTTATTTTATCTGAATCGTCTATTTGTTTTACAGTAGCATACACAATGGCACTTTCAGCATTTGGGGACCACCAAGTATTATTGTATACTTCATTATTGGCAACGATACAATAATCACCATTATTTACTCTTATACCAGAATTTGGGCAATCATGAATCTTATTATTATTAATATTTATATGATGACCTTTCCATATCGCTATTCCCCTCCCCGCATAATAATTATTTCCAACAGTACGATTATTGATTGCTTGTTGATAATTTATATTTTGATTAGGTCCAGCTATTTCTAACCCACTAATTTCTAGGTAATTAAATTCACTGGAAATAAAACCTCCTGAGCCATCAAATCGAATAACGGGTTTGTGATCACCATAATTTCTAATCACCAATGGATTGTAAAGGCTGGTTGGTATTTCGTTGATATCTAAAGATACTACCGCATTATTGTTGAGGTTGTTTGTCCCATAATTTAAATTTTGAAACTCTCCATCCATTAATAAAATTAAATCTCCTGGTTCCCATTTGGTTAACGCATAATTTATGGTTTGTAAAGGAGAATCAGATGATAATCCATTAGTTGAATTATTAGCTCCTGATGGGCTAACATACCACGTGTCAAAACCTGAATCGTGAAGGGCAATTGCATCAATGAGATAAGTTCCAGAATCTTCAAATTTAATTTTTACTTTTCCTGTTGAGGAAGCAGAGGAGGACCTCAAAGAAAATCTGTAATAAGACCATTCATTATTTCTTATTTGCTGAGTATCACTAACTTCGTCAGCAGATGAACCAGCATTTTTCAAGGACACTGTAATTTGATTACCCCATTTTCCCTTTAAATAAAACCCAACACTGTAGTTAATTCCGTTTTGTTTATCAAACTCAGCGTTTGAGGTAGTAAACATTAGAGTATTGCCTGATGATTCCACTTTCATCGCATAAGATCCATTGTAAGAATCATCGGAACTTAATGAAAAAGATGATGTTTCGTTGCGATACCAGCTAGATATTTGACCTGATTCAAAATCTCCATCATACCCCGACTGGTCTGGATAAAGTTGTGCCAAAGTTATAGAGGCAAATGCTAAACAAATTGAACTTAAAAGTCGTTTTAATGAATACATAGGCTTGTTTAGTATTTGTAATTATAAACAGTTGTACATTTTTATTTTTTCCAAAGATTATCCATCTCCTCTAATGTTTTTCCTTTAGTTTCAGGAACAAATTTTAAAACGAAATACATTGCAAGAATTGACATCACTCCATAAATCCAATAGGCAAAGCCATTATTGAACGTTTCTGTCAAATAAGTACTGTCATTCATCATGGGAAACGTAACAGAAACCAAGTAATTGGATAGCCACTGAGCAGCAACCGCAATTGCCAGAGCTTTGTTACGGATACTGTTTGGAAACATTTCGGATAATAAAACCCAAGTTACAGGGCCCCAACTCAAAGCAAAGCTCGCCACATAAACCATCATACAAATCAATGCCAAATAACCTGTAATACCACTATAAAATGTCATTCCTAAAGAAATCATGGCAACAGCCATCCCCGCGGCACCAATTACCATTAAAGGTTTTCTTCCATATTTGTCCACTGTTCTGATAGCGATGATGGTAAATAAGAAATTAACAATCCCCACTAAAATAGTTTGGAGCAAAGCAACATCTGTACCTAAGTTTAGTGTTTTGAATATTTCAGGAGCGTAATACAACACTACATTGATACCAACAAATTGTTGAAAAACGGATAATAATATTCCAATAATGAGTATTCCCCACCCGTACGTGAGTAATTTTGATGTTTTCTCGGAAAGGGTATGCTTAATTTCTTTTAAAATATTTGAGGCTTCCTCTTCTCCATTTACTTTTGTTAAAACTTCCAAAGCTTTATCTTCTTTATTGTGAAAAACCAAAGATCTGGGGGTATCAGGAACCAAAAACAATAAAACAAGAAATAAAGTCACAGGAATTAGCTCAGAAGCAAACATGTACCTCCAACCCAATTCATTCAACCAAGAATCATCCCCGCTTAAAGCAATAAAATAATTCACAAAATACACAACCATAAAACCCCCAACGATAGCGAGTTGATTGAATGACACGAGCTTTCCTCTATTTTTGGCAGGTGCAATTTCAGCAATATAAACTGGGGACAACATGGACGCTAATCCTACACCTACTCCACCAATGAGACGATAGAAGATAAAGATATTTGAAAAAGTATGATCACCCTCCCCAATAGGTCTGAAAAACATTTCGGGCATAGAAGAACCCAAAGCAGATACAAAAAAGAGAACAGCTGCAATCAATAATCCATTTTTTCTTCCAAATTTCTTTCCAACAACGCCACCCAAGGCACCCCCAACAATACATCCAATAAGTGCACTTGACACAAGTATTCCTTTCAATGCACTCGCGGCAAATTCATCTAACCCTTTAGGGGTTATAAAAAAATCTTCAAGTGAACTTACGGTACCCGAAATAACTCCAGTATCATACCCAAATAGCAGCCCCCCTAAAGTAGCGACGAGTGTAAGCTTTATTAAATATGCGTTTTGTTGTGAATTTTTCATGTTTATTATTGTTATTTATATGTATTGGTTAATGATATTTTCTAATAATTCTTGTTTTCCTGAACGTAATTCAAAGGTATCTTTCTGTTGAGCCAATTCATGCAAATTCTCTAAAGAAAGCTGCCCTTCTTCAAATGCCTTTCCTTGACCACTATCAAAAGACGCGTAACGATCGTTAAGGATATTAGAATATGTGGTATCATTCAATACTTTGTCAGCGACAATAAGACCACGAGCAAAGGTATCGGCTCCGCCTATGTGTGCATGAAAAATATCTTCTAAATCTGTAGAATTTCTTCTAATTTTCGCATCAAAATTAACTCCACCTCCTTGAAGTCCACCCGCTTTTAGAAAAACCATCATGGCCTCAGCAGTCTCCATAATATTATTTGGAAACTGATCCGTATCCCAACCATTTTGATAATCCCCTCGATTAGCATCGATGCTTCCTAACATTCCTGCATTGGCAGCAACAGTAAGCTCATGCTGAAACGTATGCTGAGCTAGGGTTGCGTGATTGACTTCGATGTTTATTTTAAAATCTTTATCTAATCCGTGTTCACGTAGAAAACCTATCGCCGTAGCAGAGTCAAAATCATACTGATGTTTGGTAGGTTCCATAGGCTTGGGCTCAATAAAAAATGTTCCTTTAAATCCATTTTTACGGGCATAATCACGGGCCATGGTAAGAAAACGTGCCATATGATCAAGTTCACGGGCCATATCTGTATTTAGGAGAGACATATACCCTTCACGACCTCCCCAAAAAACATAATTTTCACCCCCTAAAGCAATTGTAGCATCAAGAGCCCCTTTAACCTGAGCCGCAGCTCGAGTAAGCACTTCAAAATCGGGATTGGTAGCTGCACCATTCATATAACGAGGATGTGAAAAACAATTCGAAGTACCCCAAAGCAACTTTACTCCTGAAGCGTTTTGTTTTTCTTTCAGGTATGTTGTAATATCTTGAATTCTTTTTTCAGAAGCTGCAAATGTTGACGCCTCTTGAACCAAATCATAATCATGAAAGCAATAATAATCAAAACCCATTTTGGTCATAAATTCAAAAGCGGCATCTGCCTTATCTTTGGCTGCTTGCATAGGATCAGATGAAAAGTCCCATGGAAAATTTTGTGTACCCATTCCAAATGGATCAGCGCCTTGGCCACAAAAGGTGTGCCAATAAGCTACCGCAAATTTAAAATGTTCACGCATAGTTTTTCCGGCCACAACCTGATCTGGGTTATAATATTTAAACGCTAAAGGATTATCTGAATCCTTTCCTTCATAAGAAATAGCACGAACTCCTTTGAAGTATTCTTTTTCTCCTGTAATTATCATTGTAGTTGTTGTTTTATAAAAATTTGTTTAATGAATCTACCCATTTTTGATAAGCGTCTAAGTAAACTTGCTTATCGTTAATAGGAGTATAAGTCATTACATGATCATGGGTTGCAATTCGTTTTGAAAACATATCAAAATCTTTGTCCATCGCCGCGACTGCTCTAGCTGCGCCAATCGCTCCAGTAGTGTTATAAATTTCTATTTCGTGACCTATTAACGTTGAAATCGTATTTGAAAAAATTAGCGATCGGAACAAGTTGTCGTTTCCTGCTCGAATTACCTGAACATCAAAGTTGTCATTTTTTAATAGCTCCATTCCATAAACAAACGAAAAAGCAATTCCTTCAAGGGCTGCTCTAAACTGATGAATATAGTTGTGAACATTAAAATTGAAATTTAAAAAATGAGCCCCAATATTTTTATTATAAAACATTCGCTCAGCTCCATTTCCGAAAGGCAAAACTACATGGCCCTGAGCCCCTACAGGGATTTGTTCAGCTTGAATATTCATCTCATCATATTCATTCGCGAGACTATTATTTTTTAGCCATCGATATAAAATTCCTGAACCATTGACACATAAAAGTTTTCCTACCGTTTTGTTCTGATCATCATAATTAACATGTGCGAAATGATTGATTCTTTCAGGCTCGTTAGTGTTAAGCTTGTTTGTGAGAGCGTATAATACACCCGAGGTCCCAGCTGTAGCAGCAACTTCACCAGGTTTTAGTACGTTAAGAGACAATGCGTTGTTAGGCTGATCACCCGCACGATATACAACTGGGATTCCGATGGGCAAGCCTGTTTCAGAAGCAGCTTGTGCATGGGAACTTCCTTGATTAGAAAAATTTTCAACAAGATTTGGAACCAAACTTGTATCTATTCCGTAATGACTAAGCACTTGATAGGCGACTGTATTTTGGGCATAATCCCACAAAACCCCTTCCGCTAAGCCGTTTCGAGTCGTTAAAATTTCACCTGTTAATTTGTAGGCAATATAATCCCCGGGCAACATGAATTTGTAGATTTTTTCGTAAATATCAGGTTCGTTGTCTTTGACCCACTTGAGTTTGGAAGCAGTAAAATTTCCAGGAGAATTCAATAAAGAATCTACGCAATGTTGTTTTCCGATGGCATTAAAAGCTTGATTTCCAATCTCAACGGCTCGGCTATCACACCAGATGATTGCATCTCTCAATGGATTTCCGTCTTTATCAACAACAACCAAACCATGCATTTGATAGGATATACCAATTCCAGTGATCAACTTTGAGTTGATTTGAGCATGCTGAATCACTTTTTGGGTAGCATTACACACGTGTGTCCACCACATTTCTGGATCTTGGACAGCCCAATTTAATTGAGGTGCTTTGATTTCCATTTCACCCCTAGGTTCATGGGTTACGGCAATTTTTTTTCCCGTCTCATTTTCAACTAAAGCAACTTTAACTGAAGAACTTCCTAAATCATACCCGATACTATACGTCATTTATCAAAATCGTATTTAGATTTACAATATGGTGAATTTTACTCCATGTAAGTATCAATCAACTGAATGGATCCATCAGGATTGTGTGTCAGTTTTGTCACCTTTACATTTCTTAAATTGGTGGTTTGCGACAATTCTATGTCATGATAGAAAAGATACCACTGTCCATCAATTTCGGTAATGGAATGATGATTTGTCCAGCCGTGTACTGGGTTGTTAACAACCCCTTTATACGTAAAAGGTCCATACGGGTTATCTGCTGTTGCATAAACAATGTAGTGGGTATCTCCTGTAGAGTAACTCAAATAATATGTTCCATTGAATTTGTGGATCCAAGGAGCTTCAAAAAAACGTCTATCGTGATCTTTTGTCAATATATCTTCTCCATTTTCATCGAGAATCACTACGGGTCTTAGTTCCTCTTCAAATTCTAACATATCCTCTGTCATTTTAGCAATTCTGGGATGAATTGCAACAGAATTTGGAATTCCCTTATCCTGAGTATCACAACCTGAATGGGTATATACATTATCATCACTCCAGCGCTGAAGTTGACCACCCCAGATACCTCCGATGTACATATAAGCTTCTCCGTCATCGTCAATAAAAACAGCGGGATCGATACTATAACTGCCTTTTATATGATCGGGTTGTGGAACAAAAGGTCCCTCCGGACGATCTGAAACGGCAACTCCTATTCTGAATATATCTTCCTTGTCCTTGGCAGGAAAATACAAATAATATTTTCCATTTTTATATGCCGCGTCAGGAGCCCAAAATTGTCTTTTCACCCATGGCGTATCTTCAACGCGAAGAGCCACATCATGCACAGTGACTTCACCCCCAATTTTATCCATAGATAATACATGATAATCCTTCATACTATATTGGCTTCCGCAATCATCATCAACAATGACACTAGTGATATCGTGAGAAGCATAAATATAAATTCGATCTTCAAAAACATGAGCAGATGGATCAGCTGTATATAATTCAGTAACAAGAGGTTTGGTCAAATATTTATCATTGGACATTTGCTCAGCAGAATTTTGAGCAGTCGCAGTTTGTGTGTAGATCAATAAAAATAGGCAGATTGAAAGTTGTTTTAGCATTGTTATAGTTTAATATTATGGTAAATTTATGAGTAGATTACTCTACCCTTTTATAAATTATAGGTCAAAAACTGTTATAAATGAGCTCTTTTCAGCGCATGACTAAATTTATATTACGGATGTTGATTCACAAAATCGCGCATTACCGATAGCTTAGCTTTATATTGTTGAACAATATCTTGAAGATCGACATGGTTTGATAGATCAAAATTCTGGTTTTTATCTTTCTGTAAATCATATAGCATATTGTGCTGAGGTTGACCTTTTGAATCCACATATTCAGTGTAAGAATAATTTAGATCTACTATTGTTTCTCCATTTTTATAACGAGTATAAATTTCATCTTTAAATACTTTTTCTGGGTTTTTTAACACAGGCACCAGGCTTGACCCTTGAAGATGGCTGGGTGACTCAAGACCTGAAAGTTCACAAAGTGTTGGATACAGATCCACCAATTCGGCCATAGATGCTGTTTTTACGTCTTTTGCATATCCAGGAGCCGAAATAATAAGTGGAATTTTTATGGCTTCTTGAAAAGTACTATGCTTACACCATAAACCGTGTTCTCCTAAGAAAAATCCGTGATCACTCCAAAATACAATCACTGTATTTTCTCTTAAACCTATCTCCTCCAAGCTATTGATGAGTTGACCAATTAAAGCGTCCAAGTAACTCACACTAGCATAATAACCATGACGTAAATTGAGCGCTAGTTCTTTGCTCAAAGGGCCGTCCTTAGGAATATCCAAATAATGATTTCTTAGTTCTGAAAAATTATGCTGTGAATCAATAGCTATCTGTGGCGCATTTAAAGGCTTGTAGGGGTTATTTGCTAAAGAAATAGTATCATGAGGGTAAAGATCCCAATATTTTTGAGGTTGAATAAAGGGCAAATGTGGAGCAACATATCCCAAGGCCATAAAAAAAGGTTTTTTGCTCTTTTTTAATTCCTTTAGTTTCTCAATGGCTTTCCTTGTAATTTTCCCATCTTGATAGGCATCATCCTGAACATCTGCGTATTCATATGCTGGACCTTTGTTCTGACCATCTGGTGCTTTTTCAGAATTTGCGGTTCTTTTTAAAGATTCGGGATGTTGATAATCCTTCTGGACTTCTCCTTCGTCAACCTCGGTCCAATGAGCACTAAAATCTTCAACATAATGATATATTTTCCCATAAGAAATCGTTTCGTATCCGTGATCTTTAAAAAACTTATTCATAGGATCAACATCAGGAGCATCTTTTTGGGCATAGGTATTCCAAGATGAAAAACGAGTTTGACTGGGACGAAGGCCCGTCATAATGCTTGCTCTACTCGCTCCACAAACAGGAACGTTGGTGTATGCATTATCAAATTGTACTCCTTGACGTGCAAATTTTGTTAAATTAGGGGTCACCATACCTACCTCTCCATAAGATTCCATCAATGGTCTTAAGTCATCAATGGAAATAAATAAAATATTTTTTTGCGGGGGATCTATATTTGCATATCCCTTATAGAATGAGCAGTAAATGATAGATAAGAAAAAAAATTTGTAAAACATTCGATTTGTAATCATAGTTATTTTGTTGTTTAATAATGTGTGGGGATATAGTCAGATTCTTCAAGCATACCCAATAAATTTTCAGGAATTTTATTCCATTTTGAGTTTCGATCCAATGGATGTAAAGTTGGTTTTAACAAAGGCATTTTTTGTTGCATCAAAATATCATTTTGTTCAATCATCCAATTTTGAAGTGCCGAAGCTAATCCTCGTTTAATTTCTGAGAACTCAGAACGAGAGGCTAAATTATTTTGTTCGTGGGGGTCATTTTCCAAGTCATACAACTCCTCATAAGGAAGATTTGAAAACCGATTGGCCCCTCTGCGAATAAACTCATTAGCTACAGGATTCGAACCGAGGTTTTGTGAATGTATCTCTAAGGCGTTGAAGTTTCGTATCAATTTGAATCGTTTACCTCTAATTGATCTTGACGGAAATACATAACAATGTTGTACATTTTGACGTGTGGCTACCCCATATAAATATTCGTGAATGGGTGATGCATCCCCAACTAATACTTTTTTAAAACTTTTTCCGTCTATTTCATTTGAAATATCTGCGCCTGCAATATCCATTATTGTTGGGAGCACATCAATAAATCCAACCATTGTATTTGAAATTGAACCTTTGGACACTACCCCTGGCCAACGTACAATAAGAGGAACTCGCAGTCCAGATTCAGTCACCGTGTATTTGCCTCGAATTCCATGATCGGAGGCATACATAAATAAAGTAGAATCTTTCAAACCATGTCGATCAACCATTTCAAGGATTCGTTCAAGTTGAGCATTATCGTTTTCTATATTTTGATAATAACCCATCGTATTGCCCATCTTGATTCGATCAGAATAAGGGGTGGGCTGAATATCTGATAGATTATAAATGGATTCTTTTGGATAGGGACCGTGGGGTAAATCAGAAGTGACAAAAATGCAAAAAGGTTTTTTAGCATGAGATAAATACGTTTCAATTTGATCAAAAGGCAACACTTTGTTTTGATTAGGGAAGTAAAAGTTCCAATTAAACACTTTGTTGGGCTTAACATGACTTTTTCCAGCCAAAATTACTTCATAGCCAACAGACTGAAGATAATCGTTTACATCTTTGGTTGTAGGTTGCACTGCAATATGATTGATATAGCATCCATTTTTTAAAGGATAATTTCCGGTGTATAGTTGTGATCGGCTAGGGGCACATATGGCTTGAGCAGTATAGGCATTTGTAAAAATCATTCCTTCAGAAGCTAATTTATCAACAGCCGAAGTGTTCACTTTAGTGTTCCCATAAACGCCGTAATCAAAAATATCCTGATCATCAGCTAAATAAAAAATAATATTGGGAAGTTCTGAGGGAAGTTGTTGGGCAAAAATTTGCTGAAATAATGAAAAAATTAAAGCTGAAAGGAAAAGTTTTTTTCTCATTTTTTTAAAATTTTAATGGTGATCAATGAATTGTTATGTAAATCTTGAACTTGTAACAAATAAACGCCACTTTTTAAATAATCAACGTCAATACGATGTTTTGTTGTCCGATGAGTTTGGGTGTTGTACAAAGGCTGACCCAAAAGATTAAATAAAGTAATTTGATGAAGCCCCTTTGAAAGCCCATAAATATGAATTTGATCATGGATAGGATTAGGATATACTTTATAGTTAGACAAATGGTGTCTGATATCGTTTTTTTGGTTCAAAGTATTGGAAAATGTATAGACCATACTATTCATCGATTTAGCAGGAATTTCAATTTCTATGTATCGAATATCAGGCGAAACATTTATGTTATTTGATTCAAATTCTTTAGTGTTGTCAGTGACGTATTGCGTCATGCTTGTTACCGATGGAGGTATGTCCAAAGAAGTCAAAGACGAATCTTCAGAATCGTTATAAAAATGAACGACCATCTCCTCTTGTGAAGGGGAAATAAATGTAGTCACATATAGATTTGAATCAGTCGCTTGATGAGAAATTCGCTTATATCCAGCCCCAGACAAATTAGCAAAATGTTTGAGTACGAAATACCTTTTAGGTAATAACACTCCATTACTATCCCATAATACGAGTGCTGATGAACCTTCTTTGTCTCCCACTGTTGGGGTTGCATACAGGTGTTCTTCCATTAATAAATGAGACATGTATGCCGTCATGCTTCCTTCATTAAATCCGCTGGTTATCCATTTGGCATAATGACTCGCATCGTCCATTCCTAAATCTAAGCTACGTAAATTAGCCGACTCTGTAACCCATACGGGCTTGGATTGGGTCACTTCGCTTAAACTCGCCCAGTCCGCGCTATGACTTGAGTCAAAATATGTATGGGTCCCTATTATATCTACTGCTTGCACTACAGCAGGAGCGTTTGAAAACATATTTTCAATAAAAGTTGCAGTAGAATTAATTTCAGTAAGCAAACTAGAGGTGGTACTTGGGGATACAAGCGCACATTCTGGGCTCAATAATTGTACGGTACTAAAGGAATGTTGATCTAATCGATTTCTTAAAGCAGGAAGGATTACTTTTAGTTCCTCAGGAGTAAGGTTCATGGACTCATACGTATTCAAAAAATCAGGTTCATTAGTGATAGATACTGCAGTAACATTAATGTTAAATAGTGTTTTCATTCCGTCCACAAAAGCGATGATGTATTCATTAAATTCATCCACCATACCGTCTTTCAGAGTATTTAATAATACGTTTTCAGAATCATTAAGTCTTTTATGAGAGTTATTTTTTTTCATCCAACCTGGGGCGGTATTGCTATTGGCTATAATATGATCAAATCCTACTTCACTCTTTTCAATGGCATTTGTAAGCACTTGAGCCACGTCTTTAGAATTAGAAAAGTTACTGCTGTAATAGTTCCAAGCAAACGAGTTTAAATTGTAATCAAAAGGATCATCGTTATCATTACTAATTTCAATAGTGTGATAGATAAAAAATCTGATCATATTTAAATGAAGTTCCTTAAATGCATAATGTTCCACATCATTTCTAACATTTATTGGAAGGTCCTCTAAAAATTCTGTTCTACGTTTGATCCCCCCTCCAAAACCGTCTACTGTTTGATAGGTTTGACTTAGATCCACAAGTATATTAGATCCTACAACTACACTTACTTCATCTATGAGATAAGTAGTATTAGAGGTCAAATAGCGAAAACTTAATTTGTACGCATTTACATTTTGTGTAATTTGAAATGTTTGAGTGTATCTTTTCCATTGGTTAGAAAGTGTAACCGTTTGTCCTTTAAATACGCTCGTTCCTATTGATGAATCACTTAAACATACTTTTAGGTTTGGGTTTTGGTTATTTGAGGAAGCTTTCGCAAAAAACGCAATTGTGATTTGGTTTTGGTTTTGGGTAGGAAACAAATGTGTAGAGCTCGACTGAACACTGTACTGAAAGGAGCCCAAGCTATTTACAGTTGTTTTTAATGCCTTAGTACTTCCACTTACTACATCCAGTGTTTCAACAGAAAAAATAGCCTCACCATTATGATTAGATTGATGTGTCCACGAATTAAAATTGCCATTGTTGGTGAATTCTAAAATTCCGTTCATCAGGGGTAAAGGTTGTTGACCAAAGATTAAAAATTGAAATAAGCATATAAAACACAAATTTTTCATCTAATGTTTCCTTCTTCTAAAATGGTGTAAAAACTTTTTTTTGGTTGATAATCGTCATCAAAAAGTAAAGGAAAATCTCTACGTTCAATTTTCCAACGATAATTTAGCCACGAATCTATATCTGATACACCCCACAGTGAAACGTTAGAGATTACATCTGAGTGTTTTTTAAATACGCTAAACAATTCTCTAAATTTCTGCGCTTGTATTTCTTCTATATTCGAATCATACTCCTTAAATTTTTGGTTTGGTTTTGGCTTACCTGCTTTATGAATTGAGAGATCTAACTCTGTGATTTGAATCTGTATTCCAAAAACTTTAAATCGTTGCAACAATCGATCTACGTCTTGGGCAGAATCATAAATGGACCAATGTGCTTGTATTCCAATTCCGTGAACAGGAGTTCCATTATCTAAAAGTCTTTCAATAAGATTAAAAAGACGATCTTGTTTCACCGGGTCGAGAAAATTATAATCATTGTAAAATAATTTAGCTTCAGGAAAGAGATCGTGAGCAATACGAAATGCTTTTTCAATATACGATATTCCACAAATCTCAAACCACATCGAATTTTTATTTCGATATACCCCTTCGTTGTGAGCATCATTCACTGCTTCGTTCACCACATCCCATGCGTATACATCATTTTGATAACGACCCATAACTTCCTTCATGTATTGTCGTAATTTATGAGTTAAACTTTCACAACTTAAATTATGTCCCGCATTGTCTTTAAAGAACCATTCTGGAGTTTGTTTATGCCAAACCAACGTGTGGCCTCTTACAGGAATATCATTGTTTCGAGCATAACGTATAATTTGATCACTCATCCTCCAATCATATTGGTTCGTTTTTGATAAAATAGATTGTGGTTTTAATTGATTTTCAGGGGTAATTGAATTAAAATGTGTTTTGATGATCATCTTATTTTTGTGGAGTTTATGGGCGCGAATAGGCATTGCGACACCAACTGAAAAATAAGGGCTGTAAGAATCTTTTAAAGCGTTGGAGGAGTTGGTTGGTTGTGTGTGTAAAGGGAATGGAGAGAGGGACAGCAGCAGTCCAATCAGAATAATTTTTACTTTGAAGAAATAACTCATGAATCAAATTTATGGGTACTCGAATTTTAAAAATGAAACATATCACCTAAAAACTACGATTTTTGATTCATATCATCTCTTTAATCAAAACTAAATTTTGTAAGTTTTGAAAGCTGATAATATTTAGTTAAATTTATTTTTAATACTTTTTTAATGTTAAAAAGCATCTTTTTTTTGTCGGGTTTATTTTTTTCTATTGTGTTAAAAGCACAATCTGTGGAGCAAAACTTAAGCTTTTTCACAAGAGATAATGATGTTATTCAGAATGCAGTAACCTCAATGTTTCAAGATGATTTAAATCAAATATGGTTTACCACTTATGGGGATGGTGTTATCAAACACAACAGTTCAGAATTTAAAAGTTACAAGTTTCAATCTGATGAATCAAACTCTTTGAACAGCTCCATTGTTTATACAGCTATTCAAGATGGAAACAAGAGAATTTGGGCAGGTACAGAAGTAGGGCTGAACAAGTATGTTATGGAAGAAGACAACTTCGAGTCCATTCAGTTTAAAAATCAAAATAATTTTAAATACCCCATTCATGCCATAGAGTCACTCAATGACAGCATTCTTTTATTGGGGACTCACCAAAATGGTTTATTAAAATACAATATCAATCAAAATTTGTACGATTTAATTCCTACAGATAGTGCTGTAACTTTATCCAATTTTCTTATTGAAGATATTACCAAAACAGAAAATAGCCGTTTTTTTATTGGTACAAATTATGGTTTAATGGAGCTTGACTTATCCACCAATCGAATTCAATATGCAACATTTGTTGTCGATGGTCAAAAAATTAAAATAGACCAATCCATTCATTCTTTACTGATTAACGAAAATCGTTTATGGGTAGGAACATCAACTAAGGGACTCATCGGAATCGATTTAGTGGGGGATAATCCCGCTTATATCCACAAAGAATTCACAGATCAACGAATTTTGTCCCTCGACATCACAGCGTCTAATTTGTTGTTATGTGCTACCGAAAACGATGGGCTTTTTTTAACGGACTTAAACGGTCAAGTCCAAAAAAATTATCTACAAGACAAAAAAGATGTAGAAAGTGTAAAGTCCAATTCAATTTGGAGTGTATTTGTCGATGATAAATCAAGAATATGGTTAGGATACTACAATAAGGGAGTTGATGTAAGTGATCCGCTTTACAATAAGTTTCACACTTTGAAAATTAATGAAGGTAACTCGTCCTATTATTACCGGAACTCGGTTACAGGAATTGCTAAAGACAATAAAAGCCGTTTTTGGTTCAGTACATTTGATGGTGGCGTTGAGGTCTATGATCCAAAAACAAAACAAATCGTTAATCTTAGCCAAGCCAATAACCCGATCGCTGATGGATTTAAAATTGAAGACGCACCAACTGTCTTTATTGACACTAGAGATAATGTTTGGATTGGAACTTGGCACAATGGTATCTATTTTCTGGAAAATGGAAGTAGAACCTTTAAAAACTTTAATCAACAAACCATTGGAGATGATTTAAAATCTAATCGGATTATGAGTTTCGATGAAGATTCTAAAGGTAGAGTATGGATTGGTACTTTTGGAGGGGGGTTACATTCATATGATCAAAATTTAAACTCTTTTACCCATCACCATTCCAATGCTTTTAGTACCTATAATATTGAAAGTAGTAATATTAGAAAAGTATACGTTGATCAAAATGATCATGTATGGATTGGAACCCGACAAGGTCTATTTGAGATTTTTCAACCTGAAAAACAATCAAATTATGAAGTAAAAAAAATACCCCTATTTTCCAAAAATAAATCCAAATCAATAGGTACTAATAATATTGTAGTGTCTTTATTTCAGGATAAAGAAGAAAATTTATGGATTGGCACATTGGGGGATGGATTGTATCGATATAATTTGAAAAGCACTGAGGTTAATTCCTATGATACCAACCAAAACTTTATGCACGAGACTGTTTTTTCGATTATGGAGTCGAAACAAGGAACAATTTGGATAACAGGAAATAAAGGAGTAAGTTCTTACAATGATACAACGGATAAGTTCAGGAATTATGATTCTACAGACGGGTTATTGTCCAATAAAAACAATTATAATTCGTCGTTTGTAGATCATGATTTAATTTATTTTGGAAATACAGAAGGAGTCAATTATGTAGATCCTTTAGCCATAACATTTAATCCTAATCCTCCTAATACAATATTTACCAATCTTAAGATCAACAACAAAGTTGTTCGTGTTTCCTCCGACAATTCTCCCCTTAATAAACCTATAACCTACCAAGATCAAATCACGTTGAATGATCAACAATCAGAGTTTACGATTGAGTTTGTTGGAGTCAATTATACTCGAAACGAAAACAACCTATATCAATATATGTTGGAAGGATACGACAACGAATGGATTTATTCAGGGGTAAACAACAATGCAAGCTACAGCCGGCTTCGACCTGGAAAATATATATTTAGGGTGAAATCTGCTAATAATGACGGGGTATGGAACTCATCAGCATCAGAACTTAATATTACCATTTTACCAGCATGGTGGGAAAGTAACACAGCCTATGTTTTTTATGTTATTTTAATCATAGGACTAACTATTATTTTTTATAAAGTTTTTAGACAACGAATCGCTCAAAAACAATTGATTGAATTTCAAAAAGAAGAACGACGACAAGTTGAAGAGTTAAACACAAAAAAAATTCAATTTTTTACTAACATATCCCACGAGTTTAGGACCCCGCTCACCCTAATCATGAATCCGCTCGAAGATATCATTAATAACGGCCACTACAATAGAGAGACCTTGCTAAAAAAACATAAAATTATTCATAAAAACACCAATCGTTTAATGCGGTTAATTGATGAGCTTATGGATTTTCGAAAGCTCAACTATGGTAGATTAAATTTAAATGTCACTGAACTAAAACTCGATATCTTTATCCTTGATATTGTTAATCATTTTTCGGAAGAAGCATTGGATCGAAACATTTCATTATACACCAGCTTTCAGAATTCAAAAACAAACTTTTGGGCTGATCGTTCGATGCTAGAAAAAATTATTTTCAACTTACTTTCCAATGCTTTTAAAGCTACACCCGACGGAGGAAAGGTATCGATCAGAACTCTCTTTCATTACAACGGAGTAAAATTACCTTTGGTTAATAACAATAGCATCACTCCAGCAGTCGAAATTATTATCGAAGATACCGGAAAAGGGATTCCAAAAGAAAATCAAGAGAAAATTTTTGAGCGTTTTTTCCAATCTCAAGAACTTGATAAACAATACTATGGAGGCACCGGTATTGGTCTTGAAGTAGTTAAAACCTTTGTTGAACTTCACAAAGGAAAAGTTGAAGTTGAGAGTAAAATTAAAAAAGGAACAAAGTTTAAATTATATTTTCCAATCGATCGAAACTTGTTACGTTCAGGAGAATTAACAACCCAGATGAGTGAATCCGAGATTATATCCGCTACCTCGAAAATTGAGGCTGATGAATTTATTGAGTCAAATAAAGAACCCTCAAAACTTCAGACTCTTTTGATTGTCGAAGACAATCATGAGTTAAGAACTTATCTGAAAAGTGAACTTAAAAAAGAATACAAAATTATTGAAGCTGAAAATGGACAAATTGGTTTAGAGGAAGCCAAAAAAAAACTACCTGACCTTATTATCACAGACGTAATGATGCCTGAAATGGATGGGCTTTTATTTTCCAAAAAATTAAAACAAGATATCAATACCTGTCATATTCCGATTTTAATGCTTACCGCCAAAACCATGCACGATGATCGAATTAAAGGCATCGAGTCGGGTGCTGATGTTTATTTAAAAAAACCATTTAGTTTAAAACTTCTTAAATCTCATCTCAATCAACTGAAGACAAGTCGACAATTATTGTTTAAAAAATATTACAAAGGAGTTGTTGTTTCGGAAAATACTACAAGTTTGGATAATTCATTCATGAATAAAATATTGGTCTATATCAACGAAAATATTTCTGACGAAAAACTATCCGTTGAAACGTTAGCTACAGAGTTTTCGATGAGTCGAAGCAAATTATATCGTAAGATTAAAGTCCTTACAGGAAGTTCAGCCAATGAGTTTGTGCGTAAAATTCGTCTTGAAAAAGCAAAAGAATTAATTGAACATTCTGATTTGACATTTAGTGAAATTGGATATAACGTTGGTTTTTCTTCACACTCATACTTTACAAAATGTTTTAAACTCTATTTTGGGATCACTCCTAAAGAAATGCGTAAAGAATCCTAAAATATTATTCTAATTTAGGCTTTTTTATAACTATGACAGTTGCTGTTGATAAGGTCGACAAATACCATTTTTCTGTTACTATAGGCACATCAGCATTTTCCTCAATAAATCGCAAATCAGCCGTGTTTAAGCCTATTGCGCCTTGATTTAAGGCTGTGAAATCAAACTTGTTTTCCCCCTCTATTAATTTAACTTCAAAAACATAAAAAGAATTTTTTAAATAAAGTGTTGGGATTAAAATGATATCGTTCACACGAATCATTACACGGTCACCGTCTTGTTCACCAAAATCACGTGCGACAATAACCATTTTGTCCGCTGTAGTTTTAACAACTTCAAGGGTTATATCACCTGTGTTAACAGCAGAAGAATTCTCAGATAAATTGGGAACAACAGTTTTTTTTAAGTTTTTTAAGTAAGGTAAACTAGCATCTAAAAACTTTTCTTTTTCAAATAAGTTAGGTTCAGATTCTGTTTTTTTGGTGAGAAAAGAAAATTCATCAGTTGGATCATCCGCATTTAATAACCCTAATGTTTTTTTATTGGGGGTATAATTTGGAAGTTTAGCAGATCCTCCTAATTCTTGAGCTACAACATAGCTTGAAACGAAAAAAAGTAAAGTGACTAAAGTTGCTTTACTTTGATTACTATAGCATTTCCAACAAAACATATTCCCCCATTAAATAAAATTAATCCTATTGTTCCGAGCAAAAACCATGCCTGACCGTTGAGTTTAGCAATAATGGCTTCTCCCAAAACACTCAAACCAGCTCCAATACAAAGGAGTCCAAAAATAGAATAAAACCACCACTTGTATTTCGGTTTAAGAATCAAAATGTTTTTTGTATTTAAAGTAAGAAAATAATCCTAAAACAGCAACTATCACAATAGAATAATAGACAAAGTTTGGGGTAATTACTTTATCACCACTAGCGTAAGAGTGTAAGCCCGTAAGATAAAAATTCACGCCAAAATAAGTCATAATAATGCTTGCGAAAGCAATAATTGACATCAAGTTAAAAAGCCATTTACTTCTCATTCCAGGAACAAGTCGCATATGTATTACAAAAGCATATACCAAAATACTAATCAAGGCCCATGTTTCTTTTGGATCCCATCCCCAATATCGACCCCAACTTTCATTCGCCCACTGACCCCCCAAAAAGTTACCAATAGTGAGCATAACCAAACCAACAGTAAGTGCCAATTCATTGACAATTGTAAGCTCGTTTAAGTTTATAATCATTTTAGGTTTATTTTTTTTATTGGTAAGGATAATTAAGAGTAAAGAAATTACACCTAAAATCATTCCTAAAGTAAAGGGACCATAACTCCCAACAATAACAGCCACATGAATCATCAACCAGTAGCTATCCAAAACAGGAACCAAATTAGCTATTTCAGGATCCATCCAATTCCAATGAGCAATCATCAAAATCATAGAGGTAACAAAAGCAGTTGCAGCAATAGTAAGGTTTGATTTACGGCCAAACGCCAAACCAATACCAACCGTAGCCCAAGCGACATAGATCATTGATTCGTAAGCATCACTCCATGGAGCGTGACCCGATATATACCAACGAGCAGCCAACCCTAATGTTTGAAGAGCAAATAATCCTATTACTATCCCTATACATCCATTCACCGCATATCGAAGCCATCGATTGTCATAAAATATTTGAACAATTAAAACGACAAACATTAACGTACCGATATACATATACCAACTAAAAAGCTGCTTGAAAATATCGTATTTGTTATATAGTATTTCTGCTTCAATTTTTTCTTTAGCAGGAACTATTTCAGCACCATATTGACGCTGGAAACCTTCAATACTTTGAATTATTTTTCCAGCCTGATCATAATCAGATTGACGAAGTGAAGTAAGGTATAAAGGCAAAACATTTTGCACGTATAAAGAATCAACACCCTGAAATTGTCCGTCCTCAACTTCAGGTAACGAAATCCATTTGTTATTTTCACTGTTTGGAATAGGAAAAATACGCAATACCTTTCCTTCAAGTGCAGCGTACAACAAATTGACCCTGCGGTCAACTTGAATAAAATCTTTTTGAAATTGATTGGGTGTTGCGGATTTGTAAGCCTGCTCCAAATAAGGAGCTAATTTGTAATTCCCTTGTCCGTCAAAAAAATCGACAAAAGAAGCATATTTACTTTTGGTATCTACTCCAACAATAGATCTAAGACTATCGTTTCCTCTTTTCATATAGACAAACGGGACTTGGTACCACAACAAAGGATTTTGAGTCATAGACAACAAAACTTGATCAGCATTTAGCGATTGATAATGATCATATTTACTTACTTTTCGAACCAATTCGGAAGCAAATGTATTGGCTGGTTTCATTCGTCCTCCACTATCTTGAATAATCAATTTTCCAAATTTAGCTGCTTCCACCGCAGGAACACTTTGAGCTAAAAGTAAAGAATCTACATGTTGCTTTGAAGTTGGAGTATGTTGATGATTTTGTGCTGATAGTATTGACCCAAATAACAGCAAAGACATGGCAAGTGTTCTCTTTTTTTTCCGCAAATTGTCAAGTTGTTTTGCTAACGACTTGAAACGTGTTTTTCCAAAGAATAATATGCCCATTAAACCGATATATAATAAAAAATATCCCGCGTATGTTATCCATGTTCCCCATTGATCATGGTTCACAGATAATACGGTGCCTTTTTCATCAGGATCAAAAGAGGCTTGAAAAAAACGATAGCCTTTATGGTCTAAAATATGATTCATGTAAATATCATAGTCAAATGAAGTGTCATCTTCAACGGTAACTTTACTCATAAAGCTACTGTAACTCTTTTCGGTTCCAGGGTATTTTTCGGCGATAAAGTCGTTTAAGTAGACGGCAAATGGCAGTTGTAGCTCTTTAGATCCATATTGCACCCAAAAATCTAAACCACCCACGGTTACTTTTTTGGGATTATTGACCACTCCTTTAGCCCCTAATACTTCAACTTTTTCGGCATCTCCGTTTGAGCTTATTTGTATAGTAAGGGCATCTTGAGGAGATTCATCATCTTCTACTATACCATATGATCCTCTGATCATCGGATCTGGAAACACAAATTGCATCCCTGCAGTTGAATATAACGAGCGGAGCTGTAAAGGTTGCGTTAGGTTGGCTTTCAGACCGCCCTGCTGTTGATCTGTCATCCGAAGATAACTTCCCTCAAAAGGAGATTCGATAAAATAGTTACCCTCTTTTAATGTTATGTTTATCGCTCCATCAGTAGGGTTATTGAGAGTAAAAAGAACGTTGTGAATGTTTGAAATTTCCCCTTCTTTAATAAAGTGTTCATGGCGCGTTCCGTCTCCAGCTTCTACAATTTTTAAATAATTTTCTCCGTTTGGGTCTTCCACCAGGCCTTCGGATGCTCCATTAATGAAGTTTAGATATTTAATCTCAAAATCTTGACCGTTAAAATCATCGGTCCAGCGAAAACGATTATCAGTTACTTCAGCAAGCAACAGATCGTCTTCCATCAATTTTCGAAGGGGTTGTCCGTTAATTTCTCCGTCAACAAAAATTTTCAAATATGTTTTTTCAGAAAAAAAGGAATTCGAACTGTTGTTTTCACGAATAGGCATTACCCCTTCAAAACCAATGTATCGTGTAACAAAAGCTCCTAATAAAATTAAAATCCATGATAGGTGAAGCAGTAAAACAGGCCACTTTTCCCAACGCAACAAACGATACCGAGAGATATTTCCTATAAAATTAATTACAAAAAAAACCATCATGGCTTCAAACCACCACGCATTATATACCCATATACGAGCAGTTGTAGTGTTATGTTCACTTTCTATAAAAGTACCCACACCCATGGCAACGCAGAATACGATAAATAATAACGACGTTAACCGGGTTGAGAATAGCAAATTAAGCAATCCTTTTGATGATAACATAGCCAATTTTTTTTTACAAAATTAGCTAAATAAAGAGGATTAACCTATAATATTTCAAGTGTTTTGTTGTTTGATCAAATTCAGTGCAGAGCCTGCTTTAAACCATTCGATTTGAGAATTGTTATATGTGTGGTTGGACTTTATAAGGTCAACTGTTCCATCAGAATGAACAACTTCAATAGTGAGTTGTTGTCCTGGTTGAAATGAATTTAAATCAATAAAATTGAACGTATCATCTTCTTGAATTAAATCATAATCTGCTTCATTATCAAACGTAATTCCGAGCATTCCTTGTTTTTTAAGGTTGGTCTCATGAATACGAGCAAATGACTTCACAAGTACAACCATAACACCCAAGTGACGAGGTTCCATAGCAGCATGTTCTCTTGACGACCCTTCGCCGTAGTTATGATCTCCAATGATTACAGTTGTTATTCCCTTAGCTTTATAGTCTCTTTGAACATCGGGAACACCAGCATACTCTCCAGTAAGTTGATTTTTGACATAGTTAGTTTGTTGATTGAAGGCGTTTATGGCACCTATCAAGCAATTATTCGAAATATTATCAAGATGCCCTCTATAGCGAAGCCAAGGTCCAGCCATAGAAATATGATCGGTGGTACATTTTCCATATGCCTTGATGAGTAGTTTGGCTGCTGTAATATTTTCGCCATTCCAAGGTTGAAATGGCGTTAAAAGCTGAAGACGTTCTGAGGTTGGACTAACCACTACCTCAACACCTGTTCCATCTTCAACAGGGGCCAAATATCCATTATCTTTAACCTCAAAGCCTTTAGGAGGTAATTCCCATCCTGTAGGTTCTTCTAACATTACTTCTTGACCTTCTTTATTGATCAGTTTGTCTTTCATAGGATTAAAGTCCAGACGACCCGAAATTGCTATTGCAGCCACCATTTCGGGGGAAGCAACAAAAGCGTGTGTGTTAGGGTTGCCATCTGCTCGTTTTGCAAAGTTTCGATTGAAAGAGTGAACAATTGTATTTTTTTCTTTTTTATCTGCACCATCACGATCCCATTGTCCAATACATGGTCCACAGGCATTTGTGAATATTTTGGCGTTTAATTCTTCAAAAGTTCCTAATAATCCATCACGTTCTGAAGTGTAACGCACTTGTTCTGAACCTGGGTTGATACCAAATTCTGCTTTCGTGTTTAACCCCTTAGCTATCGCTTGCTCGGCTATAGAAGCAGCACGAGATAAATCTTCATAGGAGGAGTTGGTACAAGAACCTATTAATCCCCACTCTACTTTTAAAGGCCAATCATTTTGGATGGCTTTTTCGGTAATCGATCCTACTGGAGTAGCGATATCTGGTGAAAAAGGGCCGTTTACGTGGGGAAGTAATTTTGATAAGTTAATTTCAATAACTTCATCAAAATATTCTTCAGGACTTTGATAAACTTCAGGATCTCCCGTTAAATAATCTTTTACTTGATTTGCGGCATCAGCAACATCGTCACGACCTGTAGAACGTAGGTAACGTTCCATGGCCTCATCATAGCCAAATGTTGAAGTTGTCGCTCCTACCTCGGCTCCCATATTACAAATGGTACCTTTTCCTGTGCAGGACAGGTTTAGGGCTCCTTCTCCAAAATATTCAATTATAGCTCCTGTTCCCCCTTTGACAGTGAGAATTCCAGCTACCTTTAAAATAACATCTTTAGGGGCTGTCCATCCTGAGAGTTTTCCAGTTAGTTTAACTCCGATAAGTTTAGGGAATTTTAATTCCCAAGGCATACCGGCCATAACATCTACTGCATCAGCTCCACCCACTCCAATGGCCAGCATTCCTAAACCACCTGCATTTACGGTATGGGAATCTGTACCAATCATCATACCTCCAGGAAAAGCATAGTTTTCTAAAACCACTTGATGGATAATCCCTGCTCCTGGTTTCCAAAAACCAATTCCATATTTATTGGAAACAGACTCTAAAAAATTAAAAACCTCATTGCTCGAATTAATAGCCACTTGAAGATCTTTACTTGCCCCAGATTTAGCCTGAATAAGATGATCACAATGAACAGTTGTAGGAACAGCAACCTTTTGTTTTCCTGCTTGCATAAACTGAAGAAGAGCCATCTGGGCTGTTGCGTCTTGGCAAGCTATTCGATCAGGGGCAAAATCAACGTAATCATTGCCGCGATTAAAGGCTTTTTTTGGTAATGCTTCCCATAAATGTGCATATAAAATCTTTTCGGAAAGTGTTAATGGTTTTTTAGTTAATTTTCGTGCATTATCAACACGATTTGAAATATTATCATAAACTTGTTGAATCATTTCAATATTAAAAGCCATAATTATAAATTTTTAATTCTTTATCCATTTACTTGAGAAATCACACGTACGATGGGAACGGTTAACATTGACATAGGTGTCATTTATTTTGTCTTTCATCCATTCTTGTATAGTGTTGAGTTGTTTTTCTTTAAGAGCCAGTTCTTTAATTTTTACGTAATCTTTTGCATAATCAGCAACATGTTCATCAAAGCGATTGGAAACTTTAATAATTTTATACTTACTTTTTCCTGATAGATCTTCGTCTAATAAAGGGATGGAAATCTCGTCATCTTCGAGTTTGAGAATTTGGTTGTAAATGGTGGGGTCTAATTTTGTAAGCTCAAATCGAGTATTTCCTGTAGTAGGATTAATGATAACCCCTGAGTTTGCCTTAGTTTCTTTGTCATCTGAAAATTCTTTTGCTGCCTCCTCAAAACTCAATTCTCCATCTAATATACGTTTTTTTATGAGTGTCAATTTGTTTTTGGCATCCTCCAAAGCCTTATTAGAAACATTAGGAACTAATAAAATATGACGGACATCGACTTCTCGTCCACGTATCTTATCAACCGTAACGATATGCCATCCAAAGTCTGTTTTGAAAGGTTGAGTGATTTCACCTTCTTGCAGACGGTAAGCTTGGTCACGAAACTCTTTGACCATTACTGGCCGGTTGCGATCAAGTGTGTAACGCCCTCCTTTTGACCGTGAGCCTGGATCCTGTGAATATAAAATAGCCTTAGATGAAAAACTAGAACCATTTTCTATGACATCATTTCGCATGGTTTCTAAACGTTCAATAATAAGTTGTTCTTCCTCAGAGGATACTTTTGGTTCGATCACGATTTGAGAAATTTCGAGTTCTGTTCCAAAAATAGGTCGTTCATCAACAGGAATTTTATCAAAAAATTGACGTACTTCATCAGGGGTAATCTCAATTTCTTCAATAATCTTTGATTGCATTTTCTGAGATAGTTGCTGTACACGATTGATTTCAAAAAGTTCATCCTTAAAACTTTGTTCATCTGGTTTTTTATAAAACTCTAATACTTTGTCTATTGAACCTAGTTGATTGACAAAATAATCGATTGTTCTATCGACATAATCATAGACTTCTTCATTACTCACTTCCAAACTATCTTGTTCAGCATGATGCGCGTAAAGCTTGTCTTCCATTAGTTTTCCTAAGAGGCTACAGCGATCGATATTTTGGGTAGATATTCCTTGTGATTGAAGATCGATATAGGCTTTATCAATGTCTGATTCAAGAATTACATAATCCCCTACTACCGATGCCACACCGTCAATTTTTATTCGACCGGGTGTTTGATTCTGACTCCATATACTTTGAAAAAAAATCAAACAGAAAAAAAGTAGTGGTCCTAATATTTTATTAGTCATAGGTTTCAAAGGTTTTATCTTTCAATGCTTCATTGATAACGTCATTATTAAACTCATTCATATAATCGAGTTTCCTTTTATTCAAAATAATTTGAATGACAGTAGGACGGACATACGCTAGCGGAGCTAACTCATTTCGTTTAATGACATTTTTTACAGTTACCAAATATACTTCTAAAGAATCTTCTAACTCAAAAAAATGTGATTTTTTTAAATAGTTTTCGTAGGAAACTACTGGAATAGGCAAAATTCGTTGAAAAAACTGATCGGATTGAACCCAAATAGAGTCATTTAAAGAAAATGAATTGAACTGTAGCGCAATAGAATCTAAATAACTTTTATCCTCCTCGTTAAAACGCTTAAATCGGTTTCGAATCATTCTCAAATTAAAATTATCTTTTCTCACTCGGACATATCGCGATTGAATAAGATTTCTATTTGTTCTAAAACTTTGGCGATTTTTGTCAAAATATTCGTTTATTTCCTGATTTGTAACAACGGTATCTATCGATCTTTTAACAAGTTCTTCAAAATAGGTTTTGATATAAAGGTCGTTACGATATGACTGAACCAAGTTTTCAAGTTTTGATTGTTTAGCTTCAGATAAATTAAATACAGATTTACCTAAAAGTAATTCGTGAATCGCCCAATCATTAATATAGTTTCTAGTAATCAAAGCACTATCAATTCCTACCGAATTGGATTCTAACCTGTTGGCAATATCTGATTGGTACAAATAGTTTGAACCTACACGGGCTACGGCATCATCTGGAACTTCTTTATTAAAATTACAAGTTCCAAGAAAAAGTGATACCAAAATTGCTAATCTCATTCTAATTTATCTTGAGTAGTTGGGTGCTTCTTTAGTAATAGCAACATTATGCGGATGACTTTCCTGAATTCCTGAAGATGTAATTTGAACGAATCGAGCTGAACTCTGGAGGGTGGCTATATCTTCTGCTCCACAGTACCCCATTCCTGCGCGTAATCCTCCGACAAACTGATGAATACTTTCATAGAGTTCTCCTTTGTAGGGCACTCGTCCGACTATACCTTCTGGAACAAGTTTTTTGATGTCATCCTCTACGTCTTGAAAATAACGATCTTTACTTCCTTGTTTCATCGCTTCAACTGACCCCATTCCACGATATGATTTAAATTTACGCCCTTCAAAAATGATAGTTTCTCCGGGAGATTCTTTTGTTCCTGCCAACATTGAACCCAGCATTACGGAATCAGCACCAGCGGCAATGGCCTTTACAATGTCTCCCGTATATCGTATTCCACCATCAGCAATTAAAGGAACATCTGTGCCTTTCAAAACACTGGCGACTTCGATAATAGCGGATAGTTGAGGAAAGCCAACACCTGCGATAATTCGTGTGGTACATATTGAACCAGGTCCTATACCAACTTTTACTCCGTCAGCTCCAGCATTCAACAAAAAGGATGCTGCTTCAGCTGTAGCAATATTTCCAACAACAACATCCAAATGCGGATGACTTTTTTTTATTTTTTTTAGGACATCTACAACTCCTTTGCTGTGCCCATGAGCAGTATCAATAACAATAGCATCTACTGATGACTTAACTAGGGCATCACAACGTTCTAATACGTCATGCGTCACTCCTACAGCTGCAGCCACTCTCAATCGACCGTAATGATCTTTATTGGATTCGGGCTTTAATGTTAACTTTGTGATATCTCTAAATGTAATTAACCCTACTAGTCTATTTTCTTTATCAATAACAGGAAGCTTTTCTATTTTGTATTGATCCAAAATTTCTTCGGCTTCTTCCATTGAAATTCCCTCTCTTGCGGTAATTAAACCTTCTGTTGTCATTACTTCTTGGATAGGACGATGATTATTTTTTTCAAATCGCAAATCTCTATTAGTGACAATTCCAATCAAAAAACCATTACGATCTACAATGGGAATTCCTCCAATCCTATACTCCGTCATCACTCGTTTTGCATCTTGAACAATAGCCGATAAAGGCAGGGTAACTGGGTCAATAATCATTCCAGACTCAGCGCGTTTAACCTTACGAACTTTTTCTGCTTGCTCTTTTGGAGTCATGTTTTTGTGCAATACCCCTATTCCGCCCTCCCTTGCCATAGCAATTGCCATTTGGCTTTCAGTGACGGTATCCATTGCCGCAGAAGTTACAGGAACATTAAGGGGGATATTTTTTGAAAAACGAGAACGTACACTTACATTTCTGGGAAGGACATCAGAGTAAGAAGGAATTAGTAAAACATCATCATACGTGAGACCAGTACGTTTAATCTTGTTGGAGTGATCATCCATAGCAACTCATTTAAAAATAGTTGCATACAAATATAACAAAATTTAAGGTATATTAGTTGTTTTGCTTAAGATTAAGTTCTCTAGAAATAAGAAAAACAGACCAAACATAGCATAAGGTCATTAAAGATCCAGAAAAAATAACAATATAACTCACCCAAGCATACCCGTACCAAATCAAATAAATACCACCGAAAGTTAATAAGATCGAAACAAAAGGTTCACACATTAAGAATACCATCAGTTTTTTAGAAACAGAGGTAAAAGCCAATAAAACGCCAGTAAAAAAGAATATAAATGACAAGCTTAGCACATGGGTATGAACGATAGTAAGCATTTCACGTGGACTTTTTTTAAACTTCATGACCATGGCTTTCTCATCCGATTCATTGCCGGTATAATGTTCAACAACTCCACTGGGAGAGGTGCTGTTAGTTTGACCTACAAAAGCTATTCCCGTAAAAAAACCTACAGTAAGAACGAAAATAAAAAAGGCAATCATCACTCGAAGCGGCCTTGGAAATTCACTTATTTTAAGGTCAAACATAAAGGTTAATCTAGTTGTTTTACTTTATCTAAGGTGCTCATGAGATCATTCATCGCATAAGTCATCGACTTTACAGAAATGGTTGCTCCAGAAATGGATGCAATATTATCATTGTAAATAAAACGATCTAAAGTGGATTTTCCCAAAAACTGTTTCAGCCAGCGCTTACTTCCAATTTCACCTCCGTAATCCTCACGGTATGTCACAACTTTAGTATTCTTAATGATTAGGTCTGTATCGAACAAAACTAAATATTCAAAGGTGTCTGTTTTTGATGGAGCTTCGCCGAAATAGGCATATCCGATCGCTAAATCATCATCTGCAAGGACAAAAAATCGATTGGAATCAAAGCCATCAACATCGCTTTCAAAAGCCTTCTTAAGGATCAAGTTTTTATTTTCAAAAACTTTTGACGCTTGTTTTAATATTTTTTTTTGGATAGAATTAACTGGACTAAGAGAGCTAAATACTATGGCCTGCAGTAAACAAATTGATACTAAAATTCTTTTTTTCATTTTATAATAGTGTTAGAAGAAAATTCCTATTCCCATATTAAATTGTCCCTTGTTATCAGCTCCTTCAAGAGCAATTCCTTTGGATTGATAATCGGCCTTAAAAACTGCGCCATTTGCCAAATGGTAAGAAAATCCATACGTAAATTCGTCTCGATGGTAGGCATCATTGGCAACAAGAACACCATCTGTACTTGCATGAGTATTGAAGTTTTCATAACGAATGAATGCATCAAGTTTTTGAGTAGATGATAATGGGAGAACATTATAAGCTCCTTCTATATAAAAACCATTCATAGCCGACCCTAAATCACCATCTCCTTTGGCGCTATTATACGCTTCTGAATCTGAAATTGTTGCATCAATATATTGTCCTCTAGTGGAAAAGCGACCTTTAGTATATCGGTAATCAAATCCAAACATGGTGAGACCTACTTGAGTGTTATCAAGCTCTGTTTCAGTGGTCTGTGTTTTGCCTGAATAAGCGGCAAGACCTAGCTTCAAACCAGGAATTCCATAATATTCCACTTTAGCAGCAAAATTGGTGTTCGAACCCGCTGACTCTGCTCCTTTTTGACGCCCTTTTCTAAATCCATCACTCCCTCTTAATTTGTAGGAACCATCATAGGATAGAAAACCATTCATGATGTAAGCCTGATAACGTATGGAAAGGTCATTGAAACGTCCCGAAACCCCAATTCCGATCTCTCTCCATGTGGTGGGAACTATTTTACTGTCTAAGCTTGGTCGCTCCACACCATTAAAAGTGGTAGGTTCATGGTATTCATTCACTATACCCATGGGAACTAACATGAGACCAGCACGAAAATTAAGTCCATCTGTAACATGGTAATTGAGAAAAGCTTGTTCTACATAAACTTCTTTAACGTGTTCAAATTCAATTTCAGTTACAAATGAAGTTCTTTCGTCAAATTTGTACGCAAACAAAATCACAAGTCGCTGAACATCAAGTTCAGAAACATCGCCCTCTGGATTGTTGTAGGTAACTTCTCCATATCCTCCGATAGAAAGGCCTCTTTCTCTGTCGAGAAGGTTATTAAGTTGGGTTTGGGAACTGTTCATGTCTGTTTGGGAGAATACATGTTGTAACAGAAAAGTAAATATAAATGGTAAAATCAATTTTAGAGGCTTCATTGTTTTTATTTAGAATAATTAAAAATTGATTACAAATATAATATCCGCTATTTTTATAAACAAGTTTATTTAGAATAATTTAAAATAAATTTATACGCTTTTGAATGTCTTTGTGGCTTTGTTGTAGGCAGACTCAAAATAAAGAGAGTTGAGTTGATGATCTACCTTTTTGTTTGCAAAATAAGATAATAATTTTTCTGTTGGCATATTACCTGTAAGTTCATCTTTTGCCATGGGGCATCCCCCAAACCCTTGAATGGCACCATCAAAACGAAGACAACCCGCCTTATATGCAGCGTCTACTTTTGAAAACCAATCTTTTGGATGGGTATGAAAGTGAGCCCCAAACTCAATATTAGGATACTTCAAGATGAGAGTTGAGAAGAGTTCATTGATTATTACGGAGTTGGCACTTCCAATGGTATCTGATAAAGAAAGTATCCGTACCCCCATTTCTGACAATCGTTTCACCCATTGGGACACTAACGAAACGCTCCATGGATCCCCGTAAGGATTGCCAAAACCCATAGACAAATACACCACTAACTGTTTGTGATGAACCATTGTTGCTTGATGAATTTCTTTTAGTGTAATTAAGGATTCCGATATTGTTTTATGGGTATTTCTCATTTGAAAATTTTCTGAAATCGAAAACGGATAACCTAAATACGATATCTCAGAAAACTTACACGCATCAATCGCACCTCTTGTGTTGGCAACAATTGCTAATAGTTTTGTTTCTGTATTCGACAGTTCAAGGCCTGCAATAACCTCTGCAGTATCTCTCATCTGGGGGATGGCTTTAGGGGAAACGAAACTTCCAAAGTCAAGAGTGTCAAAACCAACATTTAGAAGAGCTTGAAGATAACTTATTTTTTTATTGGTAGGAATAAAGGTTTTGATGCCTTGCATAGCATCTCTTGGGCATTCAATAATTTTCACTAATGACATAAATCAAAAGTAAACATTATCATAAAATAAAATGGGTTACGTATTTTTGCAAATGAAAAAGAAAAAAACTATGCATCAAATACAAAAGCTCGAAGCCTCTTTTAAGCTGGAACGTCAACGTCTATTACATCATCCTCTTTACGATAAACTCACCCATCCAAAGGCGCTGCAAATATTTATGGAAACTCATGTATTTGCCGTGTGGGATTTCATGTCCTTGGTAAAATATCTTCAAAGAGAGCTTACATGTGTAAGTTTACCTTGGGTTCCCAAAGGACCTGCTGTGGCTCGCCGATTAATTAATGAAATCGTTTTTGGCGAAGAAAGTGATATTGATCAGGACGGAAAGCCTATAAGTCATTTTGAGTTATATGTACAATCCATGGAGGAAATAGGGGCCAATACCGTGCCTATCAAGCAATTTGTACAAGCAATTTCAACAGGTAAAACAATCAATCAAGCTATATCAACATCTGCAGTTCCAGAAGCTGCCCAAACTTTTATCCAAAACACCATGAAAGTTATTGAAAGCAAAAAAACACACTGTGTTGCTGGTGTATTTACTTTTGGAAGAGAAGATTTGATTCCCGATATGTTTATTGAAATCGTCAAACAAATGAAAACAGAAAATAAAACATTGGTTTATTATTTGGAAAGACATATTGAGGTTGACGGAGGTGAACACGGCCCTATGGCTTTAGAAATGATATCGGAACTGTGCGGTAAATCCGACCAAAAATGGAAAGAAGCTCAACAAGAAGCCCAAACTGCTTTGCAACAGCGTATTGCACTTTGGGACGCTATTTCCGACAATTTATAATTCTATTTTAGTACTTTTAAACGATAAAAAAATAAATATTATGCATACTGCTTATTATTCCTTCGTTCTAACATTTCTGTCCTTTGTGGGTTTTGCCCAAAAAGAATACGGGAACAGTATTACAAAAGAAGAATTAAAGTCTCATCTTTATATCTATGCTTCCGATGAATTTGAGGGTCGGGAGGCTGGAACTGAAGGCGAAAAAAAAGCCATTACCTTCTTGAGTGATTATTATCAAAGTATTGGAGTGGCTCCAGGGAACAGTGATGGTACCTATTTTCAGCATATGAAGTTACGAGTTGATAGGAAAAATATTGAAAGTACCAATGTTTTAGCTTTTATTAAAGGAAGTGAAAAACCAGAAGAAGTATTGGTCATCACAGCCCATTTAGATCATGTTGGTAAATCAAGAAGTGGACAGGTTTATAATGGAGCAGATGACGACGGTTCAGGAACTGTGGCAATGCTTGAAGTAGCTGAAGCTTTCCAAAAAGCAGTTTTAGATGGAAAAGGTCCTAAAAGATCTATATTATTTTTACATGTTTCGGCTGAGGAAAAAGGGCTATTAGGGTCAAATTATTACACCTCCTACCCTGTATATCCCCTCGACAACACCGTTGTTAATCTCAATATTGATATGATAGGACGTGTTGATGATTTTCATAAAGATAACCCCAATTATGTGTATTTGATTGGTTCTGATATTTTGTCCAAAGATTTGCATGAAATTTCTGAAGAAATGAATGCAAAGTACACGCAAATTGAGTTGGATTATCGTTATAATGATCCCACTACCATTGTGAACGAATTTGGGCGTAACACTGCAAATTGTTATTATTATCGATCTGATCATTACAATTTTGCTCGTCACGAAATTCCTGTCATATTTTACTTTAACGGTACTCACGAAGACTATCATCAACCCACAGATACCATTGAAAAAATCAATTTTGACATGTTAGAACGCAGATCAAGATTAATCTTTTATACCACTTGGGAATTGGCCAACCGCAAAGAGCGTATTCAACTTAAAAGTGATATCAACAGAATAGTTGAAAATGATTGTAAAGCATATGATCGTTAAAAAAAAACCTCCTTTCAGGAGGTTTTTTTTTATGTAAAGAATAAACTTTGATTTTATCCGCTTGAAACTAAATTTTAGTTTAACTTATTTTTTATTCTGATTTTCTTAATGAGATCCATTTCCATAGAGTTTCACTATATCCGTGTTCTCTTATGTTTATTTTATCTTGAAGATCTTCAGGATATTCAACTGTTGGCACTCTCTCGAGCATAAGCTCTGAAATTGAGTTATAAAAATCAAAAGTTACATAATTCCAGCCAAGATAAGATCCTATTTTATCCACTCTTTTGGCTAAACCCCATCCTTGTTTTGGCGAAGCTTCAAAATATTGTTTTTTAAATTCTTCTTCCATTTTTTCATAGGCAAATGCATTTTGAGACTTTACTTTCATGTAATTCATGACTACCATATTGGGCAGTGAGTCCACTTTAAAAATATTGTCTTTAATGGTAACCAAATTAGTTTTAATAATTTTTCTGGCTGCTTGATTTTTTTTATTAAAGGCTTGTAACTCTTCGTCACTCATTTCCGGAAATACACTTCTTAATCCAGTTCCTGAATTTAAGCTGTCAATTTCTTTGGCCAAAGTAACCAGAACA
The DNA here is from genome assembly GCA_965659665.1 of Flavobacteriaceae bacterium. GTDB lineage: Bacteria > Bacteroidota > Bacteroidia > Flavobacteriales > Flavobacteriaceae > CBFHWU01. The sequence goes on from CBFHWU010000006.1 coordinate 61,640, forward strand.
ATTTGATATTCAGATTCTGAAGTGCTGTCCGCCACCCACCAAGCATCCCATCCATCGATAGTTCCCTGATCAATTCTTTTCTGAGCAAGTTTAGCCCATTTTTCCGATAAAATTTCACCGTAATTTTCTCCTTGAATAGGTTTAATAAAATCAATTGATGCATATCTAGATTCTTGACCATAAATCATAGAAATAAATAATAACATCATTAAGGTAATTAATTGTTTCATATTTTAAAAGTTTTATTATTTACTTGCAATATAAAATTAAAAAATTATTTAAAAAATTTATTTAACTAATTATAATATTGACATGAAAACTTCTTAAAGAACTATTTTATGGTTGGACGTTTCTATTTTTGTTTCTTCTTGATAATTATTTTTTTGATTAATAAACGACTCTGAGATTATAATTTTCAATGTAATGACCAGCAGATAGACCATTGGGTGAAATTGTTTGAGTGTTGGAGTTACCGTCAAAAACAGTACCCAAAATTTGAGCTCCAACAATATTAAATAATGTAAAATTGGTATTACTTGATTGTGTAGTTAGCCCTTCAACAGTAATAAAATTGTCATATGCTGCCTTATAAACATTTAAATAATTGGTATTCAATAGTTCATTACTCAAATTCGGTGGTGAAATATGAACGAAAAACCTTTCAGGTTCATTAGGCATAGGTTGGTGCACCGTAAGTTCAAAATTACTATCATTTTGAGAGGTTAAAATATTTCGAATGCTATCTTAGAGATACACTTCGATATTAGAAGAAAGGGTAGAGTTGGCTAATACTATTTGAAAAGTATCTCCAGGCGACTGATTAATCAACAAAGGAATAACCACCTCCAGCATATCCATCATTCAAACCAAGTGAGTTTACATCTTAAAAAAAATCTGGTTTCATGTATTTCATCACTACCATGATTCAACTTAAGCACAAATTCATAGCTTTCAAGGCTGAGTTGTTGGGAATTAGTAGAAGAATTTATTAATCGAGACATCTGATGTGGGCACTTTGGTTTGCATGTCAGGGGTAAATCTTACATGTCCCTGAGTACAAAATGGTGCCGCCACCGTGAAAGCTTGACCTGGTTATATGTAAAAGGAAAAGGTTCAGAATTTGTAAAATCCGCTTTGTTAATAATGTTAAGTGGTTTGTATTTTGTTCCGTCTTCATTTGGAACATGGATTGGCATTCAAACAGAAATAGTCAAAAAATTTAGTTTATAGTGCTGTTACACTATGGATTTTAGTGAAGGGAAAATAGTTTATGGTGGAGACTATTTTGAATTTGGTGGATTTTCGCCTCTTTTCAAAAAAATGCCATAGAATGACCCTTTAAAATAACTTTTAGGTTTTTAAAACTCCACTAAAATGTAGAGCTTTCTTCTTTCAAGATACTTATAACTGCAAAGTGATTTTTTTAATCACACAATTAAATATGCGGAATAGTACTCTGAGTACTACTAATTTCTTGACTCAACTATTTACTTTGATTGGGATAAAAAAATATTCAAACAAGTTTGACACCATATCTTACTTTTTCAGTATTTATAAATATAAAGCGTCATTATATTCATCAAAAAATATAAAAACCCCTCGATTTCTCGAAGGGTTTTTGATGGGTGGAAGACCGGTCTCGAACCGGCGACCTCTAGAACCACAATCTAGCGCTCTATCCTTATAAAACACTCATTTACAGTCAAAGAGACATTAACTAAATGTTTAACTGTCTAAAAACTGTCAAATGACAATCAAATATCCTAAAGTACACACTGATAATAATGACCGTGTGTTTATTTCCTTTTATATTAACAACAAACGTTACCGTCTCTATAATGGTAATCGAATTGGAACACAAACTAATCCTAACTCATTTCCGGTTAAGGATAGAGTAAAGATTGGTAATGTCCTTGCTGCTGAAGCCTATAAGTATTTAGTAGAGGGTGGTAGCTTCCAAGTCTATAGAAGAAGTAACTTAATTACCGGCTCACTTAACGATAAAGAGACTATTTATCTAGCCCT
>CBFHWU010000007.1:0-98970 GCA_965659665.1 Flavobacteriaceae bacterium
GAAAAAGCTAAGGAAATTTGGAAAACAATAAATACATAGCAACATGAAAACAACAAAATTTGATGTAGCAGACTATTTAGACAACAACGAAATGATTGCAGAATATCTAAATACAGTTTTGAAGGAAGGTGACAATTCTGATGTCATAACTGCACTTGGACATATCGCTAAAGCCATAGGTATGACAAAAATAGCAGCAGAAACAGGGCTAAGTCGACCCAGCTTGTACAAGGCTCTTTCTGAGGGGGCAAAACCACAATTTTCAACCATAATGAAAGTAGTAAAAGCAGTGGGAGGAGAAATACAGATTGCCCCTGCATCAGTCGAAGTGGAATAAAAAAACCCCAACGTTCGTTGAGGTTTTGTGCGGGTGAAGGGACTCGAACCCCAACGGACAAATTTGGTGCCAGTCTACATTGCCAAATGAAGTGGTAAAAAAATAAAATGCAGCAGGCATATTTTAAAGAAAACAACAAAACAATGCTTAAGGCGTAGTTAATCATGAGTCTACAACACGCTGTCATGAAAACTTTTGACTTTTTTAAATTTAGGAATCAACAAAACAAATAAGAGTTGGTTCCACTTGGTTTTCACACTCTTTTTAATTAATCGGTAAGCTTTGCTCATATGGTCTTCTACTGTTTTTATAGAAAGATTCAAATAATCCGCAATTTCAACATTGGACAATCCCTCTTTTTTGCTTAGCAAAAAAACCTGTTTGCATTTTGGAGGTAGCTTGGCGACACCATTAAAAACAGCTTCCATTTATACTCTTATCCGAAATTCAAAAGAAGCACAATTCCGTGGGATGGATGAGTATGCAACACTCCGCCGATTATGTGGAACTGGCAATGTACGGCCCTGGCAGTCATCTATTAGCCCCTTTTATAAAAAATACAGATTTACATTATCTAGTCCTTGCTGCTGCTGAGATAGAAAACAGATCCGAATTATATTAGGGCGGGTGCATGACTTATCTATATAAATAAAGGAACATTTAAATATTCTATCCCCCTGTGGGAGTGAAAAGATCAATTAAATAATTATTTAGAGAAAAAAATAAACTGTTTGAAACTCTTTTAACGTGCTATTGCTGGTGAACGAGCTACACCGCTACTCAAAAAAAATAATATTTATTACTCTTCGTTTTTTGTAGTTTTATCCATCATGAAACGATACAAAAATTGAAAACATTAATTAAAAAAATTATTAATTCTGCTGGCTTTGAAATAAAAAGAAAATCATCACGAGGAACATATCCTGTAGAGTTGAATGACAAAGACATTCAAATTATTGACTACATTATGAGCAAAAATATAACCATGATAGGTCTTCCACGATTAATTGCAAATGTCATGAGTGCCAAGTATGTTATTAAAAATAAGTTAGAAGGTGATTTTCTCGAATGTGGTGTTTGGAGAGGAGGGTCTACCCTAGCCGTTAAAATGATTTTTGAAGAATATCAATGGGACGCTAAGGTGTGGTTGTTTGATACTTTTAAAGGAATGACCAAGCCTAACAAATTTGACAACCTCCATAATGGCGAAAATGCCAAAATACACTACGACAAATTTGATAAAGGAGATTACAATGCTTGGTGTTATGCTTCGGTCGAAGATGTAAAACAAGTGTTTATGGAGGCTAAAGTAAACATGAACCAATGTGAATTTATCAAAGGGGATGTCATGAAAACCCTCCCTCAGCACATCGATAAAATTAAACACCTATCTCTTTTGAGATTAGATACTGATTGGTATGAATCTACCAAAATCGAAATTGAAATGCTTTATCCCAAATTGGTTAGTAAAGGAATTTTGATTATTGACGATTTTGGGTTTTGGGAAGGCGCCAGAAAAGCCATTGAAGAATATTTTGATCAACAAAACCACTATCCCTATCTACACCACATTGACCATTCTGGGAGGATTTGTTTGAAAATATAAATTTTCCATGTTATTTTTATTTCTACAGAATTACACTTTTTTTACTTTAAATGTTAATTTAATGTAAATTTTATGTAAATTTGAAGTAACTAAAAAGCAAAAAAATGATACTAGTTGACATTTTAAACGGTTTAGGGTTAAAAAAAGAACTCAAAGGATTGATGAGTTATTTCTTAAAATTTAGAAACACGTACTACATTTTATTAGTCAGTTAAAAATACTTGGGTTTTCAAAAATTTTTTTGACACAATTTTTTTTGTGTAATTTTAGAAAAAATTTAACATGAAAACAACCCTATCAGTTGCCCTTTGTTTCCTTTTTGTTATTCATGGTTGTTCTCAAAAAAACGACCAGGTTAGCCTCCCAAAGAAAATTAATTTTTCATTGGAGTTAATTGTCCCCGATCTGGAGATCCCATGGAGTTTTGAATTCTTACCTGACAGAAGTATTCTAATTGCCGAAAAATCAGGGGGGTTATATATCTATAAAAATAATGCCAAAGTAAATATTAAAGGGATGCCTGCCCCTTATGTACGTGGGCAAGGTGGTCTATTGGATCTTGCACTTCATCCGAATTTCATTAATAATAAAAGAATTTACTTCACTCAATCATCTTCAGTTAATAGCCAAGATAGTGGTGGGAACACCGCACTTTACACGGCCATTTTAAAGGATACTTCGCTTCAAGACGTGTCTCTTTTGTATAAAGCAGCACCCAACACAACATCAGGTCGACATTTTGGTTCTAAAATTATTTTTGATCGTCAAGGGTATTTGTACTTTACAATCGGAGATCGAGGAGATCGAGATGTAACTCCTCAAAATATTAACCTAGATGGTGGAAAAGTATATCGATTAAATGACGACGGAACAATCCCTGCAGATAATCCTTTTGTAGGTACCCAAGGGGCTAAAGAAGCGGTATATTCTTATGGTCACCGAAATCCACAAGGGATGACTCTTCACCCTGATTCAGGACATGTTTGGACGCATGAACATGGCCCCAAAGGAGGCGATGAAATCAATATCATTGAAGCTGGAAAAAATTACGGATGGCCCATTATTACTTATGGAAAAAATTATTCTGGCACAACAATTACGGAAGAAACCCAAAGAGAAGGAATGGAACAACCGCTTTATTATTGGATCCCATCAATTGCTCCTTCCGGAATGGCATTTGTGTCAAGTGATCGATATCCAGCATGGAAAGGGAATCTATTGGTGGGCTCCCTAAAATTTAGCTACCTCGAACGTTTGGTCATCGACAATAATAACGTAACTTATCGTGAAAAAATAGCAGAAGATATTGGACGAGTTCGGGATGTGGTCCAAAGCCCAGACGGTTTTATTTATATTTCGGTAGAGTCCAAAGGTATTTACAAAATTGTACCAAAAGTATGAGACTAATATTCATTATATCCTCTATATTTTTTATCTCGTGCAATCCTTCAAAAAAAAATAATTCTGAATCTTTCCAACGAGGTGAAATCATCTATCAAGACTTTTGCGTCAGCTGTCATCTTCCAAACGGCAAAGGAGTTGATAAGGTATTTCCTCCCCTCGCAAAATCTGACTACCTGAACGATGTTCCAGCAACAATCCGCGCTATTAAATACGGATTAAAAGGACCGATCGTTGTCAATGGTGTAAAATATGATGGAATAATGTCTCCTATGGGTTTAGATGACCAAGAAGTCGCCGATGTGACCTATTTTATATTAAATAGCTGGGGCAATAAAAATAAAGAGGAAATCACTGAAAAAACCGTTACTAAAATATGATTATTGGTGTTTGTGGAGGAACTGGATCAGGAAAGTCAACAATGGTGGATTCGATAAGCAAAAAACTAAATACGAATGTCTTATTAACCATATCGCAGGATTCTTATTACAAACATCACCCTGAATTGAGCTTCGATGAACGTTGTCAATTAAATTTTGATCATCCTGATGCTATAGCGTTTAGATTACTCGCCCAACATTTAAAACAACTTTCGAATCATCTGACGGTACAACAACCTTTGTATTGTTTTGAGCAACATTTACGCTTAAAAAAAACCTTAACCCTAAAACCCAAACCCCTCATCATTCTTGAGGGAATACTGCTTTTTGCAGCCCCAGAATTAGGTACCCTACTAGATTACAAAATTTTTATTGATGCCCCAGAAAAAGTACGATTAAAACGAAGGTTAGCAAGAGATGTAAAAGAAAGAGGACGCACAAAACAAGAAGTATTAAATCGATTTAAAAATACGCTTAAACCCATGCATGACACCTTCATTGAGCCTCATAAAGTTGGATCAGACTATATTATCAGTAACCCAAATGATGATCCTAAAGCCATTGATCAATTTAATGAATTGATTCGTAAATTGATCTCATGAAAGTTTGGCTTAAACGTTTTTCTACTATTTACATTATCACTTCCTTATTTTTTATTATATGGATGATCTTTTTGGATACCAATTCGGTACTCATCCTGTACAGTCTTGACCAAAAAATTGAGGAATTACAACAACAAAAAGAAACCCTTGAAAAAGAAATTTCATCCGATCAAAAACTGATCCAACAACTAAAAGATAGCTTTCAATTGGAACGCTACGGAAGAGAAAAATTCTATTTAAAAAAAGAAAACGAAGAAATTTTTATCATCGAAGATCAAAGAAATATCGAGGACTGATATCTATTATTTCTCTTTTTTCAAACCCACTTTATGTCCATAAAAAGCATAATAAAAGATTATGACATAGCAAGGGATTAAAATCCAATATCCAAAAGTAGCCGAATCAATGGTAGCATGATTTTCGCCTATTCCGCTCAATATCAATTGTTCTTTTTTATGATCGACCAAGGTGCCATACAGCGGCGTAATAATAGCTCCTCCTGAAATGGCCATGATCAGCAACGCAGAAGCTGTTTTAGTAAATTTTCGTAATCCGGTCAATGCTAATGGCCAAATCGCTGGCCAAACCAAAGCATTGGCAATCCCTAAAGCGGCTACAAAAACAACAGAAGTAAATCCTGTGGTAAACAAAACGAAAAACGACAACACAATTCCTAGAGTCGCACTAGTTTTTAATGCGAATGTTTGACTTATATATCTGGGGATTAAATACACCCCTAACATGTACGTAAAGACCATCGCCATCAAGGTATACAGTGTAAAAAACTTAGCCTGATCAACAGGGATATCTAAAGAAATACCGTAAGAAATGATGGTGTCACCTGCAATCACTTCGACCCCTACATAAACAAACAACGCCAAAACCCCTAGCCATAAATGAGGAAATTGAAAGATACTTGACTTTGGATTTTCTCCCAGTTCTGAAACTTCAAGAGGTTGCGCTTCTATGTGAGGTAGTGGTGCCTTTCGAATCGCAAATCCAAGCAAACACAATACCACTGCCATTACAATGTAGGGAATAACAACGCTGTCGGCCATAGTATCAAGTAAGTTGGCTTTTTCAAAGCCATCAACTCCCTTTATTTTTTCTTTGATATCATCTATTCCTGAAAGTAATAAAGCCCCAAAAATAACTGAACCTAGTCCGCCAGCCACTTTGTTAGCGATACCCATAATAGCAATTCGTTTTGCAGCACTTTCTAACGGACCCAAAATCGTGATATAAGGGTTAGAAGCTGTTTGCAATAGTGTCATCCCTGCTCCCTGCACAAAAATAGCTCCCAAAAACATCCAATACGTGCGGGCCTCAGCTGCTGGAATAAAAATCAATGCGCCTAATGCCATGAGGAATAATCCAAACGACATCCCTTTTCTATATCCAACTTTATTAATCACATAAGAAGCTGGTAATGCCATTACCACAAAGGATATATAGGACGCTGATGCCACCAAATAGGATTGTGCATCCGTTAGTTCATTAATGGTTTTCATAAAGGGAATCAAGGCTCCATTTATCCATGTCACAAATCCAAAAATAAAAAATAATCCTGCAATTATAAGGATGGGTATTCGTGTGGAAGGGGATGTGTTCTTTTCTAAGTTTTGTGGAGCAATCATAATGAACTCTGTTTTAATTAATTGTTTTGATTAAAATTTAATTTTTAAAAAAATTGTCTTCATAATATTTATTATGCGTGCATAAAAAATTGTATTTTTAACGCATGATGTACAAAGAAAAAATGTTACGTGACAATGCTTTAGAAGGAAAAGTCATCGTTGTCACTGGGGGTGGAAGTGGATTAGGCAAATCCATGACTAGATACTTTTTAGAATTAGGAGCTAAAGTTGCCATTACTTCACGGAATTTGGAAAAGCTACACCAAACAGCCACAGAATTAGAACAAGAAACAAAGAGTACATGCTTAGCGGTTCGTTGTGACGTACGTCATCACGACCAAGTAGAAGCCATGCATAGGGAAGTGATCAATTCCTTGGGACCCGTTGATATTTTGTTAAATAATGCTGCCGGAAATTTTATCGCTCCTACCGAACGTTTATCCACCAATGCCTTTGACACCATACTTGACATCGTATTAAAAGGCACAAAGAATTGTACCCTAGTTTTTGGAAAACATTGGATTTCAACTAAGCAAAAAAACACCAATGTACTCAATATTGTGACCACTTATGCCTGGACAGGCTCTGGATATGTTGTTCCTTCGGCGAGTGCCAAGGCGGGTGTCCTGGCCATGACAAGGTCATTAGCTGTTGAATGGGCAAAATACGAGATGCGTTTTAATGCCATTGCACCTGGTCCATTTCCCACTAAAGGCGCTTGGGAGCGTTTGTTACCTGGCCCGCTTTTGAAAAAATTTGACCCTTCCAAAAAAGTTCCGCTAAAACGGGTAGGTGAACATCAAGAATTGGCTAATTTAGCCGCCTATATGATTTCTGATTTTGGATCCTACCTCAATGGAGAGGTCATTACCATTGATGGCGGTGAATGGTTAAAAGGCGCCGGACAGTTTAATATGTTAGACAAAATTCCCAACACAATGTGGAGTTTGTTAGAAAGAACCATTCGTAAAAATAAATAATTCCATAGTTAGACTTTCTTTTTTTTTTATTCCTGTTATTAAATAGTATTTTTACTGCTCACTTAGATAACAAAAATGGGTAAAATCATTGCCATCGCAAACCAAAAAGGAGGTGTTGGAAAAACAACGTCTTCTGTTAATCTCGCAGCAGCATTAGGAATCTTAGAAAAAAAGGTTCTACTTATTGATGCCGATCCACAAGCTAATGCTACCTCTGGTTTGGGCATTCATGTTGAAGATATTGAATTAGGTACCTATCAACTTTTAGAACATACGGTTTCTGCTGATGATATTGTCATTAAAACCAATTCAAAAAATGTTGATTTAATTCCTGCTCACATCGACTTAGTAGCCATCGAAATTGAACTTGTTGATAAGCCAGAGCGAGAATTCATGCTCAGAAAAGCCATAAAAGGAATTAGCGAAAAATATGATTACATCATCATTGATTGTGCTCCTTCATTAGGGCTTATCACTTTAAATTCCCTCTCAGCAGCAGATTCTGTAATTATCCCTATTCAGTGTGAATACTTTGCCCTGGAAGGGCTAGGCAAATTACTAAATACCATAAAAAGTGTTCAACGAATCCATAACCCCGAACTAGGAATCGAAGGAATGTTACTGACCATGTATGATTCACGCTTACGCTTATCTAACCAAGTAGTGGATGAAGTTAAAAAACATTTTAATGAAATGGTATTTAAAACCATAATACAACGAAACATTAAACTTAGTGAAGCTCCCAGTTACGGAGAAAGTATCATTGACTATGATGTTTCAAGTAAAGGAGCATCGAGCTACATTAATCTTGCACACGAAGTTATTACTAAAAACGAAACGAATGGCAAAAGCGAATAAAAGACAGGCTTTAGGACGTGGGCTTTCGGCTCTTCTTAATGATCCTCAAAAAGATATACAACATATAAATGACAAAGGGGCAGACCAAATTGTTGGAAATATTCTGGAAATTCCCTTAGATCAAATTCAAATAAATCCTTATCAACCACGAACAAATTTTAACGAATCAGCCCTCTCTGAACTCACCAATTCGATTTCAGAACTAGGCTTAGTTCAACCCATTACCGTTCGTAAAATAAAATTTCAAACATATCAATTAATCTCGGGGGAACGACGTTTACGTGCTGTTAAAAATTTAGGCCTCGAATCTATTCCTGCTTTTGTTCGAATTGCCAATGATAATGAGTCATTAGCGATGGCCCTAGTCGAAAATATTCAACGTGAAGATTTAGACCCTATCGAAATTGCACTCTGTTATCAACGGCTTATCGAAGAAGTTAATCTTACTCAAGAAGAACTCAGTGTGCAAGTAGGAAAAAAAAGATCCACTGTCACTAATTACCTTCGTTTGTTACGCCTCGATCCTATCATTCAAACAGGGATGCGCGACGGTTTCATCTCTATGGGGCATGGTCGTGCTTTAGTAAATGTTGAAAAAAAGAAAGACCAATTGGCTTTATATGAAAAGATTATTTCTCAAGGTCTTTCCGTTCGTGCCATTGAAGCATTAGTGAAACATTCGCCTGAAAAAACAATAAAAAATTCAACAAGTACATCTCAGAAAAAATCGGCGCCCTTTCACACTTTCTTTCAACTTCCTGTTTCCGTAAAATACAATTCAACGGGGGGAGGTACGCTATCGATTAATTTTAAATCTGAAGAAGAATTCATTAAAATTAAAAAGAAATTAAACGTTGACCAATAAACTTTTTTTGTTAATTGCTTTTGTTTTATTTTTGAGAATTGGCATCGCTCAAAAAAGTAAACCTTCCTATGATGACGATCCATTACGACCAGCTCGTGCAGCATTTTATTCGACTGTTTTGCCTGGACTCGGACAAATTTACAATAAACGCTACTGGAAAGTCCCTATCATCTACGGTGCTATTGGAGCTTCCATATATTTTTATGACGCTAACAACGCCGATTATTTACGATACAGAAACGCCTACAAAAGCAGGTTGGAAGGGTATGATGATGATGAATTTCAAGGAATTATTTTGGACAACAATCGCTTATTAGATGGACAAGATTTTTACAAGCGAAACAGAGACCGTTCCATGCTGTTCTTAGTTGGTTTTTATTTATTAAATATCCTTGATGCTAATATAGATGCTCATCTGAAACAATACAATGTGAATGATGATCTAAGTCTAAAACCAATTTTACAACCCAACTTGGTTTCTCGTCAATTAGATTATGGAATATCACTATCAATAGCCTTTTAAAAATTTCAATTATGAATATTGCTTTACTAGGGTATGGGAAAATGGGAAAAGTTATTGAAGAAATAGCACTTCAACGCGGACACAAAATAGTGGCTAAAATCGACAAGCATAATGCTGACGAATCCATTGATTCTGCAGAGGTAGCTATCAATTTTAGCACCCCCCAAGCTGCTGTACATAATATCACCAAAGCTTTAAACCATCGTATCCCCGTGGTTTGTGGAACCACTGGCTGGCTCGATAGTTTGTCTAAAATTGAACTCCTTTGTTCGCAAAAAAAAGGAGCCTTTTTGTACGCATCAAATTTTAGCTTAGGAGTGAATTTATTTTTTGAGTTAAATAAAATGCTTTCAAAATTAATGACTAATTATGACCACTATCAGGTTTCTTTAGCAGAAATTCATCACACCCAAAAACAAGATACGCCCAGCGGAACCGCCATCACATTGGCCGAAGATATTATTTCAAATAGTGATCACCAATCATGGAAATTATCAAATACCGCACACCAAGGAATTCCAATCAAATCTGTACGGGAGCAAGAAGTGCCTGGAATACACTCCGTATTGTACCAATCTGAAGTAGATGATATTGAAATTAAACATACAGCACATAACCGCAAAGGTTTTGGTTTGGGTGCAGTAATTGCTGCCGAATGGATTACCAATAAAAAAGGAATTTTTAGCATGCAAGATGTACTCAATCTTAATTGAGGAGAATCAAAAATTTTTTAATTTAGTTTTTTAAACTTTCAGACATGACATTTATAGAATGGATTTATTTTTTCTTTGCACTACAAGCAATTCACTTTGCAGGAACGTGGAAACTTTACCAGCGTGCAGGATATTCCGCTTGGAAGGCTATTGTTCCGATTTATAATGCCATGATTTTGATGCGCATCATAAACCGACCACAATGGTGGGTGATACTGTTATTTATTCCGATCATCAACGTGATTATTTTTCCAGTCATTTGGGTAGAAACCATTCGTAGTTTCGGAAAAAATCAGTGGCTAGATACCGTTTTAGCCCTTTTAACTCTAGGGTTTTATACATATTACGTTAATTATGCCTTAAATGTAAAACATCTTCCTGAACGAAGTTCTGAACCCAAAACTGCTTTTGGCGAATGGGTTAGTTCAATATTATTTGCTGTAGTAATTGCTACTCTTGTACACACTTATTTTATACAACCTTATATTATTCCTACAGGATCACTCGAAAAAAGCCTCCTCATAGGAGATTTCTTGTTTGTCAGTAAATTTCATTACGGTGCACGTACCCCACAAACAGCAATTTCTTTCCCCATGGTGCACGATACCATCGTCGGTACTGGCATTCGATCTTACCTCAACAAGCCACAAATCCCCTACTTCCGCTTACCTAAAATACAAAAAGTAAAAAGAAATGATATTGTTGTATTTAGTTGGCCTGCCGATACAGTAAGACAATTTTTTGTCAAAGAAAAAGGGGTCACTAAACCCATGGACAAAAAATCAAATTATGTAAAACGATGTGTGGCACTCCCAGGGGACACTTTTGAAATTGTGGATGGAATCATTCATATTAACGAATCACCAACCGTTTTGCCCGATCGGGCAAAACCCCAATATTCCTATTCTGCTTACAATAGATCAGGTATTTCTTCACGCAAACTCATCAATGAAGGAGTAAGCGATTTGCACCGAAAATTTATAATCAAAAATATAAGCTTAACGATAAGACAAGCACTTAGTCCTTATATTTTAGGATTTACCAATGAAAATACTGTGGTAACAGGTGCCAGAGGAATCCCTCTAGCTGTAATTCGAAGAAATGGTATTCAAGCCCAAGAAATAAAGGAGCGCAAAAAAATGTTATTCTTAACACGAAAAAAAGCTGCAGAATTACGCAAAACCACATTGTTTGATAGCTTAAAACGAGATATTAATACACTCAAAACCTACAATACTACCTTTTTTCCTAATGACAATCGATACAATTGGAACATCGATAACTTTGGTCCAATTATTATGCCTGAAAAAGGAACTACGGTTCAGTTGACTCCTGAAAATATTCCTTTATATAAAAAAATTATTAGAGATTATGAGCACAATAAGCTTATAATCAAGGGGAACAAATTTGTATTAAACGGAGTACAAACCACTCAATATACCTTTAAACAAGATTACTATTGGATGATGGGTGATAATCGCCATCAATCAGAAGACAGTAGATTTTGGGGATTCGTACCTGCCGATCATATTGTGGGAAAACCTGTTTTTATATGGATGAGTATTGATGGAATTAATGACGGAATTAAAAATTGGAAAATTCGTTGGGAACGTGTGTTCACAACGGTTGGGCTAGAAGGTAAACCTGTTTCCTACCGTTGGCATTTCCTTGCAGTATTTCTCATTTGGCAAGGGGTAGTATTTTATCGAAAAAGTAAAAGAAAAAATGCCCCTTAAATGTATTTTACCTGTTTGTTATGCTGCTCCCATAACGCATTGGGCAGTGATGGTCCAACATCACTCTCTGATGTGGGAAGTGCACGAAAACTATCCAAAACAAACCTTTCGCAATCGAATTTATATTCACGGAGCAAATGGAGCGATGATGCTCAGTATTCCTATCAAGCACTTAGGTTCTAATGGTCATCAATCTTATAAAAAAGTTCAAATTGATAATCGTTTTGATTGGCAAAGAAATCATTGGAAATCAATTCAAACTGCTTATCGGTCCTCCCCTTTTTTTGAATTTTATGAAGATGAAATTAGACCTTTCTTTACGACATCTTATGTTTCTTTGTTTGATTTTAATGTTCATTTTATGATGCTTATCGCTCAATTCATTGGGGTTCACCTTGAATTTAACAGAACGTTTGAGTATTTAAAAAACTATGACAACCATTTGGATTATCGCAGTTGGGCAAATCCAAAAAAACAAAAAAAATACGATTTACCTTCTTATATTCAAACTTTTGGTGACAAAAACGGGTTTCTTCCCAATCTAAGTATTTTGGATTTGATATTTCACGAAGGACCACAAACTAAAAACTATCTTACCAAAATTATTTTATAGTTAAAAAAAAAGAATAACTTAGATGATTAATGATTTTTTATGAAAAAACCAAAAGTTATTGGCATTGGTGGAATATTCCTCAAATCCAAAAGACCCGAAGTTCTGAAACAATGGTACAGAGATGAGCTCGGCTTTAATTTAAATCCCTATGGTTCATCTTTTGAATTTCGAAACGCCCATCGGCCAGACGAAACCAATTATTTCCTTTGGTCCTTATTCCCTAACGATACAGATTATTTTAATCCCTCTAAAAAAAATTTCATGATTAATTATCGTGTTCAAAGCATTGAAGCATTAGTTGATCAATTAAGAAACAGAGGCATCAAAATCATTGATGATATAGTTTCCTACCCTTATGGTAAGTTTATCCATATTCTGGATCCTGAGGGAAATGCAATCGAACTTTGGGAAGCCAACGATGCTTTTTTTCATAAAATGATGGGGACAACCAATAAATAAAAAAGCAGGCCATAAGCCGGATTCTGTCGTGCCTTATCATTTATCTAGACGTTGTATTACTACAACGCTCAAACCGCCTACCCTCCAACTCGGGCGCGCAACCCTTAAATATTGGTTTACATGGCGTTTCACCGTATAGAGTTTACCTGATTTCACTACAGCCAAACTGTACTTGCTTTCTGTTGCACTAGTCCTATTTCGATCAATCGAAACGACGGGTGTTACCCGCTATACTGCGCTATGGTGTCCGGACTTTCCTCTGATTGATTTCACAACCAGCGATAAGGAGGCCTGCGCTACAAAAATACACTTTTATAGCGTGTTAATAATTCAAACTTATCAAACATTAAATAATATGGTCTATATCGTATATTTGTTTTAATGGAACCTTTTGTAGTATCAGCACTTAAATATCGACCTCAAAATTTTGATGACGTGATTGGTCAACAGGCCATTACGCAAACTCTTCAAAATGCAATCGATCAAGATCATTTGGCACAAGCGCTATTGTTTTGTGGACCACGAGGAGTCGGAAAAACCACCTGCGCGCGAATTTTGGCCAAAAAAATAAATAGTGAACAAGAAACTAACGAAGATTATGCTTTTAATATTTTTGAATTAGATGCTGCTTCCAATAATACGGTGGACGATATTCGAAGTCTTATTGATCAAGTTCGAATCCCTCCACAGGTAGGGCAATACAAAGTGTATATCATTGATGAAGTACATATGCTTTCAACATCTGCTTTTAACGCCTTTTTGAAAACCTTAGAAGAACCCCCAAAACACGCCATATTTATTTTGGCTACCACCGAAAAACAAAAAATTATCCCTACTATACTTTCACGATGTCAAATCTATGATTTTAAACGTATTGGGGTAATTGACGCAAAAAATTATCTCGCAAAAATTGCCCGTAATGAAGGTATACAGGCCGAAGATGAAGCGTTACATATTATTGCTCAAAAAGCAGACGGAGCCATGCGAGATGCACTTTCAATTTTTGACCGTATTGTTAGCTTTTCAGGAAATAAATTGAGCGTTGAACATGTGTCCATAAACCTTAGTATTTTGGATTATGATACTTATTTTAAAACTACCGAATTGCTCATTCAAAGTGATATTCCTCAAGTCCTTTTACTTTTTAATGATATTCTTTCTAAAGGTTTTGACGGACATCAATTTATTAATGGCTTAGCTAGCCATTTTCGTGATCTATGGATGTGTAAATCAACAAGCACGCAAGTTTTGATGGAAGTCAGTGATGAGATTCGTGAAAAATATGCTCAGCAATGTCAACAAATAGATTATACATTTTTACAAGAAGCTTTAGAGATGACAAGTAACTGTGATTTGAGATATAAATCCAGTAAAAACCAACGCTTACTCGTTGAGTTATGCTTAATGCAGTTGGCCTCAATGAAAGGCGAAAAAAAAAAGCATAAGCACTATATAATACCTCCTCAGACCTCTAAAATTCAACATTCACGACCTAAACAAGAACTAGCCCAAAATAGGCAAGTAACCGCTGAAAAGAGAACCCAAGAAAAAAATTCTGAAAAAACAAAAGAGATAATAGTTAAAGAAAAATGTGTACCTAAAGTAAAATTAGCTGTAAAAACACAACAAGTATCTGGCTTATCGTTGTCAAGTTTAAAATTTAAAAAAAATCATCAACACAAATTACAATCACCCTCATCAATCGTAACTCAAAATGAGGATATCTCTCAAAAACAGCTCGAAATCGAATGGAAAAATTATATCGATCAATTAATCCGTAAAGGAGCTTTTAACAAAGCCGCTCTTCTAAATTTAGATCAGCCGAGATTAAAAAATAAATTACACATTCATTTGTGTTTTCCAAACAAGACAAACCTTGTTGAAATGAACCAAAATAAAGAAGAATTAATTGATTATCTAAAATCAAAATTAAAAAATGATTTTATCCAATTGGTGATTAACGTAGATGAAAAAGAAGTAAAAAATTATGTCTTTACCTCCCAAGATAAATACAATAAATTAGTTGAAATCAATCCCTTGATTGAGTCATTTAGAAAAGAATTTGAGTTAGAAATATAATGTTAGGTCTTAAACTTCCCACTGATCCACGATGGGCTAATATCGTTGAAAAAAATATTGAAGAAATATTAACTGACCATGCATACTGTGAGCAAAAAGCAGCCAGTACTGCAATTTCTCTTATAATCGGATTTCCTGATAAAAGTGAGTTGGTCCAAGAAATGATTGCGCTTGCTAAAGAAGAAATGAGTCACTTTAAAATGGTGCATGACAAAATTATAGCAAGAGGTTGGACTTTAGGTCGTGAACGCAAAGATTCGTATGTTAATAGGTTAATGACTTTTTTTCCAAAAGGAGGAAGTCGTACAACCCAACTTGTTCATAAACTTTTGTATGCAGCACTTATTGAAGCTCGAAGTTGTGAGCGTTTTAGATTGCTTTCAGAATATCTCTCGGACAAGGAACTAGCGGACTTTTACAAAAAACTCATGGTAAGTGAAGCAAATCACTACACAATGTTTTTAAAATATGCTCGTTATTACGGAACTCGAGAAGAAGTGGATAAAAAATGGAACGAACTTTTGGAATTCGAAGCTCAAATTATGGTTCATTTAGGAAAAGATAACACCATACATGGCTAAGCTAGTGACATAATTGTTTGATGATCCCATCGGCTAAACCTACTTTAGGGATCAAAATTTCATGGGCTCCACCAAACTTCATCGCTGATAAGTAAATATAAGTAGCTTGAACGATGACGTCAGCACGATCAGGATTGAGTTTTAGAGATATTATTCGATCTTGAGTAGTCATTTTTTTTAATTTGATAAATTGCTCATTCATATAGAAATAACTTAAGGGTTTTCCTTGTTTTAGTCCCGAAAGCTTGAACAACTTATTAATTGTTCCTCCAGAGCCTATCACCGTTAATTTATCAAGAGAACGTGTATGAGTTTTAATCCATGTTTCAAACGACTGAATAACCTCATCATTAATTCTTTCATTAAGCAAACGTACCGTACCCATTTTAAAAGATTTAGAATTAACATATTGACCTTTAGAAAAGACGGTAACTTCCGTGCTTCCTCCTCCCACATCAACAAAAAGATAGTTACTATCAGGGCTTATGAGTTCGTACAAATCCGTTGAAGCAATAATTTCAGCTTCACGTTTTCCGTCAATAATTTGAATCTCAATTTTAGCTTTTTTGGCCACCATCGAGACAACTTCTTGTGCATTAGTTGCCTCACGCAAAGCAGAAGTTGCACATGCCATATAACGTTCAACTCCATGTACATCCATGAGCAACTTAAATGATTTCATCGATTTGATCAATCGTTTGATATTTCGGTCTGAAATTGACCCTGTAGTAAAAGAATCTTGACCCAATCGTACAGGAACTCTAACAATAGCATTTTTGGTCAGAATAGGTTTTTTACCAGCAACAAAAATAACGTTATTGATAAGTAATCGAATCGCATTTGATCCAATGTCAATAGCAGCATATTTTTTTATATTCAAAGTTCTAATTTATGTTTAAAATAATTATACGTTTCAAACTGTGAACGTACTTTAAGTTGATTTGAATCTGTTTTATAGAGGTTTTTACCCTCTCTACCAACCAAACGTGATTTGACATTATCTCTCCAACCTATTTCAAATACCTCTATAATTTCTTTCCTAATTTCCTTATCATAAATAGGGCAAGAAACTTCAACTCGATTTTGAATATTTCGAGTCATCCAATCTGCTGACGAAATATAAACAGAGGGATTTCCTGCATTTTCAAAAATCATTAATCGAGGATGTTCTAAGAATTTATCGATAATACTTACTACTTCTATGTTTTCACTCATGCCCTCTACGCCAGGAATCAAACAACATATTCCCCGAACGATCATTTGCACCTTTACACCAGCTCGACTAGCATCATAAAGAGCTTCAATTATTTTATAATTTGTTATATTATTTATCTTAATTCGAATGGACGCCTTTTTTCCATCTTTATGGTTTTTGATTTCTTGAGCAATCAGATTTTTGAAGCCCATCAAAGTATCATGAGGGGAATTGATAAGGTGATGGTATTTATATACTTTATAATTTACCTTTAAAAATTTAAATACTTTCCCTACTTCTTTTAATAACTTTTGATCGGCTGTAAAAAGGGTGAAATCTGTGTAGATCTTTGCAGTGGATTCATTAAAATTGCCAGTACTTATAAATCCGTAGCGAACAATTTTATCCTGTTCAATTCTTTGAATCAAACAAATTTTGGAATGCACCTTAAGGCCAGGAATTCCAAAAATTAGATGAATTCCTTCTTTTTCCATTTGCTCGGCATATTTGATATTCGCGGTTTCATCAAATCGAGCTTGTAATTCTATTTGAACGGTTACTCGTTTTCCGTTTCGTGCAGCTTGAATAAGTGAACTGGCGACATGGGAGATTTTTGAAAGTCGATAAATCGTAATAAAAACATTGCGTACATTGGGATCTAAGGCTGCTTCTCTCAAAAAACGTACTATGTAACCAAATGTTTGATAGGGAGTGTTTAATAAATAATCCTTTTTAGCTATTTGTTCCAAAATACTTCCCTCAAGAGTCAACCCAGGAATTTTGAGTGGAATAATCGGAGAATACAATAAATCTTTTCTGCCTAAGCTTGGAAAATTCATATAGTCTCTTCTGTTGTGATATCTTCCTCCAGGAGTAATACTGTCTCTGTTCCCAATATTCATCTTATCTAACAAAGTTTGTAACGTATCTGCGCCTATTTGTTTATCATAAACAAATCGCACAGGATCAGCATCTAATCGATCTTTTACGCTTTCTTCTATTTTTTTTAAAAAACTTTTGGACAAATCATCATCAATATCCAACTCTGCATCTCGCGTAAATTTAAACATATGTGCTTCGATGGAGATCGTGTTGAATATACTAAATATTGTGGCGAGCTCATAACGGATAATGTCATCAATCATGATGACGTATTTATTGTCGGTTGTAGAGGGCAAAACAACAAATCGATTCAATTCAGGTGAAATTTCTATAAGTGAATATTGTAGGGGTTCAAGTTTTGGATGTGACGTATGATCAAGCTCCATTCGTACTGCCAAATAACTGTGATTATCTTTAATGTAGGGAATGTCTTCTACATCATTTAACATAGTAGTAAGTAAAGCAGGGCTTACGATGTCTAAAAAATATTGATTTACAAATACCTTTTGACTTTGGTCTAGCCCTGTTTCATCTACAACATAGATATTTTCTTTAGATAACTCATCAATGATTGTATTTAGAACAAAATAACTATCTTGCTGAAGCTGAAAGGTTTTCTTATTAATTTCTTCAAGAATTTTTTCGGCTGATAATTTTTCTTTTTCAGAACCATCTAATGCAATCCGCTTGTTGGTGGCATATCTGACCTTAAAAAATTCATCCAAATTATGAGAAAAAATTCCAATAAATCTCAACCGCTCTATAAGAGGAACAGTAGAATCTTGAGCCTCTTGTAACACTCTTGCATTAAAGTCAAGCCAGCTAATTTCTCTATTGATAAATATATTTTCAGCGTTCATTCACGAAGCATTTTCGGGGTAATCAATTCCCCTTGACACGTTTTAATTTCTTCCCACGAAGATACATCAAAACGAAAAATAAACGCTGCTGCTGTTGGTATGTTGTCTTTTTTAAAACCGCCAAGCTTGAAGGCTAGTTCGGTACAGGCGTAATTATGTCCAAAAGTCATGATTGTGTGGTGATGATTGGAGAGGGATGTAATAAAATCATATACTTCAGTACCTTCAAAATCGTATAGTTCCTGTGTGATCGATAGTTTTTCGTAAGCTACTTTCATCGATCTCATCATAATCATACACGTATGTAAAGCACGATTAGCAGGGCTTGAAAATACTTTTTCAATATCTAGATCTTGCTTAGCTAAGTGAACTCCAACTATATGCGCATCATTCACTCCTCTTTCAATTAAATGACGGTTCATATCTGAAACTTGATAATTCCAAGCCGATTTGGCATGCCGGACCATAATCCATGTTTTCATGGTGATAAACGTTTTTTAACCCATTGATTCTCGTTCGAATAATAAACTATTCTATCGTGCAATCTATTGGGTTGTCCCTGCCAAAACTCAATTTTGGAAGGTATCACTTCATAACCTCCCCAATGTTTGGGTCGTGGAACAGTTTTTCCTTTAAATCGATGCGTAAGTGCTTGTAATTTTTCATAAAGTACCTCTTTACTTGCAATTTCTTTACTTTGCTCCGAGACATGTGCACCTAATTGACTTCCTTCAGGTCGAGAAGCAAAATAACGATCTGAATCCTCGCTAGGTACCTTGTGAGCCTTTCCTTGAACAATGATTTGTCGTGCTAGATTTTGCCAATAAAAACAAATGCTTACTTGCTTATTGTATTCGATATCAATTCCTTTTTGACTGTTGTAATTTGTATAAAAAACAAATCCAGTATTTGTTACTTGCTTCAACAAAACTACTCGCGAATTAACTCTTCCATTGGCCTGAGCTGTTGAAAGTATCATGGCATTAGCTTCATCTACCCCCCCTTGTGTAACTACTTCATCATACCAGTAATTGAATAATTCAAAAGGATGCTGAGGTGTTTTAGATTCTGTTAAACACGAAAAATCATACTGTTGACGTTGATTTGATAGATCTTTTTTCATGAATATGAAGATACAAAATCAATCCCAAATAATTAAATCTCCATCATGTGCTAAAAGAACAGGGTTAAAAAAATTTTCAGCTTGAATTTTAAACTCTTGAAGTTCTTTGTAACGTGAAGAATAATGACCTAAAATGAGTTCTCCTGCCTTAGCTTGGTGAGCAATTTGAGCAGCCTGACTTGCGGTACTGTGTTGTGTTTTTTGGGCCAAAACTTCATGATCATCCAAAAAAGTAGATTCGTGATACAATTTATCTACCCCTTTGATAATGGGTGTCATTTCAGGTTGATAGGACGTGTCACTACAATAGGCATAAGATTTAGGCAAGGGAGGGGCTATAGTTAAGAGCGTATTTTTTATTAATTCCCCCTTTATATTTTCGGCATCTAAACCAAGTTTCAAGTTTTGAAATTGACTTCGATCAACGCGATAATGATCAATAGCCGTTTTGTTTAACTTCCTTAGGTTTGTTTTTTCTTTAAATAAAAAACCATTGGTATACACGCGATGTTTCAGGGGAATAGTTGACACTGAAAGTTTTTCGTTTTCAAAAATTATTTCTGAAGTTTTAGAAGTTAACTCATGAAAATGCAAGGGATAGTTGGTCCAAGAATCGGCTAATTTCAATAATAAAGTGACAGCAGCTTTAATTCCCTTAGGACCGTATACATGCAAGGGAGCCTCTCTTCCTAAAAGTCGAAAAGAGGATATCAAACCTGGTAATCCATAAAAGTGATCACCATGCAGGTGTGAAATAAAAATATGTTTAATGTGAGCAAACTTAACTTTGTATTTGCGTAGTTGAACTTGGGTACCTTCCCCGCAATCAATTAAAAAATGATGTCCTTTGATTTCAAGTAATTGCGCTGTTGGATTTTTATCAGGGTGAGGTGTTGCAGAGTAACACCCTAAAATTCGTAATTGCATCAATATCCTAAATCACGTTCAATTTCTTCAATTTCAATTGCGTCCAAAGCTTCACTCATAGAGGGAACAGTGAGAATATGTTCTGGTAAATTATTAATCGAAATTGCACCTGTTAAAATAACAAATGATTTTTGGTTTTCTGTTTTGTGAATAGAGACAAGTTCTTGGAACTCTAGGATGTCAGATTTATTTATTCTAGCCATAACAGAAATATCTAAAATCACATTCATATTACTCCATTCATGGTAGCTTGATTTCATTAAATTTCTAAAATCAATATCTTTTGGATCTCCTTCTTCGTAAAAAAACAACATGTAAGTTGTGTGATTTTCTGATCGCATATAAATTAAAGTTTAGCGGCTAATAAATATAACACTGCCATTCGAATAGCTACTCCATTTTCCACTTGATCTAAAATAATAGCATATTCGGAGTCAGCTACTTCACTAGTGATTTCAACACCCCGATTAATTGGTCCTGGATGCATAATTACTAATTCTTTGTTCAGGCTATTCAGCAAGGGCATATGTAATCCGTATTGGAGTGCGTATTCGCGGTTTGAGGGGAAGTAGCTAGCTGTCATACGCTCAAATTGCACTCGAAGAACATTAACAACATCCGCCCACAAAAGCGCTTTACGAAGGTCTGTTTCTACTTGAACTCCAAGGGATTCAATATGTTTTGGTATTAAGGTTAATGGACCACATACACATACTTGAGCGCCTAATTTTTTGAGAGCAAAAATATTTGATAATGCCACTCTAGAGTGTAGTATATCGCCCACTATGACTATTTTTTTTTCGGCAATTTCACCCATTTGTTGTTGAATTGAAAAACAATCGAGCAAAGCCTGCGTTGGGTGTTCATGTGCACCATCTCCTGCATTAATAATACATGCTTTTACGTGATTGGACAAAAACATTGCAGCGCCAGGATGTGGATGACGCATTACAACCATATCCACTTTCATGGATAAGATATTATTTACGGTATCGATGAGGGTTTCTCCTTTTTTTACAGATGACTGAGAAGCTGAAAAATTAATAACATCTGCCGAAAGTCGTTTTTGAGCCAATTCAAAAGACAACTTAGTACGTGTACTATTTTCAAAAAATAAATTTGCTATGGTGACATCACGAAGGGAAGGTACTTTTTTGATAGGGCGATTGATCACTTCCTTAAAGTGTGTAGCCGTTTCGAAAATAAGTTCAATATCAGAGGGTTTCAGATATTTAATTCCCAATAAATGATTTACACTTAAATTTTCACTCATCACTCGATATTAAATACACAGCGTCTTGTTCATTTTGTTCACTCCAGGCAACTTGGACACGCTCATTTTCAATTGCATCTACCTGACGACCACAAAAGTCGGGTTGAATAGGTAACTGGCGTGCAAAACGGCGATCGATCAAAGTGAGGAGTTGAATTTCTTTAGGGCGTCCATATGAATCAATTGCTGTTAAAGCAGCCCGAATACTTCGACCTGTATACAAAACATCATCAATAAGTACAACTCGCTTATTTTCAATCTTCATATTCATGATATTTTGATTTGCAGAAAGCAAACTTTTAGAACGTCTAAAGTCGTCTCGAAAAAAAGTGATATCCAAAGCCCCAACTTCAATGTGGTTGACTTTGTATTCTTCTTTCAATATCGATAACAAACGACGAGCCACGTAAATACCACGAGGTTGTAAACCCACTATAACGCTCCCTTTAAAATCATGGTGAGTTTCGCGAAGCTGACAAGCTAAACGATTGAGCGTAATTTGAAGTTCCTTGGCGTTAAGAAGGATTTTTGTGCTCATTTTAGGTCAAAAGTAATCATTTTTTTATGAAATTCAATTGTTGTTATCATCTTACCGAAATTATCCTTAGGTATAATTTAAAAAAAACTTATATTTAGGATGCCCAAATTATACAACATGTATCAAAAAGCCTTTCTTATTTTTAAAAATAATTTTTATTTATTTGTTCCACTTTCTATATTATTACAAACATGTATCGCCTCCATAGCAGTGTATTTAATATTTATTCAAGGAGTGACGCCTCTACATATGATTCTGTTGCTTATTTGTATCATCAGTTCATCAGCCTATAATGGAGCTATAATAGCTTGTTTGCCTATTAAAACAATATTCCATTTATTATTAATTAGTATTTTTATAAATATATCTTTTATTGTTTTATATTTATGACATGCGAATGTCAACATCAATTATTTTTTTCTTATTAATAACGCTAAGTTCGTGCGATTCGGCACAAGATAATCAAAAAGCGGTTTTAGTTATTCATGGGGGTGCAGGATCATTAAGTACCGATCGAATGAGTGACAGCTTGGAACAAGCCTATCGAAATAAACTATCGGAAGCATTAATTGCGGGTCGAAATCAGATTGCATCAGGAGGCAGTAGCTTAGAGGCTGTTCAGAAAGCCATAACTATTATGGAGGATTCTCCTTTATTTAATTCTGGGAAAGGAGCAGTTTTTACTTACGAGGGCATCAATGAGTTAGACGCATCAATTATGGACGGAAAAACAGGAATGGCTGGAGCAGTTTCTGGGGTTACATCCATCAAAAATCCAATTCAAGCTGCGGTTGCCGTGATGCAGCACTCACCACATGTAATGTTATCGGGCAAAGGAGCTGAAAGTTTTGCTATCTCAAGAAATTTAGACACCGTTCCTAATCGCTATTTTTATACAGAAATTAATTATCAACGTCATATTCAAAATAAATCCTACGCTGATGAAAAATACGGTACTGTAGGAGCTGTAGCATTAGACTTGGAGGGAAATATCTCTGCCGGAACATCTACAGGAGGAATGACCAATAAAAGATATGGTAGAATTGGTGATTCACCCATTATAGGAGCAGGTACGTATGCTGAAAATAATGTTGGTGGGATTTCGGCTACCGGACATGGGGAGTTTTTTATTCGCAATGTCGTTGCCTATGACATCATAGCTCGAGTTAAATATCAGAACCAAAAAATAGCTAAAGCTGCCAACGATGTGATTCATACAAAGTTAAAATCTATGGGCGGCGCTGGAGGTGTGATTGGGTTAAGTGCGCAAGGAAGTGTCACCATGCCCTTTAATACTGAGGCAATGAGTAGAGGATATATTACTCTTACAGGTGATCCTGTAATAATGATAGATTAACTTTAAATAAAATTCAGTAATAAAATTATCCCGTTACTTCCTGAGCGACTTCACGAGATAACTTTTCGTACACTCCGTTTTCAAGTCGTTCTCGAATCGAGGAAAAAGCGGTTAACGTTTCATCAATATCTGCCATTGAATGAGATGTCGTAGGAATTAGACGTAATAAAATCAACCCTTTTGGAATTACAGGATAAACTACTATAGAGCAAAAAATTCGATAATTATCTCTCAAATCTTTTACTAAAACCATAGCTTCTCGAATTGTTCCTTTTAAATAAACAGGAGTCACACAACTTTGGGTTGTTCCGATATCAAATCCTCTATCTTTAAGACCCGATTGTAAGGCATTAACATTGTCCCAAAGTTTATTTTTAAGTTCAGGCATTGAGCGTAACATGTCCAAACGCTTTAAAGCTCCTTTTACTAAAATCATCTGAAGAGACTTAGCAAAAACTTGTGAACGCATATTGTATTTCATGTAATCGATGACTTCTTTATCCGCAGCGATAAAAGCACCGGTACTAGCCATTGATTTTGCAAATGTTGCAAAATAAACATCAATGTCATCTTGAACACCTTGTTCTTCACCAGCCCCTGCTCCTGTAGCTCCTAAAGTACCGAACCCATGAGCATCATCAACTAAAAATCGGAAATTATATTTTTCTTTTAATGCAGCAATCTCGCGTAAACGACCTTGTTCACCGCGCATACCGAAAACTCCTTCTGAAATAACTAAAATTCCCCCACCAGTTTCTTCAACAACTTTAGTGGCGCGTTTTAGGTTTTTTTCAAGACTTTGGATATCGTTATGCATAAATGTGAATCGTTTTCCAACATGTAAACGAACCCCGTCTACAATACATGCATGAGCATCAACATCATATACAATAACATCATTTTTGGAAACCAAAGCGTCAATTGTAGATAAAATCCCTTGGTACCCAAAATTAAGCAAATAGGCTGCTTCTTTTTGAACAAAGCTCGCCAGTTCTTCTTGGAGTTGCTCATGATATGAAGTATGACCCGACATCAACCGAGCTCCCATTGGATACGCAGCACCATAATCTTGTGCAGCTTGAGCATCAACGGCACGAACTTCAGGGTGATTAGCAAGACCTAAGTAGTCATTTACACTCCAAGTAATAACTTCTTTTCCTTGAAATTTCATGCGATTTGAAATGGGTCCTTCCAGCTTAGGAAAAGCAAAATATCCTTCGGCAACAGCAGCCCATTTTCCTAATGGACCTTTGTTAGCTCTAATTCGATCAAAAATATCAGTCATGTATAGATATATAATTTTTTGTAAATATAATCATTTGCACCATGCTATTTTATGTATTCTATAGGCTTTTCATCAACGACTTTCTCTGAATCAAAAAAACCTTGGTCACGCATCCATTCATCAGAATAAATTTTGCTCATATATCGAGAGCCATGATCACAGAAAATAACCACAACTTTGGAATTTTCATCAAAAAATTGATTTTTTTCATTGAGTTGTTTTATCGCCTGAATGGCTGCCCCTGAAGTGTAGCCTACAAATAATCCTTCAGTCCTTGCGATATTACGAGCAGCATGAGCACTTTCTTCATCCGAAACTTTTTCAAAAAAATCGATTACATCAAAGTCAGTTACACTAGGAATTAGATTTTTACCTAAACCCTCAATCCTGTAAGGGTATATTTCATTTTCGTCAAATTCTTGAGTTTCATGAAATTTTTTAAGGATGGATCCATAAGCGTCTACCCCTATTATTTTAACCTCTTTGTTTTGAGATTTTAAATATTTACCTATACCAGAAATAGTTCCTCCTGTACCGCTAGCAGCAACAAGATG
This sequence comes from Flavobacteriaceae bacterium, assembly GCA_965659665.1. Lineage (GTDB taxonomy): Bacteria > Bacteroidota > Bacteroidia > Flavobacteriales > Flavobacteriaceae > CBFHWU01. The sequence continues at coordinate 25,365 of CBFHWU010000007.1, forward strand.
GGTGATTTGACCTCCTGTTTGTTCCCATATTTCAGGTCCAGTGGTCATAAAATGGGCTTCGGAATTAAGATCATTAAAATATTGGTTAATATAAACTGAACCTTTAATTTCACTGTGTAAGCGTTTAGCAACTTGATAGTATGAACGGGGATCATCTGCGCTCACATGACCAGGGCAAACATACACTTTAGCTCCAATGGAGCGAAGCATATCTATCTTGTCGGGTGATGATTTTGAAGTAACCGCCAAAATACATTCATATCCTTTGATGATACTCACCATAGCTAAACTAAATCCAGTATTTCCAGAAGTGGTTTCAATGATGGTATCACCTGGCTTAATAATCCCTTTTTTTTCAGCCTGATCTATAATATGAAGGGCAATTCGATCTTTGTTGGAATGTCCAGGGTTGAATGCTTCAAGTTTGGCATAATAAGAACCTATAAAAGGTTGAGTGATCGTGTTTAGTTTTATCAATGGGGTCTTGCCTATGAGCCCAAGTACACTATCGTAAGCGTCTATTTTTTTTGTAGTCATATCAATACATACCTTTAGGCATGTTTTTATGGATCAAAAATAACAAAATTTTACTATTTCAAAAAAGTTAATCTATAGATTCTAACATGAGGATGAAAGCATACTCCATTGCTATTTCTTTTAAAGCCTCAAAACGACCAGATGCTCCACCATGACCTGCAAGCATATTGGTATGCAATAAAATCAAATTTTTACTCGTAGTAAATTCACGAAGTTTAGCCACCCATTTGGTAGGCTCCCAATATTGCACTTGTGAATCGTGTAATCCTGAAGTTACCAGCAGGTTAGGGTATGATTTTCTTTCTACATTGTCGTAGGGGGAGTATGACTTTATGTAATCGTAATATTGTTTATCATTGGGGTTTCCCCACTCGTCATATTCACCCGTAGTTAATGGAATTGTATCATCAAACATGGTCGTGAGAACATCAACAAAAGGAACAGCAGCTATGACTCCATTATAAATTTCAGGTTCCATATTTATTACCGTTCCCATTAATAATCCTCCTGCTGATCCACCCATGGCATATAAATGATTAGGAGAAGTATAATGTTGCTCAATCAAAAATTTAGAACACCAAATAAAATCATAAAAAGTATTTTTCTTAAAAAGTAATCGTCCATTTTCGTACCATGAACGGCCCATATATTCACCGCCTCTTATGTGGGCAATACCAAACACAAATCCACGATCCAATAAACTTAAACGCACAGAAGAAAAGTAGGGATCTACAGTATGTCCATAAGCACCATAACCATATAAAAGAAAGGGGGTGTGTTTTGTTAATAGGGTATCTCTTCTACGCACTACAGAAATAGGTATTTTAACCCCATCCTTTGAAGGAGCCCATAAACGTTCCGCAATATAATTTTGTTCATCAAACGAACCTCCTAAGATTTCTTGCTTCTTTTTGACTTCAATAGTTTTGTTTTCCATATTGAAATTAATTACGGAGGCCGGAGTAGTTAGAGAAGAGTAGTGATATTGCAATTCGGCGGTATCAAATGCAATATTAACTCCTAGTGAAGCAGTATAAGTTTCGTTATCAAAAGGCATATAAAAGTTATCTGACCCATCCCAACGCTGAATTTGAATTTGAATTAGCCCTTGGTGACGTTCGACGATCACAAGATAGTCTTTGAATATTTCAATTGCCTCAATCATCACATCCTCTCGGTGATCTATAATCGTTTGCCAATTTGATTTAGAAGTATCAGTTAATGTACTTTTCATGAGTTTGAAATTCGTGGCTCCATCAGCATTGGTGACCACATAAAAAGAACCTTTGTAATGCGAAACAGCATACTCCAGCCCTCTTTGACGTTGATGAAAAATTTGAAAAGATTTTTCAGGAGTTCGAGAAGATAAAAAACGTACCTCAGTGGTCATCGTACTGCCCGAAACAATAAATATATATTCCTCTGATTTGGAATTATACACCTGTGCATAAAACTGTGGATCCTTTTCGTGAAACACTAAAATATCGTCTTTAACCGCACTGTAAAGTTTGTGATAAAATACTTTATCACTTCTCAGCGTTTTACTGTCCTTTGTCGTGTAAAATAGTGTTAAACTATCAGCTGCCCATGTAGATAATCCAACTGTATTAGGAATTTGTTCCTTGAAAAATTCTCCTGTTTTTAAATCTTTTATATACAATGTGTACATACGTCGAGACACATTGTCTACCCCGTAAGCCATTTTAGTATTATCAGGGCTAATATTTATCCCTGTCACATTGAAATAATCGTATCCTTCCGCTAATTCATTAACATCAATTAATAATTCTTCTTCCGCATTTAGATCAAGATATTTTCGTGTATAAATGGGGTAATCTTTGCCTTTTTCAAATCGTTTTAAATACCAATATTCATTGTAATAGTAAGGAACCGAACTGTCATCTTCTTTTACACGGGCTTTCATTTCCGAAAATAATTCGGTTTGCAGATTGTCAGTGGTTACAAGTTGATGCTGAGTAAATTCGTTTTCAGCATCTAAGTATTCCATAACCTCACTATTATCTCTATTATTCAGCCAATAATAAGGATCATTGCGAGTGTCATTATGATGGGTTAAACGATGATCTTTTTTTGGGGCTTTTGGTGGTGTTCGCTTTGTCATGTTCACTTTAAATATTATGCAAATGTAAAACTTCAAAGCTGGAATTGTATATCAGATTTATATTATTAGTTTTACAAAAAAAAAAATGATAACTCATGATCAAATTAAAAATCTTATTGAACGCCTTGGTGCGTTAAGGAGGTATCTTTGACATAGATGCTAAACAAATCGAAATTCGAAATAAAGAAGAAAAAACCTTAGACCCAGACTTTTGGAACAATTCAAAACAAGCTGAACGCTATATGCGTGATTTACGTTCTATCAAACAATGGGTGATTGACTACGAAAAAGCGGAACAATTTTTAGGTGACGTCGAAGTTCTCTATGAGTTTTACAAATCAGAAGAAGCTAGTTTGGAAGAATTAACTATACAATATAAGACTACATTGCATCATTTTGAAAATTTAGAGTTTAAAAATATGCTATCAGAAGAGGGAGATTCTTTAAGTGCTGTTATTCAGATTACCGCTGGAGCAGGAGGAACTGAGAGTTGTGATTGGGCCTCTATGTTAATGAGAATGTATGTGATGTGGGCTGAAAAAAATAATTTTAAAATACGTGAACTCAATCATCAAACAGGAGATGTAGCAGGGATTAAAACGGTAACGCTTGAAATTGAAGGGGATTATGCCTTTGGCTGGCTGAAAGGCGAAAATGGAGTTCATCGCCTCGTTCGTATTTCCCCTTTTGACAGTAACGCAAAACGACACACAAGTTTCGCTTCCGTTTACGTCTATCCGCTTGTAGATGATACCATAGACATTGAAATTAATCCTGCAGATATTGAAATCACTACGGCACGTTCAAGTGGTGCTGGAGGCCAAAATGTAAATAAAGTTGAAACCAAAGTTCAGTTGGTACACAAACCTTCTGGTATTCAGATTTCATGTTCCGAGACAAGATCTCAACATGACAACCGAGATCGCGCCATGCAAATGCTTCGTTCACAACTTTATGAAATTGAACTTCAAAAGCGTTTAGAAGCCCGAAGTGATATTGAATCCAATAAAAAGAAAATTGAGTGGGGCTCTCAAATTAGAAATTACGTATTACACCCCTATAAATTAGTCAAAGACGTAAGAAGTCAGTACGAATCTGCTGCTGTTGATGATGTTCTTAATGGAGAATTAAACCCTTTTTTAAAATCTTATTTAATGTCAAATAAAAACGAAATTTCCAACGAGTTATGAAAATAAAAAATGTCATTTTTGACCTAGGAGGCGTACTTATCGATTGGAATCCTGAATATGTTTACCTCAAAGAGTTTAGAGGGAATCGAGAGAAAATGAAATGGTTTTTCGACCATGTTTGTACACACGATTGGAATGAACAACAAGATGCAGGAATTTCAATGAAAACAGCAACTGAAGAGCGTGTGGCGCTATTTCCCGAATATGAAGATTTAATTCGAATGTTTTATGGTCGATGGGAAGAAATGTTAGGATATGAAATTACAGAATCCGTTGAAATCCTAAACTCATTGCGTCAAAACCCTTCTATTAATTTGTATGCACTAACAAATTGGAGCCATGAAACTTTTCCTGTCGCCTTACAGCGATTTGAGTTTTTATCTTGGTTTAAGGGGATTGTTGTTTCTGGAGCAGAAAAATTAATCAAACCCGATCCTAAAATCTATGAATTAATTTTAAATAGATACCATTTGGTAGCCTCTGAGAGTATCTTTATTGATGATCGGTTAGCTAACACGCAAGGGGCTGAAAAGGTTGGAATTCAAGGCATTCATTTTACTAATGCTAAATCGCTTCAACAATCCCTTCAAACTTTAATTCACAAAAATCATATTTAAATTTATTTCAAAAAAATGAAAAAAATAATTTTTATTCTCATTCTTTCAAGTCAAGTATTAATTTCACAAACGAACAATAAAAGTAAACTTGAGGGTAAAATTCAAGATGAGATCACAGAGGAACCATTAGCTTATGCCTCTATGATTTTGTATAAACCTAGTTCAGAAGAGATTGTAAGCGGAGGCATTTCAGATGAAAATGGAAATTTTGAAATTGAAGTAAAAAACGGAAAATATGATGTAAGAATTGAATATATAAGTTTTAAACCTTATGCGATAAAAGATTTGGTTTTAACTTCCTCAAAAAACTTGGGGATTATAAAATTAGCTCCAGACACCAATGAGCTTGATGGGGTAGATTTGATTGGAAGAAGTCCTGATGTTGAAATACGTCTTGACAAAAGGGTTTATAATATAGGCAACACACCCACCTCAAGAGGAGGAAATGTAGCCGATGTTCTTGAAGAGATTCCCTCCGTTAGCGTTGATATTGACGGAAACATAGAGTTACGTGGAAATACTAATGTTCGAATTTTGGTTGATGGAAAGCCATCAGGTCTTGCAGGAGCTGGAGGTATTGATGCCTTAACCCGATTACCTGCCGATGTGATTGATAAAATAGAAGTAATTACTTCTCCATCAGCTCGTTATCAAGCGGAAGGATCTACAGGAATTATAAATATAATTTTAGCTAAAAAGAAAAATAAAGGACTCAATGGAGCATTTACGGTCGATTCTGGTCGTTATGATAGTTATTCTTCTTCTGCCAGTATCAACTACAGAACAAATTCTTTTAATTTATTTACCAATTCTGGCCTTCAAGATAAAACTGATTTAGGGAACGCCCTTGGGAATAATGAATATCTTTTTCCGCGAGATGAGTATAATGTATTTGAAGAAAAACGGGCCTTTGAAAGAAATAGAAAAGGGTATAATCTCAATGTGGGAATCGATTTATTTTTAAGCAAAAAAACCACCCTTACTGCATCCGTGTACTATAACGACCGAGAGGGTGATGATCATACTGAAACGGATCAAAAACAATTATCTGTAACTGCGCCCAATATCGTTTCTGTAAGGAACGAAAATGAAAAAGATTTATCCATAAATCGTCAAATTTCATTAAACCTCACACACAATTTTGATGAAAAAGGACACAAAATTACACTTGATTATCAACGAGAGTCCAACACACAAGATGAACAAACTTTTCTTCAATCCATTCAACTTGAACCCGATAATCTTTATCAACCTTTGGAACGAAATTATACCGATCAAGAGGAAGAATCAAGTCTTTACCAAATTGATTACGTTTGGCCCATAAATAAGAACCAACAATTCGAAGCGGGTTATCGAGGAGAGTTTTTAGACCGACCCATTGATTTTTTAGTTGATTTTCAAAATGATCAAGGGGGGTTTGATGTCGATAATAATCTTTCAAATACACTTGATTACAAACAAGACATTAATGCCTTTTACACGCAATATGGGATCAAAAAAAATAAATTATCTTTTTTATTAGGTCTTCGACTAGAGGATTCTAACGTTGAAATTTTTCAAGAGGAATTTAGTTCGTTAAAAAACTACACTGATTTTTTTCCAACTTTAAATATTGGTTATCAAATAAATGACCAAGAGAGTTTAACTCTCGGATATAATCGTAGAATATCACGACCACGTGAAAGGGAATTAAATCCATTTCAATCAAGAACAAGTCAAACAAGTACATGGCAAGGAAATCCAGACCTTAATCCAAGTTATTCAAATGGGCTTGACTTGGGATATTTAAAACAATTTAAAAAAGTTTCGATCGGAGGTTCTCTTTACTTTAGACGAACTACAGACGCACGCACACGCATTACAGAACAAACGGGAGAAACAGCTATTGTAAATGGTATCGAATTACCAATTTTAACACGAAAGCCTGTTAACTTAGGAACAAATGACCAGTATGGAGTAGAAGTTAATAGTTCCATTCGTTTTACACCAAAATGGAGAACTAATCTGAATGTGAATTTTTATCGACAAGTCGAAGAAGGATTCTACAACAACATTGATTATGGGTCTGAAAATAGCAGATGGTCAGGACGATTAAACAACACACTTACGTTCCCTTATGGGATTTCCTCGCAATTTTCTTTGAATTATAGAGGGCCAAATGAATCTGCATTTGGAAAAAGTAAAGCGTTTTGGTCATCTAATTTAGCTTTCAGTAAAGAAATCCTAAAAGATAACGCTACCATAACCTTAAATTTCAGAGATGTATTTAACACTTCTAAGTACCGATTTACGACCTACACAGAGGGGGTAAAATCATACATTGAGTACCAAAGAACAAGCCCAACATACAACTTGAGTTTCACCTACAGATTTAAGAGGGAAAAGCAAAAAAACTACAACAGAAATAATGGTTATAGTGGAGAAATGGAATTTTAATTAGTCCTTTTTCTTTGCTTGACGCATTTCCTTGAAACGTTCTAACAGAGCACCCGTTAACCAAAAAGGGATAACAAATCCAATTAAAAAAATCATTAACCAAAATCCTAAAGTTAAAATGGATAAGAAGGCTAAAAAACCAAGGTATTGATCAAATTCAAACATAGTGATTAATTTTTACAAATATATTTAAAAGATTGGTTTAACACACTCGCTTGTTTATAAATCTCAACTTGTTTTGTTGTAAATTTGAAAAAAATTGAATCATGAACTATCGCATAGAAAAAGACACCATGGGAGAGGTGAAAGTTCCTGCGGATGTCTATTGGGGTCCCCAAACTCAAAGATCCATAAATAATTTCAAAATCGGACCAAAAGGTTCCATGCCAATAGATATCATTTATGGTTTTTCGGTTTTAAAAAAAGCTGCGGCTTACACCAACTGTGAGCTTGGTATTTTAGAGCCGACGAAACGAGATTTAATTGGTCAAGTTTGTGACGAAATAAAAGCAGGTACATGGGACGATCAGTTTCCACTAGTGATTTGGCAAACAGGATCGGGTACTCAGAGTAATATGAATGTTAATGAAGTAATCGCCAACCGTGCACATGTTTTGGCTGGAAATACACTTGGTGAGGGGGAAAAAATTCTTTTACCAAACGATGATGTAAACAAATCACAATCTTCCAATGACACCTTCCCCACTGGAATGCATATTGGGATTTATAAACGTATCATTGACACTACCCTTCCTGGAATTGAACAATTGAGAAATACGTTGCATCAAAAATCGATTGATTTTAAGGATGTAATTAAAATAGGACGAACTCATTTAATGGATGCAACACCATTGAGTCTTGGTCAAGAATTTTCAGGCTATGTTTCTCAATTAGACCATGGACTAAAAGCCCTCAAAAACACACTCCCACACCTTTCAGAACTTGCTTTAGGGGGTACAGCTGTAGGAACGGGGATCAATACACCAAAAGGCTACGCCAAAAAAGTATCAGCATATATTGCAGAATTTACTGGCCTTCCTTTTATAAGTGCTGAAAACAAATTTGAAGCTTTAGCTGCTCACGATGCATTAGTGGAAACTCATGGAGCATTACGTCAACTGTCCGTCTCACTTAATAAAATTGCCAACGATATACGATTAATGGCAAGCGGACCGAGATCAGGAATTGGAGAAATTATTATTCCAGCTAATGAGCCTGGAAGCTCAATTATGCCTGGAAAAGTAAATCCAACACAATGTGAAGCACTCACTATGGTGTGCGCACAAGTTTTTGGAAATGATGCTACAGTTGCTTTTGCGGGGGCCCAAGGCCATTATGAACTCAATGTATACAAGCCTGTTATGGCCGCTAATGTATTGCAATCATCTATCCTTATAGGAGATGCATGTGTAAGCTTTGAACAACACTGTGTTAGAGGAATAGAACCCAACCATAAAAGAATTAAAGAATTAGTCGATAATTCACTGATGTTGGTCACTGCGCTCAATACTAAAATTGGATACTACAAAGCTGCAGAGATCGCCAATAGAGCACATGAAGAGGGAAAAACCCTAAAGGAAGCAGCACTTGTCCTAGGATATGTTTCTGCAGAAGAATTTGATGATTGGGTTAATCCAAAACATATGATTGGTCGTGAATAATGTTTTAGAAATCATACCATTTAAACCATTGTATGCTGAGGATTTTAAGAACCTGAATATCGAATGGTTAAAAAAATATTTTACTGTTGAACCCTATGATGCTCTGTTACTTGAAGATTGTGAAAGTGAAATTATAGCAAAAGGAGGTGTTATTTTTTTTGGGAAGATTAGTGAAGTCATTATTGGTACCTATGCTCTTATTTACAAAGAAAAATATACCATGGAACTCGCTAAAATGGCCATTACCGAGACCCATCAGAATAAAGGATATGGGCAAAATCTATTAAAACACGCCATTAATTATGCCAAAAAAAAAGGGCAAAAAAACCTGATCTTATATTCCAATCGAAAACTGAACAACTCCATTTATCTGTATCGTAAATATGGCTTTGTTGAAATTCCCATTGAAGAAAACAATCCTTATGCCAGAGGAAATATAAAAATGATCTTGAAGTTTAATTGATCGCCATTAAAATTACACCCTTCCTTTAAGCGCGTTAAACGCCCAGCCTACAGCAATGAAACCTGTTCCTGCAACACTAAAACCAATAGCGTATTCTTTGTATTTAATTACACCAAGCAAAACAAGCGCTATTCCTAGCAGAGTTAAGATTAAAGAGGCCCAACCGAAAATAATATTTTTGTCTAGTTTCATAATTTAAGCACAAATATCGTTAATAACTTTTAGTTTTATAAAAATATGAATATTAATTATGTATGATATTTATTGATTTTAATAAAAGTAAGCCCTAAATGCATAAAAGTTTTGACCTAAAAAATACAATCAAAGATTATCCAATACTATTTGCCTTGTTTTCATCCTATTGATTTTACCATTAGCAGTTTTCACAAATGTAGGAACATAATAGATGTTTTTAGGAATATGATAAGGAGATGTATTGTTAAACTTTCTAAATTTCTCTAAAATATCCTCTGTTTGCGGATGTTCAAAAACGAGCACTAATTTTTCTCCTAAACGTTCATCTGGAAGCCCCATAGCAATACATTTTTTATTTGTTAGTGTAGAATAGTGTTCTTCAATTTGTTCAGGATGAATTTTGATCCCTCCGGAATTAATAATAAAATCAGCTCTTCCCAGCCATTCAAATTGAGTTGAGGATCGCAAATTAACCCAATCATTAGTAATCAATTTATTTGGAACTATTTTGGGTGCATGAATGACCAAACAATTCTTTTGTTGGGTAAAGTGAACGTAAGGCATCGCAGTAAAATATCGCTCGCCAGAGCTGATATCTCTGGCAGCAATATGGCTCAATGTTTCGGTCATTCCAAAGGTTTCATATATGCGTTGTGAACGATTTTTTAATCTATTACGAAGCGAAACAGACAAGGGACTTCCACCAATAAGTACACAACTAATAAGACCCAACTCACCCATAGAACCCTGAACTTGTTGTGGGGTCATCGCCGAAAAATCAAACGATTTGTTTAGACCTTTAAGGGGGGATGAAGAAGGCATTACAAAATCAAGATGTAACCCAAGTGACATGGCACGCACCAGCATCATTTTTCCAGCAATAAAACGAACAGGCAAACAAAGTAGTGCTGTGGCAGTAGGTGGAAGTTGAAAAAAAGCACCTGTAGACAAAGCAGATGCCCACATGGCCGACTTCATTAATCTTATGGGTTTAGGTTTTCCTGTTGAACCAGATGTTTGTCCATGAATAAAAGGCATATCGTCAAACCAAGATTGGAAAAAGTGCCCTATTTCTTTTTCCTCCTCTTTTTTTGATTGAAGAAATTCAGTAGTGAGTTTTCTTAACTCATTTGCATTATACGAACGACCTTGAAAACGAAAGTTAGGGTGAAGTTTAAGCGTTTGATTCATGAATTAAAGATCCAAATAACTTTTCTTTCCAGTGGTTCCAACCGTATTTTTTTGAAAAAACAATGATGAAAATGGGATACATAATAAATGGTGGAAGGAGGTGAACCATTATTAAAGGCTCAGAAACATCAATAAAAATGGAATCGGTTTGTAAAACAGTCCAATCCGAAGTCAATAACAAAGCCGTCATCAAATTGTTTCCCGCATGAAAACCTATTGCTAGTTCCAGTCCATCATCCATCAAAGTTATTATCCCTAAAAAAAAACCTGTAAGGATATAAACAATAATAATAAGGGTACCTAACTCCTCAATTTCTGGATTTTGTAAGTGAAGCAGTCCAAATAGTAATGAAGTAATGACTAAAGCTACCCCTTTGTTTTTACTCCAAAAACCAAAACATTGCATTAAATATCCTCTAAAAAATAGTTCCTCAACTGTGGTTTGTAGGGGAAGCATCAAAATTGAAATTAACAACAGAATTAAAAACCTATTAGGCTTAAAATTCCAAATAAAATCTTCTGGTGATATCCAATATGAAATAACGGTGAGGCATATTGCGACAATAGAAATCAAACCAAATGAGTAAAAAATTCGATTCCAATCAATTTGTGTTCGTGAGGTGATAAGTGTTCTCGGGCTTTGATCATGTAACCACCGAGCTACACCAAATATAAGAAAAAAACAAAACGAAAAAGGAAGTAAGATGTAAAAAAGAGATAAATTAGCATCCAAAATACCAAACCAATCTTTTGTGGGCATTTGAATTAATTGATCTACCCCTACTTCAGCGATAAGAGCAATCTGAAAAAATAATCCTGTAAGAGAAGCCACAACAGCCATAAGAAATACCCCTAAAACATAGCGCCAAACGTCTTTTTTTATTTGATGTGCATTTTCAATAAACATACTTATAATTTAAATTTCCATGACTGATTCGTATAACTCAAATATCCATGTTGAATTTCTAAAGGGCTTTCAATATTATTGGTAAATAATTGACCCGTACCTAAACCTTGTTTTAAAGGAGAGTTTTTCATGAACACCCATTGAGCAATCGCATTGAGTCCAATGTTACTTTCCAACGCACTTGTTGCCCACCAGTTTATCCCTAAAGATTCAGCAATATGAATCCAATCCTCAGCGGCACGCCACCCTCCTAATAAACTAGGTTTCAATATAATAAATTTTGGTTGTATTATAGACAACATGCGCTTTCTTTCCTTATTGTCATAATGCCCTATTAACTCCTCATCTAGCGCTATGGGTATAGGAGAATGAAAACATAAGCTTGACATTTTCTCCCATTGACCTGTTTGAATAGGTTGTTCAATGGAATGAATATCATATTTTGACAATCGATCTAATTTTTGAAGGGCATCAACGGTCGAAAAAGCGCCATTGGCATCAACGCGTATTTCGATAGTATCAGCACTAAAATCTTTTCGAATTTTGGATAATAAAAGACATTCTTGCTCAAAATCAATGGCTCCAATTTTTAATTTAATGCAATCAAAACCAGATGCTATTTTAGCCCTAATTTGTTCTTTCATAAAATCAAACGATCCCATCCAAACAAGGCCATTGATAGCTATGTGGGATTGATTATCCACAAAATCTGAAGGAAACAAATGAAAAGGATCTGAAGAATTTAAGGAACGAAACGCCATCTCTAAACAAAATTGTATCGCTGGAAAATATTTTGATTTTTCATATAAAACACTAAAACCTAAATGAAGATTATTACAAATAATCTCCAATTGTGTTTCTATCATATTAACAGCATCAGGACTCAATCCCTCTATAATACTACACTCGCCTATTCCAATTTTATTTTCGTGATTTAAAATCAAAAACCAACTGTCTTTGTGAGCAAGAACCCCTCTTGATGTACCACTCGGTGTTTTAAAATTTAATCGATGTTTTATAAGTTTTGCTTTCATACTAATATCACTAAAACAGAAAAAAGTACTGCATACAAAAAAGTACTTAAAGCCAACTTTTTTAACTCAGGATCAAAATCTATGGGGTTTTTTATTCCATACACTTTTTTTACGTGTAAACTTAATGGAATAAATGCAAGGAAAATGAAACCATAAACATTCCAATTTTTTATCCATAAACCAAAAATAATTGTACTAAGTAAGGCTAATAGAACACAGCTATAATGGTATATTTTTGCTCTTTTTGAACCTATCAAAACGACAAGGGTTTGCTTAGACGAAGAGGTGTCGTTTAAAATGTCACGCATATTATTAAGATTCAATACGCCAACACTTAATGACCCGATAGCGATGGCAGGAAAAAATAAAGTATAGGATAACGATTGATGAAATAAAAAATAGCTTCCTAATACACTGACCAAACCAAAAAAAATAAATACAAAAACATCTCCAAATCCACGATAACCATAGGCATGATCGCCTATGGTGTATTTAACTGCAGAAACTATGGCTGCTATTCCTAAAAAATTAAATAGGATAAGATACCAGGATGTAAAACCAAAAGCAAAATACAGCAGAGTAAAAGTAAATGATAAAGCCAAAATAATGGTCACAATAATCCCGTTTTTTAATTCTTTTTTGGTTAATGATCCACTCTGGAGGGCTCTTTTTGGTCCTATTCTATCGGAGTTGTCAGTTCCCTTAAGTCCATCTCCATAATCATTCGCAAAATTAGATATTACTTGATAAGAAATAGTAGTGAACAATGCCAATATAAAAATAGTTACATCAAAAAAACCTTCTTGATAAGCTGTTGCTGAGCCTATTAAAATTCCTGAGATAGATAAGGGAAGTGTTCTTAAACGTGCTGCTGAAAGCCAAACTGAGAGCTTTGAAGTAAATGGTTTATTGTACATTTATTTAATTCGTCCTTAAGGAAATTTTGGATATTTTTTGAAATCAGGGCTTCTTTTTTCTAAAAATGCATGTTTACCCTCTTGTGCCTCTTCTGTTAAATAATACAATAACGTAGCATCTCCTGCCAGTTGCATCAATCCATGCTGTCCATCTAATTCAGCATTTAAACTGCGCTTTATCATCCGCAAAGCCAACGGACTTCGTTGCTGCATAATCGCACACCATTCAAGAACAGTGGACTCTAAATTTGCTAATGGAACAACTTTGTTTACCATTCCCATGTCCATGGCTTCATGTGCTGAATATTGTTGACACAAAAACCAAATCTCACGTGCCTTTTTTTGTCCGACATGCCGAGCCAAATACGATGAACCAAAACCTCCATCAAAGCTTCCTACCTTAGGGCCAGTTTGTCCAAAAATGGCATTCTCGGAAGCAATGGTTAAATCACACACAACATGCAATACATGACCTCCTCCAATGGCGTAGCCATTGACCATCGCAATTACTGGTTTTGGGATTTCTCTAATTTTTTTGTGTAAATCAAGAACATTCAGCCGAGGCACTCCGTCATCTCCAACATAGCCCCCAACCCCTTTTACGTTCTGATCTCCTCCACTACAAAAAGCTTTGTCCCCTGCTCCCGTAAAAATAACAATATCTATATCGTTACGCTCACGGCAAATATCCATCGCTTCAAGCATTTCTGTATTTGTTTCTGGTCGAAAGGCATTGTATACTTCAGGTCGATTAATCGTGATTTTAGCTACTCCCTTATACAATTCAAACTTGATGTCTGTGAAATTAGCTAAATTCTTCCAAGATATGCTCATAGTAGATTTTTGTGTAAAATTAATGTTTAATATTTTTTGACTCATTACCCTTTGAAAGATAATTAAAATATGCATTTAAAACATCTGCATTTAAAACGCTAGGTGTTTTAATTTCTAATAATTTTGGCCGCTTAGATGGTTTAAAAAGTTGATTTAATTTTCGTTTTAATCCCCATGATGTTCGTGCTGATGTATATTTGAAATTGTAGTGCTTCGCTAAATTTACTACCGATTTATTATGAGCTGTTTCAAAATAAGTTGTAAACATATCAGTAGTTTTATCTCCAGGTAAGACTCTAAAAATTCCACCCCCTCCATTATTGATTACAATAACGCGAAAATGTGAAGGAATATAATTGCTCCACAAACCATTATTGTCATAAAAAAAACTCAAATCACCTGTGATAAGTAAGGTAGGTTGTTGACTTGAAACAGCTGCCCCAACTGCAGTAGAAACGCAACCATCAATACCACTTGTGCCTCTGTTACAATAGGTAACATTAGAATATGAATATAATTGTGCATATCGAATAGGGGAGCTATTTGCTATCTGCACTGAATAGTTGGGAGGTATTCTTTTAAATAAAGTCTCAAAGGCTACTAAATCTGAAAAAGGTGCATTTGATAGAAACCCTCGATGAGCAATTTTTCTTTTTTCAGCTAATACACGCCATTCTTCCCAATAGGGGTGAGATATATTAGTTTTAAGCGTCAATTCTTTAAGAAACAAAATTGGCGTTACACTCACATGATGAACGTTTATAAAATAAGTATCATAGGCTTTCTTGAGATCAAGATGAATGTGATGTTGAGGCGGATAATTTCGCAAATATGATTTTATTTTTTTGGAAATTACCATCCCTCCGAAAGACAAAACAACATCTGGTCTCAATTTTTTCCAATAATATTCAGGATAAATGTCTTTTTCTATGGGGGCAATAATTTGATCGATGTGCGGAAAAAAGCTTGAGTGAGATAAATTTGAGGTGGACTCTGTCAAAACCGCAAAACGTTTGTCCTGAGAAATATGGATAAGGATTTGTTGAAGTTTATGATCAGGATAATGAGTCCCAATCAAAATTAAAATACGATCCGCTTTTTCACACCATTCTAACGCTTGAAATTCATTGTTATTTTGCTCAAATAATGAGGGAACAGATAAGTCTTCAAATTGAACAGGTTCACTGGTAGTATTATATAGGGGTTCCTCCAAAGGAACATTAATATGGACAGGCCCTTTTTGTTGAATGGCTGCTCGAAATGCAAGCTGTAGTTGTTCTTGATTTTTTTGTTGAATAATGGCTTGAATATCTTTTATCGAATCATTTGGTTGTAAAATTTTTTGGCGATTACTCTGTTTAATGGTATCCGTGGCATGAGAGGCATCTTGATGAAGGGGTGCATCATAGACTAGGTGTCTTCCATACACCCCATCTTGTTGAATAGTTTGACCATCTCCGATATCTATGCGATATTCAGGACGATCGGCAGAGATAATAATCAGCGGGATATCGCTGTAATAGGCTTCAGAAATTGCAGGGTAATAATTCAAAAGTGCTGACCCCGATGAACATAACAACGCAACAGGTTGTTGTAGCTGTTGAGCAATTCCAAGTGCAAAAAATCCTGCTGATCGTTCATCAACTACACTGTATGATCTGATCTTAGGATGAGAAGTAAAGCCAATGGTGAGAGGAGCATTACGTGAACCTGGAGAAATAATAACATGCGCAATACCATGCGCAACTGCATAATGTAAAACCGTTTGTGCAACAGGTATTGTGGAGTACTTCATAGCCACCTCAAAGGTAAGAAATGATTTAGCAATTAACTAGCTAACACCTGAAGCATCGTTTGAGCTTTGTGAATAATTTCGTTCCATTCAGAAGCTGGATCACTTTTTGAAGTAATTCCTCCACCAACATAAATACTGGCCTTGTTGTTACTTAAACGCATACATCTCAAGTTAACAAAGAAACGTGTACGTAAAGATTCATGAATCCCTAAAAAACCAGTGTAGAAAGATCGATTATAGTTTTCATGTTTTTTGATAAATTCTAATGAATCATTTTTAGGAACTCCTCCCACTGCAGGGGTTGGATGTAAGCTTCGAGCAAGCTTCCAAACATTGGGTTGTTGAATATTAGCTGAAATTTTTGTTAAAATATGATCAATATTTCCTGCTTGAATCGTTTCGATATCCGAAATGGAAATATCGCTACAAGTGGGATCTTCAGATAGAATAGCAAAAATCTGATCACTTACATATTGTTGTTCTTCAAGTTCTTTTATTCCCCATCGTTCAAAATTAGTGGGTTTTGTTCCGGCTAATGCAAAAGTAGTGAGATGATCGTTTTCTAATTCAATAAGAGTTTCTGGGGTAGCACCAAGCCATGTTCCCTCCTCAGGATGGTAGATAATATAATTAAATGTTTTGGGGTATTGAATTAACAATTTTTCAAAATAACTTATGGGGTTGAGGTTTGAACATTTTAGGTCAAATCGTGTGGAAAGCACCACTTTTTTGAGTGTATTCAATTTAAGTTCTTGTAATGCTTTCTGAATTTTTTCTATATAAGCTTCTCTTTGGTTAGAGAAAGATTTTGTTTTGATTAATTGTTTTGAAAATGATCTCGTTTCTTTTGAATTCAATGGACTTTCCAATTTCTCATCACCGCGAATTCCTAGAGGAGTAGATTTAGTAAGAAAAGGAAACATAACAAACCCTTTAAAATTATCATCAGGACAAACCCAATCGTCATTTTTCTGGAGATGGACAAAAAGTTTATGATCATTTGGAAAACGATATGCAACAAACGGTTTTTTAGATTTCCATTGATGAATAAGTCGATCTGAAACTTCTTTAATAATCAATTAGGGTTTTTTTTGGGCTATAGTAAGTGTAGTAAGTTTGCATTTTGAAACTAATTTATCATTATCATCTGTAATATTGATGTCCCAAAGTTGCATGGTTTTTCCTTTGTGTAGGGCTTGTGCTATAGCATAAACATAGCCTGAACGCACTCCTCTTACATGATTAGCTGCAAGTTCAACGCCTCGAATCATGTACCCTTCTTTAAGACAAAATAAAGCAGCTGCCGAGCTCCCAACTGTTTCAGCTAAAGCTGCGGTAGCACCTCCGTGCAAAACACCATCAGGCTGATGGACTTTGGGATCAACAGGCATTTTAGCAATCAGCCAATCTTCGCCTATATCTGTAAATACAATCCCCAAGGTTTGCATAAGAGTACCTTCGTTTCGTAGATTAATTTTGTGAAGTAAAGCTTTAGAGTCCATAGCTGATTATTTGTTTATAAATATAAAAAAAACGCACTGCCAAAACAGTGCGTTTTTCTAAAAGATATTATGATTTATTTGACTTCTTCAAAATCTACATCTTGAACATCGTCCTCTCCACTACTAGGCTGTTCTTCTGCTGGTGGAGCTTGTTGTCCCTGCCCTTCAGCTTGTGCTTTATACATTTCTTCAGATGCATTTTTCCATGCTTCGTTAATCGCATCAAGCGCTGGTGCAATCGCTTCTAAATCTTTTGCTTCGTAAGCTTTTTTAAGCACGCCTAAAGCGTCTTCAATTGGCTTTTTCTTGTCTACCGATAGTTTATCACCAAATTCAGTAAGTTGCTTTTCGGTTTGAAAAATCATCGCATCAGCGTTATTTAAAGCGTCTACTTGTTCTTTTGCTTTTTTGTCTGCATCGGCATTCGCTTCTGCTTCTTTTTTCATTTTTTCGATTTCATCCTCTGTTAATCCAGATGAAGCTTCTATACGGATCTCTTGAGATTTGTTAGTAGCTTTATCCATAGCCGTAACATGAATTAAACCATTGGCGTCTATATCAAATGTTACTTCAATTTGAGGTACTCCACGTTGTGAGGGAGGGATTCCATCCAAATGAAATCTGCCTATAGTTTTATTGTCACCCGCCATAGAACGTTCCCCTTGTAATACATGTATTTCAACAGATGGTTGATTATCAGCAGCTGTAGAAAAAACCTGTGATTTTTTACTTGGAATGGTAGTATTAGACTCGATAAGCTTAGTCATAACGCCTCCCATGGTTTCAATTCCTAAAGAAAGAGGAGTAACGTCCAATAACAACACATCTTTTACATCTCCTGTGAGTACACCCCCTTGAATTGCTGCACCAATAGCCACTACTTCGTCGGGATTAACCCCTTTGGAGGGTTTTTTTCCAAAAAACCCTTCTACTTCTTGTTGAATTACTGGAATTCTAGTAGATCCACCAACTAAAATTATTTCATCAATATCTCCAGTAGAGAGACCAGCATCACTTAATGCATTTTTGACAGGAGTCATGGAACGTTTTACAAGTGAATCTGCCAATTGTTCAAACTTTGCTCGTGTTAAAGTTTTCACTAAGTGCTTTGGACCAGAAGCTGTTGCTGTGATGTAAGGAAGGTTGATTTCGGTTTGAGTGCTTGATGACAATTCAATTTTTGCTTTTTCAGCTGCTTCTTTTAGTCGTTGCAACGCCATTGGATCAGCCAGTAAATCTACATCCTGAGTTGACTTAAAATCACCAGCTAACCAATCAATAATAACTTGATCAAAATCATCTCCACCCAAATGTGTATCTCCGTTTGTAGATAGTACTTCAAACACTCCATCTCCTAATTCAAGAATTGAAATATCAAAAGTTCCTCCTCCAAGGTCATATACTGCAATTTTCTTATCCGAACCTGCTTTATCAAGTCCATACGCCAACGCTGCCGCAGTGGGCTCGTTTATGATCCGCTGTACTTTAAGTCCCGATATTTCACCCGCTTCTTTGGTAGCCTGTCTTTGAGAATCATTAAAATATGCAGGAACCGTAATTACCGCTTCACTCACACTCTGCCCTAGATAATCCTCAGCCGTTTTCTTCATTTTTTGAAGAATCATCGCTGATAATTCTTGTGCTGTGTACATGCGACCGTCAATATCAACACGAGGTGTATCATTGTCTCCTTTTACAACTTTATAGGGTACACGCTTCACTTCTGTAGAAGATTCCGAAAACTTGTTTCCCATAAATCTTTTAACTGAAGAAATGGTTTTAGTAGGGTTGGTCACTGCCTGACGCTTAGCAGGATCACCCACTTTAATTTCTCCTCCTTCAACAAAAGCGATGACTGAGGGCGTGGTACGCTTACCTTCAGCATTTGGGATTACAACAGGCTCGCTTCCTTCCATTACAGAAACACAAGAGTTCGTTGTACCTAAATCAATTCCAATTATTTTACTCATAATATTAAATTCGTTTCTTACTCAAATTACAATGATTGTACCATATCAAAATCATGACACCCTGTCAGTAAAAACGTGTCACTATGGAGTAAAATTTTGTTTTATTAATTAACTGTATTTTTGCGGAAAAACATTCTGTATGTCAAACATCAAAAAAGAATACAAACGAATCACCACCAACTCGTTGATCGAAATGAAACAACACAGCGAAAAAATAAGCATGCTCACCGCTTATGATTATTCTATGGCTAAAGTTGTTGATGCGGCAAATGTAGATGTAGTTTTGGTGGGAGATTCAGCATCGAATGTAATGTCAGGACACGAAACCACATTACCGATTACTTTAGACCAAATGTTATATCATGCAAGTGCTGTAGTAAAAGCCATAAAAAGAGCTTTGGTGGTGGTGGATCTCCCTTTTGGAAGTTATCAATCGGATGCTAAAGAGGCGTTAAGGTCGGCAATTCGTATCATGAAAGAATCTGGAGGACATGCAGTAAAACTTGAAGGAGGTGCTGAAAGTAAAGAATCAATATCTCGAATATTAAATGCTGGGATTCCTGTAATGGGTCATCTTGGATTGATGCCACAATCCATCTATAAGTTCGGAACTTACACCGTTCGTGCTCGCGAAGAGGAAGAAGCTAAAAAAATAATGGAGGATGCTTTAATGCTCGAAAAATTAGGTTGTTTTGCATTGGTAATCGAAAAGATACCTGCTACATTAGCTACTAAAATTGCACAAAAGCTAACCATTCCTGTTATTGGAATTGGTGCAGGTGGAGGGGTAGATGGACAAGTTTTAGTGATCCATGATCTTATTGGTTTAACCAATGAATTCAATCCTCGTTTTTTAAGAAGGTACATGAATCTTTATGACGAAATGACTCTGGCTATAGGTCAATACGTTAGCGATGTCAAGTCATCCAACTTTCCTAATGAAACTGAACAGTATTAATTGTGCAAGTCATTGAAGTTTTATATGAAGATAATCACATTTTGGTTGTAAATAAGCCCTCTGGAGTTTTAGTTCAGGCAGACCAAACAGGTGACATTCCTCTGATAGATCACGCCAAAGCTTACGTAAAAAAAAAATATCAAAAACCTGGAGCTGTTTTTTTGGGATTAGTTCACCGACTAGATCGTCCTACAAGCGGAATATTAGTATTGGCCCGTACCAGCAAAGCTCTAAGTAGGTTAAATAAACAATTCGCTGAACGTGTACCAAAAAAAATATATTGGGCGCTAATTTCAGGAACTCCAAAAAAAGAGAATCAATTGATTCATTATCTTGTTCGAAATTCAAAACAAAACAAGTCCTATGCTTACTTAAAACAGGTCAACCACTCAAAAAAAGCGATGTTGAGTTACAAGCATCTGAAAGCTTTAGATCGATATCATTTATTAGAAATTGAACTGCAAACAGGTCGTCACCATCAAATACGTGCCCAACTTCATGCCGAAAATTTATTTATAAAAGGAGATGTAAAGTATGGTGCTCCTCGACCAAACACCAATGGAGGTATTCATCTCCATGCCCGTATGTTAACTTTTCGACATCCCACAACAAAAGAGCTTATTACCATTCGAGCAACTCCTCCCAAAGAACTGCTGTGGAATGCTTGCCTTATCTAATTAAGTATTGTGATTTTTCTTTGATAATCGAAGAAATAGAGCGATTTTGGATTTTACTTTCCAACCAGGAAATAATATCGAGATATAAAAATGCTCGTTTTTCATAAGGATCTTTTTCGTATATCAATAGTTGAGCATGCAATGTTTTAAAGGCTTGTTTTAATTCATTTGGGTACATGTTGACCAAGCTTCTTAAAAAACGAATCATCTCTTTTTGAACTTGCTGGAGCTCATTCATTTTGATCAAAAATTTGTAGGTGGATTTTAGTTGACTATCAATCTTATAATCTTGACCTGAATCGTAGTGTGCCACTACACTTAATACACGAGAAAAACACATGAGATCCTCTCTAATTTTTAAATTTTTATTATTAATTATTTTTTCTAAATACAAAATACACAACTCATAATTCTCCACTCCAAAGTACATGCAAGCAATTTTGTAGTATAAAACCATGATGTGATGTTGATCAATTTTAAAATTATGTTTTTTTATCCCATTCAGAATTTCTGGAATAATGAGTATTCCTTTTTCAAAGGAGCCATCTAAAAAATGTAAATTGAGTTTGTTTTGATATACGCATAAAAATAATAAGGAAGAAACATTATCATTAATGGAGATGGAAGTGTCGATTACACTTTCCATTTTATGTAGACTTGTTTTGAATTTAGATTTATGTTTTAAAAAAAATAACGATTCGAAGAGGTATTGATTTCCTTTTATAAAAAAAACAGGATTAATTTCGATCATTTTCGTTGATTCATAAAAAAGATCAACCCACTTGTTGGCGTATTTGAAAGAAGATAAAAAATCCTGAACAAGCAAACTATACCATAAATGCGATTTATAATACCAAAGTTTTTCCATAAAACCCAGTTTATAGAAGTCAACATCAGGTAGTCGATTAAAAAAATAACGCGTGATTTCTTTAAACTCTTCATCATTTTTTACATAGCCCGAATGAAGAATAATGGCGTAAAGTTCGATTGACAAGTTTGAAAGCTTGCTCGTCAAAACATTCATTTCGCTTAGGTCTTGTGCTTGGGATGCTAATTGACGAGCACGATTTTTTAAATTACGGGTAACATATTGTGACTCAATATTTTTTTCAAATTCGATAATCTGATAGGCAATGTTTTTTTCTTCAGATTCTAGGGCTGAAGTTTTTGCTTTTTCAAGGATTTTTAAGCTTTGTTTGTACAATCCCTTGTGATATAAAATAGTGGCAAAGTCGAGCTGTTCTCTTAACTGAATTCGTTTTTGTTGATGTAAGGGATTAAGTCGTAAACTGATAAGAATTTGTTTGTATAAATGAGCTTTTAGATTAGATAATTGTTGACGTTTCACAATTTGGGCAGCATACAAAAACTTATCATCATAGATTTTCATTTTATCCATCAAAATGAAAAGGGTAATAAATTTGGCGTCAGTATTTACACCCAAGCGGCCTACGTAAAGCTTAAATTGTCTTTTTTCAGATTTAGATAAGGATTTGATTAATCCAAAAAGAGGGTCTCGCTGTTCGTTTAACATTGTATCGAAATGAAAGCTAAATATTAATTTTTAACTACATTAGCAATTGCTAATAATTTTTTAATATTGTAGTTAAATAAATTCTTTTTTTAGTATCAATAAAATTGAATTACTTTTGTTAACTATTGCAAATTACAAAAAAAGAATGACCAAAGAAAAGGTTTATATTTTTGATACAACGTTAAGAGATGGTGAGCAAGTTCCCGGTTGTAAACTCAACGTAGAGCAAAAACTAATAATTGCCAAAAGATTAGATGATATCGGGGTAGATATTATTGAAGCTGGATTTCCAATTTCTAGTCCTGGAGACTTTGCCTCTGTAGCCCAAATTGCTAAAATTGTAAAAAATGCAACGGTATGTGGGCTAACTCGTGCTGTTAAAAAAGATATAGATGTTGCTGCTGATGCTCTTCAAAATGCTGCTCGTCCCCGAATACATACCGGAATAGGAACCTCTGACTCGCATATTGAATATAAATTCAACAGCTCACGTGAACAAATAATTGAACGTGGAGTTGCTGCAGTAAAACATGCTAAATCATTTGTTGAAGATGTTGAGTTCTATGCCGAAGATGCTGGTCGAACCGACAATGAATTTTTGGCTCGTGTATGTGAAGCCATGATTAAAGCAGGAGCTACTGTATTAAACATTCCTGATACAACAGGATACTGCCTTCCTGAAGAGTATGGAGCTAAAATAAAATATCTCAAAGAAAATGTCTGTGGAATTCACAAAGCAATTTTATCATGCCATTGCCATAATGATTTGGGTTTAGCTACAGCAAACTCCATCGCAGGTGTAGTAAATGGAGCTCGTCAAATTGAATGTACTATTAATGGCATTGGTGAACGTGCAGGAAATACAGCTCTTGAGGAAGTAGTCATGATAATGAGACAACACCCCTCACTCCATCTGGATACCAACATTAAATCCAAACTTTTGTACGATACCAGTCAAATGGTTTCTGATGCTATGGGAATGATGGTACAACCCAATAAAGCGATCATTGGGGCAAATGCTTTTGCTCACAGTTCTGGAATTCATCAAGACGGTGTGATCAAAAATCGAGAAACATACGAAATTATTGATCCGAAAGAAGTGGGAGTGAGTACCTCAGCCATTGTTCTTACGGCTCGTAGTGGTCGCGCAGCATTAGCTTACAGAGCAAAAAATATTGGAATTGATTTGACCAAAAATCAATTAGACGTGGTTTATCATGAATTTTTAAAATTTGCGGATGCAAAAAAAGAAGTCAATGACAATGACATTCCTCATATTATTAAATCTGCAAAATTAGAAGCTATTTTATAGTCCATTCCTATGAGTAAAACTTTATTTGACAAAGTTTGGGATTCACATGTAGTAAGTACCATCCCTAACGGCCCCGATATCCTTTATATTGATAAACACCTCATCCACGAAGTAACTAGTCCCCAAGCATTTTCTTCATTGGAAGAGCGAGGTATTCCTATTTTCAGACCCCAACAAATTGTTGCAACAGCCGACCATAACGTTCCCACCATCAATCAACATTTGCCAATCAAGGACGCGCTATCTAAAAAACAAGTTGAACAACTTAAAACTAATTGTAAAAAACACGGCATTGAACTTTACGGTTTAGGTCATCCATTTCAGGGGATTGTGCATGTTATCGGCCCTGAACTCGGAATTACCCAACCTGGAATGACAATGGTATGTGGGGATAGTCATACTTCAACGCACGGGGCATTTGGAACTATTGCTTTCGGGATTGGTACCAGCCAAGTAGCTCAGGTTTTTGCCAGTCAAAGTGTTTTGATGAATAAGCCCAAAAGTATGCGAATAAATGTCAATGGAAAACTTCGACCTGGTGTGCAACCCAAAGATGTCATCTTGTACATTATTGCGCAGTTGGGAACAGACTCGGGAACAGGATATTTTGCAGAATATGCTGGAGATGTTTTCGAGAATATGTCAATGGAAGGACGGATGACGGTTTGTAATATGAGTATCGAAATGGGAGCTCGTGGAGGAATGATAGCCCCTGACGAGACAACATTTGAATATGTTAAGGGAAAGCCTTTTGCTCCAAAAGGAAATGATTTTGAAGAAAAAGTAATCTATTGGAAATCGCTTAGTACAGACGATGATGCGGTATTTGACCATGAATATAATTTTGATGCTGATGAAATAAGACCCATGGTAACTTATGGAACCAACCCCGGTATGGGCATTCGAATAAACGACACAATTCCAAATCTACAGGGGGCATCGTTCGATAAATCATTATCCTACATGGGGTTCAAAAAAGGGCAATCCTTACAAAACTTAGAAATAAACCATGTATTTATAGGAAGTTGTACCAATTCACGAATCGAAGATTTTAGAGCTGCCGCGGCATATATTAAAGGAAAACAAAAAGCAAAAAATATTTACGCTCTTATTGTTCCCGGTTCTCAACAAGTTGCAAAGCAGATTGTTGATGAAGGTTTAGATAAGGTATTTACAGACGCTGGATTTAACTTACGACAACCAGGTTGTTCAGCGTGTTTAGCTATGAATGAAGATAAAATACCTGCTGGAGAATATTGTGTATCAACGTCGAACAGAAACTTTGAAGGACGTCAAGGCCAAGGATCCCGAACAATATTAGCAAGTCCAGTGATGGCCGCTGCTGCTGCTATAGCAGGTAAGATAATTGATCCTTCTCAATATTAATTTAGATATGGAAAAATTTACTTCTCTTAATACAACAGCAGTACCTTTAAGCATTGAAAATGTTGATACTGACCAAATAATTCCAGCGCGATTTTTAAAAGCTACCGACCGAAAAGGATTTGGATCAAATTTATTTAGAGATTGGAGATTTGATAAATCTAATGAGCCTGTTCCCGATTTTATTTTAAATAACCCTTTATATGGTGGTAAAATATTGGTAGCAGGAAATAACTTCGGATGTGGATCAAGCAGAGAACATGCTGCATGGGCACTCGCCGATTATGGTTTTAAAGTGATTATTTCAAGTTTTTTTGCTGATATTTTTAAAGGTAATGCTTTAAATAATGGGCTATTGCCTATTCAGGTGAGTCCTGAAATCCTACAACAACTGCTGAGCACTATTGAAAATAATCCCTCCACCCTACTCACCATAAATCTGGAAGAACAAATTTTAGCAGTTAGTAGTGCGAGTATTCAGGTGAATTTTGAAATTAATTCTTACAAAAAAACATGTCTAATCAATGGTTATGATGATATTGATTATTTGGTAAGCCAACAATCTGCTATTGAACAATTTGAATCAATAACAACATGAATAAAAAAATAGCTGTACTCTCTGGAGATGGTATTGGTCCAGAAGTTACTACAGAAGCGATTAAAGTTTTAAATGCTGTTGCCCAACAATTCAATCATACGTTTGAATACACAGAGGCTCTTGTTGGAGCCATTGCTATCGATAAAACAGGAAGCCCATTGCCTGATGAAACTCTCAAGGTGTGTACCAGCAGTGACGCAATATTGTTTGGAGCTATAGGAGATCCAAAATATGACAATAACCCCGATGCTAAAATTCGACCTGAACAAGGTTTGCTCAAACTTAGAAAATCTTTAGGCTTGTTTAGTAATGTTCGTCCTGTAAAAGCGTATGACGCTCTTATAGAGCGTTCTCCCTTAAAACATGAACGTATTAATGGAACTGATTTTGTAATATATCGCGAACTCACTGGAGGAATCTATTTTGGTGAAAAGTATTTATCGGAGGATGGAAATACTGCTTCTGATTTGTGTTTGTATACCAAAAAAGAAATTGAACGAATTGCCCATATGGCTTTTAAAGCAGCACGGGAGCGACGAAATAAGCTCACTTTAGTGGATAAGGCGAATGTTTTAGAATCATCCCGCCTCTGGCGTCGAGTGGTTACCGCATTGCACGAAAATACATATAGCGACGTTAACGTAGACTTTTTATTTGTAGATAACGCTGCCATGCAAATGATTTTAAACCCTTCACAGTTTGATGTAATTTTAACAGAAAATCTTTTTGGGGATGTCATTTCAGATGAAGGAAGCGTTATAGGAGGCTCTATAGGTCTTTTAGCTTCTGCATCAATAGGGAATCGGTTTGGTATGTTTGAGCCCATACATGGTTCTTTTCCTCAAGGAGCAGGAAAGGGAA
Source organism: Flavobacteriaceae bacterium (assembly GCA_965659665.1). Taxonomy (GTDB): domain Bacteria; phylum Bacteroidota; class Bacteroidia; order Flavobacteriales; family Flavobacteriaceae; genus CBFHWU01. The sequence goes on from CBFHWU010000007.1 coordinate 52,059, forward strand.
TTGCTAATCCAATTGCCGCTATTTTATCGGCTGGTATGCTCTTAGAATATTTTGAATGTTATAGAGAATCGAAAGCCATTCAAAAGGCTGTTAATATGGCTTTAGAAAATGGAATTGTAACGCCAGAAATAAACCCCAACAAGTCATACACTACATCTGAAGTTGGTGATTTTATTGCTCAAAATTTAAGACAATAAAAAAAGAGACCAAAACGGCCTCTTTTTTTATAAATAGACGTCATCAGTATTTAACTGTTCGCGTCCATTTTCTTCTTAAGATTAGCAAGAGCATCTAAATCCCCTAGAGTTGACGTTTCTGCTTTAGCCGTATTTTTACGTGCTGACTTTACATTCTCGTCTTCAATGCTTTTAAATACTGCACTATGAGATAACACTACACGCTTAAAGTCTTTGTTAAATTCAATCACTTTAAACATTGCTTTTTCGCCTTTAGTAAGTTTTTTACCATCTTCTTTGTCTAAATGACGATTAGGAATAAAAGCAGTAATATCCTCGTTAAGAACAATAGTAGCTCCCTTTTCAACAATTTCTGTTATTTCTAATTCATGCAAAGTAGCAAGAGCATAGGTAGCAGCATATCCATCCCATGGGTTTTCCATTGTTTGTTTGTGGCCTAAACTTAACTTGCGACCATCAACGTCGAGTTCCAACACAACCACATCGAGCTTTTGCTCTACAGATACTACTTCTGAGGGGTGTTTAACTTTTTTAGTCCAAGATAAATCCGAAATGTAAATCAATCCGTCAATACCTTCTTCAAGTTCAACAAATACACCAAAATTGGTAAAGTTTCGCACTAAGCCTGAATGCTTCGAACCAACAGGGTATTTTGAAGTAATATCTGTCCAAGGGTCAGGTGTCAATTGCTTGATTCCTAACGACATTTTACGCTCCTCACGATCAAGGGTAAGAATGACTGCCTCTACAGCATCACCAACTTTTACAAAATCTTGAGCAGAGCGCAAATGGGTACTCCATGACATTTCAGATACATGAACTAGGCCTTCAACGCCAGGAGAAACCTCAATAAATGCACCATAATCAGCAATTACAGAAACTTGTCCTTTGATTTTATCTCCTTCTTTAATGTCTTCACTTAAAGCATCCCATGGATGTTGACTCAATTGCTTTACTCCTAATTGGATACGTGTTTTATTATCATCAAAATCAAGAATCACAACATTGAGCTTTTGGTCTAGTTCTAAAATCTCACTTGGGTGTGAAATGCGATTCCATGAAAGATCTGTAATGTGAACCAAACCGTCAACTCCTCCGAGATCGATAAATACACCATAAGAAGTAATATTTTTAACGGTTCCTTCAAGAACTTGTCCTTTTTCGAGTTGACCAATGATTTCTTTTTTCTGCTCTTCGATATCCGCCTCGATAAGTGCCTTGTGTGACACAACCACATTTTTGAACTCGTGATTGATCTTCACAATTTTAAATTCCATATTCTTGTTCACGTACTGATCGTAATCTCGGATAGGTTTAACATCAATTTGTGAACCAGGTAAAAATGCTTCAATTCCAAAGACGTCTACTATCATACCTCCTTTGGTTCGGCATTTTACAAATCCTGTAACAATTTCTTCATTGTCATGCGCTTTATTCACTCGATCCCAAGCCATAATGACACGGGCTTTACGGTGTGAAAGAATCAGTTGACCTGTTTTGTCTTCCAACATGTCAATCATTACTTCTACCTTATCTCCTACTTTTAGATCAGGGTTATACCGAAATTCATTAAGGGAAATAACACCCTCTGATTTGGCATTAATATCAATGATTGCTTCACGATCTGTCATATGAATTACAACTCCCTCGATCACATCTTTTCCGTGTGTATCTACGAAGTTTTCGCGAACTAATTGTTCAAATTGTTTAAGTTCGTTGTCCTGAACTGCCTCAATTCCTTCCTCAAAGCTTTCCCAATCAAAATTATCTAGAAAATCTTGAGGTGTTGGCTCTTCCTTGTTGGTTGTTTCTTCTTGAAATTGCTCCTCAGGAGCTTCTTGTGGGCTAACTTCAACAGAGTTTTGAAGTTCTTCGTTGGTGGTTTCTTCAGCCATGCTGATAAAATTTGTATCCTATTGTGTTGAAAGTAATGGTGAGAACATCAATAGAAGATGTTAATTATGATAAATTCCTTTGGTTACTTTCACTGAACACCCGCCAAAGGTGCGCAAATGTAAGGGCTATAAAAAACACAACCAAATTTTGATCGAAAAATTTTTAGGGCTTCATTTGTTTTTTAGCAAGAGTTATTACTTTGTCTAGTAATTTGTTAACACTCCATGAATCCGTACATAATAAAATAGCGTCCTTAGCTTTTTGGAGAGGGGAGTCGTTTCGATTTTGATCCATAGTATCACGTTTTTCAATGTTGTCAAGTACAGCTTCATAACTCACCTTTTCCCCTCTGGACAAAAGCTCTTGATGTCTTCTCTTTGCTCTTAATCTCAGGGATGCTGTTAAGTATAATTTCAGTTCCGCCGTTGGAAATACAACTGTTCCAATATCTCTACCATCCATTACAACCCCACCATTTTGACCAATAATACGTTGTTGATTGACCAAAAAACGGCGGACTTCTGACACGGTAGCCACTTGACTAACATAATCCGACACGTTTAGCGTACGAATAAATGGCTCTATTGGACTATTGTTGAGTAGTAAACCTGAATTCTCACTAAAAACCAAGGCAATATCATCCAATGCTTCTATAAGTTGTTCTTTATAAAAAAATCCTGTTCCTATCCAATGATGTTCAAGTGCGTAGTGAGTAATTGCTCTATACATCGCTCCCGAGTCAACATAAACATATGAAAAATGGGTGGCTAAACGCTTAGCTAAGGTACTTTTTCCTGTAGATGACGCACCGTCAATTGCAATTTTAATATTTTTCATAAATCAGGATTAAACGATATTCCAAAAAAACTTGTATTTCCTGCACTTGTATACCTTGCATGACTAAAATGAAATCGAAGTCTTCGCATTGAAAGACCAAAACCTGCTGTGATCCCAGAGAAACTACGTTGCTCTAAAATACGCAATTCTGCAGCACGTCTAAAATTATAACCCAATTGTATCGAAAATGAACGATCGGGAAAGAGTTCAATACCCAATACGATATGTCGAAATAGTTCGTCTAAACCGCCTAACTTTTCTTCAGTTTGTTCCCCGTTAAGACTTGTAGTGGTCCGGTTGGAGTTTTCAAAAGCCAATTTCCAGTTTTGTACATTTTGAAAATATAAATGCCACCGCAAGGGCAAATGAAGTAATTCGTTTGAAACTCCCAAACCAATTTCAAAAGGAAGTGGCTCTTTAATATCAGCATAGGTGGTAATTTGAGACCCTATATTTCGTAACACTAAACCAATTCGAAATGAACTATTTAAAAAATGATAATAAAATCCAAAATCTGTACTTACTCCAAAAGAATGATACTTTTCAAAACTTGAACTAATCAAACTTAACCGAGCACCTACCGATAAATTGAGTTTTAAAAAATAATGGGAATGTGAAACGCCAAGCGCAGTCTCATTTCCGCTAAAATCCGTAGTGGGGTTTCCTATTTCGTCACGCCCTTCAAAAGTTCCGTAATGGATGTATCGGATATCAAATAAGAGTGCCTTTTTTCGATTAAGTGTTATTGCATAGGCAGCACTCCCTCTATTTACTCCAGCAAAATAAGGTTCAAAGTTTAACGACCACTGTCCTCCTACACGTCCGTGAAGTAATGCTGGATTACTCAATGAACTGTGGATATCCAAATCTGAAAGAGTGGGTATTGGAGCTCCTAAACTGGAATGCAGAGGACTTGAAGATAAACTTAGAAACTCATAGGTCGAACTGCCCCCAATTTGAGCTGTTAATGCAAAATTGGAAAACACAAGAAAAATAAAAAAAATGCGCTTAAGCATACAAATAATCCTTTAGCCATAACGTCATTTTTTATTTTTTAGTACCAAAAGTTTATAGATTTAGGGAAAGTGCAATTCGCAATACATCTTTCATATCACTTACATAATGAAATTCAAGGCCTTTGACATAATCAGCTTTAATTTGTTTTACGTCGGATTGGTTTTTATCACAGAGTATAATTTCCTTGATATGAGCACGTTTTGCAGCTAAAATTTTCTCTTTGATACCCCCTACTGGTAACACTTTACCTCGAAGGGTAATTTCACCAGACATGGCAATACGATTTTTTACTTTTTTGCCTGTCATTGAGGAAACTAATGAGGTTAGCATTGTAATTCCTGCACTAGGACCATCTTTTGGAGTTGCTCCTTCAGGAACATGAATATGAAAATTATTTTGGCTAAGGGTATCCATCTTAATGCCTAAATCTTTCGCATATGATTTTATAAACTCCATGGCAATGGTAGCTGATTCTTTCATCACTTTACCAATATTTCCGGTTATGGATAAGTTACCATTCCCCTTTGACAAAAGAGATTCAATGAAAAGGATATCACCACCTACTTGAGTCCAAGCGAGCCCAGTGACTACACCAGGAATTTTGTTTGTTTCGTACTGATCTCGACTCAACTTAGCAGGACCTAAAATAGAAACAAGATCTTCTTTAGATGGGCTCTTATGATACACTTGTTCCATAGCAATGGATTTGGCAGCATATCGAACCATCTTAGCAATTTCCTTATCAAGACCACGAACACCTGATTCTCTGGTGTACCCTGTAATGATTTGCTCAAGAACACGTTTTCCAAGTTTAAGGTAATTTTTAGTCAATCCATGTTCTTCTAATTGCTTTGGTAAAAGATGCGACTTTCCAATTTCTATCTTCTCTTCCACAGTATATCCACTTACTTCAATCACTTCCATCCTATCGAGTAAAGCAGGTTGCAATGTAGAAAGGGTATTGGCTGTAGCGATAAACATCACTTTAGAGAGGTCGAAACCCTGTTCTAAAAAGTTATCGTAGAAAGAAGTATTTTGTGCTGGATCTAAAACTTCTAACATAGCCGATGAGGGATCTCCTTGATGACTGGAAGATAATTTATCGATTTCATCCAACACAAAAACAGGGTTCGAGGTACCCGCTTTTTTTAAACTTTGTAGAATTCGGCCAGGCATTGCTCCAATATATGTTTTTCGATGGCCTCTTATTTCGGCTTCATCTCTTAATCCTCCAAGAGAAATTCGAACATATTTACGTCCCAAGGCCTCAGCTATAGATTTACCTAAAGAAGTTTTACCTACCCCTGGAGGGCCCGTCAAGCATAAAATTGGTGATTTCATGTCACGACGAAGTTTTAACACGGCCAAATGTTCAATGATTCGTTTTTTTACTTCCTCCAAGCCATGATGATCACGGTTTAATATTTTGGTGGCACGTTTTAGGTCGAACTTATCGTCAGAAAAAATATTCCAAGGTAAATCTAGATACAAGTCTAAATAATTTCGCTGAACAGAATATTCAGCAACTTGTGGGTTCATTCGTTCCAATTTTGATAATTCTTTTTTGAAATGAATTTTAACCTCCTCCGACCATTTCATTTTATTAGATCGCTCGCGCATTTCTTGAACTTCCTGATCATAAGAAACCTCACCCAATTCTTCTTGGATGGTTTTCATTTGTTGGTGCAAAAAGTATTCCCGTTGCTGTTGATCTAAATCACTTCTAACTTTGGATTGAATGTCATTTTTGATTGATAGTTTTTGGAATTCAACATTCATGTGTTTCAGACACAACAAAGCACGTTCTTGTAAAGAATCTTTCTCCAGTATATGTTGTTTGTCATTGGTCATCATATCCATATTGGAGGATACGAAATTGACCAAAAAAGCATCGCTTTGAATATTTTTAATGGCAAATGAAGCTTCAGAGGGGATATTTGGACTTTGTCTAATAATTTGAAGAGCCAAATCTTTGATCGAATCAATAATTGCTTCAAATTCTTTATTTGGTAGAGCGGGACGTTCCTCTAATTTTTCAGTAATACGAGCTGTGAAATAAGGTTCCTCATTTTCAATTTTTTCAATGCTAAAACGCTTTTTACCCTGTAAAATGACTGTAGTATTTCCATCCGGCATTTTGAGGACTCTTAATATTTTGGCAACAGTCCCAGATTGGAACAAATCTGAACTTTGAGGTTCTTGAACATCAATCTCCTTTTGCGCAACCACTCCGATTAGCTTATCGGAAGCATTGGACTCTTTGATAAGCTCTATGGATTTGTCTCTTGAAGCCGTAATAGGAATTACAACTCCTGGAAACAAAACTGTATTTCTCAAGGGCAAAATCGGGATGGTGTCTGGTATTGATTCTTTCGAAATTGCTTCCTCGTCGTCAATGGTCATTAAGGGGATCAAGTCAGACTCGTCATCAATATCTTTCAGGGAAAGTTGGTCTAAAGAAATTAGTTTGGCCTTGGACATAATGTGGTGTCAGTTTGTCATGAATTGCAGTATTAGGATAAAAAAAAACCCAGTACAACAATAAAATTATTATTTATCTCTGAAGTAATTAGCTTCATTTAAATAATTTCAATATTCGTGCCACAAACAACTAATTTATTTAAACTCCTTTAGTTGTAGCCATCAAAAGATTTGGTTCTTTTTTATTGAGTCGACGAAGTAAAAGTGCGCCAATGAGGAAAAAAATCAAAAAAAACAATATTGAGTTTCGCATACTTCCCGTAATTTGATCCACAAATCCATACATGAGCATACCGATGACAATCCCAAGTTTTTCAGCAACATCATAAAAACTAAAATAAGAAGCCGTATCTGCAGTTCTAGGAATCAGTTTTGAATAAGTCGAGCGTGCAAGTGCTTGAATGCCTCCCATAGATAAACCAACTAACCCAGCAGTGATATAAAATTGAATTGGGGTGTAAACAAAATAAGCAAGAACACAAAGTACTACCCAAAAGAAATTTAGAGCAATGAGCATTTTAATATTTCCAAAACGCTTGGACAATCGAGCTGTAACCAAAGCGCCAAAAATGGCGATAATTTGAATGGCCAAAATACTAATGATAAGTCCCATAGTTTTTTGACCTTCTGCCCATTGTACTTCTTGTTCTCCAAAATATGCAGCAACCAACATGACCGTTTGTAATGCCATACTAAAAACAAAAAAAGCCCCTAAATAGCGTTTTAAAGTTGGATGATGTGATAAACTTTTCCAAACGCTTCTCATTTCCTTGTACCCATTAAAAAACAACGCCTTGGTTAACACATTTTCTTTATTTCCACGGGGTAAATAGAAAAATGCAATTTGGCTGAAACCAAACCACCAAACTCCCACAGCAATAAAAGCATATTTCATAGCTTTTAATGCAGCTTGCTCCGTAGTTCCAGTAATTCCAAACGAATTTGGGCTCAGGATCATCATTAAGTTAAGCAGAAGCAATAAAACACTTCCTATATAACCCATCGCATATCCTCGCGCACTTGTACGATCCATTTGCTCAGCTGAAGCAATGTCAGGTAAGTAAGAATTATAAAACACCAAACTACTCCAAGCTCCTATTAATGCAAAAAAATAAAATAAAAGTCCTGCATAAATGGTTTCGATTTCAAACCAATATAATCCCACACACGACAAAGCACCTAGGTAACAAAAAAATTGCATAAAACGCTTTTTGTTTCCTGTATAATCCGCAATCCCAGAAAGTAAAGGGGAAAATAAAGCCACAACCATAAAGGCAGCTGCTGTAACAAAACTAATCAATGCGGTATTTTTAATGGAGTATCCAAATATATCTAGATAAGTAGTATCTCCACAAATTGCCCCATAGTACAATGGAAATACCGTGGAAGTGATTACTAAAAAATATACTGAATTTGCCCAGTCATAAGAAATCCAAGCATTAAGCAGGCCTTTGTTTTGTTTTGAAAACATTATTTAAATTTAATTAACTAATGTACGTTATTTTTCCTAACAATAAGTAACGGTAAAAATGCATAACTTTGTTTGGTAGATTATGAAAAAAGAAAAAGCTATTCAAGCGTTGGAAATTCCAAAGTTGATCAAGGGAATTGCCTATTTGCTTGAACGCATATCTCCCAGTTTAAGTATATGGTTTGCTGGTGTTATTTTTGGTACTCCTATTAAATTTAAAAGACCAAAAAGGGAAGAACCCTTTGCTCAAAACAGTGTCAAATCTAGAATTTATGTCCCTCATTTAAAAACCCATATCCAACTGTATCAGCTTCCCTCATCAGGACCAAAAGTGTTATTGATCCATGGATGGAGCGGACGTGGAACTCAAATGCATGCCATAGCCGATATATGTGCAAAAGCAGGAATGGACATCACAAGCTATGATGCCCCTGCTCATGGCGAATCTTCTGGAAAACGAACAAATGTTCCTGAATTCGTGATCACTTTACAACATATCAACAAAACGATGGGTCCTTTTGATTATGCAATTGGACACTCTATGGGAGGCGTAACTTTATTAAATGCTATTCGATTTGGGGTGCAATTCAAAGGAGCTGTATTGATTGGAACAAATGACCATATTCGACCCATTTTTGTTAACTTTATACGATTGATGGGATTGCCCAATCATGCAGTAGACAGGCTATTGAATCATTTTCATAAAAAAGTAAATGCCTCAGTAGAAACTTTTGATGGTAGTAATGGTGCGGCGAAAGCCAATTTCCCAGTTTTAGTTATTCATTGTAAGGATGATTTGGATGTCCCAATTTCTTCGGCTTACAGTTTGCATAAAGCTCTTGATCATGGAGAGTTGCTCGTTACGAAGGGACTAGGACACCGACGTATTCTGAGAGATAAAGAAATCCTAGAATCTATTTTACACTTTTTAAATACTTTGACATGAATCCCCTAATCAAACTTACTTTGTTGTTTTGCATTACTTTTAGTTGTGCTCAAAAGGACAACACAAAACATAATTTTCCTGTGCAAAAAACTGAAGAACAATGGAAAGCTCAACTCTCTGCCATGGAATATTATGTTCTGCGTGAAGCAGGAACTGAACGCCCATATTCAAATAAATATGACCAACATTACGAAAAAGGAATCTATGTTTGTGCAGGGTGTGACACTCCTCTTTATGACGCCAAACATAAATATAATTCAGGTTCGGGTTGGCCTGCATTCGATCGTGCTGTTCCACATTCGATATTAAAAGACGTAGATTTTAAACTAGGTTATGCTCGTTCCGAACTTATTTGTGCTACTTGTGGGGGGCATTTGGGTCATGTTTTTAATGATGGTCCCAAAGCAACTACAGGGAAAAGACACTGTATAAATTCGGCAGCACTTCATTTTATTCCAAAAAAAAATGAGTAATTATAACGTAAATAAATCAGATGAAGAGTGGAAATCCTCTCTCGACGATAAGTCCTACAACGTCCTCAGAAAAAAAGGAACTGAGTATCCACATACAGGAAAATATAATCTTCATTTTGAAGAGGGTATTTATCAATGTAGAGGATGTGGAGAACCTCTATTTGGTAGCGAACACAAATTTAATAGTGGATGTGGATGGCCTAGCTTTTCAGATGCCCTAGAAGGAAAAATTCTATATGAAGAAGATCGTTCTCACGGAATGCTCAGGACCGAAATCTTGTGTGCCAATTGTGGAGGACACCTTGGCCATGTTTTTAACGATGGTCCAGCACCAACTCACGAACGTTACTGCGTAAATTCAGCAAGTTTAGATTTTACAGATATTAAGCGATCATAATCCGTATCCATTTTGTAATTTTGCACCTAAATAAATTAAACAATGAGCAAATTTGATATACTTGTAATTGGAAGTGGACCTGGTGGGTATGTAACTGCCATACGAGCCTCTCAACTTGGTTTTAAAACAGCAATTATTGAAAAGGAAAATCTTGGTGGTGTATGTCTCAACTGGGGCTGTATTCCTACAAAAGCGCTTATAAAGTCTGCTCAAGTTTTTGAGTACTTAAAACATGCATCTGACTATGGTTTAAAAGTCGATTCCTATGACAAAGATTTTGATGCTGTTGTCAATAGAAGCAGGAATGTCGCAGGAACCATGAGCAAGGGAGTACAATTTTTAATGAAAAAAAATAAAATTGAAGTTGTTGACGGTCATGGGAAAATAAAACCAGGAAAAAAAGTAGAAGTAACTTTCCAAGATGGTACAACAACTGAATATTCAGCTCCCCATATTATTGTGGCCACTGGGGCACGATCAAGAGAGTTGTCTAGCCTTCCTCAAGATGGGAAAAAAATTATCGGATACCGTCAAGCCATGACTTTAAAAAAACAACCTTCAAAAATGATTATAGTGGGCTCAGGTGCCATAGGGGTTGAGTTTGCTTATTTCTATAATGCCATGGGTACTGAGGTGACTATAGTAGAATATTTACCTCGAATTGTACCTATTGAAGATGAAGATATTTCTAAACAAATGGAACGAAGCTTCAGCAAAACGGGAATTAACGTAATGACCTCTTCAGAAGTAACTACAGTTGACACAAGTGGGAAAGGAGTTAAAGCAACCGTGAAAACTTCTAAGGGTGATCAAATATTAGAGGCTGATATCGTATTATCTGCAGTAGGAGTCAAAACAAATATTGAAAATATTGGATTGGAAGATGTAGGCATTGCAACAGATCGTGACAAGATAATCGTAAACGAATACTATCAAACTAATATTCCAGGATATTATGCGATTGGGGATATCACTTCAGGGCAGGCATTAGCCCATGTTGCATCTGCTGAAGGAATTTTGTGTGTCGAACGTATTGCTGGAATGCATGTCGAAGCCTTAGATTATGGAAATATCCCAGGATGCACATACAGCAGCCCTGAAATTGCCTCAGTAGGGTACACAGAGGCTCAAGCTAAAGAAAAAGGATATGACATCAAAGTTGGTAAATTTCCCTTTTCAGCATCTGGAAAAGCGCAAGCTGGAGGAGTTACCGATGGATTTATCAAAGTTATTTTTGATGCAAAATATGGCGAGTGGTTAGGTTGTCACATGATTGGAGCTGGAGTTACAGATATGATCGCAGAAGCTGTTTTAGGTCGTAAACTGGAAACTACGGGGCATGAAGTTCTCAAAGCGGTTCATCCTCATCCCACTATGAGTGAAGCTATGATGGAAGCGGTTGCAGCAGCATATGACGAGGTCATTCATATTTAATAAGGTAATTTATATCACATTTTTTTATTTAGGGTTCAAATTCTCATATTATAATCTGTCTGTCGTTTTCAAATAGTCTTTAAAGTTATTAAGATGGATATCATTGTTATTGGTAGTGTTGCATTATTGGCTTCTCTGTTGACTTTTTTTTCCGGTTTTGGGCTAGGAACCTTATTACTACCTGCATTTGCCTTGTTTTTCTCTGTGGAAATAGCTGTAGCACTAACCGGAATTGTGCACTTGCTCAACAACATCTTTAAAATAACTCTTGTGTTTAAACACATTCGCTGGCGTATTGCTGTAAAATTCGGTGTTCCTGCCATAGTTGGTGCTTTGATAGGGGCATTAATTCTCATCTACTTTTCAGAAAATAACGCATCGTACTTCTATGCAATAGGTCAAAAAGAATACACCATTACCCCAGTTAAAGTAGTCATTGCAGTATTAATGTTTGGGTTTGCTTTACAAGAACTTCTTCCCATTTTCAAAAAACTTTCTTTTTCAGAAAACAACCTTTCTATTGGTGGTCTTATGAGTGGTTTTTTTGGTGGTCTTTCTGGTCATCAAGGAGCTTTAAGAAGTATTTTTTTAATCAAATGTGGACTTACCAAGGAAAGTTTTATTGCAACAGGGGTAATTATCGCTTCTGTTGTGGACATAGCCCGAATAAGTATATATTTCACCCAATATTATAGGTTTGACATTAAAGAAAATGTGGTGGTTTTGTTATCTGCCATCGGCTGTGCTTTTCTAGGTGCCATACTTGGAAAAAAACTCGTAAAAAAGGTGACGATACATTTTGTTCATTTCACAGTTTCTATTTTGGTTATGATACTCGCCTTTTTAGTGGGGTTAGGACTCATATAAATTACTACGACCTTAAGATTAAAGATTTAATTGGACTTTCTTTTGATGGATTGAAGTTTTTCACCCATAACATGGTTTCCATGTTTTAATCGGTGAAAGTTTACCTATTAGATGGCTTAAATTAGATAGAGCATGGCTAGGGAAGTTCTGTGTCGACATATTTACACTTAAAACTTTTTTCAAAGAAAAAAATATACTTGGAAAATAAAGCACGCAGATTTATGCAACCCTATACAGCACCTAAAAGTATATATAATGAAGAACAAGATAGCTTAAAAGGTCTTGAAATAAATTTGTGTAGATTTTAACTTTTATGAAACTAAAAACAATTTTAATAAAAATATAGTTTAGGTATAACGAAAATTAAAAATGCTTCAAATAATTATATTTTAAATTTTTAAAACATTGTATTCATGTTATTTGTATTGTTAAAATAGTTAACTTGAACATCCATTTTACCTTTAAAATAATTGTAAACCCAATGTACTATTTATTATGACCAAATATGTTTTGATTACAGGGGTATCCTCTGGAATTGGTAAGGACGCATTACGCTTACTCCATGGGGAGGGATTTCATATTTTTGGTAGTGTTCGGCAAGAAGAAAAAGCACAAGAACTCATCAAACAATATCCACAACGATTTACTCCTTTGTGTTTTGATGTTCGAGATCATAAAGCAGTAATTGAAGCTTCAAAGAAAGTATTTGAGTGTTGTTCAAATCTTTTCGCATTGATTAACAATGCTGGAATAGCAGTGCCAGGTCCCATGGAGCACTTATCGGAAGAAGATTTTGAAAACCAGCTGGATGTAAATCTCAAATCTGTGCGAAGGATTACTAATATTTTTCTGCCTTTATTAGGGGCTGACCCTGAATTTAAAAAAAAACCTGGAAGGATCGTTAATATCAGTTCAGTTTCAGGCCTTTTTAACACTCCTTTTAATGGAGCTTATTGTATTTCCAAACATGCACTCGAGAGCATGACAGACGTTTATAGAAGAGAGTTAAGACGTTATAACATTAAAGTTATTGCCATTGAACCAGGTCCTATAAAAACAGAAATATGGAGTAAGAATTTAAACAGTATGGATAAATTTAAGCATACGGACTACAACGACGTTTTAGAAAAAGCCAATAAAATGATTGAAAACTCTGAAAAGTCAGCACTGCCTGTTGATCACATCTCGAAACTTATCTTAAAATGTATCACCACAAAAAATCCAAAAACACGCTATCTGGTACACCGTAATAAATTGATTTTTAAATTTTTGACCAATTATATGCCCGATAAGTTTGTAGATCGACTCATACAAAAAACCATCAACAAAAGCGAAAGCTACCGTCCTGTTTAATCATGGTTTAATTCAACATTTATTTCAAAAAACTTTGAATTGCCAATTGATAAGAATTCAAACCAAAACCTAAGATCAACCCCTTGGCATTTGGAGTGATATACGAAGTGTGACGGAAGTGTTCTCTTGAAAAAGTATTAGAAATATGTACCTCGATTACAGGGCTAGGTATGGCTTTTATGGCATCCCCTATTCCGACAGAAGTATGGGTATAGGCCGCAGCGTTTAAAATAATTCCGTTCACATCAAAACCAACCTTTTGAATATGATCAATAAGTTCTCCTTCGATATTAGATTGAAAATAACTCAACATAATATCAGGATACTGTTTTTGTAAGGATAAAAAATAATGTTCAAAAGTTTGAGCGCCATAAATTTCTGGTTCTCTAGTTCCCAACAAATTAAGATTAGGACCGTTAATAATACAAAGTTTCATGCGAATGTTTTAACAAAAATAGAAAATCCGACTGGTTTGAGTTGTTTTAAAATCTGTATTTTTGACTATGAAGTGGCAGGAAGGTCTTAAAGCATTTCAATTTTACTTAAAGCTCGAGCGAGGATTATCTCAAAATTCAATTGATAATTATACTTGGGACATCAAAAAACTGATCCATTATTTGACGGTACATCAAATTCAAACTTCACCAGTCAAGATCGATGGAGATATCTTAAAACAGTTTGTTTACGAACTTGCCAAAACAGTAAAATCTCCAACCCAGTCTCGTATTATATCCGGTTTACACAGTTTTTTTGATTTTTTGATCTTAGAAGGAATACGGGACAAAAATCCAATGGAGTTGATTGAGCCTCCAAAAAAAGGTTTTTTCTTGCCCGAAACATTATCCGTAAACGAAATAGATCATATGGTATCTACGATAGATTTAAACAATAGGTTGGGCTTACGTAATATCACCATGATCGAATTGTTATACAGCTGTGGACTTAGAGTAAGTGAATTGGTTCAATTACGAATATCTGATTTATTTTTAAAGGAATCAATCATAAAAGTATTGGGTAAAGGAAACAAAGAACGGTTTGTACCCATTGCCGATATAACCAAAGAATATATAGGCTTGTATTTAGAAAAAAGGACTGAAAAAGTAATTCCACAAAAGGGGCATGAAGACACTTTATTTTTAAATAATCGCGGAAAAGATCTTACCCGAGCAATGATATTTACGATCATAAAAAAGTCGGCCCAAAAAGCAGGAATTCAAAAAAAAATCAGTCCTCATACGTTAAGACATTCATTTGCAAGTCATCTCGTTGAAAACGGTGCTGATATCAGTACCGTTCAGCAGTTAATGGGACACGCAAGTATCACCACCACCGAACGTTATTTGCACATGAGTAAAAAGAAAGTATGGGAAACTCTAAAGGAATTTCACCCAAGAGCTTACTAAGAATCTGCGACCATTCGAAAGCCTTCTCCGTGGATATTGATTATTTCAATTTTTGGATCTTTTCTTAATATTTTACGCAACTTAGCAATATATACATCCATGCTTCGTGATGTAAAGTAATTATCCTCTTTCCAAATATTATTTAGAGCTAATTCACGGGGCATCAAATCATTTTTATGTTGAATCAACATAATCAATAAATTATTTTCTTTTGGGGAAAGTGTAATCGCTTCCTCTTTGTCAAACTGTAATGAGCGAAGTTTTGAGTTAAAACGAAAACGGCCTAATTTATGGTTGTGCTTAAAATGCTTGGAAGGTTTTTTATTTCCTAAGCGTTTAAATAAAATTTCAATTTTCTTGAGCAAAACTTCAGAGTCAAAAGGTTTGTTTAGATAATCATCAGCCCCTAGTTTATATCCCTGAAGTACGTCTTCTTTCATAGATTTAGCTGTCAAAAATATGATCGGCACCTCCTTATTTTTAGTACGGATATCTTTAGCCAAACTAAAGCCATCTTTGTAGGGCATCATAACATCTAAAATGCATAAATCGTAATCGTTTTTGATAAACTTATCAAAGCCTTCGAGTCCGTTACGAGCTAAGGAAACTTGATAGTCGTTTAGGGATAAATAATCTTTAAGAATTGATCCAAAGTTAGGATCATCTTCAACCAATAGTATAGTTTTTTTATAGAAATTATTGTTCATAAGACTATTTGTTTTGGGGAATAGATACTGTGAAGGTACTTCCCAATTTAGGTTGACTTTCAACAGAAATCGTGCCATTATGAATCTCCACAATTCTTTTCACGTAGGCTAGGCCTAAGCCATGGCCTTTAACATTGTGTATATTTCCTGTGTGTTCTCTGTAAAATTTATCAAAAATACGTTTTTTTACTGACGAACTCATTCCTATTCCTTTGTCAGAAACTATAACTTCGTAAGTGGATTCCGTCCATTTACTTTGAACCTTAATTTCCAAAAGATCAGTAGAATATTTGATGGCGTTTTCTAATAAATTCACCCATACATTGGTTAAGTGGGTTTTAGATATTTGGAGAGTTTGATAAGTCTCACTAAATGTTGCGTTGAGCGTTCCCCCTCGTTGATTGACCATCAAACGTACATGTTCAATCGCGTTCTTCAGTGTTTGTTGAGGATCATATGGTTCCAAATGCAAATCAAGTTCTTTTTTGTCTAGTTGTGAGATTTGCAACACATTTTCAACTTGTGTATTCATTCGTTTATTTTCCTGACGAATCATATTCATGTAATTTTTTATTTTTTCAGGTCCTACATGAACATTTGACATTGCATCCAAAGCTAAATTAATTGTGGCGATAGGGGTTTTGAACTCATGAGTCATATTATTGATGAAATCTGTCTTAATTTCAGAAATTTTCTTTTGCTTGATTACTTGGTATAAAGTACTCGCAAAAACAACAATAATGATCAAGGTAAACAACACAGACAGCACAATGGATGACCATACAGATGAAGTGATAAATACATCTTTATCTGGAAAAGAAATACGGAGTTCATATCTACTTTTTTTATCAGTATCTAGAAATAATGGGGTTTTAAATTGAATTTTATCCAGCGTAGATAAATAGTTGACTGAACTCAAATCTGTTTTTCGATTACCCTCGTAAACACTAAATTCAAAAGAAGGGTCTATGTCACGAAGCAAGAGTTCTTGACGAAGTAAGAGTTCAATCTCTAGATTGTTAACACGTTCCGTAATCTTTTTCTTGGACGCTAGGTCCATAAAAACAGACTCGTATATCGCTTGATCCATATTAGACAAGCGTTCAACTTGTTGATAACGCTCAGCTATTGTCATTCCTTCTACTACATTATCAAAATTTTCATTGATGATCGTGGTCGTTTTTACCGTTCGGTAATCAAAAATTGGGAGGGTATCAATTGCGAGAGAATCAAAATCTGAAGGAAAAATTCCATAATCGTCTTTAATGATGCCTTGTTCATACACTGTGGTCTGTTGTGTATTACTATTGCGTTGGACGTACTGAAAAACATCTGTAAGTTCTGATATTTTTGGGGAACCCACACTTTCTGATTTTTTTAAAAAAGCAGCTAGATAATCTCTGAGTTCCCTGTCTTTTATTTGTTCGGAAACTGCTGTAAGGGCAAGATTTACATTTAATGAAAATTGCCTCTCTCTATTATTGATATTCACATCAATCCAATATTTTTGAACCAAAATAATACCCAATAGCGCGAGGGTCATAAACCCTATTAGTCCTGCAAATGTTCCTTTATTCATGTGTTATAAAATTAACAAAATATCCTCAGACCATAAACTGTTCAATCATAGCCCTGTAAATCGATTCTACTTGATCTTTTGTTTCTTGCAAGTCTGTATTCTGAATAACGAACTGAGCTACTGATTTTTTTTGGTCATCAGACCATTGTAGTTTAATCCTCTTGATTACCTCTTGAGCTGTTGTATTATCTCGTTGAATCACCCTTTGAATCCTAAGCTTTTCAGGGGCAATTACTAAGATAATGGCATCAAATAAATGTGAGAGATGAGATTCAAAAATTATAGCTGATTCATAGAGACAAAAATTGGTGTGTTGTTGTTGAAGCCAGTGTTGATAATCAGTTTTCACTACTGGATGCACAAGGGCAGTAAGTTGCTTTAAAGCTTTTGGATCATCAAATACAATTGAAGATAAATATCTGGTGTCGAGATGTCCCTCTGGGTAACTTTCTTTTCCAAAAGTTTCCACAATTGATTGCTGTAATTCAAAAGAGGTATTCATCAATCGTTTTCCAGCAGTATCCGCACAATAGACAGGAACTCCACGATGTGCAAAAATCTTGGCAACAGTGGATTTTCCACTCCCTATTCCTCCAGTGAGTCCAATACAAATCATTGTTGAAAAAAATACGAAATTTTATTCGGCTGAATTTTAACTTGAGCCACAAAATCAGGAGCGTTGTTCCATTCAACGTCCAGTTTGTTCGACAGTTGATGTTGACTCTTTAAATAATCAACCGTTAAAATCATTTCTGAAATTGGTAGGGATTTGAGGTGATTAATGGGGGCACGAAAACGAAGTTCAACTTCATTTGGAACTAATCGTAATCTTAAAGAATCAGGAACATTTAGAGCTTGGAGTTTAATTTGAAAAGAAACATCTGTAAAACGAGCCAACTCCCGTTCTACTTCAATGGTTTGTTTACTCCATTTCAAAACATCTGAAAGCTGAAGTATTTCATAGGTTTCAGAAATGTTTTTTCGCAAAACGTTGGGTTTTAAATTGTTTATATAAGCCGCCTGCAAGGTATCCAATAGAGAAGAAGGCCCAAATACAACTAATGAGTCATTTGAAAATTGATAAGGACCCGTCCAGTCATACCCCTTTTCAAGTTCATAGGCATTGAGGAGCTTGACAGGGATTTTTTTTTGAGCATGAACTCCAATAGGAGCAAGAATTTGTTCTGCAAGAAGCTGATTCAATACCACACCATCAGTAAGTTTTGATAGTATTTTGGGTCTTAAAAAAGAGTTTGTAAGATAAAATTTGCCTTCTTTCTCTTCTAGCTTACGGGCTGCTATGTCCACTTTTAAAGGAATCATTCGCAGTCCTAATATTCGAAACCCCGTTGAGGTTACAAAAATATTTTTAGATTGAGGATTGTTGTCTAAAAGCACCTGATGATCTGCAAGCTGAACATACTGAATCTCAACAGGAATTGAAGTGCTATGGGTATGGGAAAGTGTAGTGAAAATCCATATCAAAGAAGAAAGAAAAATAAAAAAAAACCACATTTTGGAAGCGCGAATTGATTTTTTTTTACGTGCTGCTCGCCATTCCATAATGATTGTTTACTCCTTATTATCTTGAAATGTCTCCATTACAGCATCACTAACTCCCATCATAGAAAAACCTCCGTCATGAAATAAGTTTTGAAGGGTAACTTTTTTTGTTAAATCAGAAAAAAGAGAAATCGTATAATCAGCGCAATCTTTGGCTGTTGCATTTCCTAGTGGAGACATTTTTTCGGCATAAGAAATAAATCCATCAAATCCCTTAACTCCTTTTCCGGCAGTTGTTGGCGTTGGTGATTGAGAAATCGTATTGACTCTTACTTTTTTATCTCTTCCAAAAAAGTATCCAAAGCTGCGAGCGATAGATTCTAGATAAGCTTTATTATCTGCCATGTCGTTATAATCAGGAAACACACGTTGTGCTGCCATATATGAGAGTGCCACAATACTCCCCCATTCGTTCATCGCATCGCTTTTGTAAAGCGTTTGCATCAATTTGTGAAATGATCCTGCTGATACATCCCAACCCTTAGCAGTCCAATCTGGCTTTAAATCTGTATATGATCTGCCTTTGCGTACATTTACAGACATGCCGATCGAGTGCAAAACAAAGTCAAGCTTTCCACCTAGAATTTCAGTGGACTGATCAATTAAGTGTTGAAGATCCTCAATTGATGTTGCATCTGCAGGCACTATCTGACTGTTGGTGATTTCAGCGAGATCTTTAATGGTTCCCATTCGCATTGCTATGGGGGCATTAGTGAGGACAAAAATTCCTCCTTCTTCATGAACACGCAATGCAGTTTGCCACGCAATGGAGTTTTCGTCAAGTGCACCAAAAATAATTCCCTTTTTTCCCTTTAGAAGATTGTAAGACATAATACGTGTTAAAAATCTGTCAAATATACTATTAATTCAATAATTGAGAGGCGTGAAAACGTGCAGAATCAGTAAGCTGTTTACCGTCAAGCATTTCAGCAATTTCAAGAATTCGTTCCTCTTTGTTTAGTTTCTTTAGATAGGTTTTGGTACTGTGCTGATCAGTAAGCTTGTACACTTTAAAGTGGGTATCTCCTTTGGCTGCTATCTGAGGTAAATGGGTAATAGATATGACTTGCATATTATTACTCATTGATTGCATCTGTTGGGCCATGGCATGGGCCATTTGTCCTGAAACACCTGTATCGATTTCATCTAAAATAAGAGTCGGTAAATGTTTAGTTGTGGACAATATGGATTTGATTACCAGCATAATGCGAGACAACTCACCTCCAGAAGCAATTTTGGTAAGTAATCCGTGTGACGCTCCTTTATTGGCAGAGAACATAAGGTTTAATTGGTCTTTTCCCAATAATCCAAAATCAGAGGAGGTTTCAAACTCAAATAAAAAGGAGGCATTTTCCATGCCTAAGCTTTGCAGCATAAGTTCTAATTCCGATTTTAATTTGACCACACATTCTTTTCGACTTTTACTCAATTTTTGCGTTAATGCTGAAAGATTCTTTTCTATACGAATCATTTCATTCTTCAATTCTAATAATTCAATTTCAATATTTTGAACCTGACTTACTTTTTTTACCAAACTTTCTTGAATCTCAAGGAGTTGTTCTGTTGTATTGACATGATGTTTTTGTTGAAGAGCGAATAACGTACTTAGTGTATTTTCAACCCATTCCAATCGGCCTGGATCTTCAGATATTTCGTCTGCGTAATCGTAAATTTCTGTAAAAACATCCTCCAGTTCAATTCGTGTACTCTCTATGCGATCATGTAAAGATATAAATTGCGCTCCATAAGACGCTATCCGCATGAAAGCTGATTTAATAGAGTTCAGTTGATCCAAAAAGCCTGTATCTTCTTGACGAGCTAATGTAAGTATTTGGGATATTGACTCTTTAATATCTTGAGCATGTTGCAAAACCAAGCGTTCTTTTTCCAACTCTTCTTGTAATGATGGAGTGAGGTTTACTTCCTGAAGTTCTTTTAATAAAAAAGTATTGTACTCAAAATTTGAGGTTTCGTTAGCTTGAAATGATAATGATTTTACATACTGATTCTTGGCCTTAACAAAAAGTGTTCTCTCTTGTTGATATTTTTTCAATAGATTTTCGTTTTGAGCAAAGGCATCAACAAGGCTTAAATGATATTGTGCATCCGAAAGATGAGCAGTTTGATGCTGGGTATGAATATCGACAAGCTGAACTCCTAATTTTTTTAAACTCTCTAATGTAACCGGACTATCATTGATAAAAGCACGTGATTTTCCAGAGGGCAAAATTTCACGTCTACAGAAAGTTTTTTGATCATAGTCTAAATCATATTTCTCGAAAAAAGAAGCTAATGAATACGATTTTACATCAAATTCAACTTCGATGATACATTTTTTGGTAGGATCACGTAACGATGACATTTCAGCACGGTTACCAAGAACCAATCCTAAAGCATCTAATAAAATTGATTTTCCAGCTCCAGTTTCTCCTGTAATAACAGAAAGACCTTGAGAGAAATCCACTTGAATATCTTCGATAAGTGCAAAATTTTTGACAGAAAAAGAAACCAGCACAACAAATAATTTTTTACAATGATAAATATACTATTTTACAGCATAAATCTTGGATCTTAGTTGAGCATTGACCATTTTGAAGCAAAAAAAGGAGCTATGCGATTAAGAATTTCAACAACATTACTGTTATCATATGAAGGTCCCTCGGCATATATAAGCTGAATTTCTTCTGCTTTTGCATCAATAAAAGTTTGAATAACTAAAGCGTTGGGTTGACGACTGTAAAGGGTGTTTAAGGACTCCAAGCTTTCCTCAATTTTTTGTTTTGTTTCAAGGGAATTTTCGTGCATAATATCTAATCCTAAACGGTGATATTGATACAAGGCCGATCGATAATCTGCAAAACTATTTGAAGTGAGTTGATCGATAAGCCAGTAACGGTTTGAACGACTTTCAGATTGTCTCCAACCAGAAAACCCTGTTTGTTGTGAATAATCAACGATTTTTTTAGCTTGTTCAAAATAAAAAAGACCTCCTTCGGGTGCAAAACTTGCTTGATCAAGACCCAAGACGAGATAAACATAAAAACTTATGAGGGAAACCAAGTTTGATTCAAACTGACTTGTATTATAGTTGAGAGATTCAAATTCTTGGTAAGAAAAACTAAAGTTATCATCTTTTCTATTTAGTACAGACGTTCTATATGAGGATTGAAATACAGGGCGCGAAGATTGAATCTGTAAATTTCCATTAAAGCGACTATCAGTGTAACTCTCAACCGTGATCAGTAGATCGGCCTTTACACGAGCATGAGCAGGTAAATCTTCATCTGTCCACGATGTAGTGTTTACAAACTCATTTAGAGAACGTTCTAGAGTTTCAAATATCTGCGTATTAGTTTGGTCGATCAAGTCAGCGTTGACTTTAATATTAAAATCAATATTTTGTGCGGATATACTTACATTGATTAAAAAAAATAAAATAATTTTATACACATTCATCTAGTAAAATTTTAATTTGCTGCATCACATCATACGCCACCTCCTTTTTGGATTTAAGCGGAAAAGAAGTAGGGATATGGTGGGGTTTTATAAACGTAATTTTATTGGTTTCGTGCCCAAAACCTGCACCAGGGTCACTTAATGAGTTCAAAACGATGGCATCCAAGTTTTTTGATATAATTTTTTGTTGAGCGTTTTTCATTTCATTTTCTGTTTCAAGAGCAAAACCTATAAGAATTTGATGTTGTTTATTGGTACCCATTTTTTTTAGGATATCAATCGTTTTATCTAAAATAATTGATTGAGGTTGATGTTCTTTTTTTATTTTGGATTTCGCTGATTTAGCAGGTTTAAAATCTGCAACAGCGGCAGCCATAATGACAACATCGGTAGTCGAGTAATACTTCATACAAGCTTGAAACATTTGCTGGGTTGATTGTACATTTTCCAATTGAACTTCTGGGTGTAAATCTAGTGAGGCTGTTGGACCACTTATTAAATTCACTTGTGCACCTAGCGAAGCCGCTGCATTGGCTAGTGCAAATCCCATTTTTCCAGATGAAAAATTACCTATAAAACGAACGGGGTCAAGGGATTCGTATGTGGGACCTGCAGTAATTAAAAAATTTTTTCCTCGTAATGGCAAAAAACTATCAATATGATTTTCAACAAAGGTGATAATTTCCTCAGGTTCTTTGAGGCGACCCACCCCTTCTAGTCCACTCGCCAAAAAACCAGTTGAAGAAGGAATATGGATATTACCATAGCTCTCAAGGGTTTGGATGATTTTTTGGGTAGCAGGATGTTGGTGCATATCCAAATCCATTGCAGGGGCAAAATAAACAGGACATTTTGCAGACAAATAGGTTGCTAAAAGTAAGTTATCACAAGCTGCCGAAGCCATTTTTGACAGTGTATTTGCTGAAGCGGGTGCAATAAGCATTAAATCCGCCCACAAACCCAACTCGACATGGTTATTCCAAAGTGCCTCGTCGTTGGTTTCATCAGTGAATTTTGACAAAACCTCTCTGTTAGATAAGGTGGATAATGTAAGGGGGGTAACAAAATCTTTTGCCTTTGGAGTAATGACAACTTGCACCTCGGCTCCTGACTTTATAAGCAACCTCACAATAAGGGGTGCTTTGTAAGCCGCAATACTACCTGATATACCAAGTAATACTTTTTTGGCGCGCAGCCCCGACATATTTATTTTGGAGTTTCAGTATGACGATAGTAGATTTTTTCCATCAACCATTGTTCGATCGCTATGGCGTGAGGTTTTGGAAGCTTTTCATAAAACTTAGACACTTCTATTTGTTCTTTATTTTCAAAGATCTCTTCCAAGCTTTCGGTAGGCGTAGCAAAATCTTCTAACTTTTCAAAGAGCTCTCTGCGAATATCCTCATTAATTTGGATGGAACGCTTGGCTAAAATTGAAATGGTTTTATAGATATTTTCTGTAGGAGCATCTAGTACATCTCGATTGTACGTTACTGTAGTTTCTGCGGCAGTCGTATTCTTTAAATTCATAACACAATATCTTAATTTGAGACAAAGGTAGTAATTTCAGCATCTAGTTCGGTTAATAAATTGTCCACTTTGTTATTAAATTTCGATTCGGGGTATTTAACTTTAAAGGTAGAAATAAAAGCTTTTGCGCTTTCTAACCGTTTTTTCTTTTTGTTGTACACGCTGTTCAACGCCAAAATACCGGCTGATTCCAACTGAACAAATAAAGCTTCTTCTCGAAAAGGGGTACCTGGATTATCCCCTATAAAATTATCAACAGCCTTAATGGCTGATTTATAATCCCGGATGGTTTTATATTGCTTAGCAATTTCAAATTGTTTTTTCTCAATTTTAATGCGTAGCTCTTGCACCATATTATTGGCTTCAGCCATGCGCTCACTGTCGGGGTAACGATTAATAAATTCTTGAATTTTATTTAATCCCTCATGGGTTTGACTTTGTTCTAAACTAAACACTGGGGACTCTTCATAATAACAATACCCTATTAAAAAATAAGCTTCTTCCAGTTTTTGACTTTTGGGATAAGCCTTCACAAAGGACTCAAATTGGTAGGCTGCCAAAATATAATCTTTTGTCTCAACCAATGCTTTTGCGTAAAAATAAACCACTCGTTCGGCTTGTGGACGACCTCGATACTTTGGTACCAATTGTTCAAAAAGATTTTTCGCTCTTCGAAATTCGCCATTGTTGTAATACTTTTCTGCTAAATCGTATTTTACTTTAGTCTCTTCGCTTTTTAGCGCTTTTTGGTAATCATTACAAGCTGTAAAAAGAAAACAGAGAAACAATATTTTAATCAGACGAGACATATTCATTTGTTTAGTTTGCTAAATTAACTAAAAGACAACAAATTATACTGAACATTTTATACATATATTCGGGCTCATAATTCATCCAATAATGTACAAGCTATTCGCAATTTTAATTATCCATCTCTTATTTGTCAATCTATATGGACAAGGTAACGAAAAAAACGGAATGGGCTTTTTAGCGGGATTGGGCACCCAACAAAAAGCTCCTTTCGATTCTAGAGATTACGAGTTGAATACTCATTATTTTCAATTTTTATTTCAAAAAAATCTGTTCTCAAATGATAGATACAACATTAATTTTTATTTAAGCCCCAGTTATTTTATTGGAAATCATCGGTTACTAAATGAATACTTTATCGTTCCCGAAAAGTACGGCTCTGGTTACAAGGAATTTCGGGAAAAAATGATGCTATCAAAAGACCTTCACGAATTCAGTTTACAATTTGGAGTAGAGGCTCACGTAAAAATATACAAGAAAAACAGTCTATTTGGCTTTGCATCTGTTGGACCGATGCATGTTGACAAAGAAACGGAACGCTTAGCCCAGGGATTTGCTTTTTCAGATGTTCTAGGGATTGGACTTCATGTTCAACTTAATTCATCATTAGCAATAGAAACCCGATATTCTTTACGTCATGAGTCAAACGCTAATTTAAAAGAACCCAATTCGGGGCATAATACGGTAAATATTAGCCTGGGAATACTCTATTATTGAAAAGTTTCTACCATCGGAGTCAATTGATCCGTTAAATACTTTGATGCTTTTACGAGTGGTAAACGCAGCTCATTTTCACATAAGCCTCTTTGATAAAGTACCGACTTGATTCCTGCGGGGTTTCCTTCTTCAAATAGCAATTTGACAATAGGTGTAATCGTATCAGCTATGGCCAAGGCTTTACTGTTATGATGACTTAACGCTGCATCTACCCCTTCAGCAAAAAGTTGGGGAAAACCACCAGCAATGACTGATATCACTCCATCTCCACCATTCAGAATCATCGGAATTGCTGTTTCATCATCTCCAGACAATACCCAAAAATCATCAGGCTTACCCTTAATAATTTTTATTACTTGTTTTAAGTCACCACTGGCTTCTTTTATTCCAATGATATTGGGGCAATCATAAGCCAAACGTAGGGTAGTCTCAGCAGCAATATTACTTGCTGTTCGACCAGGAACATTATAAATCAAAATCGGTAATGGCGTCACGCGATCAATAGCTTTAAAATGTTGATAAATTCCTTCTTGTTGGGGTCTATTGTAAAAAGGGCTAACCGATAGTATTGCATCAAAACCGAGAGGATTAATTTGTTGAAATTGATCAACCACTAAGGCGGTATTGTTTCCTCCAAGTCCCAATATTAGTGGAACTCGTTTATTCACCACACGAATAAAAACTTCTAAGATCAATTGTTTTTCTTGCTCACTAACTGTGGAAGATTCCGCTGTTGTACCTAGGGCAACCAAATATTTTATTTTATTGTCAATCAGGTAGTCAATCGTTTTTTCCAAAGCACTAAAATCTACTGCTCCATTGGATTTGAAAGGTGTAATTACAGCCACACCTGTTCCACTAAGATTTAAGTTATTCAAGGGTTTTAATTTTGGTAAATA
Organism: Flavobacteriaceae bacterium; assembly: GCA_965659665.1. Classification (GTDB taxonomy): domain Bacteria; phylum Bacteroidota; class Bacteroidia; order Flavobacteriales; family Flavobacteriaceae; genus CBFHWU01. The sequence goes on from CBFHWU010000007.1 coordinate 78,092, forward strand.
ATGGGGGGATATTTTTAGAGAATACTTCAAATGAGACCATTTGATCATCTAAGACTAAATCGTTTAAGCGTGAGTCCGTTGAAGAAAATCCAATTCTAAAATGAGCTTTTGTTTTGGCGGCTACCGCCATCAGGTATGGGTCAGAACCAACAAAAAAATGAATCATTACATCATGTGAGTGCAAAATGAATTGTTCCAACGTTTTGCTTTTAAGCTTACCTCTCCAATTAATGTCATTTTTACTAAAAAAAGGCTCTTGTGTAGCACTTTTCGGTTTTTTATAAAACCACATGATATATAATTGTTGAGGTTGAATGCCAAACATTTCGGCAAGCCGATCTAATTGTTCGGGATTTAGCTCCACTTCACCATCAATTATACATCCCACAGAGCTGATTTTTTTTGGTTTATGTACACGCCTGAGGTCGAGTTTTTTTAAATCTTTTTCGATTTGTCGTCTAACGAAGTACATGATTTGAATTTAATAGAAAACTTGGTAAAATTACTACTTATTACATTGATAAAGGCGTATTATACGTAAATAAATAAAAATTAAACATTTTGTTATTTTTAAAACAATCTATTGAATCATCAATAAAAAATCTTGTTCAGTTAACAGGGGGATATTTAAAGCATGGGCTTTATTTTTTTTACTTGGCCCCATATTATCTCCAGCGACAACATAAGATGTTTTAGAGGATATCGAGGAAACTATTTTGCCCCCGTTTAATTCGATCAGGGATTTAAGCTCCTCTCGGGAAATTGTGGGGAAAACTCCTGAAATTACAAACCTTTTCCCAGATAAAAGGGTTGATTTTTGTTCAGATTCATTAAGCTTTAATTGTACTCCAAACTGTTCAAGGCGCTGAAGTATGAGTTGATGATGGGGATTATTAAAAAAATCAACCACACTTCGAGCTATCCGATCCCCAATTTCGTCAACCTCAACTAATTCCTCCACCGTAGCCAATGAAAGCGATGAGCTATTTTTAAAATGATGGGCTAATATTTTAGCAACTGTTTGGCCTACATAACGAATACCCAATCCATAAAGTACCCTTTCAAAAGGGATTTGTTTGGAAGACTCAACTCCTCGAATAATATTTTCTGATGATTTTTCAGCCATTCGCTCCAAGGGAATCAGTTGATCTTTTGTCAAACGATACAAGTCTGAATAATCCTGTACTAAATTATTCTCGTGCAGGAGTTGAATTGTTTCAGCTCCCAATCCTTCAATGTCCATGGCTTTTCGAGAAATAAAGTGCTGAATACGCCCCACTATTTGAGGGGAACATCCTGATGTGTTGATGCAGTAATGTTGTGCTTCTCCATCAATACGTTGCAACAAGGACCCACAGGAGGGGCAACAATCGATATAACGAAGAGGGGTTAAATCATGTGGTCTTTCCGAAATTGAAACTCCAATTATTTTAGGGATAATTTCTCCCCCTTTTTCCACTTGTACGATATCTCCAATACGCACATCGAGTTTGGCTATTTGATCGGCATTGTGCAATGAGGCACGCTTGACTACTGTTCCTCCTAATAAAACAGGTTCCAAATTAGCAACAGGGGTTATCGCACCTGTTCGTCCAACTTGAAAGTCCACACTATGGAGCCTTGTTGATACTGAATCAGCCTTAAATTTATAAGCCATTGCCCATCGTGGAGCCTTTGCGGTGTAACCTAGCTCGATCTGATCTTCTATTTTATTGACTTTAATGACAATGCCATCAATCTCATAAGGAAGGTTTTTACGGTTTTGATCCCAATGATTTATAAAAGTAAGGACCTCCTCTAAGTTATCTGCTTGGATAAAATGTTGCGGTACATGAAACCCCCAAGATTGGGCCAATTGTAGTCCTTCCCATTGAGTTGTGTACAATGGATGTGAAGCGATTGCTTGATACAAATAACATTCTAAAGGTCGTTGAGCTACCAAAGAACTGTCTTGTAACTTTAAACTCCCTGATGCAGTATTTCGAGGGTTCATATAAGGTTCTTCACCTCTTGAAATACGTTCATTATTCATGGCTTGGAATCCTTTGTAAGGCAATATTATTTCTCCCCGAATATCAAAGCGTTGAGGTACTTTTCCTCTCAGTTTTAATGGAACTGTAGGAATTGTTTTCACATTTTCAGTAACATCGTCACCTTGTACTCCATCTCCCCTTGTAACCGCTCGAAAAAGTTCACCATTTTCATACGTAATACTAATCGATGCCCCATCAAACTTTAGCTCACATGTATAGGTGATCTCATTTCTACCCAACTGCTTCCTTAATCGGTTTTCCCATTCTTTAAGATCATCCAAGTCATACGAATTATCCAGTGAGTACATCTGAAAATCGTGCCGTACAGTCTTAAAGTTTTTGGTAACAGCTCCTCCTACTCTCAAACTGGGGGAATTTAAATCATAATACTCTGGATACCTCTCTTCAAGCTCAATAAGTTCATTGAGGAGTTGATCAAATTCGTAGTCACTTATTAAAGGACAATCCAACACATAATAATGATGATTATGGTCATGGAGTTTTTTTCGTAAGCTATTAATTTTTATCGCTATTGAATCCATCATTGATATACCGCTTTCACAAATCGAGGTAATCCTCTAAAATCATTTCGTACTACAATATCGGAATATCCTAAATCAACTAAAAGTTTTTGTACATTTTTTTGTTCTGAAGCATTAATTTCAAAAAACAACATGCCCCCTTTTTTTAAAAAAGAAAGGCCAAATTTTGATATTGATTTATAAAAAATAAGAGGATCTCGATCTGAAACAAATAAAGCATTGTGCGGTTCGTATTTTAATACATTTGGATGCATCTTTTTTTGTTCAGAAACTTTAACATAGGGAGGGTTTGATACAATAATATCCCATTTTTGAGTACTTCTTACAGTTTTTAAAATATTTTTTTGCTCAAACTTAACGCAAGTTTTGTTCAACGAATTATTATTATTTGCAACTTGAATTGCTTCTTTCGATATATCCCATCCAACAATAGCGTTTTTTGGAAAAATTTTGGAGAGACTAATCGCTATACAACCACTTCCTGTTCCAATATCAAGTAAACTTTGCGACACTTTTTGATGATCAGCAATCCAGTATACCATTTCTTCAGTTTCGGGTCTTGGAATTAAAACAGATTGGTTTAACTCAAAATAACAAGAAGCAAAATAAGCACGATTTAGGACATAATGAATTGGTTCGGACAATTCAAGGCGAGCAAGAAATTCATTGAACTGATTGATTTTTTTATTGGATAATTTTATTTTTTCCGATAATGTTGCTTCTACACGGTTATATCCCAATAAGTGTTCAACAACATCATAGAAAATAGAATGGAGGTGCTCAATATCATATTGACTTGAAAGTGAATCAATATAAATTTGCTTTAATTCACAAAGAGTCATACCAGCTTTTTTATCATCCAAACCGTACAAGAAAAATGACCAGTATTTCCTAAGGATTGGTTTAAATAATCAAATCCATAGTTTTTATACAATTGCTGAGCAGATTTCATGTATGGCATCGTTTCTAAATAACAATGGGAGTATCCATAAAATATTGCTTTTTTTAGTGCGATATCTAACAGTTGAGTCCCTAATCCCAAACCACGAGCTTTCGGATCAAAATACATTTTTTGAAACTCACAAATTTCAGTTTCTTTCCCTTTTAAGGGGGCAATACCTCCACCTCCAAAAACTTTACCTCCAGCACTCACTACCCAATAGGAAGTTTTTTTATGGTGATAAGCCTGGTACATATTATCGAGTTCTGGATCAGCATATGCAGTTCCTGTTTTTGGCACTCCGAGTTCCAATAAAACGTTACGCAATACTAAAGCCAAAGGTTTATTATCTTCGGGCTTTATGAGGCGAATGGTCCAATCTTTTGATGGCAAATTTTAATGTATTTTTGTTTATTCGAAGTTACAATCTTTTCTTAATATGAATTCAACGGATTTTATGTATCGTTGTATCGAGCTGGCCCAAAAGGGTCTTGGATCTACGTATCCGAATCCATTAGTAGGAGCAGTTGTTGTTTACAACAATAAAATCATCGGCGAAGGATGGCATCAAAAAGCAGGTGATCCTCATGCCGAAGTCCATGCCATTCAATCTGTCAAAAATAAATCCCTGCTACACAAATCAACGCTTTACGTCAATTTAGAACCTTGTAGTCATACTGGCAAAACCCCACCCTGTTGTGATCTTATCATTAAGCACAACATCCCCAAAGTGATAATCGGAACTGTAGATCCTTTTAAAGAAGTCCAGGGAAGAGGAATTCAACGCCTTATTTCGGCAGGAATTGATGTTCAAGTTGGGATTGCCCAAAAATTGTGTCAAAATCTTAATCGTCGTTTTTTTACTTACATCAAACAAAAAAGACCCTATGTAATTTTAAAATGGACTGAAAGTATTGATGGATTTATCGCTCCGATTAAAAAAGAAGCCAAGCGCCCCGTTTGGATTACAAGTTTAGCTTCACGACAACTCGTACATCAATGGAGAGCTGAAGAACAAGCCATTCTCGTCGGTAAAAATACTGTTATTGAGGATAATCCTTTTTTGAATGTCAGACATTGGAAAGGTTTAAATCCATTAAGGATAGTCATTGACCCCGAATTACAACTCAGCGATGATCAAAATATTTTTTTGGGTAATCAACCCACCTTTATATTGAATAAGTACACTTCTTATTCACAAAATAATAAAACTATCATTCAGTCAAAACTTCAACCAAAAGACATACTTCACGATATAGCTCAACAACAAATACAATCACTCATAATTGAGGGAGGACGCTTTACGCTACAACAATTTATAGAGTGTGATTGTTGGGATGAAGCTCGAATATTTATTGGACCAACAAAACTAGGAGCGGGGGTTAAAGCTCCAATGCTAAAAGATTATCACCTTATTGAAAATAAACACATCGGATCGGATTTTTTAAAACTTGTCAAAAGAAATTAACGGCATCTTTTATTTTACTCGGACAACGCATTGGTTTCTGTGTTTCTTTATTGATAAATATCAATTTCGTTGTGCCTCGAGCTCGTACTTTATCGTCCTTGTCTGTAAGGGTATACTTAAACTCTAAAAAATAGGTTGGAACCGATAAGATTTCGGTAATAACAGTAATTAGTTCGTCAAAAAATAATGCTTTTTTGAAATCGATACTAAGTTGTAGAACTGGAAGTATAACTCCTTGATTTTCAATATTATTGTAATCAAATCCTAAGTTTCTAAACCATTCAATTCGACCCATTTCAAAATACTTGGCATAATGTGAATGATGGACATGACCCATTTGATCGGTTTCGGCATACCTGATACGGAATTTATGTGTATGAATTTTCTTATGCATTGTAGTAAAAATATTACAATTAAAATTAAATTACAAGACCTTTAAAATGCAGAAAAATTTCTTAAAATTCAACTTTTTTTTTAAAAAAAAATAGACAATATTTGTAATGAATTTGTAAAAATAGTGATTACCCAAAACCCAAGTTTTTATAATTCCCAAACATTAAAACTAACTAAATGCAACAAACTGCTGAAACGGTATGGAATAGTTGTCTTGATTTTATTCGTGACAATATTCAGCATCAGGCCTACAAAACTTGGTTTCTACCAATAATTCCCATAAAACTAGATGATAATGCACTAAGTGTTCAAGTTCCAAGTAAATTTTTCTACGAATGGATTGAAGAGCATTATGTCAAAATACTTAAAGTTGCCCTCACCAAAAACTTAGGAGAACAAGCCCGTTTAGTGTACGTAATAAAAATGGAGAATACGTTAGGCAGCAAAGTTCCATTCACTGAAAAACTTCCGAGTGAAGGAAAATTCAACTATAGAAATCAGGAGGTCACTGCTTCTTTGCGACAATCATCAACGGAGTTGAAAAATCCATTTGTCATTCCTGGAATTCGCAACCTCAAAATTGAATCTCAGTTAAACCCACTTTACAATTTCGATAACTTTTTAGAAGGAGACTCAAACCGACTGGCTCGATCAGCTGGAATGGCAGTTTCGGTAAAGCCAGGAGGTACATCCTTTAACCCCTTACTTATTTTTGGAGGGGTTGGATTAGGTAAAACACATCTTTCACACGCTATTGGCGTACAAATTAAAGATAAATTTCCTGATAAAACGGTTTTGTATATTTCTGCTGAAAAATTTACCCAACAATATATTGAAGCCATAAAGAAAAATAACAGAAATGATTTTATTCACTTTTACCAAATCATTGATGTCTTAATTATTGATGATGTTCAATTTTTCTCTGGAAAGTCAGGAACTCAAGATGTATTCTTTCATATATTTAATCATTTACACCAAAATAACAAACAGGTTATCTTAACATCAGACAAAGCACCTGTAGATATGCAAGATATCGAACAACGACTACTATCTCGATTTAAATGGGGGCTTTCAGCAGAGCTGCAAAGACCAGACTACGAAACGCGCATTTCTATTTTAAAAAACAAATTATATCGTGATGGTGTTGAAATCCCAGAAGATATTATTGCTTATGTTGCTAAATCAGTAAATTCTAACATAAGAGAACTTGAAGGTGCTGTAATTTCGCTCATTGCTCAATCTTCTTTTAACAAAAGAGAAATTACACTCGAATTGGCTAAACAAGTCGTTGAGAAATTTGTCAAAAACACCAAACGTGAAGTTTCTATCGACTATATACAAAAAGTAGTTTCGGATTACTTTCAAATGGATACCACCACCCTCCAATCCAAAACCCGAAAGCGTCATATTGTTCAAGCTCGACAGCTCGCTATGTTTTTTGCGAAAAAATTAACCAAAGCTTCTTTAGCAAATATTGGCTCTCAAATTGGAAAAAGAGATCACGCAACAGTATTACATGCTTGTAAGACCGTAGATAATCTATCCTTAACCGATAAACAATTTCGGAAGTACGTTGAAGACCTTACAAAAAAATTTGCTAACTAGTGCGCGTTCGTATTTTGATGGTGTGTCTTGGAAATATTTGTCGATCTCCGTTGGCTCAAGGTATTATGAATTCCTTGACCTCCAATTTAGTTGATGTAGATTCTGCGGGTATTATAGCCCACCATATTGGTCACCTACCCGACTCTAGGTCTATTGAAGTAGCTGCTAAGCATGGCGTTGATTTGTCAAACCAAAAAGCAAGATTATTTAACCCTCAAAAGGATTTTAAAGATTTTGACCATATATTTGTAATGGACGAAAGTAATTACCAGCACATTTGCCAAAAGGCTGGCTCCCTTGAGGATGTAGAAAAAGTAATGTTACTTTGTGATGCTGCCCAACAAAAACCTAGAGAAGTGAAGGATCCTTATTATGGATCGGATGATGGATTTGAGGAAGTATATCAACAAATTTTTAGTGCTTGTACACACATCATCAAAACACTAAATTTACCTTGTAATGGGGAGTAACGGAAAACTTTTTTTGATTCCAAATTTGATTGGAGAAACTCCTCCATTAGAAGTTATTCCATTTTCTGTAAAAAAGCATTTAGAACGTTTAGTGTATTATATTTTTGAAAGAGAAAAAGCTGGACGAGCTTTTATAAAAAAAATATCTCCCAACGTAGATCAAGGTTCATTAAAAATATCTACTTTAAATAAATTCACTTTAGAGGAAGATATCGATTCAATGATCGCTCCGTGTTTTGAAGGATATGATGTTGGACTTATTACTGATGCGGGGTGTCCTGGCGTCGCTGACCCAGGGGCTGCGGTCGTTTCTTTGGCTCATCTAAAAGACATTCAAGTGGTTCCATTAGTTGGGCCATCCTCTATTTTATTAGCCCTTATGGCTTCAGGGCTTAATGGGCAATCTTTTGCTTTTAATGGCTATTTACCTATCAAACAAAAAGAACGTAAACAAGCGATTAAATATTTCGAAAAACATTCTGCTCAGCAACAGCAAACTCAACTTTTTATTGAAACTCCATACCGAAATATGTCTTTGTTACAGGACTTTAAAGAGGTCCTTGGTCCATCAACATTTTTGAGTATTGCTTGTGATATTAGCAGTCCTACTGAAGTTATCAAAACTTTTACAGTAGAAGAATGGAAGTCCAAAACTATAAGTCTACAAAATCGCCCTACTATTTTTTCTTTTTTTAAACCTAACGCATAATTCGCTGACCGTTAAGCCAAGCAATATACTTTTTTTGATATTTTAAATGCTGTTGATAGTTTTTGGAAAACCAATGATAGCCTGGTTTCTGAGGGTTAACAACGAAATACAAAAAATGGTGCGTTTTTGAGTTTAATACAGCATCGACTGCTGATAAGTCAGGCATACAAATAGGGCCAGGAGGAAGCCCTCTGTATCGGTAAGTATTGTAGGGCGAATTTATTTCTAAATCTTTATAAAGAACACGTCGTATTTGAAGATCGTAGTTTTGTGCTTTTTGTTTAAGTGCAAACACCACAGTAGGATCAGCCTGTAGTCGCATTCCTCGCTTCAAACGGTTAAGATATACACCTGCCACTATAGGTTGTTCTTCTTTTTTTAGCGTTTCTTTATACACAATGGATGCCAAAGTGATCACTTCTTCTTTTGTAAGCCCTATTTTTTTTCGTTGTTGTTCTCGTTGATTATTCCAAAAACGACGGTATTCTTTAAGCATTCGATCACGGAAATCTTGACCATCCGAATTCCAAAACATCGAATAGGAATTAGGCAAACAATAAGCTAATAGCTCCTCAGTTGAAATTTGATGCTTTTTTAAAAAATCTTCATCAAAAAAGGCATTTACAATAGAAACACTATCCGCCTCTATTTGTGCTGCAACTCTTCCTGCTAAGTGATAAAAAGTTTGCTGATTATTAAACGTAACCGAAATGGGGGTGTTTGAAACTCGTAAAGTATTAATTATTTCATTGTTACTCATCCCTTTTTCTAGGATATAATGACCGGGTTGAACATTCAAATGATAGGCTTTTTTGACAGAGGCCGATGCAAAATGTGATGGACGTTTTAACATAGGTTCAAGTGCTATTTGCAATTGATTGAAGTTAGTCGGTGTTGAAATGAAAATTGATTTTTGTGCTTCTGAAAATGACGTATTTGACACAAAAAAAACACGATAAAAATGAACAGTAAATCCAAAACCTATTAACATCCCTAGACCTACGATTATTAACAATAAAGTTGTTCTGTAATTTTTCATTAAAGTACTATTTCCCCTTTAAACACCTCAACAGCTGGGCCTTTGAGCACCACAGAGGTAAATAGGGTTGAATTATATTCAAAACTGACCGAAAGATTCCCTCCTTTGGTGCAAATGTCAATTTGATTTGTTTCCGTTTTTGCCGAAATTCTCATTGCTAAGGCCACCGCCGTAACCCCAGTACCACAGGAAAGAGTCTCCCCTTCTACACCGCGTTCGTAGGTACGTACATACGCTTTTCGGTTAGGAATGATTTGTGCAAAATTTACATTGGTACCCTCATCAAAATAAGGAGGTCCATGAGCGATTTGTGCTCCCAATTTAGCCACATCTATAGCTTCTACATCATCCACAAAAACTACATGGTGGGGAGAGCCTGTATCTAAAAAAACAAACTGTTTTTCTTTTTTCCAAAAACTTACATCAGCCATTTCAAGTTCCACAATACCCCCTTTCAAGATGGCCTTATGTATACCATCGGAAGCCATAAATTGAGTAGTTTCTTTACAAATTTTATTTTGGTAAGCATAATCAACAGCGCACCTGCTTCCATTACCACACAAACTGCCTTCATGTCCGTTGGCATTGTAATAGCGCATGGTAAAATCTGCTGTTTTATGAGGCTCAATGAGTATAAAGCCGTCGGCCCCAACTCCCATTTTTCGATCACATATATGAAAAATTTTTTTCAGACGATCTGCGGGAAATTCTAATGAACGATTATCCATAATTACAAAATCATTTCCAGTTCCTTGGTATTTTGTAAATAAAAATTTCATTTTGTAAAGATATTAAATTAATAGTGTGTTATTGAGTGTTAAAAACAAGTTAAATCATTTTTGTTTTTTCAAAATTCGGTTTATTTTCGAATAAAAATATAATTAAATTGTATGAAATCTACATTCAAAATTTTAATAGTTGCAATTACTGCAAGTGCCATCACTTTAGTTTTTTATCACTTATTGGTTGGCCCTCAACCAACCATTATCGCCCATCCTAATACTCCTATAGTTCAAACTTCCTATCATACGGCTGCCGCAGATGCAGTGATCAAAACTGACTTTACGATTGCTGCCGAAAAAACCATAGATGCGGTGGTTCATATCACCAACAAGGGAACTGCTCGCTCTACATCCCCTTCAAGTATTTGGGAATTTTTTTATGGTGGGTCTTCTCGTGAATATCCAAGAATAGGAATGGGTTCAGGGGTGATAGTATCACCCGACGGATATATAATTACCAATAATCACGTTATTGAAGAAGCCTCAACAATTGAGGTAACCACCAATGACAACAAATCTTTTGAAGCTGAACTTGTTGGTACCGATCCTAATTCGGACATCGCAGTGCTGAAAATCATAGGGGAAGTATCTTTTCCTTTTGTTCGATTTGCTGACTCAGATCAAACAAAAGTTGGTGAATGGGTACTCGCTGTAGGAAATCCTTACAACCTTAATTCGACGGTAACAGCGGGAATTATTAGCGCCAAATCTCGTGATTTAAATGCCCGTGACAGTAGCAATCAATCATTTATTCAAACCGACGCCGCCGTAAATTCGGGCAATAGCGGAGGAGCACTGGTGAATGTTGAAGGAGATTTAGTAGGCATAAACACCGCAATAACAAGCAACGGAATGGGAACTTTTATCGGCTACTCATTTGCAGTTCCAAGTAATATTGCCCGAAAAGTGTTTGAAGATATTATTGAGTTTGGAAATGTTCAAAAAGGTCTTTTAGGAGTTAGTGGAAATACCCTCAATGCCACCTCAGCGGAAGAACTAGGCATTAGCAACACCGAAGGTTTTTATGTTCAGCGTGTTGAGGAAGATATGGGAGCAAAAGAAGCTGGGTTAAAAAAAGAGGATATTATTATCAAAATTGATGATACTAAAATCAATAAGTTCGCCGATATGTCGGGCTATTTAAGTGCAAAACGCCCTGGTGATTATGTTCAAGTAACGTATCTCAGAGATGGTGAAAAAAATACTGTAAAAGTCCAATTAAAACGCTCCCCTTTTGTGGAATATTATGGAATGCGACTCAAAAATCTCGGAAAGGATGAAGCCAAAAAATACAACATCAAAAAAGGAGTGAAAGTCTCTGACTTATTCAATCCAAGATTATTGAGAAGAGGCATTGAAGAAGGTTTTCTTCTTATGTCCATTAACGGAATTACCATCGAAAATACTGATGATGTTTTGGCATTAGATATCGATAATATTTATGAAATCGAATTTGCCGATCATGATAATCAACGCCTTCGTTTTATTTTTGAATGATTAAATAATATTATCCCTTAAAAACCGCCATTCGGCGGTTTTTTTTATCCCCAAAAATGGTTGCATCTTTGTGATATGCGAATCGATATTATTAGTGTAGTTCCTGAATTGATGCGAAGTCCTTTTGAAAACTCTATTATGCAACGCGCTCAAAAAGCCAAACTTGTTGAAGTTCACTTTCATAATCTTCGAGACTATACCAAGACCAAATACAAACAAGTAGATGATTATCCTTTTGGTGGAGGTTCGGGGATGGTTCTCATGGTCGAACCTATTGCCTATTGTATAGAATCCCTTCATAAACAAAGAAATTACGAGGAGGTTATTTATATGACCCCCGATGGAGAATCACTTCATCAAGGGCTTGCCAATCAATTATCTTTACTCCATAACATCATCATTTTATGTGGACATTACAAAGGAGTCGATCAACGTGTGAGAGATTTATTTATTACCAAAGAAATTTCGATTGGAGATTATGTTTTATCGGGTGGTGAACTCGCTGCAGCCGTGTTGTGCGATAGTTTGCTCAGGCTAATACCTGGTGTTTTAGGAAACGAAACATCGGCACTAACTGACTCCTTCCAAGATAACTTGCTCGCTCCTCCCGTATACACTCGACCAGCAGACTACAAAGGACATATTGTTCCTGAAATCCTAAGATCTGGGAATACTCCCGAAATTGAACGCTGGAGAGAAGAACAAGGAGAAAAAAGAACAAAGCTATTACGCCCAGATTTACTTAAATAATTTTTTTTTTTAGTAAATTATCCTATTTTTGAGGTCCCAAATAACCTAAATTGACCTACAAATTAAGCCTATTGCTATGCTTTGGGTATGTGTGTGTGTACACACAAGTCCTGAGCCCAAATAATCCATACATACAAAATATTAACAAACACCTCCTACCTCAAAGTCTCGGTGGTTCAAACGCGTATAAAAACCAACTTGATTTCAAGGAGATTTCAGCAACTTTTGATCAGTATTGGAAAGCCAAAGATCACACGCCAAAAGGAAGTGGATACAAACCTTTCAAACGATGGGAGTACCACTGGGCGCATTATTTAGATGAAAATGGTATGATCGCTCCGCCCGATCACTTATGGAAGGCTTGGCATGAAAAAATCAAGTTAGAAGATCCAATCCATTCCGATCAATTAAGTGATTGGCACCCCCTTGGTCCAGCAGCAGTAAATAACGCATCAACCGCTATCAACGGTCAAGGGCGAATCAATACAGTTTTGGTGGATCCCATTGATCCAAACACCTTGTATGTAGGCGCACCCGCTGGAGGCATATGGAAATCAACTGACAATGGTATTCATTGGACACCATTGTCTGATTATCTTCCACAAATCGGGGTTTCAGGAATTGCTGTAGATCCTAATAATAACGATATAATTTATATCTCAACAGGCGATGACGACGCGGGAAATAGCTACAGTATTGGCGTAATGAAATCTACAAATGGAGGAACGACATGGAACTCTACTGGATTACAATTTGACCATCTTTTTCAAGGGAGTAATGAAATTCTTATTGACCCTACCAACTCCTCTGTCATATGGGTAGCTACTACAGATGGGTTGCAAAAATCAACTGACGCAGGAGCAACCTGGACCAATACTTTACACAGGAATATTCAAGATTTTAAACTCAAACCTGGTGATTCGAATACGGTTTATGCCGTTTCACCACAATCAATATCTACTGGAGATTCATCCCAGTTTTTCAAATCGGTCGATGGAGGAGAATCGTTTACTCAAATTGCCTCTATTCCTGACAATTCAAACCGTCTCATTATTGAAGTAACCCCTGCTGATCCAAACCGAGTATATGTGCTCACCGCTGGCGATGCATTTGGTATTGACTATGGATTTCAGGGACTGTACCAATCGTCAAATAGTGGAAGTAGTTTTACCAAAACACAGGAAAGTGATGATATTTTTGGGGGCAGTTCACAAGCATGGTTTGATATGGCTTTAACGGTTTCTGATTCCGATCCTGATATGGTTTTTGTGGGTGTTCTCGATATTTGGAAATCAATCGATGGTGGAAATGACTTTTCAAAAATTAACGATTGGCGTCATAAAAACTCTACGTTTACTCATGCTGATATACATTTTTTACGCTACTACAATGGTGTATTATATGCAGGTACAGATGGAGGGGTTTATCGATCATTTGATGATGGAACTGTTTTTGAAGACCTCACCTCTGGCTTATCAATCGCTCAATTATACTCCGTTGCTGTGGCAAAAACTTCCTCCAATAAAATTGCAGGAGGCTTGCAAGATTGTGGAGGATATGCCTATAATATTGATCAATGGAACAGCTATCACGGAGGCGATGGAATGGGTTCGGCTATTCATCCAAAAGACGAAAACTTATTTTATGGTATGACTCAACTCGGAGGTCATTTATTTCGAAACAATTCTGCAGGAGTACACCCTACCCAATACGTAGCAGCAGGACCCAAAATGGGGGAATGGGTTACCCCTTTTTTAATGTCTAAATCTGGAGAAATCTATGCAGGTTATGATCAGTTGTACATGCGTAAAGATAATTTATGGGAAAAAATCTCAAATGAATCATTTGATGGAAATATTGATCATATTGAACTTGACCCTAGTAAAAACAACATCATCTACGTCTCCAATGAAAACCGTTTGTTCAAAAGCTCGGACCATGGATTGAATTTTTCTCTTATCTACACAGCAAATTCTGATATTCAATCTATTGAGGTACACGAAACCGAAAGTGATACCCTTTGGCTTGTTTCTTCATCCCAAGTGCTTAAATCAATTAATGGTGGAGAATCTTTTATTGATATCAACTATAATTTACCCTCCGAAACCAAGCGCGTCATTAAACACCAAGCTTACAGCCCAAATGACGCTGTATTTTTAGGAACTTCTCTGGGTGTATATTATTTAGATAATACATCAACGCAATGGAAACCATTTTCAGAAAATTTGCCTAATGTTGCGATAACTGACTTAGAGATTAATTCTAACGACAACATGCTTACTGCCTCCACCTATGGACGTGGAATATGGCAAACTGAAATACCATCCGTGGTGTTACCTGCTCATGATATAGATCTTTATAAACTCTCAGTAGAATCGTTATACTCCTGTAATGAAACACTACTTTCCATTGATCTGTTTAACAATGGTACAAATCCAATCCATACGTTTAGGGTTGAATACACCATTAATAATGAAAATCCTCAGTTCTATGACTGGAGTGGTACACTCCATCCTAAAACTTCTTTGAATGTATTGATTAATGACGCCTCGGCGCTTATGTCAAAAAATAATTTATTGAACTTAACACTCCATTTAGAAAATGAACAATATCTGAACAACAATGAAGCCTATGTATTATTTGATGCCTCCTCAAACCAAGAAGGCATCATCAACAATCCATATGTCTTTGATCAAGAAAGTAACAATTGGATCACAAAAGGGACCGAAAATATATGGAATATCGGCACCCCTGATCATCAAAATCAAATCGAGACGACCTCGGCTTATATTACTTTCATGAATGGTCAATATCCCAATAATGCCAAGGAAGAATTGGTATCACCATGCTTTGATCTTACCCAACTGACCCACCCCATTTTAAAATTTGATATGTTATTTGACCTCGAAAATAACTACGATTTTTTGTTTCTTCAATATTCTGTAAATAGTGGAGTGAATTGGGTAAATTTAGAAGATTTTACAGGAACTGCCAGCCTAACCCATTATGAGTACGATCTAACAGCTTTAAATGATGTAAAAAATATCATCTTTAGATTTTATTTAGTCACAGATATTTCGATACAAAGACAAGGGGCATTAATTGACAATTTTGAAGTGAGCAGTACCCTGGGTAATGCGACTCAAGTAACTAGTCTTTTCCGTGTTTTTCCCAATCCCTCCAAAGGACGGTTGCACGTTAATTTTAATCCCACCCATAACTCAAAATCCATATTAGTGTACGATGTATGGGGGCGAATTGTACATGAAAACAACTCCATTAATTCTCATTACTATCAAATTGACCTAAGTAAATACCAAAAAGGTACCTATTTGATTAGAATTGAAATAGAGAATCAACCTTTTTTTAAAAAAATAATATTGCTTTAATATTCCACGTGAGCTGCTGATAACCTGTTTTTTATTATATTGTAAACACAAATCTAATTTTATGAATCCTAAATCTATTTTACTTTTATTGAGTGTTGTTTTGTCCGCGAGCTCTTTCGGACAAGTCCTTAATTCCCATAACCCCTATGTCAAAGAAACCCTATCAAACTTGATTCAATTTTCTACACAAGGGACAATTGCTGATGATCAAAAAATAAATTTTAGTGAAGTTTCAGCATCCTTCGATCAGTATTGGATGGGCAAAGACCACACGCAAAAAGGGAGTGGATACAAACCTTTTAAACGATGGGAATACCACTGGGCGAATTATTTAGATGAAAACGGAATGATCGCTCCTCCCGCGCATTTGTGGAGGGCTTGGCAGCAAAAAATAGAATTGGAAGCCCAAATGAATAACAATCCCATAAGTGATTGGCAACCCATAGGCCCTGCAGTTGTGAGCAACTCAGCCACAACCATAAACGGACAAGGTCGAATCAACTCTGTATTCGTTGACCCTGTCGATCCAAATATTCTATATGTGGGTGCCCCTGCAGGTGGCATATGGAAATCCACCGACAATGGCGTTAATTGGACAGCATTGACTGACCATCTTCCTCAAATTGGCGTCTCGGGAATTGCTGTAGATCCTAACAATAACGATATTATTTATATCTCTACAGGCGACGATGATGCAGGAGATAGTTACAGTATAGGGGTGATGAAATCGACCGATGGTGGATCGACATGGAACACTACGGGATTACAATTCAATAATCTTTTTCAGGGAAGTAACGAAATATATATCGACCCTACAGACTCCTCCATTATTTGGGTGGCTACTGCTTCGGGATTACAAAAATCAACGGATGCTGGTGACACTTGGACCAACACCTTAAACAGAAACATTCAAGATTTTAAACTCAAACCTGGTGACCCCAATACCGTTTATGCCGTTTCACCAACATCTGTTGGACTCACCTCACAGTTTTTTAAATCAACTGACGGTGGAGATTCTTTTACTTCCATTGCAAGTATTCCTGACAGTTCCAATCGACTCACAATTGAAGTGACTCCTGCTGATCCCAACAGAGTGTATGTCCTCTCAGCTGGTAATGCTTTTGGCATTTCCTATGGATTTCAAGGACTCTACCAATCAACTGATAGTGGAACTAACTTTACCAAAACTTTAGAAACAGATAATATTTTTGGCAGTTCACAAGCATGGTTTGATATGGCTCTTACGGTTTCAGATACCGACCCCAATATGGTTTTTGTGGGTGTTCTCGATATTTGGAAATCAACCGATGGTGGAAATGATTTTTCTCAAATCAACCAATGGTATTTAAGGAATTCCCGTTTTACTCATGCCGATATCCATTTTATGAGATACTATAACGGTGTCTTATATGCCGGTACAGATGGTGGAGTGTATCGATCATCAGACGATGGAGCTCAATTTGAAGATTTAAGTAATACCTTATCGATCGCACAATTATATACCATATCGGTAGCCAAAACCACCTCTAACAAAATAGCGGGAGGATTACAAGACTGTGGAGGCTTTGCCTATAATGTTGATCAGTGGAATAGTTATCACGGAGGCGATGGAATGGGATCGGCTGTTCATCCATTGTATGAAGACTTGTATTATGGGATGATCCAAAATGGTAGTTATTTATTTAGAAATTACAGTGGAGGATTAGGCCAAACTGAAGAGGTCGCCTATGCTCCAGCAGAAGGGGAATGGGTGACTCCCCTGATCATCTCTAAATCAGGAAAAATATATGCAGGTTATGATCAGCTTTATAAACTTAATGGGTATAATTGGGAACAAGTATCAAACGAGTCTTTTAATCAGTTGGTAAAAAATATTGAGCTTGACAATAACAACAACAATATCATCTATCTTTCGTACGCGAACCAACTTTTTAAAAGTTCAGATTTTGGGGAAACTTTTTCCTTAATTTATACCTCACAAAGTACCATTAACGCTATCGAGACACACCACATCAACAGCGACATCTTATGGGTAGCAACAACAAATAACGTCCTAAAATCAATGGATGGCGGACAATCCTTTACCAACATTAGCAATGGCTTACCCTCCGAATCCAAACGCGTCATTAAACATCAACCCTTCAGCCCTAATGATGCTGTATATTTAGGCACCTCTTTAGGAGTGTATTATTTGGACAATACCACCCCTCAATGGATGGCGTTTTCAGAAAATTTACCCAATGTAGCGGTAACTGACCTCGATATCAATTCCAATGATAACATCCTCACTGCCTCCACCTATGGTCGAGGAGTATGGCAAACGGAAATCCCTGCCGTAAACTTACCGGATTATGATATCGATATTCATGATTTATCTCTAAACCCTAGTTATTTGTGCTCCGATACGCCTGCCCTATTAACCGTTTTCAATAACGGAACCCAGTCGATTCAAGATTTTGATATTCTTTATGCCATTAATGGTGGTGAAGTACAAACACAGTCATGGACTGGCTCTCTTGCTTCTAATTCTTCTAAACAAATAGAGATTACCTTACCCAATAATTTGAATGACCAAGACAATTCTGTTGATTTAGAGGTTCAACTTAACTCGGAAACACTTACCCAAAATAATGAAATTTCTAAACAGTTCGATCGTTTTACTAATCAAGTTGGCGTAATCAACACTCTTTACGAATTTTCAGATGACGATACAGAATGGTCCACCAAAGGATCACACAATCTCTGGAATATTGCAGCTCCAAGCAATGAAGACATTCTTAGCTCTGTTTCCTCTGGAACTTCAGCATATCTTACTTTTGAAAACGGAAACTATCCAAATAATGCAAATGAGGAGTTGATCTCTCCTTGTTATGATCTTACCGCATTAACAAACCCAAACCTAAGATTCAATTTGTCTTATTCTGTAGAGTTAAACTATGATTATTTGCGTCTTCAATATTCTATTAACGGAGGAACTGATTGGTTTAATTTAGATAGTTTTACGGGATATAGCCCGCTAAACTCTTATGAATATGATCTTTCGGGTCTTAATGATGTTTATAATATTATTTTTAGATTTGTTTTGACGTCTGATATTTCGTTGCAGAGCGAAGGAGCCTTAATAGATGATTTTCAACTGACAGGAACTTTAGGCTTAGAACTTCCTAATACCTCCCTTTTTGATCTTTATCCCAATCCATCATCAGGCTTATTTCAAGTTGATTTTACCCCTTCCCATCACGCAAAGTCTATTCTGGTTTATGATATCATTGGTCGAACGCTATACAACAATAAATCAATTACCACCGATTCTTATACCATCGATTTGAGCCAGTATCCAAAAGGAATCTATATGGCCAAAATTACGGTTGGACGCAAAACATCACTTAAAAAAATTGTAATTCAATAACACTTTAACGTAAAATTATTATGGTATTTGAAACATTCAACTACATTTTTATTTCCTCTAATTGTAACTTTTTAAAGCCTTGCATTGGTTTTTTGTATACTGATCAACTCAAATCATGGTAATTTTTTATTTAACTTATATTTAACCAAAACCCATAGGTTGCTTTTTACCTCCTGCAAAATGCTTTCCATGACGTATCGAATCTTTTCTTCTGGTGAAAGACCAGGGGTCAAAAGGACTGCCCAATCGTAATGACAAAGGAATGACAAGGGAATGACAACGGATGGGTCACAACAGCAACAATCCAACCTGTCACAATGATTCCGAAATGATCCAACCTGTCACACTGATTCCGAAACAAGTTCGGAATGACAAGGAATGACAAGGAATGACAAAGGGATGGGTCACAACAGCAACAATCCAACCTGTCACACTGATTCCGAAATGATCCAACCTGTCACACTGAACTTGTTTCAGTGTCTCGTTGATTCTGATTCTGATTCTACTTGTCACACTGATTCCGAAACAAGTTCGGAATGACAAGGAATGACAAGGAATGACAAAGGAATGACAAGGGATGGGTCACAACACCAACAATCCAGACTGTCACACTGATTCCGAAATAATCCAACCTGTCACACTGATTCCGAAATGATTCTACTTGTCACACTGAACTTGTTTCAGTGTCTCGTTGATTCTGATTCTACTTGTCACACTGATTCCGAAACAAGTTCGGAATGACAAAGGAATGACAAGGAATGACAAGGAATGACAAGGGAATGACAACGGATGGGTCACAACAGCAACAATCCAACCTGTCACACTGATTCCGAAACAAGTTCGGAATGACAAGGAATGACAAGGAATGACAAGGAATGACAAGGAATGATAAGGGAATGACAAAGTGATGGGTCACAACATCAACAATCCAACCTGTCACACTGAACTTGTTTCAGTGTCTCGTTGATTCTGATTCTGATTCTACTTGTCACACTGAACTTGTTTCAGTGTCACAATGATTCCGAAATGATCCAACCTGTCACACTGATTCCGAAACAAGTTCGGAATGACAAGGAATGACAAGGAATGATAAGGGAATGACAAAGGGATGGGTCACAACAGCAACAATCCAACCTGTCACACTGATTCCGAAATAATCCAGCCTGTCACACTGAACTTGTTTCAGGGTCTCGTTGATTCTGATTCTGATTCTGATTCTGAAACAAGTTCAGAATGACACAAAAAAAGGAGGACAAAAGAAGGAGGGTTAATTCGAGGTGGTGTGCGAAGCACGTTTTATCATCTCCAACTGCATGGCTGCTGCCGTGGCTGTTTCAGCAATCACGTTGCCATGTGCGTTGGTCCAGTAGTAGGTGGGGGTGGCGTAGGTTTCCAACTTTTTTATAAGCGGACTCTCCCAGCGCTGGGGCAGGCGGCTTACCGCTACAGGATAGGCACTGTAATCTTGTGGCAGGCTGTCTAGGCTGTAGTAGCGTACTACCAGATTTTTTGCCTCCCATTTTGAGGTATAGTAGGCAAGTCGTGGCAGTGCTTCTTTACAAGCCGGACAGTTTTTTTGCCCCACTACCAATACGCTGTTGGGGGGAAACCCCTGTGCCTGAACTGCAAGACCAGCCCACAAAAATCCAAAAAGCAGTAAAACCCAAAATAACCCGTGTCTTTTTGTGTCTCGCTGATTCTGAAACAAGTTCGGAATGACAAAAGGATGGATCCTGATTCCGAAACAAGTTCGGAATGACAAGGAGGGTGGATTCTGAAACAAGTTCAGAATGACAAGGGGTTGAATGCTTATGGTCATGCTTTTATCATTATTATAAAGCCCGCTTACGCGG
>CBFHWU010000008.1:0-24619 GCA_965659665.1 Flavobacteriaceae bacterium
CATTCCTAGTGGCGAAGACAATGTGTGTGATTGGACGGTTCAAGATTTTTCTGGACAAGTGATTCACACAGAAACAACAACTGGCGCTGCCTTTGAACAGGGAAGAATCTTGTTCAACCACATGGTTCCAATCACTGACTCAATGGAGGTCAACTTAGTGATTACCAATGCCACAGAAGGCATTACCTGCTCCATTCAAGACACTTTATTTTGGGAAGAGATTGAGGTGCTACCAGGCAGTTTTATTGGCAATTGGGCCATTTTAAGCAATAACGGTGGAACACAAGACAGCATTGTAAGTGGCGTTGATACCAAGAGCCTTCAATCTGAAATAACGCTCTACCCTTCTCCAGCAGCTGACTTTTTCTTTGTAAAAGGCATTCAAGGGCAACAAAACCTGCGCATTTTAAATGCAAGCGGATTGGTTGTGATGGAAGAACAGATGGTTTCTGAACATCAAATGATTGATTCCAGTACTTTGCCAAAAGGGCTTTACATTGTTGAAATAAGCACTGCACGCAGAAACAGACAGGCCTTTAAACTGCTAAAACAGTAATGGGCGACTAGTTTCCTTTTACGCGTTCCCACAAGTCTTTGAGCAACTTTATGCCTTGTGTGCGGTCTTTGGGCACTTCTTCGAAAATGACATTGCCATTTCCATCTGGGATGATTTTGTACTTAAACACAAAGTCGGTAGAAGTAGGATCTGCACTCATGGCGCCAAAACGTAAATCACTAAAGTAGAGCTGCCCCTCTTCTTGAGACACAATGTACCAGCCTTTAGAAATGTGAATCATACGTTCTACGCGCTCTAGGTCTTTGATAGGATCCAGTAAATGGTGGTTTTTGGCGTAGGGCGTAAATGCAATGGGCTGGGTATCAAAGAAGGAATAATTTGCTAAGAGGTAGATGCTATCTGCATCTACATTGGCACTCCACATGATGGTATTTAAAGGAGCTGGACGCGTTTCCATTTCTACATAATGCAGCTTTTGCTCTTCCAATGCCCCTTGAAAAGCTTGATAAGAAAAGAACTTCAGCACCAAGGTCAACATCAGGTAGCTTGAGCTCACCCACAGCCCTATTCTGTTGAAGGTTCTCCGCTTGGGGTTCATCTTCTTGCGTGACATTGCCAAGAGCAAGAACACCAAGAATGGCAGCGTGTACAAAGGGTCTATCACAAAAATGCTTTTGAAAGCCAAGCGAATGTCCAATGGCCAAAAGAGCTGTGTTCCCCAAGTGGTATGCGCATCAAGCAGCGGATGCGTGAAATAGGCCCAAAAGAAGAGCCACATCCACCCTTTGAAGTCTTTGTACTTTTCATATTGAATGACCAACCAAGCAGAAAGAGGCGCAAACAAGAACGAAAACACCACAGAATGTGTAAAACCGCGGTGCCACTCCAATGCTTTGGTTGTATCTGTGAATTGGCGTGCCAAGACATCTAAATCGGGAATGGTTCCCGCTATGGCGCCATAGAGCATGGCCTTGTTGCCTATTTGTTTGCCCAGCACCACCTCGCCTACGGCTGCTCCAAGAATAATTTGTGTCAATGAATCCATGAGTGTGCGAAATAAGTCAAGAATAGCTTCATATTGAAAAAGCAGTGATGAAAATCTAGGTGTATTGCCTCACGCATACAGCCAAATACAAAAAACCAAAGAGGCATAGATGAAAGGTCTATGAAACTCTTTGGTTTATTATTATTTTTTGTGAACAGAAATTACGCCAGCTAAATGGCATTCTTAGCTCTGAATAGCAGCATACTCCCAGCTGTCTCCGACTTGTACAATTGGAAAGGTAAAGTCAATCAGCACATTTTCTGTGACTTTTATGGGGCTCTTGCTATACCTTTTTAAAAAAGCGAAATGCATGGATAGAATATACAAGCCTTGTCGATGTACTCCAAAAAAACCCTTCTTTTGAGACCTATTGTAGCTTGCTATCAGTTCGGCATGACTTTTATCTCTCCATTCCTCTACATATTCTGTTATAATTTCACGATCCCCTTCTCTTGAAATGTATAAATGGCTTAGCATAGCGCTACCTCCATTTCTTTTTCAAATGCTGGTAAAAGCAATAACACCGGATAACTGCTGAGCACAGTAAATCTCGTGTTTGGTGAATGACATCTTGTTCTCGACTTCAATTCTAGATCATTGCTTAACCCAAACAGATAGGCATTCGGTATACCATCTAATACCAACGTGTTTTGCAGGTATGAATGGCATTTAATGATGAGCAAACCTGCGCCCTCTCTCAACACATCAGGACAATACACAAGGCCTTTGTCATCAAAAAGTGGTTTGATGAAACCGTTCCATGGAGTCAAACGACTCTGTTCTCTTTTCCAGTGGTAAAACCACTCTTGCAGCTGCTCTTGCGAGAGCTGACTCATTTGATTTTTGTTCATTACAACACATTTTAAATTGGTTAAAATGCATCAGACAACTACTCATTTGGGTTCCCTTTTTGTTTTTGGACGGGCGCCCCACATTGTAACTTGACCACCGTGCCCCAGGAGAGATCGGTTGGTACTCCAAAATGCTGGAGTTCTTAATGCGCAGCGAAAGTACTACTTTTTGATAAGAACTTTTAACGGCCATTTAAGCTGCTGTCATCAGGTCAAACAGTATTTTACCTTTGGAAACCTGATAAAACTGCGCATTAGCCAAGCCACAAAACAGCCTTCTCCCCTTTTCTTTTCATCCCAAAAAACCTAGTTTTGAGAACATGACATGTTCACTACCAATTCCTCGAAGGCAAATACCATTCTTTACGCCCAAGCAGCAGCTAGTTTTTACGCAACACAATCAATTTTTAAATTTTATATGCGATGAGGGAATAGCGTGAAATACGCTTATTTTAGATGCATTCAGTGAATGATTACACTTGTTGTTCTTCATGCAAAAAAGAAAAAACTGAACTTTGAATGTTAATCGAATTGATATAACATGAAACCAAACTGACAGACTAGATAATTTGAATGCCCCCACTCTGCATTTTTTAAAATTTCTCTACCAACCCACATCCCAAACTTTACAAAAGAGCCAAATCTCCTTCGTGCTGCAACATTTATGTTTTATATCATAATAGTCAGGTTAAAGCTGACCTTATTACTACAAATAATAAATAGTAAAACTATCTTTCGTATCATTGCAGTCAGGTTAAAGCTGACTTACAAACTATGAAACATAAGTTCATATCTACACAATCAAATGAGATTCTGACTTTCTTCAATCAAATGGATAAGAACTGTTTTGATTATTCTGATGCCATGACAGCTTTGCCTAATTCCAATGAGAGTGCTTTAAAAGAACTTCTTAGTGACATGGTAAAAAGAGGCCTTCTGATGCGCTTAAAAAAAGGATTGTATTACATCATACCTTATGAGCAAGAGGCAGAAACTTTTATGCCTGACTGGCATCTAATCGCAGAGCATTTAACAAAAGGAACTAAGCATTACATCGGCTACTACTCTGCATTACAAATCCATAACCTGATAACTCAACCATCTTTAAAGGAACAGATTGTAGTTGCAACGCAGATCAGACCGTCAACCCTGAAGATTAAGAACACATCTTTTCAATTCATTTACCATAATGAGAAACACTTTTTTGGTTCTAAGAAAATATGGATTGATAGTTTCAACAAAGTTGAATGCTCTGATATTGAAAAGACATTTGTCGATTGTCTATTTAAGCCTGATTATGCAGGAGGTATTGTTGAAGTTGCTAGAGCAATATATACATCGAGGGAAAAAATAAAATTCGACAAGCTACTTGAATATACTCAGCGTTTTAAATCACAAGCAGTGATTAAACGGTTAGGATTCCTTCTTGAAACCCTCGAAATAGAAACGGGTATCACCAAGAAATTACAGAAAGCGAAAACAGCTTCTTATGTTCTGTTAGATACTGAATTACCGAAATCGGGCAAGATGATAAGCCGATGGAGCATTCAGCAGAATTTAGAAACGGAAACCATTAAATCTGCCATCTACACATGATTAAGCCAGGAGAAATACAAAACAAAGCACGAGAAGTTGGCGTGCGGGATCAGCAGATTGAGAAAGACTATATCCTTTCTTGGCTTCTGCAAGGCGTTGCTCAACATGAACAGATTGCAACAACTATAGTTTTCAAGGGAGGAACCGTATTGAAGAAGGTCTATTTTGAGGATTATCGATTTTCGGAAGACCTTGATTTCACTTTGCTCGATCATGATGCTTCGGCAAGCTCGGTACAAGTAACGAATGAGCAAATCTTTGAATGGTTCAATGAAGTGTTCGAATACATAAGAGATGAAGCCAATATACCTCTTGAGATCATCGAAAACAACGAACATGAAGATGGCGGCATCAACTTCTACATCAGTTATGTCGGTCCTCTTGGAGGAATAGGTGCTAACAAACGGGTTAAAGTTGATATTTCAAGAAGCGAGCAATTACAATTTGAACCTGTGATGCAAGGCACTTTTTTGGGTTACTCCGATCAAGAAGAACACCAATTGCTCTGCTATTCTCTTGAAGAAGTCTTAGTCGAAAAATTGCGTTCAGTAATGCAGCGAATGCAAGCACGAGATTTCTACGACATCTGGTACTTATTGGAGATACATGAAATGGATGTTGCTTTTTACTCCATAGAATTCAGAGCAAAATGTGAAAGCAAAGAAATTAATCCCACAGATTTTCATAAAAAACTTGAACAACGATTACCACAATATAAAGGTCGATGGCAAGCGTCCATGGCAGACCAAATACAAGATTTGCCGAACTTTGACCAAGTAGAAAGAGAAGTTATGCGACACGTAAAGAAACTGGAACTAGCATGAACATCGCCCAAATAGAAAAGAACTTGCAAAAGCTGATGAAGACCTTCAATAAGGAAAGCTTCATCTATGAATTGCTTTTAGCTTATGGCTCGCCTGAGGCTTCCATCACTCGCTTGCAAAAAGGAAACTTGAATCTTTCGAAAAATGATGGTGAAATCATCTGGAAAAGAAACTCTTTTTCAAGGAGGAATACAAAGAAGACCTACACATTACTATTTCGGAAATTGCAAAAAGCATCAAGCACAATGAACGTTTTGTGACTGTGACAGATTATAAGCTTTTGCTTGCCATCGACACCAAAACGGATGACAAACTAGACATAGAGCTAAAGGACTTACCAAAACACTATGACTTCTTCTTGCCTTGGGTGGGCATGGAGAAAGCCACACATGCCAATGAGAATCCGGCTGATGTAAAAGCGGGCGAAAAAATGGCCAAGCTTTTTGATGAAATCAAAAAAGACAATCCGGATGACTCTCGTGAGTTTATACATGGCCTGAATGTTTTTCTATCTCGATTGTTGTTTTGCTTTTTTGCAGAAGACACCAAAATATTTAAAGACGCTCAGTTCACAAACGCAATCACTTCTTTTACTTCTAATTACCATATCAAACCTTTGTTATACTCAAAAAAATGTTTTTGAAAATTTACCATTTTGGATTGGTGATAAAGTTGATGTGATGAGGAGGCAAAAGCTACAAAACTCAGGGTTTTAATAAAAAAAATGTTTGGGGATGTATCCCTAAAATCGCTTAACCATGATCGATATTATTATAGGTATTTTTTGTGTGTGGCTGTTCTACAAAGCAGTTACCGACATCTAGGAGGGGTTTACTTTCCGTTTTTTTTTTATATTTGAGTACCTCAAAACGCCTACTTATGAAAATTCTTTTTTTTATTGCTGCTTCTGTCGTTGGATTCCTCTTTACTAATTGTATTAGGAAGGGCGTTTGGAAATACTTTTTACGATTAAAATAGTTTCTCCATGAAAAAACAAGTCTCAATATTATTTATTACAACATTTACTTTATCACAACACACTTCAGGATTATATGAGTTGATTAAAAATTGGAAGAACATTAAGACTGAGAATTACTTAGCTAAGAAAATGTGGTTATGCCCTATGTGGAGCAAAGATGTAATGTATGCGGCTAAAAAGAAAGCAAGTATTTTTTTGATTTTTACAGTTAATAAAAGTTCAACAATACATGCTGATTGGGGAAGTATTGTTGAACAAAAACAAAAACATAACGAAAATAAACACCCCTAAAGGGGTATATACACACTAGTTAGGTGCAAGCAAGACCAATGCAAACTAAAGAACTAAACATAGAAACTGAATTTGTAACCTTTCAAGGACAACTTGAATCATACTTATATCGACTTTCTGCGAGCAGAGAAGATGCAAAAGATTTACTACACGACACATATCTAAAAGTAAAACAGAAGATAGACACTTTTCAAGGAAATAGTTCTTTCAAAACTTGGGTGTTTGCTATTGCCACCAATTTGGCAAAAGACAATCAACGAGTAAAAAACAGATGGAAACTTGAAGTGCAAGACGAGTGCAAAGATGCTTCCCTTTCTACACCCAAATATCAACAAAAAATAATTGGTGCATTTGAAAATCAAACCGAACAACAGTTTGAAATAGCAGAACATATTAATTATTGCTTTACCTGTATAGCCAAGAACCTAAATTTGGAACAGCAAATTGCTGTGATATTAAAGGAGTTTTACCATTTCAAAAGAATGGAGATAGCTAAAATTTTAAATAAAACAGAAGGAGTAGTAAAACACTTATTATTTGAGGGGCGTAAAGAGCTACAAACACGATACGAAAAAAGATGTGCCTTGATCAATAAAAAAGGTGTGTGCTACCAATGTGCCGAACTGAATGACTTTCTTCAAGAAAAACCAAATTCAGAAGAAAAAATAATTAAACTGGGCTTGAGTAAAACCAAAGATTCAGAAAGTAACCTTGATATCCGATTTGCTCTCATAAACAAAATAAATCCGCTCAATAGCAAAGCTTCTAATTTAGAAGATGCCATACTGCAAATACTTCGAGAAGTGATAGACGACAAATAATATGCTCGACCGTTTTAGTTTGCTTGAACGTCTAAAGATTAAACAGCAAAATGAAATGCACTTTAATTTTAATCTTAACAAGTATTAGTATGAGTTTATTAGCACAAAATCCTAAATGGTTAGACAGAGAAGAATATCCATTTGAAAGTAATTATCTACAACTTCCAATGGGAAAAATGCACTATGTAGATGAAGGCAAAGGCGAACCCATTGTAATGGTTCACGGAAACCCAGGGTGGTCTTTTGAATATCGAAATATTGTAAAAGAAATGTCTAAAACACATAGGTGTATTGTTCCTGACCATATTGGCTTTGGTCTTTCAGACAAACCCTATAATTGGGATTATTTGCCCGAAAATCACGCCAATAATCTTGAACTATTTTTGGATAGTTTAAACCTAGAGAATATTACTTTGGTGGTAAATGATTGGGGCGGGCCTATTGGACTATCGTATGCCATTAAGCACCCAGACAAGATTAAAAAAATAGTCATTATGAATACTTGGATGTGGTCTGTTGAAAACGACCCTTATTATCAAAAGTTTAGCGGTTTAATGGGCGGAGGTTTTGGACGTTTTATGATTAAGAATTTCAATATTTTTGGCAGAAAAGTGGTCAAAAAAGCTGTAGGAGATAAAAAAAAGCTTGATAGACACATTCACAAACATTACTTTAAACATTTAGAAACGAAAAAAGACCGAAAAGGATGCTACATATTCCCAAAAGAAATTATTGGGTCAAGCAGTTGGTTGAATAGTCTTTGGAAACAGACAGAGAAAATAAATTCTATTCCAACAACTATAATTTGGGGGATGAAAGACATTGCCTTTAGAGAACAAGAACTCAATTATTGGGTTGAGCATTGGAATAAACCAAAAGTGATTAAATTGCAAGAGATTGGGCATTTTCCACAAGAGGAAGCACCCAAAAAAGTGATTGAAGAATTGAAAATAGAATAGCCAGCACCTAACAAGGTATAAGAAATAATAGCGGTTTAATCGCTAAAACGAAAGTAAGTAAATATAAAAAAGGTCTGTGTTTAACCGAAAAGTTAGTGCGTGAAAATCCGCTACTGCTCATACAATCGCCGTTATTTGTCTATAAAAGTTATATTTGATGATGGCAAAAAAAAACCTCCTCTGAAATCATAAGAATGGTTGTTGAAGAATTAAATGCTGATTGGGGAAGTATTGTTGGCGCTAAGCCAGTTCTAAAAAACCTATCCTTTGAGTTAAATGAAGGAGAAATTTTATCATTTGTGGGGATAGTGGTGCAGGAAAAACTAGTTTTTTGAAATGTTTATCTGTTCTTGAAGAAGTGGACGCCGATTTGATTCGATTAGATGGTAGGGATTTGAATAGTAACAACCGCTTTGTTGACCTTCAACATCGAAATCTGGCCATTGTCTTTCAAGAATTTCCATTATTTTCCCATATTAATTTAAAAAGTAATATATTATATGATCTTAAGCATTACGATACCTTTGAGTTTGAACGAATGATTCAGGTTGCACGACATAAAAACGTATTACATCGATATCCTCATCAACTGTCAGGTGGCGAAAAGCAGCGAGCCTGTATTGTGAGATCAATTTTAGAAATCATACGTAAATATAAAAGCACCACAATTTTGGTAACACATGATACCGAAAATTTATATCAATACGCAGATAAGGTTCTCATTGTTAAGGGGGCTACATTTCAGCAATTTGACAACCCTATCAATACCTATTGCAACCCATTAAACTGTTATTGTGCTAGATTACTCGTCGACTTAAATCGTATTGTAATTGATAATAACCCCTATTATATAAGTCCCGAAAACATAAGATTATCCAAAAATACCAATGTTCAAATAACGGTCAATCAAGCTATTTTTAGAGAAAATAAGTACAAGATTTTCGGTAAATACAACAACGATGACATCATCTTTTATTCTGATCATAAGCTCAAATCAGGAGCACACATTTATATTGACTTTATGGAAAGGGACTTGATAAGTTTTAAAAAGGGATGTGAGGGGTATTTTGAAAATTAAAAAAGATCATATCATTGTTGTTTTTGATGGGTACTGCATATTATGTAACTATTTTACGGTTTGGCTTGCCAAAAGAGATGAACAAGAAAACATCTTCTTTACAACCTTTGAAAGTGAGTTTATCAAGAAAAACTTTCCTCATATACAACTTAATGATACCGTTTTCGTAATAGGTCATCATGATAAAGTTTACACCCAAGCTCAGGCAGTTATTGAGTGTTTAAAAAAAATAAAATGCCATCGTTTTTTACGTAAAATATCAACAATAATACCGATGGCTATATCCAATAGAATTTACCGTCTAACGGCTAAACTTCGATACCACATCTTTGGTAAAAAAAAGGAATGCACCATCCCTGCTGAAATTGTGAGTAAAAGAATTTTAAAATAAATAAAGTTCACCTCGATTTATTTCTCAATGCAATTCCAAATTTGTTTTTAGCCTCCCATTAGTTGCTGAGGTTTAAACAAGCCCACAAAACTCTTGTCGACCTTAATAGATTCATTAAGGGTTGAGTAGACCATCAAAATAGGTAGAAAATAAAGGATTTAATATTTGTCTACTTCAAATTTTCATATACGGCTCTTTCAAAAGAGGTAAATAAATTATAGGACTCCATATCATTAAACGGAAGAATCTGAGTCATATAAACCAAAGCAAAATCGTTTTGAAAATCTATAGTAAAATAGGTATTAAAAAATCCTGCCCAGTATGCGGTTCCAATGGGTCTAGTAATAGAATTTTCTTCATAAGCCCACGCTAATGTCCAATTATCATAACTATCAAAAAAATTATCTTTATCTCCTCTTGGTTTTGTGTCAACATTTCCGACAGGAACATATCGGTGAGTTGTGCCAAAGTCGTTTAGTTGTGGAGTGTTCATTAACTCGAAAGTCACTTCTTCTAAAATTTTAACGCCATTAATTTCTCCTTTGTTTAGCATACAAGCTAGGAATTTACCATAATCTTCAGGGGAACTCTTTAAGCCTCCTCCAGCATTGTAAAGGGTTGTTGGCTTTAGCTTTGTGTAATCATTATTAACTAGCTTTCCTGTGTTTCGATCTCTGTAAGAGGAGGTGACCACCAAATCCTCTAATTCATCAGGAACATTGAACCAGGTACTGTTCATCTGTAATGGTCCAGTAATATGGGCTCTTAAATAATCCTCTAAATTCATTGCTGAAATGTTTTCTACAAGCCTTCCCACCCAATCTATATTTGTGCCATACATGTAGGCTGTTCCAGCTTCAAATAACCTTGGCGGATAATTTTCTTTCCATCCAATTTCATCTTTGAGGGTATCCCAATTGGAAAGTTGCGGACTAGAAAACCAATACCCGAATCCAGCAGTGTGAGTAAGTAAATGCCTTAATGTAATGCTGTTTTGAGGCTCAATTAGTTGGTTGTCTGCGGTTAAAATTTTTCGATTTGCAATCTCAGGAAGATAAGCATCCAAAGGTTCATCTAATGTTATTTTACCTTGTTCCACCAATTGTAGAGCAGCCACGCACCCAAGGGCTTTTGTCATTGATGCTATTCTGAAAATATTTTTTTCATTAATGGTATCGTTTCTGTCCCATCTTGAAGGCCCTTTTGAATAAAATTCCATGCTACCATTTTTGTAAATTTTACCCATTACAACGGCAGGAATGTGAGAGTTGTTTATTTCATTTGAAATTTTGTCATTCACTGTATTTTGACAAGAGAGGAGAAATACACTCGTAATAGTTACACACAATAATTTTTTCATGTTACAAAAAAGTTAGTGACCCAAAAACATAAATTTTAAACATTATAGACTCCGATAATAAAACAGGTCCTAATTGAATAACGAATTCTTTTTGATCACGATAAACAAATAGGGCTCTCTTTAACTCATCGATTTTAGAAAGATTTTCTTTTGATAGCATATTATTTATCATAATTGTGGTACAAGTACAAGGGTAGTGCTAAAGAAAACCCAACCAAAAATAAAGACAGCACATATTTGATAAAGTGTAGGCGTGATATTTTTTTAACTGCAAATTGATAAATGATAAAAACCAAAAAACTTGTTGCTGCGATGGATAAATCTGCATTGAGAATTTGTGAAGAATAATTTAAGTTGATCTGCTGAAAGAAAAGATGAGTTGACCATGCCCAGTTATTTGATTCTAACAACTTGAAAATAAAATAATAAGGTAAAAGTGTACCAATTATGCAAAGGAATAAAAAAAGTTTTTTCAATTCTTAGGCTCTATTTTTTGGTTTTTTTGAAGGAATTCTGCCTTGATTTCCTATTCCGTCAAAATCATTCTCATCAAAACTTTCAGAATGTTCCTTTCTTTGAATGCGGTGCTGAGTCCTTATAATGGTTAAAAGAAAATAAGCATAAACCACAAAAATGATCAGACCAATAATAAACATCAATTTATTTGTCATCTTTTCGTCTTTGTCTTATTGCAATAGCAAACCCAAGAATAGTTATCGGCCATAAACCGACATATATGCCCTCTAATTGGTTACCAGTAAACCATAGCGTAACAGAATACAGGAAACTAAAAAAGGCAAGCAGTATGGGATAATATTTACTTAAAAATTTCATAATTCAGTCTTATTACGCAATATATAACATTTAAATATAATATGTCTTGAAGTTTTTGGGTGATTTTGACGAAATTCGTTGAGCTATCCGTTCAAAAAAGGAGTTTTACGAAATAAATTAAGGTTGAAATAAAACCTAACACTGTAATAGTAAGAACTTAAAATTCCATTGTATTAGCGCTCTGGTGCTCATCAAAAGGTAAACAATAGGAGCGTTTATTGTTTTTTCCAAAAGGTGATTCCTCCAGCTTGCTTTCCAACATCAATGGATGCGACAATCTCAAAATTTGTCAAGCAAATAACATCTACTTTACCCTGCTCTCCCCCTACACCCTCCAATGAAACAAAAGCAAATTTATTATCATCAGCAATAGCAATTCCATGACTTATGGTCGTTGAATTTTTCAACTTCTTTATTCGGGTTTTACTTTCTAAATCCCAAATAGATGTAGCTCCGTCATTTTTAATGGTTGCCAACATATATTTACCATTAGGAGTTATTTCAACGTTATAAGGTCCGTTTGAGGTTGGCATACGCTTTGAAACGCTCCAATCACTTAAGTTTACTTCAATAATTTCATTACTTCCATTTCCAGCGATGTAAACATAATTTTCAACAGGATGGGGAACGACCCAGGTAGGTTGAATATAGGAATGCATATTGGGCATACTATTATCATTCATATCCATCTTTGTTGAATTGTGAGGCTTAAGGTTCAACATTCGGTTTACTTTTAGTTTTACCGCATCAATTTCAAAAAGCGTACCTGACATCATGGCAACGGAGTAATGAAATAAACCGTTGACAGACATTCTTGAACCATGAGGCATTATTCCTGTGTTAATTCTAGTAATTTCAGACATGGTTTCTGGGTCTACAACAGAGACGCTGGACGGTTTCATCGAACCATGTAAATTAAAGTTTACGCAATACAACATTCCAGTAAACTTTGAAATCTCCATTGTTGCAGGAAAAAGACCAAGATTGGTTTTGCCCACCATTCTATTATCCCCAGTTGTATATTTGACTAGTTTTCCATTAGGGGTTCCATGTGCCAATGAAACGTACCAATATTTTCCATTGGGATCTATCGTTATTCCATGAGGACCTTCAATCTCAGTGTATATAAACCCCACCTTTATTCTGTCGAGTTCAGTGATGTTTTCGCCATCAAATTGTAGTAACGAAACAGTATCCTCAGACTCTGAGGCCACATACACATAATACTCTTGACTATGAAGAGAATAACAACAAAAAAACAATAGGAGGAGCGTTCTTACCACTATCTAATTATCTAATGGGGGATTTGATATAATTTCAAAAAGCTCGAAAAGATTTTTTGCACCAAGTGCTTCATCAAGAGTTTTGTCTGTCTTGAACTGATTTGTGTTGGAATTATCAATGGGTTTATCAAGTATTTTTAATGCCCCTATTCCCGTAAAAAAATCAGAATAAAAAACAGTTTCTTTAAAAAATTGAGCTCCCCAGGCCATAGGCGAATTAGCCACATAACCATTTGGCAAACCAGTGTTAAACGATGCTATCTCTCTGCCTTGTTTGTACAAATCTCCCATCAAATCACCACTTATATCAACCACTCTCACTCCTGCTGTATACATCCCGATGAAAAGCATGTCATCTTCCACCCAAAAATTATGAGAGCCATGTCCTGGAACTTCATATCTGGCCACTTCTTTAGGATTATTGAGATCAGTAAAATCAATGAAATGTAAAAAACCAGCTGTTTCGTTGGGAGAATCACCATCTACACCTTCTGGAAAGATTTCATCCCCAGCGATGACATAAAATTTTCCAGTAGATTTACTTTTGAACGGAAATGCAGCGTGGTTAGCCCCAGATGCATACCTGTAATTTCCAATCTCAACAGGATTTGATGGCGAACCACCAGCCACTCCATTGCCCACATCAATAAGGGATACACCATGTTTCCAGTTCGATGAATAAGCAATGCCGTTTTCAATCCAAACGTCATGAATTGCTGAGCCAGCTTCGTCCACCTGAAAAGAACCAACTTCATAAGGCGAGGAAGGGTTGTCAATATTAATTACGAAGAACTTTGAAGGGTTAGCAAATGCATTTAAGGCATACACATGGTTATCATAAATAAAGATATTATGAACGCCTCCAGTTAAATTCTTGGAATACTCTGAAAGTATTTGGATGTCTTTAGGGTTAGAGATGTCTAAAATAATAATACCGTTTTTTCTGTTTGAGGCACCTTCTCTTGAGATTACTCCTATTTTACCATCCTCAGAGATTTTAACATCATTTACTATTCTTGCGTCAACAGTTACGCTATTAACTTTAGTTATTTCTGAAGGGTCAGTGACGTCCCAAACATAAAAAGTACCATCAGAACCCCATGTACCAGAAATACCATAATCACGTCCGTCGGTACCTTCAAAAAACCAGGCATCGGAAGTTCTTCGATCCGTTACTTCCCCTCTGCTCAATTGGACCATTTCTTTTGCGCTATTTCGATCTACTACATTTATTTTCATAGATGCGGTGAAGTTCCCTATGGACGCGTAAATGGTGTAAAGACCACTGCTATCCGCAACAAAATCTCCATCGTTATTGATCAGTCCACTTGCACTTGAACTTACATCATTTGAAATTCCAGAGAAAGAAAAGTGAGGATTAATTCCATCAATAATATTACCTTTTTTATCCTTGATCAAGGTCATTATATTAACAACATCACCAGTTCTGACGGTATGATCATCACTGTATATTTCGATTTTGGAAACAGGGTTGTGACTTACAATTATTTTTTTTGATTTTTCAACGCCATCGATTCTTGCAGTGATAACGGCAGTTCCTTTTCCGATTGCAATTAAGTTATTTTGGAGATCGACTTTAATTACTTCAGGATCAGATGAAACGAAGTTAGCGACATTTCCGACTCTTTCATATCCATCACTAGATAATATTTTGACAACCGCTTCAATATTTTCTCCTACAAAAATATTATCCATTGTTTCAAAGTCCAATTCAATCGTTTTTGGATAGTTCACCGTAACCTTGAATGTTTGACTTAACCTATTCCCATCGTCCATACCCACACAAACAGCCACCACTTCGTGAGAACCAGGTTGCTGGGCTTTTATTATGCCATCAATCGGATCTATTTCTATCGCATTTCCAACGTTGAACGCTCCGTCTTTAACATAATAAATTAAACTGTTACATATTGTTTTGTTCCCATCAAGATCTGTTATAAATGTATCGGCTTTAAATGTCTCGCCAATGTCAAGAACAACACCGTCAAGGTTGGACTCCATGAACAACGTTTGAGCAAAACCATTTGATACGACAAGTAATAATACAATAAATGAATACAATACACGCATAATATTTTTTATTCAAATCTAAATAATTTTTTTAATAATCTATATTTTCTAGTAAGACAAATAATATGATAATAAAGAACCCTTTGTTCTTAAATATCGATAGGCTATTTAGCATAAACTTCCGTCTAAAGTTTCATTTTTTTGGGTTGACTATATAAAGATGTTATCCTGCATTGCCAATTGATAGGATTTATTTGTGTCATGACGGAATCTTTTTTCCATGAATTTTAGAGGATATAAACACTCTTTTATTAGAGTCCTGGAAAGCGCTTTGCCCTTTACATGAATGTAATATCAGTATATATCCCATAACCTATATTTTTTTCAATGGTTAAGCGACCTGTTTTATAAGGTCATCCTATTCAGCATTTCTTTTGCGCACTTTTCATTTTGTGGGGTATTATGAAAATGAAATATTTCTTAATCAAAGACAAAGTTGGGTTGATTGCCCTAACGTGTTGTTTGTGAAGTTTGGCATAGGTTTTTTTTTCAAACCTAGCACTATCGACATTATATTTGCAACAGTAAGTTTAATTTTGTTGAAATTAATCGGCGTATTTCTTCAAAAAAAGGGAATCTTATGGAAGAAGTCAACGTATTTGTACATTGATTTAATTAAATATAACGATAAAATGTGTTCCTTTGAATAAGGTAAAATAAAATAATTCAGACCATTTTGTGATATGATAACCATCAATCTTAGAGTTCTTGTTGTTTTTTTATGGGGGATATTTTTTATTATTCTAATGGGTTGTCAGTCTAAAAATAATGAAATACCCTATAGTGAGCCTGCTGCTACAAATCCTAATAACAATATCCCAACAAGCATTAATTATTTAGCTTTAGGGGATAGCTATACTATTGGCGAAGGAGTAGAAGCTAACGAAAGTTGGCCTATCCAGCTATCGAACATATTATTTGCTGAAAAAAATGTTACGGTAAGTACTGATATTATTGCACAAACAGGAATCACCACCAATGAGTTGCTGGTGTACCTTGACAATAACACTCTCACAAAAAAATATGATTTGGTAACTATTCAAATCGGGGTGAATAACCAAGTAAGAGGAGACAGTAGAGCTTTTTTTGAGGCAGAATTAATTTTATTATTGAATTACATCAAATCTCAAGTTCTTCTTCAAAATGCAGAAATTGTCGTTGTATCGCTCCCTGATTGGGGAGCAACCCCTTTTGGGAGTAACTATGATCGATCGAAAATTACACAAGAGATAGATGCTTATAATAATACCATAAGCGTGCTATGTGGACGGTTTAATTTAGACTTTATCGATATTACTCCAATTTCGAGAAGCCATCCCAACGATCCCTCTTTCGTGACCTACGACGGTTTACACCCAAGCGCCCTGATGTATACACAGTGGGTTGAAAAGATTTTGCCTAGGGTCATACAGCTCTTAAATCTAAGAGATTAGTAC
This sequence comes from Flavobacteriaceae bacterium, assembly GCA_965659665.1. Classification (GTDB taxonomy): domain Bacteria; phylum Bacteroidota; class Bacteroidia; order Flavobacteriales; family Flavobacteriaceae; genus CBFHWU01. The sequence continues at coordinate 16,357 of CBFHWU010000008.1, forward strand.
GCCGTTATTGGATGGGCTAAGGAAGTTAAAAAATCCTTGATATTGGCTTGTGTGCATATAAGTGTAAATGGTATTTCGATTTTCTGAAAGATATGCGCCTCATATTTTCTTCGTAGAACTCAAACCTTAATACAGTTGAATCTTTTCATTGCTTGCGTTATTTTGTCAGTACAGCGCTTTGATCTATCTTTTAAAGATCAATAGTTTTGCTTTTTCGAAGGATATAATTTTCTATTTTTGGGAAATAAGTTGATGTTAAATGGAGCGTAAGACTTTAAATGTCCTCTCATTAAATGCATTAAAGTATCATCAATCAATTAAAAATGAAAAGAAGAACCTTTGTTAAGTTAAGTGCTTTAGGCGCAACATCCATGATTTTACCTCCAAAATTATTTGGTCAAACCCACCAAGGTAAGCCTATTAAAATGGCCATTTGTGGTTTAGGAAATTATGCCGAAAAATGGATTGCTCCGGCTATAGAACAGTCTGATTATGCAACATTAACGGCTATCATAACGGGGTCTCCTCATAAGATTTCAAAATGGCAAGATCAGTATCAAATTGAAGACGGCCATGTTTACAATTATGATAATTTAGATGAAATGGTAAACAACACAGACATTGACTGTGTTTATATAGCTACTCCAACAGGAAATCATGCAGAATTTACTATTCGAAGTTTTCAAGCAGGGAAACATGTTATTTGTGAAAAACCAATGGCCCCAACGGTTGCAGATTGCGACCGTATGATTGAGGCGGCCAAAAAAGCCAATAAAATGCTTCAGATGGGCTATCGTTTGTATTGGGACCCTTTTAATATGCGTTTAATCGATGCCATGAAAAATAAGGAATTTGGTAATTGGACTCACATGAGTGGCGGATTCTCTTATGATTATGGAAGATGGGCAAAAAAAGGGGATTGGCGGCTTACCAGTGCCATGAACGTCGGAGGAGCTGTTTACGATATCGGGGTTTATGTTGTACAGTCCGCAATTTACAGTGCCCAGACACATCCATTGAGCGTTGTTGCTCATAGTTGGACAGACAGAAAAGAAGTTTTTGAAGAATTTCCTGAGCATTGGGAATGGGAATTTGAGTGGCCAAATGGTAACGTTTCAAATCACAGCTCTAGCTATGGCAAAAAAGAAAATTTTATCCGTTTAGAAACACAAGAAGGAAATATTGAACTTAATCCCGCCTACAGCTACAGGGGAATCAAAGGCTATACCCCTAATGGCCCTATTGAACTCCAAGCTGTTTTTCAGCAAAAGTTACAAATTGATGGACAATGCCTAGCCATTATGAACAAACGTCCCAACATTACCCCAGGTGAAATGGGTAGAAGGGATATTCGTGTGTTAAATGCCATCATGAAATCTGCACAAACGAACAAAAGAGTTGAATTCAAAGAAATTGCAGATTAAGCTTTAGAGCATAATGAAAATAGATTTTGTCAGGATGCAGAAAAAACGACTCTTATTCACATTAGGAAGATTAAAATAAGTGACCATAACCAATGTAAAAAAGCACACGACGACAACTTATCCTTTTAAAAAGATGCATTTTTCTGTTAGTATTGTTGGTTTTGAACCGTATGATAATAAACAACCTCCAACAGCCATTGCCACATAGCTCCTCGTGATAAAGGGTAACTTAAACATATACGTTCCCAATAGTGACCTATGTGGTTACGAAACCATAAAGAATCATTGCACTCAACAACAAATAGGCAATTGCGGGTAAAATATCAGAAATATTGTCTTTTATTCTGATTCTTACAATAATAGCAACCGACATCATGGAAATAACAAATATTGCACTGATTACGCCTGCTAAATTAAATTCAAAACCGATTAACAATCCCAGCCCTCCCATAAATTGACAAACACTGATTGTTTTTCGATTATTTTCTAGCCCCCAACGCTTAAACTCACGTATCATTCTTTTTGAAATAAATGAATTAATGCCATAAGCCATAAAAGATATACCCGTAAATATGATGATTATAGTGTTAAAATCCATCAACTATATCACTCCATATTGAGATGCAGCAATAAAAAGGGACATCAATAAAAAAATCAAAGAGGGGAGACGTTGTTTAAAGGGATTTTTTACCCTCATGTGAGACAACTGTGCACAAAGCATAAAAAAAGCCATCCCTAATGCCGAATAGAGTGTGACTTCAGGATAGCATATACCCAAAATAAGAAGTGCAGAGATCGATATTTTAGCTGCGCCAATAAAATTCCTAAAGATATCTGAATAGCCAAATTGGTTGAACTCAGAAATCACATTGTGATATCTAAAAATCCAAACAAAGTATACCGAAACGGCTACTATGATTTGAAAAATTAAAGAAATATTTTCCATTTTTAATGTTTTTTTTAAAGTTACAAAATCTTGGTCATTATGGAACAACTCTATTCTTAACTATTTTATAATTTAGGTCTACTCACCTGGAATAGATTTGTTGTTGTTACTGAAAAGAGCAAAATCTTTTTAAAAATGACAATCGCTGAACGCAAAAATCTATTTGTTCAAGGGTATCTTTTTCTGAAATACATGTAAAACCCCACCAATTGTACCTACCTGGAAAGGGAAGAATTCGTAAAAAACGTCTTCTTTGAAACAATATAGCATACCCTATGTTGCTGATAAATAATAGTAAGATTAGTTTTTTCATGCTATGAAATTAAATAATTTTCTTTTGTTTAATAATGGCATTGTATAGGTACTCTAAAACAAAGCTTACAAAAAAATACTTTTATAGGTTAGCGTATTTATTAAACCAGATTTTAAACATGCTGCAGCATGTTAAATGAAATGTTCACTGTTTTAGTTTCTCTAAACCAAATCGAAGCCCCCCCGAGGGTGTACATGAGGCCATAATCTGCGTTCAAGCATAATTACACAATTACAGATCAATATATGGGGTCACTACACCAGCTATAATTCACCATGGAACATTTAAGTTCAAACATTTATTTTCAACAATTCGGTTATAAGTTGTAATGGGAAAGAATAGAACATTCATTTAATTACTTAAATCCATTAAAACAATTGTTTTTATTGAAAATCAACGGTATTATTTTTTCCTTTTTTGATGTTAGGAGGTTGTTCTACGGATATGCCATCAAAATGAAAAATACTTTAAGCCAATTCCATTTATTTTTTGATACGCCCTCACCTATAGATATTTGCCATAAACAATAGGTTGAGGACTAATCGGAATGGTTTTTAGTAACGTTTCGTTGTACTTACCAAAGAGGACCCTGGGAAAAAGGCGGTAAGGTAGTTAAGGTTCTTTTTTCAATTTCAACAACATTTAGACTAAAAAAACAGGGTAAACGATTTTAAAAAAGATAGTGTAGAAAATCGGGCTCTAACCCACGATATCTTGACTGCCAGTCCACTGGATTGATTCAACAACAAGATAAATTCAAAATGGGAAATAATTTTTAAGTTTGAGCATGAAAAAACTAACACCGCTTTTATTGATTCCACTTATTTTTTCTTGCTCAAAAAAAGTTAATAGTAGTGAGTCAAATTATCCATTTAAATGGCCAATGTATAATGACATAAATGTCAATTTAAAAATTGAGCATCCCTCATATGAATTTAATGAGGGCCCATTAATAATGTTTGATGCGGCTCATAAAAACTTTTTTGTTCAATCACATTTAATAAAACCTCTTGTAGATTTACTCCTAAATGATGGATATAGAGTTTCATTTTTAGATAAAAGTTTTACAAGAGAAAATTTAAATCAAGCAAAAGTTCTTGTTGTTATTACAGCACTTCCTTTTGATTTTTCCACTGAAAGCACAGCAGCAAAAAAAAATACTTTTACAAATAAAGAACTTAACGAATTACAAATTTGGGTAGAAGATGGGGGGTCATTATTAGTATTTAGTGAACATGCACCTTTTGACCAAGCTATAAACCCGTTATTAAAAAAATTCGATATTGAATCATCCGTTGGAACAACAATTGACACTATCAATTACGAAAAAAAATTTGGCCCTGGGATGATCATATTTGAAGATAATAATCTCAATTCTCTTCATCCAATTGTCAGTGGAAAATATAAAGTTGAAAAGCTTGTTACTTTTGGAGGCAGTGCATTAACGGGATTAAAATATGATAATATTTTGAAGCTTGGAAAAAATTCACTTAATGTGAAACACTCATCGGGGATTGGACCTACTGGAAGTGGAAATTCACAAGGAATTGCAGGATTGTATGGCTCAGGAAAAGTTGCCGCTTTTGGAGACTCAAATGGTTTTACCGCAATGATTTTTAACATGCCTGAGGGGAATAAAATGTACGCTGGAATGAATACAGTTGATTACGATTGGAAAAATTTCGTCTTAAATACTTTTAGTTGGCTGTCAACTAAAGAAACTCAACTGAAAAGAGATTGATATATGATTGAATTAAGATTTTTTCAATTTAATGTTGGTTTAATCCCTTTAATTCTAACAATGATAACTGTTTTTTTTCAAGTATTTACTCTTTTTCAAATTTGGTGGTACGATGAGGAAATTAATTTTTATCATTTTATTTATGATAACCTTTTTTATTTTCCTTTTTTCTTGCTTTTACTAATAGCAACATGCTTTAATGTTGTAATAATTAACGAAAAGGGTGTAACAAGAATTGCTTACTTCATGCCGTTTCTAAGAAAGTCATTTAAATGGAAAAAAATAAAACACCATGCTAAAGTATTAGAATTTTACAATCAAAGAGGAATTAAAAACACAAAAAAGTCACTTTGGTTAATTGACTCTAAGGATCGTTTATTTTTTAGATTAATTGATAATTATGAAAACAACACAGACAGAATATTTGATATTGTTACTAGAATTTCAAAAAAATCGGGGATAGAGCTTAAAGTAGAAAATCCTTTAACAGTAAGGAATGGATTTTCAAAAGTAAAATACCCAAAAAAATCGGAAAAAAATTAAGGTCTAACTCACAACCTCTTGACTGCAAGGATATTTGTGGTTCCCTTCTAATTAATTTTAGTAGAGTTCGTGAATTACCACCCCTTTCAAAAGTGTCCATAGATTACCAAATCCCTAATAACCTTGTGACAGACCGAGTCAAGAATCATGAGGTTCTTCTTGGGAGTCATTTGTTAAGTTTTACAACTCAATAATTTCGAAAAAAAAATTAATTAAACCGTCCTACTGCTAAATAATTTTAGCTTTTTTTCAATGGCCAGTATTATTGCATTAGCGATATCTTTTCCAGTAATGCTTTCTATCCCTTCTAAACCTGGAGATGAATTTACCTCCAAAAGTAATGGGCCTTTATTAGATCGAATAATATCCACACCTGCGATATCAAGTTTAAAAATTTTTGCCGCTTTAATGGCCAGTTTTTTTTCTTCCACTGTGACTTTAACTTTTTTTGCCAAACCGCCTTGGTGAATATTTGAACGAAACTCTCCTTTCTTAGCCTCTCGCATTATTGAAGCAACTACTTTACCATCAACAACGAAACAGCGAATATCTTTTCCTTCGGCTTCTTTTATAAACTCTTGTACCAAGATGTTTGCTTGTAAACTTTTAAAAGCATTAATTACACTTTCAGCGGCTTTGTTTGTCTCTGCGGACACAACTCCTTTTCCCTGAGCACTCTCTAATAATTTTACAATCAAAGGGGAGCCTCCAACCATATCAATTAAATCTTTTGTTTCAAGAGGGGACTTTGCAAATCCAGTAATCGGAATATTTATTCCATTTTTTGAAAATAATTGTGAAGAAAATAATTTATCTCTCGATTGTGAAATGGAAGAGCTTGAATTTAAACAATAAGTTCCTATTGAATCAAATTGCCGCAACAAAGCACATCCGTAAAAAGTCATGTTAGGTCTTATACGAGGGATAACAGCATCTAAATTATCAAGAATTTTACCTCCTCTGTATCTTACTTCGGGGGTTTGAGCATCTAATTTCATATAACAATGCTGGATGTTTAGAAAGTGAATTTCGTGACCTCTTGCTTCTGCTGTTTCAATTAATCTTTTGTTGCTGTATAAATTTCTATTCGAGGCCAATAGTCCCAGTTTAAGCCCAGTGCTTTGCTTGATTAGGTGCTTATATTTTTTTATGATTTCTCCATCTAAATTCTCCTGAACAAGGAAACGTTTTGAAGCATCTACCAAATATCGATCTATAAGCGCCTCTCTACCCAATAACATCCGATATTCCATTCCATCTCTTTCTGCAAGTGTTAACTCTATTTCAAACGCCTGTGAACCAAGTTTTATTTTTGTTTTGATTACATATCGTTTTTGTGATTCACCTGATGAACTTTTTACAATCCTAGTATCAAATACCTTAGATTCACAAGACACATACAAACTTAAGTTGTCCTGGATTGGATTGACATCAAATGCAACCCAAGCCTCCCCTTTACGCATAATACGTTTTATATTTTTAGCTTGAATTGATGACGTTTTGGCTCCTGAATCTACTCTTGCTTTTATAGCAGGGATATTTAATTCCTCTAATGATAGCCACTCTTCACTCCCTACAATTGATTTTGACATAAGACAAATAAAAAGTAAATTTATACAAAAGGGATAAAACTTTTATTTTTAATTTTATAAAGCTTAAAACTATTTTTCGTTTGTGCAAATTAGAAACTGTAGGACCAGAAAAAACCCACCGGATAGGTTGGCTTTAAGAATATGTGGTGTAGCAGTGACAGTGGTGGAGAAAGAGGAATTCGAATCCTCGACCTCTTGACTGCCAGTCAAGCGCTCTAGCCAACGGACAATCACATAACGTACTTATAATAAGTGCCGAGATGAATTTCATATACCCTTTCGTTTAGCAGACAAAAGATGGCAACCATTACCTAGATTTTTACTTAAACAAGAAGCGTTACAGACCATTCAACGCAAAGAAGATAGGAGTTGATTTTAAACCAAACTCTTATCCTGAAAAACAACGCAGAAAAAAACTCATTGTTGCGATAGTGAGGACTATATATTCTCTGTTCGGGCTATTGAATTTAATGAGGACTATTTTGAGACACTATGGAGGAGATTTAAGAAAAATGCCCAGAGATAGGAAAACACACTGCAACCTGTTCCTTTAGGCATTCAGGCTCAATACAAAAACTACAAAGCGCTTTTAGACATTCAAGTCTTGAATTATCCTTAACCTACTTAAGAGGATTAGAAGTAGCATAACTTAAAGAAGGGGATATGCCTATGGTTTAGGTTATAATAAACCCCCTTAAAAAGGGGGTATATATTTAATTAAAATGAAATTAATTCAATTTAAAATTTATAGTGTAAGCCAACATTAAGATTGTTGTCTGTAAATTTTCCATCTCCATCGAGTCTGTCTCCAAGCGCAATACTATAATTGGCAATTATTGATAATTTTTCAAAAAGCTCAACGTCAAGTCCAATTGGCAAATGCAATAATGATGCTTTGATTGGGTCTTCTGCATCAGACCAGTTAACAAGTGCTAATCCGCCTCTCAAACCAAAAGTATCTCCAAGTGGATATCTTATCACAGCAGATGGGGTTATTACAGTTTCCTCTTCACCATCACTTGATAAAAAGTCTGCATTCAATCCTGCAATTAATGTTGTCGCCCCTAGCTCAAAAGCATAATCCAAACCAACGCCTAATCCATCTACTGTTTCATCTGCACTTATTCCTTCATAAGATACTTTGAGATTATATGACGTATAGTTTACTTTTATCCCAAACTGTGAAAATCCATTAAGGGAAAAAAGAATTATCAGTGTAAATATTATTTTTTTCATAATTATTGTTTTAAATATTCATCAAATTTACAAAATTAAATGAACATAAATTACGATACCTTGAGTTTTTCAAGGAGACACTCAAGTTTAAACGTTTCTCTGACCTACTTAAGAGGATTAGAAGTAGCATAACTTAAAGAAGGGGATATGCCTATGGTTTAAATTTTGTTTGCTTTTGAGAATATCCAGACTCAAAATTAACCCTCAAAAATTGATAAATTTCTCACTACAGATTCCTCAGGGTTTTCACCGAGCTCAGATAGTGCACTTTGATATTCATCACTTTTATAACAATCTATAGCATCTTGCAGGCTATTAAATTCCACAACGGCAGCAAACATTAAATCTAAGCCCTGGATTTTAGCTTTTGGCTGACCCGCAGCTACTGGTAAAAAATTACCTGTTTTATTCTCTAAGTGGTTTTTTTCAATCTGAGTGTATTTTGTCAGATAATTACTCCACTTTTCT
>CBFHWU010000009.1:0-69998 GCA_965659665.1 Flavobacteriaceae bacterium
TAGGAGATTCATAATTGAAGGAGAAGCTTTTAAAATATTTTTGTTTGACACATTTCTGTCAATAAAGCAAGTAAAAAGTATACATAATGACAAACTAAACATAACTATTTAATCTGTTACATAAGTAATGTCAAAATATAAAGAAAGGAAAACGGGTTATTTACCAATACAGAAATTAGCAAAAATATTACCTAATAAATCATCAGTTGAAATAGTACCAGTAACCATTCCAATATGATAAAGAGCTTGTCGTATATCTATGGCCAACAAATCGCTACTCAATTTATGGTCGAGTCCTGTCAAAGAAGCTTGTATGTGCTCCAAAGCGAGCTGTAAGGATTCGTAATGTCTGCTATTGCTCACCACCCCATGATGAGTATCGTCTAGTTTAAACGCGTTCAAAGTCAACCATTTTTTTAAATCTTGAAGCCCCTTTTTTTGTAAAGCTGATATTTTAATAAAATCTTGATCATGTAGCTGATTTTGGTATTCGTTTAAAGAAAAAGAATGTTTTTGATCAGATTTATTATGCACCAAAAGAACCTTTAGGTCATCTCTTAGCAAAGGTTGAAGTCGAAGACACAGTTGATCGGGTTGAGTTTGAGCAGGGTCGTATACATATAGGAGCAAACGAGCAAGTGTAATTTTTTCTTTGGCTCGAGCCACACCAATAGCTTCGATTTTGTCATTGGTTTCGCGCAGACCAGCGGTATCAATAAATCTAAATTCAATACCATCAATAAATAAACTGTCTTCGATACTGTCGCGAGTTGTTCCCGCAATTTCTGACACGATGGCTTTTTCTTCGTTTAATAAGGCGTTCAGGAGAGAAGATTTCCCTGCATTGGGAAGCCCTGCTATAGCAACAGGAATTCCATTTTTTATGGCATTTCCAGCAGTAAAAGAGTCAATAAGATTTTTTAACATCTCAGAAATATTGTTCAATAATATGTTGAGCTCTGATCGGTCAGCAAAAGCAACATCTTCTTCGCTAAAGTCAAGTTCTAATTCGATTAAAGAAGCAAAATCGACCAATTTTAATCGCAATTCCTCTAAATTCTTAGAAATTCCTCCTCGCATTTGTTCAATGGCAATTCGGTGGGCTGCTGCCCCTTCACTAGCAATAAGATCGGCGACTGCTTCGGCTTGAGTCAAATCCATTTTACCATTAAGAAAAGCACGAAGTGTAAATTCGCCTGCTTCGGCCATTCGAACCGAACCTTCTAAGAAAATGCGAATTAACTCTTGCTGTATAAACGATGAACCGTGACATGAAATTTCAACAACATTTTCGCCCGTATAAGAATGAGGTCCATGAAATACACTCACCAAAACTTCATCAATAATTCGATCCTTGTACAGGATATTTCCTAGGTGTAAAGTGTGAGAGGGCACCTCTTGAAGTTTTTTTTTGGAACGAGCCACAAAGAGTGTGTCAGCTTGAGATATTGCCTCTTTTCCAGAAAGACGTATCACTGCAATAGCACCCTTTCCTGGGGGGGTTGCCAATGCTAATATGGTATCATCAAGATTCATTACAAATCTTTTTTGTAAGTACGTCTTCTCTTATGAAGCTCATGTTTATAATTTTTCCATAATAACTGAATGGATGTGTTTTCCTCTAATTCAGGATTGGTTTCCACTAAGGTAATTCCTCGTTTATTGAACAATTTTTGAATATTATCAAATATAATCGCAGTTACTCCTTTGTTTTGGTATTTAGGATCAATTCCGATCAAATAAAAAGAAGCCTTGTTGTTTTTTTGACGTGCTTTTAATACATGTAAAAATCCAAAAGGAAACATTTTCCCGTTGGCTTTTTTTAGTGCATCCGAAAACGATGGCATTGTAATGGTAAATGCCACCAATTTGTGCTGTTCATCAACCACACATTTTATAAACTCAGGGTCGATGTACGGAATATATTTCTTTTTGTAATGAGCAACTTGATAGGGCTGTATAGGAACAAAACTTTGTAAATGTTTGTAAGTGTGGTTCAACAATTCAAACATTTCGTCCACATAGGGGAGGAGCTCTTTCGTCGAAGTAAAATTTAGTGAGGTGAGTTGGTATCGTTTTTTTACAATTTCGGCAAATTTTGTTACTTTTTCAGGTGCATCCTTTGCATCATATATTTCGATTTTAAATTCAATCCATTCGGCTTGCTTTTTAAAACCAAGTTGTTCTAAATGTTCTTTTTGATAAGGATAGTGATACCAGGTAATCATGGTGTTGAGGTGTTCAAAACCATAAACAAGCAAACCGGCTTTGTCCATATTAGAAAAGCCTTTAGGTCCTTCTACATATTGAAGTCCAAGCTCTCGACCCCATTGAGCAACGTGATCTAAAAGGGCACGAGAAATTTCTATATCATCTTCTACATCATACCACCCAAATCTAATTTTGGGTTTTTGTTGTTCGTTCACTTCAACCCAATTTACCATTGCTGCCAATCGACCTACCACTGTTTGGTTGTTGTAAGCTAAAAATAACTTGGCCTCCGCCTTGTTAAATACAGGGTTTTTTTGGGTGTCAAATGTTGCCTTTTCCTCTTTAGTAATGGGGGGCACCCACTGTTTGCACCTACTGTACAGCTTAAAGGGAAAATGAAAAAAAGCATTGCGCTCTTTTCGTGAAATGGCTTCTTTTATTTCAATCATTTAGACGTCTTAACTTACGTTCGATTTTGTTTTGTTTTTTTACTAATTTCTTATTTTGTTTTTGGTCTCTTCTCGAGGATTTTTTATCGTTTGAATTGACAGAATTTAATTTTTTTTCAACGATTTTTATTTCTTTTAACTTTTTTCGGTTTTGAGGTTCAATATCTTTATGTCGGTCTAAACGATACGAAATTCCTAGCCCCATAAATCCGATACTTGGTGTATTTTTCACACTCTTGCCAGTAGATATATCAATTTGTGTATTCTTATTTAGCAAATATGTTGATCCTATTTGAAGGTACACATCTGAGTTTAACTCATTTTTTAATCCCTTATACTCAGCAAATATAGACCAGCGTGAATTCAAATTACATGTAAAAGTAAGGGTAGCAAAATTAGTTTCATAACGAGTACCAAAATAGCGTACCCCAAAATTACCTACTAAAACACTATGACCAGAAAAATGTTGTTGTGTAATCAGCACCCCTTGGCCGGAAAAAAAAGAGGGATTTAACACAAACGGACCAATGTTAAATAAAGGATTAAAACGCTCTCCGTAAGGGTAAGTATCGTCAAAACTAAACTCTGTACCAACAAAAAAGGAAACAGCAGGAACAAGATGAATCCATTTAAGGCCTTGGTTTTTTTTCCAACTGTATAGGTTAGGTTTGTACCATTCAGGATTACGGAAAGGATCAAAAAATAGATATTTTATCCCAATAGTGGTTTTTAACAGACCTGTTCTGTCTTTTGTCAACTTTCCTCTTTCCGTTTGTTGACTAAATTGGTCCATTTGGGCATCAATATTGACCATCAATTCGAGTTGTTCTTTCAAAAAACCTACTCTTAAAGAAGTTTGAAAGCCAAAACCCTCGTATTGAGATTGATTAAACGAATCGAAGGTTCCATTCTCTGAGGTAAAACCTTGTTCGATTTGATAAACATTTTTACCAACTCCAAACGCACCTATGGATGTGCTAGGTCGATTACTGTTGATAGTTTCGGTGTATTGCCCAAATCCAAATGAGCAATTCAGCAATAGAATATAAAAGAAATACCTGTTCATTTTGACCAAAGATAAATAGAAATGTTAAAGATGAAATATAATTCACAACAGAATTGTATTTTTGAATTATGCAAACATTAAAAAACGTATTTCCCCATCTTTTAGTCGGCGTCCTATTTATCGGGTTATCCTTAGCTTATTTTTATCCCTTGCTTAGCCAAAAGGTAATTCAACAATCAGATATTACTCAATTTAAGGGAATGCAACGTCAAATTGTGGAACATCGTGCAGAATTTGACGAGGAGCCCTATTGGATTGATAATGCTTTTTTAGGCATGCCGACCTATCAAATCACTTCAAATTACCCAGCTGATATTTTAGGTTGGCTTGATCATATTATTCGTTTTTTACCTCGACCTGCTGACTATCTTTTTGTTTATTTGTTTGGTTTTTACCTTTTTATGATAAGCTTAAAAACACCTATTTTTCCTTCACTCATTGGAGCTTTGGCGTTTGGATTTTCTACCTATATGATTATTATTTTAGGGGTAGGTCACAATACAAAGGCTCTTGCCATCGGATATATTCCTTTGGTTTTGGCGGGGGTTTTTATGGTTCTAAAAAAGCGTAGACGTTTAGGGTTTATTCTTTCAACGCTTGCTTTAGGTCTTCAGATTCACGCCAATCATTACCAAATGACCTATTATATGTTTGTACTCATCTTGGTTATTGGAATTGTATATGCAAGAGATGCTTACGTTACAAAAACAATGAAATCATTCCTACATTCCATAGGTATTTTGTTTGGGGCACTTATTTTGGCATTGAGTTTGAATGCCACCGGATTATTGGCGACCAAAGAATACACCTCTTTCAGTACTAGAGGACCAAGTTCGTTAAGTATTACCCCCAATGACACCCCTATTCCTATCGAAAAAGGATTGCCCTACGATTATATTACTGAGTACAGTTACGGAATTATAGAAAGTCTTAACTTATTTATCCCTCGTTTTATGGGGGGTGCAAATAGTGATGTTTTTGATGAAAAATCCTCTCTTTTTTCACTTTTAAGAACTATTGATCCTGAAACCGCTCAACAAATTTATCGATATGCCACTCCATATTGGGGGGATCAACCCATTGTAGCTGCTCCAGCTTACGTTGGTGCTGTAGTGATGTTTTTGGCACTTATTGGGTTTATATTAATGCAACCCAAACAACGACATTGGCTTTTGGCCGGAACGTTGGTTTCGCTCGTATTATCATGGGGTAAAAATGTAGAAACAATTACTGTTTTTTTAATTGATTATTTTCCATTGTACAATAAATTTAGAGCCGTAAGTTCCATTCAAATTATTTTAGAATTGTGTTTACCCATTGCCGCTGTCTATGGAATAGTGGCTTTATTAAATAATTCCATCTCCAAACAAAAGAAACAAAAAACCCTCATTTACGCACTAGGATCACTTTTGGGAGTCATTGGGCTAACTGTTTTAAGTGCTCATGGGTTGCTTAGTTTCACGAGCTCTAATGAAATTTTTATCAGTTATCCCGAAATTATGACACCAATTATTGAGGATAGAAAAAGTATCTTACTTCAAGATTGCTTACGTACATTTTTGTTTGTTAGTGTTACATTTTTGCTTTGTAATGTACTGTTGTCCACCTCAAAAAATTATATGGTCCTTGGTGGATTAGCTTTTTTAACATTGATTGATTTATGGTCCTTCGACCGAAATTATGTTAATTCTGATCAGTTTGTATCCAAAATTCAACTTCATCGTCCTTTTTCAATAACACAAGCAGACCGTGCAATTTTGCAAGATACCACACGTTACCGTGTCTTTGAACCTTCCCTTGGAGTATCACATGCACGTACTGCATTTTTTCATCAGGCCATTGGGGGCTATCACGGCGCTAAAATGAGTCGATTTCAAGATCTGTATGATTTTTATATCGCTAAAAACAACAGACAAATTATCAATATGCTGAATGTGAAATACATCATTCAACCCCCTACTGATGATAATGCTTTGGGGGTTGTTAAAAATCCAAATGCATTTGGAGATGTATGGCTGATTGAACAATTAAAACAAGTGGAAAATGCCAATATTGAAATAAAAAATTTAGAAAAAATTGATTTAAAAAAAATAGCTCTCACAACTCAAAAACGTTCCAAAACCTATGAAATAGATACTACAGCTCAAATTTCATTGTCTTCCAATAAAGCCAACGAATTAATTTATTCTTTTAAAAGCACTACACCTCAATACGCCGTTTTTTCTGAAATGTATTATCCTGATGGTTGGAAGGCTTACATTAATAACCAACTTGTAGAGCATGATCGTGTAAATTATACTTTGAGAGGTTTGGAAATTCCCTCAGGTGATCATCGAATACGATTCGCATTTGAGCCTCATATTATTCAAACAGGAACTCGTATCCAAATAGGGGGTGGGATCATCTTCTTTGTGGTCGTATTAATGATTCTTTACGTACATTTTTTTAAAAAATCAACAACTGTTGAATAAAAAACCAAGCCTTTTATTGATAAGCTATTACTGGCCTCCTGCAGGAGGATCTGGCGTACAACGTTGGCTTTTTATGACCCGTGAGTTAGTTCGTATGGGGTGGTCTGTTGATGTTCTTACCGTGACTCAAACGACATCAACTCCAGTGGATAAAACCCTACAACATTACGTATCAAAAAAAATAAAGGTACATCGAATTCCTGTTTGGGAGCCTGGAAAATGTAAAAAATACTCTTCCGAACGTATGGTGACTTCAAAGCGCAAATGGAGTTATTTGGTGCTATGGATTCGTGCTAATTTATTTTTTCCAGATGCTCGAATGTTTTGGATTTATGCGGCTCTAAAATGGTTGCCCGCTTATTTGCGCAAACATCCAAAAGATCTCATAATAACGACAGGACCTCCTCATAGTACTCATATGATCGGATACCGGTGTGCCAAAAAAATACATATAAAGTGGGTTGCTGACTTTAGAGATCCATGGTCTGGTTTTTTTCAAAATAAAATTTTACCTATGAGTAAACGCACCAAAAAAAAACATCTTGATTGGGAAAAAAGCATCGTCAAAAATGCGGATGCTGTTTTGACTACTGCTCCTCAATTAAAGGATTTTTACGCTTGTATAAACCCCCATGCTTATTTGGTGTATAATGGCTATGAAAAAACATTAAAAGGATCACCAAAAGATGCTTTTCAAATCACTTATACTGGAAGCCTAAAACCCAATCAAAATCCAACAGCGTTATGGATAGCACTTCAGAAATTAACCACTGAAGATCAAGAGATGATGCAGCAAGTAAGCTTACATTTTTATGGGGCAATTGCCCCTGAAGTTAAAAAATCAGTACTTGAATATGGGTTAAAAAATCACGTAAATTTTTATGAATATCAACCTAAAAATTACATTGACAAAGCACTTACCGATGCTCGATTATTGCTGTTGATGGGAATTGATATGCAAGATACAGACAATGTCATTCACGCAAAAATATTTGAATATATGTCGGCCAAACGTCCTATCCTTTTTATAGGATCCTCCTCAAGTGATACTGCACAATTAATACGTGAATATGGATTGGGAAAAATACACTCTTTTGATCAGGTTTTAGAAATAAAAAAAACCATTCAGTATTATTATCGTACATTAAAAAGTACATTTGAACACGAAAACACTAGGGATGTAACGTATTTCTCACGAGAAAAGCAAGCTTCAGAACTCGATTTAATTTTACGTAAACAGATTTAACTTTGGGAATAATAGCCAACCAATCGGTCAAAAATATTATCACTATTTGCGTTGCTTTTGGGCTTGGAGCAGTTAATACACTCGTTTTTTACCCTACTTTTTTTAATGCAAGCGAATATGGGTTAATTGTTTTTTTATTAGCTACTTCTAATATTTTGATGCCTCTAATAGGATTTGGAGTTAATCAAACAATCATTAAGTTTTTTAGTTCATATTCTGACGAAAAACAACAGTCAAGATTTATGAGTACTATTGTGTTTTTGCCCATATTAATTGCTATTCCTGTGGGTTCCATTGCAGTGTGGTCGCATGATCAAATCGCTCAATTTTTGTCCTCAAAAAACCCTATCATTGAAGAATATGTTTGGGTTATTTTTGTTGTAGCTCTGGCGACATCATATTTCGAAGTTTTTTACGCATGGGCTCGTGTACAACTCAAAACAGTATATGGGAATATTCTAAAAGAAATTTATCCTAGGTTATTTTTATTTTGTTTACTTATATCAGTATATTTTTTCCAACTAGATTTAAAACAGTTTGTTCAATTATTGGTTGTTGGTTATTTTATTAGATTAATTTGGATGATGGTTATCGCTTTTCGATTGTATCAGCCCAAGTTCATATTTAAGTTTCCTAATACAATGAAACCAATGTTAACCTATTCTTTTTATATTTTTTTAGCAGGTTCCGCATCGAGTTTGATATTAGATATTGACAAATTTATGATTCCCCAAAAAAAAGCGATTGAGCAAACGGCCTATTATGCAGTTGCGGTTTTTATTGCCACTATTGTAGAGGTGCCAGGTCGAGCTATTTTTCAAATCCTAAACCCTTTAGTTTCCAAAGCCATAAATGAAAATAACAAAAATGAAATCAAAAAGCTATACCAAAAGAGTTCATTAAATCTTTTAATAATTTCGGGATGGTTTTTTTTAATCATTAACCTAAATGTTGAATATTTATTTTCATTACTCTCTGACGAAGGGTATGCTTCGGCTGTTTGGGTGGTTTTGATGATTTCACTATCTAAGCTTTTTCTGATGAGTTTTGGATGTGGAACAGCGATTATCTCCAATGCTTCATTTTATAAGGTGGCCCTTGTATTTTCCGTAATGATGGCGTTTTCTGTTTATATACTAAACGAAATTTTTATCAGCCAATATGGGATCAACGGAGCAGCATTGAGTACTCTTGCTGTAGTGGTGTTTTTTCTTGTGATACGCGTCATTTATCTGCAGGTCAAAATTCAAATAATCCCTTATACCTTGAATTCTATTAAGGTTTCCGTTTTAATTCTGTTATGTTATGTGCTTTTCACTCACTTGATGCCTGTTTTATCCCCCATTGTTGGAATAATTGTACAATCCATATTTCTATCAATTTTATATGTATCAGGGATATTGGCATTTGGTTTGTCTCATGATTTAACACGCTTATTTCATAAATTCTTTTTTAAACAAAAAAGGATGTAAGCTTGAGTTTTTGTTAAGCGCCACTTCCTCAGGGGTACCATAGGCCAATAACTGGCCCCCGTTTATTCCTCCTTCAGGACCTAAATCGATGACGTAATCAGCTTGTTCGATGAGTGAGATGTTGTGTTCTATCACAAATATAGAGTGCCCTTTTTCGATGAGAGCTTGAAAAGCACCAACAAGTTTTTTTACATCATGAAAATGCAGCCCTGTTGTAGGTTCATCAAAAATGAAAAGTGATTTTTCTTTTTGAGCTCCTTTCAACAAAAAACTGGCTAATTTGATTCGTTGAGCTTCTCCTCCCGAAAGCGTTGAAGAGGACTGACCAAGAGCAACATATCCCATCCCAACATCTTGCAAGGGTTGTAATCGAGTTGTTATTTTTTTTTGGTGATATTGATCAAAAAATGAAATAGCTTCATCAATACTCATCGACAAAACATCGAATATATTTTTATTGTGGAAGGTTACTTCTAAAATCTCTTTTTTAAATCTTTTTTTATGACATTGCTCACAACTTAAATGAACATCAGCCATAAATTGCATTTCAATTTTTACTGTTCCTTCCCCTTTACACACCTCGCATCTTCCTCCATCTACATTGAAAGAAAAATGTTTAGCTTGGTATCCTCTCAATTTAGATATTTTTTGATGAGCAAATAATTTTCTAATTTCATCATAAGCTTTGACATACGTAACAGGATTTGATCGGGAGGAAACTCCAATGGGATTTTGGCTGACAAACTCAACAGAATCAAATGCCCTTAAATCACCTTTTAGGTCACTAAATTGACCTGATTTTTCACCATAAACTTTCTTTTCGCGTTGTAGTGCGGGATATATTATTTTTTTTAATAGCGTGCTTTTTCCACTTCCTGAAACTCCAGTTATGACCGTTAGCATATTGAGGGGAAACATAACATTGATGTTCTTTAGGTTGTGTTCTCGTGCTCCAATTAATTCCAATTTATTGGTTACTTTCCGTCTTTTTTGAGGAATTTCAATACGAACTCTATTAGATATATAATTCCCCGTTAAGGAATCAGACCTTACAAGCTGATTAAAAGTTCCTTGAAATACTACTTCTCCACCAAAAACTCCCGCTTCAGGACCGATATCTATCACTTGATCAGCTGCTCGAATGATATCCTCATCATGTTCAACGACGATAACAGAATTTCCTAGGTTTTGGAGAGATTTTAATACTTTGATGAGTTTTTGGGTGTCGCGTGGATGTAACCCAATGCTCGGTTCATCTAATATGTACAGAGATCCCACTAAACTACTTCCCAAAGAGGTGGCTAAATTGATTCGTTGAGATTCCCCTCCAGATAAGGTATTTGATTTTCGATTAATCGTTAAGTATGAAAGTCCAACATCACATAAAAATTCAATTCGATTTTTAATTTCTGTCAATAAGCGGTGACCAATTTTATAATCATGATTTGATAAAGACAGTTGGTCAAAAAATAATTTTAAATCTGAAATAGGCATTGCAGCCAATTCACTTATGGTTTTAGTACCAATCTGCACATAATTTGCTTCAGATCTTAAACGCATTCCCTTACATCTTGAACAGGTTGTACGTCCTCTATATCGAGATAACATGACCCTATTTTGAATTTTATAATTCTTGGCTTCAAGTTTTTCGAAAAAATAATTAAGCCCTTTAAAATATCTATTTCCTTTCCATATCAGGTCTTTTTGCGCAATCGAAAGTTTAAAATAAGGTTTGTGTATAGGAAAATCAAAATGATGGCATGATTTTACAAGATCTTTTTTGTATTTACTCACACGATCTCCTTTCCATGGTGCTATGGCCCCTTCAAAAACAGACAATTCTGTATTAGGAATCACCAATTCAGGATCAATGCCTATGGTATCTCCGTATCCTTCACAGCTAGGACAAGCTCCTAATGGATTATTGAAACTAAACAAATGCTCGTTTGGTTCGGTGAACAGTAACCCATCTCGTTCAAATTTATTATTAAATGAGATACGTTTTTCAGATTCCAGGAGCTGTATGGTCAAATAACCATCTCCTTCAAAAAAAGCAGTTTCCACTGAGTCGGATAATCGATTATAAAAATCATCACCTTCATTAACCACCACACGATCAACGACTAACTCAAATGGTTCATTCGGTGCTGATTTTAGGGTTGATATTCGAACAGTTTTGTGTTGTGTTTGGATACGTGCGAAACCTTGCTGTTCCAACATTTTTAATACTTTATCGGCATCCCGATCTTTTGAAATGCGGATAGGGGCTAGAATTAAACATTTTGATTTTAGTGGAATGGTTTTTATAAAATCAATAACCGAACTTACAGAGTCTTTGGTGACCAACTCACCAGAAATAGGGGAATAGGTCTTACCTATTCGTGCAAATAATAATTTTAGATAATCATATATTTCGGTTGAAGTTCCAACGGTTGAACGTGGATTGTTAGTATTGACCTTTTGTTCGATAGCTATTGCAGGAGCTATGCCGTGGATATGGTCTACGAGAGGTTTATCTAATTTTCCTAAAAATTGACGAGCATAAGAAGATAAACTTTCCACGTAACGTCGTTGACCCTCAGCATATAAGGTATCGAAAGCAAGAGAAGACTTTCCCGACCCTGAAAGACCAGTGACTACAACAAGTTTGCGTCGAGGAATATCAATATCTATGTTTTTCAGATTATGCATTTTGGCTCCTTTAATCTGAATATCATTCATGGACTGAAATTTTAAGTTCTAAAAACATTAGCTATAAATATAATTATTTACTTTCTATTTAAATTTAAAGTTTTGATTTTTTATTAATGGTAAAAAAATAATATATTAGCTGAAATTTATTCCTCGCCTATACACACCTTTACGCTTTTTATTTTAATGAATTAAATATTTTAACATTGTAATCTACATTTACTATGAAAAGCTCACCAGATTCCATACTTATTGAAAAATATATTTTAGGCGACAATTATTCCTTTGAAATCCTCTTAAACCGTTATCGAAATCGTGTTTATAGCTTTATATTTTCTAAAGTTTTTGACCGTGATATTACGGAAGATATTTTTCAAGATACTTTTATCAAAGTTGTTAAAACGCTCAAACAAGGAAATTATAAAGAAGAGGGACGTTTTCTGTCATGGGTGATGCGGATTTCACACAACTTGATTGTAGATCATTTTAGAAAACAAAAACGCATTCCTATTTACGAATCATCTAATGAGGACATCGATGTGTTTGATAAAATTTCTGACCCTTCAAAAAATATCGAAAATTTATTGGTTGAAAATCAAATTCAATCTGATTTATCTTTATTAATCGAGGAATTACCTCATAATCAACTTGAGGTTTTACGAATGAGAGTGTATCAAGATATGAGTTTTAAGGAAATTGCTGATCGTACAGGGGTTAGCATTAACACGGCCTTAGGACGTATGCGATATGCACTTATTAACTTACGTAGGCTTATTGAAGATCGTGACTTGATATTTACACAATAAAACAATTTTATTTTCGTTTTTCTATAAAAGTATTTTATGGATAAACTGTACCTAAACCCTTTTCATAACGAAAGTATTTTAGAACCAAAAAAGGAAACGTTAAATTATATTTTATCGTTTTCTTCGGCCTATGTTCCTTTACCTACCCGTTCAGGAAAATATTTCGATGGTTGTCTAAACTGAAGTTATTTTTTGATGATACTTTTTCGTCCGACAGTTTTGGTGATGATGTCATGATCGATATTCCAACCTCTGGCGGGTGAATATTCTCTTCCATACCATATAATTTGAAGATGAAGATCGTTCCATTTTTCTTTAGGAAATAATCTTTTGGCATCTTTTTCTGTTTGCGTTACATTTTTACCATTGGTAAGTCCCCAACGGTACATCAGCCGATGAATGTGGGTATCTACAGGAAAAGCAGGAACTCCAAAGGCTTGAGCCATTACTACGCTTGCAGTTTTATGCCCAACGGAAGGTAAAGACTCTAAAGCTTCAAAGTCAGCAGGTACCTCTCCTTGGTACTGTTCAATTAATATTTTTGATAATCCATAGATTCCTTTTGATTTCATTGGAGATAATCCGACAGGTTTAATAATTTCTCGTATTTCTTCCACAGATAATTTTATCATATGGTATGGGTTATCAGCTTTAGCAAATAACAAAGGAGTAATTTTATTGACCCTAACGTCCGTACTTTGAGCAGATAACAATACAGCAATAAGCAGAGTATATGGGTCTTTATGATCTAAAGGAATGGGTATTTTGGGATAAAGATCTTCAAGAGTGTCCATTACAAATTTAACCTTTTGTGCTTTATTCATTATTCGTATTTTTAGAAAATAAATTTATAAAAAATTGTTGTTATGCTTTTACAAGTTGGAGACAAAGCTCCTCATTTTAAAGTTCATGATCATCATGGCAATCTAATTTCTAATTCAAGTTACATTGGAAAAAAATGGATCGTTTTTTTCTATCCAAAAGCTAATACCCCTGGATGTACTGCTGAGGCTTGTAATTTAAGAGATCATTATGCTGAACTTCAGGCCTTAGGATACCATATTATAGGAGTAAGTGCAGACTCCATCAAAAAACAAGCTAATTTTGCTCATAAATATGCTTTTCCTTTTCCTTTGCTTGCTGACGAAAACAAACAACTCATCAAGAGTTTCGGAGTTTGGGGTCCGAAAAAATTTCAAGGTAGAGAATACGAAGGCATCCTAAGAACAACTTTTGTTATTAATGAAGAAGGAATTATCACACGAGTAATTGAGAAAGTAAAAACCAAAGATCATGCAGCTCAAATCTTAGAAAAAAACTCCTAGGTTAATTTTTCCAACCGAATAGGCCTTTTTTCTTGATGAGTTGAGATATACCTTTGGGAAGCATGTGTTCCCAACCATGTTGTTGTGAAATAATTTTTTGAAGGACATCTCTAGAAAATATTTTCATATCATCGATATTGTAGTCAATGATATCGACGACCTTATCATTGTATTTAAAGAATTTGTACAATTCTTTCATACGAGGATGAACAATCAGGTTGTTGCTATCACTTATTGTTTCTGTTTCAGGATCAATCATGGGATATAAGTAAATCTTCAAGTTTTTGAAAAATAATTTACCGAAAGCTTCTAATATACCTCCACTGAGGTGACGATAATATTTTTCATCAAATATTTCAATCATATTATTAACTCCCATAGTAAGTCTTATTTTTTTTGAGGTATAATTAGAGAAATATTCAACTAAACGATAATATTCTTTGAAATTTGAAATCATGACTGTGTGACCTAAAGAACATAACAATCGAGCACGATCCATAAAATCTTGCTCGTCAATGACTCCCGTAGACATAAGATTTGAGAGCGTAATTTCAAAAATCACCATGGGATCTTCCAAGTCGGTATCAGGTTCTTTAGAAAAAATATCCATTGATTTGGAATACATGTCTTGATTAACCTTAGTAACAGGACGAAAACTACCACGCATAGCCAATATATTTTTTTTGTAAAGTACTCTTGCGGGCAACACGTTATTTCCATCAGGACCAAACATTACAGCCTCTGTCATACCATTTTTAACCAATTCTAAACTCATGAGTCGATTATCAATCCCTTCAAATAATGGCCCTGAAAAGTTAATGGTATCAATTTCGATAGCTTCTTTATCGATGTGGTCATATAAGTATCGGAGTAATTTTCGAGGACGATCATGTTGATAAAATGCACCATAGATTAAATTAACCCCCATATAACCCAAGGACTCTTGTTGTGATCGGGCAACTATTTCGTGAAAACGAACATGAATACTAATCATAGAGTAAGGTTCATCTGGAGCAGTCTGAAACTTTATTCCCATCCACCCATGACCTTTGTATTTTTTGGCAAAATCAATGGTTGTGACCGTATTAGCAAAAGTAAAAAACATAGATTTTTGCTTTACATTATCATCAATTCGATTTTCTAAATGACTCGTTTCCAAGTTTAACATTCTTATTAATCGAGATTCTGTAACATATCGACCATCGTTTTCTCTACCATAAATTGCATCACTAAAATTTTTATCGTAAGCACTCATGGTTTTAGCGATAGTTCCAGAAGCTCCACCACATCTAAAAAAATGACGAGCCACCTCTTGGCCCGCACCGATTTCGGCAAAGGTTCCGTAAATGTTTGAGTTTAAATTAATACGAAGAGCTTTTGCTTCTAAAGAAGGCGTATTTTCAAAAGGTTTATCACCTATTAATGTAATGGACATAAGAAGGATTTTGACAAAATTAAAAAAACAATGTGGGAATATGACTGCTTTATAATTAAATTTGTTGAGAAATTATTTTATTTGAAAATTACTTTTTTAGGTACTGGTACATCTCAAGGAATTCCCGTCATTGGAAGTACCCATCCAGTGTGTCATAGCAACAACCCAAAAGACAGGCGGCTCAGGGTTTCTGTCTTACTTGAATGGGATGATGTTCACTATGTTATAGATTGCGGTCCTGATTTTCGTCAGCAAATGTTACGTGCCAATTGCCAACAATTGGATGGAATTTTATTTACGCATGAACATGCTGACCATACGGCTGGTTTAGATGATATTAGACCTTATTTTTTTCGTCAAGGAGATATTCCTATTTACGCTCATCGAAGAGTTATAGCTAATCTTAAAAGACGTTTTGATTATATTTTTAGAACTGAAAATCGTTACCCAGGGGCTCCAGCAGTTCAAATTAAAGAAATTAAAGAAAACTCCTCTTTTTATTTATCTAATAAACAAGTAATTCCCATTTCAGGTTGGCATAATACCTTACAAGTTTTCGGATTCAGGGTGGATAATTTTGCTTACTTAACCGACATGAAAAAAATTGATGATAAAAATGTTGAAAAGCTTCAACATTTAGAGGTGTTGGTCATTAATGCTATACGCTATGAACCTCATCACTCTCATTTTAATATTGATGAGGCCTTGGAAATGGTTAATCGACTGAACCCCAAATCAACTTACATCACTCATATTAGTCACCACTTAGGTTTCCACGATGAGGTTCAGCAAAAACTACCTAAAAATATATTTTTATCTTACGACTGTTTAACCCTTCAACTCCCTTAATATGAAAGTAAAAATATACCAATATCTTTTTTTCTTTACTGTACTCATTGCTCTTTATTTTGCAGTATCTTCTAAAAATCAACGGAATTTTTTCTTAAAACAAAATCATCGAGTGGATGTATTAAAAGATTCTATTCAAACTTTACTGTTTCAAAATCAGGAAGCTGCTTATTTTTCTATTCATGGCAATATTGACGCTCTGGCTTTATTTCCTGAAAAAACATCTGAGAGTTTAGAAGATCAAATCAAATTAGTGGCACTTAATTTAAATGATCCAGATGGAGGAAACCCTCTTCTTTCTCATATTGGATCAGACTGTTATATCAATAAGGTTTCTTTAATAAATCATCAATGGGCTATTGCTGATTTCACTAATGGTACCGCTTGGGGAGAGGTTTTATTAGCATACAAAATTACACAACAAGATGAAGTGGAATTGATTGTTCTAAATTATGTTTGGTACCCTTAAAAGATTCAACGATTATTTAGCCAACTTAAAAACGAATAGAAGTTTTCAGAAGTGACAGTATGACCAGCTTCAAAAGACTCAAATTGATAGTGAACTCCGATTTTGTCAAGTAGTTTTGTTGATTGTTTACCCCATTCAAAAGGAACGACCTGGTCTTGGGTTCCATGTGAAGCGTATATGTGCAGATTGTCATAACCTGAAGATTTTATATCCATGATTTCAGAAAAAATATATCCGCTCAGAATGGTTGCACTTTTAAATAAGCCCGGATAGCTCAGAGCTAAGGCATAACTTAAAACACCTCCTTGACTAAAGCCCAGTAAATGAATATTATTTGAGTCAAAACGGTAAGAAGTGTTAAGATTTTCAATTGCGTTTAATATTAAATCACGTGCTGATATCCCTTCTTTCGGATCTGACCATCTTCCTTGCTCAGCTTCAAAATTAATAGCATACCAAGCATATCCATAAGGCTGAAGGGAGATAGGGGCTTGAAAAGAAACAATAAGAAAATGATCGGGTAAGTAATTGGAAAATGAAAACAAATCCTCTTCATTACTCCCATATCCATGTAACAAAACAAGTAAGGGTGGGTTAGGGGTGTTTTTTTTTGGTGTTCTTACCTTGTGAATAAGTGTAGTCAATACTTTAGATTTGATTTATAAGAACCTCATTGTTTGCAATGATTCCATATGTTTTACCGTTGAATTTTTGACCCAAATATGCACTATTTTTGGAGGAGGACATAATATTATTTTTGGTGATTTCAGTACTCCCTTTAGGAGTAAAAAGGGTTAAGTCAGCACGAGAACCCTCATCAATGGGATACTCAGAAATTTCAAATCTTTTTTTACCTTTGGTTAACAAATCAATTGATTTTTGTAGCCCAAATAACTTAAGTAAAACACCAAATGCCGTTTCAAGTCCAATACTCCCATAAGCAGCATACTCAAGTTCCATCTTTTTTTCTTCAATATTTATGGGCTGATGATCAGAGGTTACCATGTCAATAACCCCATCTTTAACTCCTTTAATTAGGGCTTTTTGGTCAGAAACCTCTCTAAGTGGGGGATTAAGCTTGAATCTTGTATCAAATTTATTTAAGACTTGATCAGTAAACATTAAATTGTGAATAGACACGCTACAGCTTACATCCATTCCTTCTTTTTTGGCCGAACGAATTAAATCGACGGATTTGGCTGATGATATTGTAGGGATGTGTAGTTTTCCCCCTGTGTAATGAAGCACAGAAAGGTCCCGTTGAATTTGTATATGCTCTGCCAAAGAAGGTATTCCTACTAATCCCAATGATGTGCTCATATGTCCTTCATGCATTATACCCTTTGGGGCGATAGTATGATTAATCGGAAAAGATTCAATCAAACCTCCAAATGGTTGACAGTATTGTAAGGCAAGTTTTAAAAGATGAACACTTTCAATGGGTGCTTTATGATTGCTGAAGCATACAGCACCTGAAAGTTTTAAATCGTTGAGTTCGGCAAGATTTTTATTGTTATTATTTTGAGTTAACGTAGCTTTTGGATGTAGCGAAACACCTGCTTTAAATGATTTTCGTTGTAAAAAAGCAATATCTGCTTTGCTATCGGGTCGAGGTTCGGTATTGGTATTATAGGCGATATGAGAAAAACCACTATAAGCAGCTACCTCAAGACCATGTTTTAAGGTTTCTCTTTCTTCTAAACCAGGTTCACCAAACGATACGCTGCTATCAAACCAACCTTGAGAAAGGTGCAAATCAGGAAGATTAAAAGTTATTGCATTCTTATCTGAAATTGAATTACTTATTCTTATAATGGTCCCTTCTTGAATTAAAATATCTTGTTCAGTACCGTTGAAATTACTGGAGGCATCTATGATTTTTGCTGACTTAAGTAGAACTTTCATTCAAAAATCGATATTAAATTAGTTTAGATTTTACTAAATTCGAATGCAAAGATAAGAATACATTTTGATTTTACGGATTTTCCTTGATTATAAGATTTCATAAGCTCCTAATCCAAAAAGAGCAAAATCGTATTTTACAGGATCATGTTTATCAAATTTTCTTAATCTTTCGTCAAGTTCATACACCGTTTTTAGGTCATTTTGCTTACGAAATACCAGTCCTAATAATCGAGCTGTTTTACCTGTGTGAACATCCAATGGACAGGATAGTTTACTGGGCGAAATACTATTCCATATACCAAAATCAACCCCATTATTATCTGATCTAATCATCCACCGTAAAAACATATGTAAACGCTTGGCGGCAGATCCCTTTTCTGGATTTGAAAAATGTTTTCCAACTCTTAAAGGAAGTTCTATTTCGAAAAATTTTTTTCTTAATCTGGAAATACCTTGATGCATATATAACTCCCCTTTTTTTGGCTGTATAACTTTCTCTAACCCTCCAAAGCAATTATAAATTTGTTGGAGTGATTTAATAAATGAAATTGCATCAATTTGATTGAATGTTCGGTGAACAAAACCTTCGAAATTTTTATGGTCTTTGTCTTGTGAATGCTGAATAAAATCAAATGGACTATTTTCCATTCGTTCCATTAAATCTTTAGCATTTTTGATGATACTTTTTCTATTTCCCCATGAAATTGTGGCGGTCAAAAAAGCTGAAATTTCAATATCCTCTTTTTTTGAAAACATTTTTGGGATTTGAATGGGATCTTCTTCAACAAATTTTGGGTTGTTGTATTGTTCCGCTTTTTGATCCAAAAATTCTTTAAGTACTGATTCTGTTAAAGCCACTTTCCATCAACTAAATGTAATTTTCTATCAGTTAGTGCAGCTAATTCTTCATTATGAGTAACAAGAACAATTGTTTGATTGAAATTATCTCGAAGATCAACAAAAAGTTGATGAAGCTGTTTTGCTGAATGCGAATCTAGATTCCCACTAGGCTCATCAGCAAGTATCAGAGCAGGAGTATTGATTAATGATCGGGCAACGGCCACTCGTTGTTGCTCTCCTCCTGAGAGCATAGCAGGTTTGTGTTGTGCACGATCGGCAAGACCTAAAAAATCAAGTAATTCAAGGCCTCGTTTTTCAGATTTACTTTTGGAAAACTGTGCGATATAAGCAGGTATACACACATTTTCGAGTGCGGTAAATTCAGGTAACAATTGATGAAACTGAAAAATAAATCCTAGATCTAAATTTCTGAACCTAGCTAACTCTTTTTCTGAAAGCGTTAAAATATTTTTATCATTGATAATCAATTCAGTGTTGGGGTTCTCAGTGTGTTTGCTTAAGGTACCTAATATGTGAAGTAAAGAAGTTTTTCCTGCACCAGAAGGTCCGGTGATACTCACTAATTCCCCTTTTTTGACCTCTAGAGAAATGTCTTTGAGAACATCAATTGAACCAAATTTTTTAAAAACATGCGTTGCCTTTATCATGGTTGTAAATTACAAAAAATAGACTGGATATTTATGTTTAGTTTAATTCAGGGTAAATAAAATATGTAAGGAAGATAGAAAAAGTCAGATGAGGTCTTAAAAAAAAAAAGGAAAAATTGATATTTAGTGATTTATAACCTACACAAAAGAGTCGTAATTAATCAAGGGGGCTTGTGCCCCCTTGATTATGTTTTATTAAAAAGATTTTGAAATTCGAAAGACGATATTTCTACCCATATTTTCGATATCATCACTTTTCAATCTTGATAAATGCGAAATATAAGATCGATCCTCAATATTGGTTACGACAAGTGAGGCAGTTATTCCCTTTGTATTTGTATTCAAAACTACCCCTGCATCAAATAAAGTATATCCATCTGTTGAATCTTCATTAAAGGCAACTTTATCTTGCTCAAACACAAATTTACCTCTCAAAAAGACACTCAAATTGTTATTGAAATTGTAACGAATTTCATTTTTCCATTGAGTCGCTGGTATAAGAGGTAAGTCCTGATCATCATTTTGAGTTCCAACAACCATTTCTAAATCTGACAAAAAGTGAATTTTTCCTATAGGGTGATAATGAAGTTTAAATTCTCCTCCGTATAAGTTAGCGTCCGTTTGACTGTATTCATATACATCTGCTCCATCCTCAATTTCGCCAGTTGGATTAATAAAAATATAATCATTTACCGTATTGTAAAAAACATCCCCTTGAAAGGTTAATGTCTGTAAGTTGTATTGAAACCCTAGGTCAAATTGTATATTTTGTTCAGCACTTAAATTAGGATTACCTAGCTCATATCGATTCGTTCCGTGATGAATTCCGTTTGAAGTAAGCTCAGATAAGTTAGGAGCTCTAAATCCGCTAGCAATATTTGATTTTATCGTTAACAAATCAGAAATATAAAACTGTGCCCCAACAGAAGCATTAAAATTATTAAAACTTTCATTTAAAGGGTTGACAATAACTGGATCTTCCCCTTCGTGCTCTACGGAATACCCTTGAGCATCTATATTTCGAGAATCATACCTTATCCCAAATTGAAAATCAACAGCATCTTTGTGAAGATGAGAAACCCACATAGCGCCAAAGTCAAAAACATCTGCATCAGGAATCAAAATTTCCTCTCCTTTATTCGTGTTTTTTTGAATAATTCCTTGAAAACCAACAATGTGTTCCCAATCAGAATTTGTGGAAATATTATTTCGAATATCATAACTAAAAGTTTCCAACTTTAAGGATATAGCAGCCTCTTCCTCCCCTTCGTTATCTTCTTCATCCTCATGGTCATCATCATCATCATCATCATGATCGTCGTGATGTTCTTCAAATTCTTTTCGATCATTGACAGAATACCCCAGTACTGTTTCCCAAAAACCAATTCCTGTTTCAAAATCTTGTTTAAGAGAAACTGTATGATGATCAACTTCTTGATAGGGAGTCATTATCGTTTTACTCAAGTTTTGATCACCAATTTCTTCTGGAATTCCTAATTTTTGTTGATTTAGACTGTAGCGTATTTCGGCTAAATAGTTATCTTTTTGAAATCCTATTCCAGAGTTAAAAGTAAGGCTTCGATATCTGGTATTAGTAACTCTTTCATCGTCACCATTTTTGTAATCAGCATGATTTTCACTGCCAATTTTTGCTAAATATTTCCACGATTCTTTGGATTGTGCATGTCCTGCAGAAAAAGAAAACCCTTCTGTATTGGTATTATAACTCGCGTCGATTGAATTATTCATATCACCCACAAAAGGAAATTTTTCTGGATTTATATATAAAACTCCGCCAATTGCATCAGATCCGTACAGTAGAGAGGCAGGGCCTTTAATCACTTCAACACTTGAAACACCAGCAGATCCCAAAGCTAGACCGTGTTCCTCTCCGAATTGTTGATTTTCAAGTCGAACTCCTTGATGATACACGACTACTCGGTTACCGCTTAGCCCTCTAATAACGGGTTTACCTATGCTGTTTCCTGTTGAGGTTGTATTTACTCCGTTGATTGAAGCAATACTTTCTCCTAGTGTAGGCGCACCCGACAGAAAAAGTGCTTCAGACTCTAATCGATCTACTGGTGAGACGTTTTGAGTCAAAAGATTGTGAAAAGGGGTGGATAAGATAACTTCGTCCATTTCAAATACTGAGGGAGCTAGAGAAATTTTAAGGGTACCCTCATCGCTAAGTTGTACTACTTGAGTTTTGTAACCTATTCTTGAAATGATAAAAGACTGAACTCCATTTGGAATTGAGTTAAAACTAAAAACCCCAGAAGAGTTTGTGGAAGTTCCAATATTATATTTTTTTGTGTACACATGTACATTTTCAATTGGGTTGGAGGTGACAGCGTCAATAACAGTTCCTGAAAGTGATTGTTGACTCCAAATGTTTGCTATCCCAAAAAGGGATACAAGTAAAATGAGTTTAAATTTCATTATATGTATTTTAAATTAAATAAAAGAGAATTTTAGAATATTGATTAACTATTCAATATCGGGGGCCCTCTTACAACATAGGAGTGTTGCTTTTTATTTGATTTAAAAACAGTTGATATAAAAAAATCATTTGTATGGTTATAAAACAGTGAATAAAACGCAAAATCACTGCCTATAGAAGTTGAAGGGCTGAAAGTAAATTTTATGTAATCACACTCCCTATCAAACTCATAGATATGATCTTCTGAAATGCTGCAGCTATGATGTTCGTGCTCCGTGAAATGGTGTGTCCACTGAGTGATAGTTGGTAGGAAAAATATTCCAACCAACACCTTAGAAACAAATTTATACCACAATTTATTCATCCTTAAAGAGGAAACGTAATCCCATTCGTGACAGCATTTTCTTTTCAAATTTCCAAAAAAACTGGAATTGACCAAAAATAAACCCAAAAATAAGAAGTAAAACTTGATAAAATGGAAAAATTAAAAAAACCCTAACAAACCAATATAAAAAAGCATTAGACCTGGGAATTCCAATAAAAGCTGTTATAGGTTCAGCAATTTTGGCGGCTGTTGAACCAGTTATAGCAAAGACAATGAAAATTAAAATCAGTTGTTTAGTTGAGGTAATTCCCCATCTATGTTTAAGTTTCTTCATTAAATTTTATACGGATAAAATAGTATGGATTTGCTCAGCTAACTCTGTCCCAATTCTATCTTGTGCTTCGTTAGTTGCAGCTCCGATATGTGGTGTTAGGGAAATTTTAGGGTGCATTAATACTTTTATAGATGGAGTGGGTTCATTTTCAAAGGTGTCCAAAGCAGCAAACGATAAGGTTCCATTATCCAAAGCTTCAAGTAATGCGAGTTCGTTAATAACCCCTCCGCGTGCTGCATTAACAATGCCAGCCCCTTTTTTTATCAGCTTAAACTCTTTTGCTCCTATGGTGGGTTGTTTTTGCGCTGGTATATGAAGGGATATAAAATCGGATTTCCCTAAAACATCTTCCATTGGAGAAGTTGAAATATTTACCTCCAACGACTTTCCATTGAAAAACTCCACACTTACTGTAGCTTCATCCATGTAGGGATCAAAAGCTAAGATATTCATTCCTATACCCAAGCCAATTTTGGCCGTAGCTTGACCAATACGTCCAAAACCAATAATCCCGAGAGTTTTGCCCCTTAATTCAATACCTGCAGCAAAAGATTTTTTTAGTGTTTTAAATTTTGAATCTCCATCCAAAGGCATATTCCTATTAGATTGAGGTAAAAAACGCACCCCTCCAAATAAATGAGCAAATACTAATTCGGCAACCGAGCTCGATGATGCAGCAGGTGTATTGATGACTTCAACCCCTTTGGATCGAGCATAATCAACATCAATATTATCCATTCCTACTCCCCCTCGTCCAATAATTTTAAGGGTTGGGCACGCATCAATTAAGTTTTTTCTAACTGTTGTAGCGCTTCTCACCAATAACACGGTAATTTGCTCGTCATTTATGTGTTGGATAAGTTGTTTTTGAGCAACTGTTGTAGTACTCACATTGTATCCATATCCTTTAAGCGCTTCTTGACCAGAGATAGAGATTCCATCGTTAGCTAAAATATTCATTACTATTAATTTAAGCAGTTCGTTCTAATTCTTTCATCACTTCCACAAGTGCTTTTACTGACCCCAAAGGTAAGGCATTATACATAGAAGCCCTATAGCCTCCCACAGATCGGTGTCCATTAATTCCGTTTAATCCTGCTTCGGCACTCATAGCTTCAAATTTAGGTTGTAAATTTTCATTTGTAAGCGTAAAGGTTGCATTCATGGTACTTCTGTCCTCTTTTGCAGCAAAACCATTGAAAAGTGGATTTCGATCTATTTCAGAATAAATACACGCTGCCTTATCATGATTAATTTTTTCAATTTCTGGAATACCTCCAAGGTCTTTCAACCATTGTAGTGTTAACATGGAAGTATAAATCGCAAAAACAGGTGGGGTATTAAACATGCTGCCTTTACTTGCATGGATACTGTAGTCCAGCATCGAGGGAATTTTGTGGGTGACCTTACCTAAGACATCTTCTTTGACCACTACTAAAGTTGTTCCAGCAGGTCCCATATTTTTTTGAGCACCTGCATAAATTATTCCAAATTTTGAAAAATCAATTTGTCGTGAAAAAATATCAGAACTTGAGTCTGAAATCAAGACAGCATCAGTATCTGGAATTTCTTTTATTTGAGTGCCAAATATGGTATTATTTGTGGTGATGTGAAGATAATCAGCATCATTTGGTACGGTATATTGTTTCGGAATATAATTGAAATTTTGATCAGCTGAAGAAGCAACTTCTACGACTTCACCAATTAATTTTGCTTCTTTAATTGCTTTTGTTGACCATGTACCTGTATTAAGGTAAGCCCCTTTTTTTTCTAACATGTTGTATGCAGTTGCAAGAAATTGAGTACTTGCACCTCCTTGCAAAAAAAGGGCCTTGTACCCTTTATTTTCCAAATGGAGTAACTCTAAAACTAATGAGGTTGCCTTATCCATAATATCGATAAAAGGCTTACTACGATGTGAAATTTCAAGAAGCGATAGCCCTGAATTATGGAGGTTGATTACGGATGCTGCGGCCTGTGTCATTACTGTTTGGGGCAAAATACAAGGGCCTGCACTGAAATTATGTATGTTCATAAAAACAATTTAGTTTACAAAGAAACGAAATCAGTTTACTTTATGATTTATTTTTTTGTTATTTTTTTTTATGAGCTTTTAACAAAAACAACATAGTATCTATTCCATCAGCGTAATCGTCAATTTTAGGGTCTTGGGTCGTTCCGAACCCAATGGATGGAATAGACGAATTATTACTAACCACACACTGAACCTCATTTTTAATCCGTTCTAATGCTAAATGTAGATTTGTTGAGGGATCATAATAACTATAAAATAAACATGCAACAGGAGAACCAAAACTCACGTCCTCTTTTAAGATAACAAATCCATTGTCTAATATGGGTTGTTCACTCATTAAATATACCGCTTTGTTATAGTCGTAATTATTGGCATAAGCATTGTGATCAATAAGATGCTTGTACTCATAAAGTGCATTAAATAGGGGGTCAAAATCATATCCTTTTGGAATCCATAATTTTGATACGTTTCGACAGCCCAATCCAAAATACTGAAAAATATCTTTGCACAATAATTGAAGATCTGATGCTGATTCTGTTCCCTCTAAAATGGCTAAACTATGTCTGTTTTTTCGAATAATATGAGGGGTTGATCTAAAATAATATTCAAAATAACGAGCAGTGTTGTTACTTCCTGTTGCAATAACCACATCAAAATTTGAAAGTTTATTTTCTGTAAAATATACATTTTCAGATATCTTAGGATAAGATTCGGATAAAATAGCGACACAGGCAGGAATCAAAAATGCATCATCTTTTGACAGTTTTACTTGAGCTTTATTTCCAGAGAACAAAACACACATAAGGTCATGAAATCCTACCATGGGTAAGTTTCCAGCCATTACAATCCCAACAACTTTAACCTCAGTATTGAAATGATCATATTTTAACATCCATGACTCGATATTCGATTTAGTTAAAATTTTTCCCCAAGCCGCTAAGGCATGAATAATGTGGTGTTTTGTAAACCATCGGTTGGATTGATGAGCTTTGTCTATTGCTGTTACCAAAGGATGGTTAGTTTGGGGGAGTTCTCTTAATACTTGACCTAAATAAGAGAAGGCTTTGAGATGTTGTTGTATTTCAGTCATAAATTTGTGTAAGAAGCTGTATCAACATATTTTTGTGCAAATTTAATAAACTCACACCTATGGCAATTATTATCACTGACGAATGTATTAATTGTGGCGCTTGCGAACCCGAATGTCCAAACACTGCTATTTATGAAGGTGCTTATGATTGGAATTACGCTGATGGAACTAGTTTAAAAGGGGATATTATCATGCCCTCAGGAACTAAGACAAATGCTGATCTGACTCAGGAACCCATTAGTGACGAAGTTTATTATATTGTTCCTGACAAATGTACCGAATGCAAGGGATTTCATGATGAACCTCAGTGTGCTGCAGTATGCCCTGTGGATTGCTGTATTCCCGACGATAATCATATTGAATCTGAAGAAGAGCTTCTAGGTAAACAACGCTTTATGCACCCTGAAAATTAATTATGAAAGCTGGGATAGTAGGATTACCTAACGTAGGAAAATCAACTTTATTTAATTGCTTGTCAAATGCAAAAGCGCAAAGTGCAAACTTTCCTTTTTGTACCATAGAGCCCAATGTTGGAGTGGTAAATGTTCCAGATACTCGTCTGGAACGTTTAGATTCACTTGTTAAGCCTGAACGTGTAGTTCCTGCAACTGTTGAAATTGTAGATATTGCAGGTTTGGTAAAAGGAGCTAGTAAAGGAGAAGGTTTGGGCAACCAATTTCTAGCAAATATTCGCGAAACAGATGCCATATTGCACGTCTTAAGATGTTTTGAAAATGACAATATCATACATGTTGACGGCTCCGTAGATCCTGTAAGAGATAAAGAAACCATTGATATTGAGTTGCAATTAAAAGATTTGGAGACTGTTGAAAAGAAAATTGAAAAAGTAAAACGTACTGCACGTACCGGAAATAAAGAAGCCCAAACTGAACTTACAGTTTTAGAAAAAGTACAAAAGGGATTATTGGCTTCAAAATCAGTTCGAACAATAGAGATTTCAGATGAAAACAGAACTACTATTGTCACTCCATTACAACTCATAACAGACAAACCTGTGTTGTATGTTTGTAATGTAGAAGAATCGGCTGCAGTTTCGGGGAATGCATATGTAGAGCAAGTTCGCAAGGCTATTTCAGATGAAAATGCTAATATTTTGGTTTTGGCTGTTTCTACTGAAGCCGACATTAACGAGTTGGAATCATATGAAGAACGACAAATGTTCCTAGAGGATTTAGGTTTACAGGAACCTGGAGCAGCTAAGCTTATAAGAGCAGCATATGATTTATTAAATCTCCAAACTTATTTCACTGCAGGAGAAAAAGAGGTTAGAGCTTGGACAATTTTAAAAGGGAATACTGCACCTCAAGCTGCAGGAGTGATTCACACTGATTTTGAAAAAGGCTTTATTAGAGCTGAGGTTATTGCATTTCATGATTTTGACCTTTTGGAAAGTGAAATTAAAGTAAAAGAAGCAGGTAAAATGCGGATAGAAGGTAAAGATTATATAGTAAAAAATGGAGATGTTATGCATTTCCGTTTTAATGTTTAATCAATGTACTGGTGTGATGTCCCCTATTTTATGGCTTCATTTAAAAGAGAGGAAAGGAGTTTCAAAAATATTTTTTAACAGATATTATTTATCATTTGTTAATTTCTTTACGCGCGGTATTTAGTATTTTTTTTATTCATATAGTATATTAGCCCAAATGCCTTCAACTACAAAATATACCGAAGATAATATACGTTCTCTCGATTGGAAGGAGCATATTAGGATGCGACCTGGAATGTATATAGGTAAGCTTGGTGATGGCTCATCAGCTGATGACGGTATTTATATATTGCTTAAAGAAGTTCTTGATAATAGCATTGACGAATTCGTGATGGGTGCTGGTAAATCCATTGAAGTGATCATAAAAGAGGGACAAGTTACCGTTCGTGATTATGGACGTGGAATTCCTCTGGGAAAAGTTGTTGATGTCGTATCTCGTATGAATACGGGTGGAAAATATGACTCGAGAGCATTTAAAAAATCAGTAGGTTTAAATGGGGTAGGGACAAAAGCAGTAAATGCATTATCCAACTATTTTAAAGTCGAATCTTTTAGAGAGGGACTAAGCAAAAGTGCAATTTTCGACAAAGGAACACTTATAGAAGATAAACCTCAAGAAAATTCAACAAAAAGAAAAGGAACATCAGTAAGCTTTATTCCAGATCATACTATCTTCAAAAATTTTAGATACCGTCATGAATATGTTTCTAAAATGCTCAGGAACTACGTGTACCTCAATCCAGGTTTGACGATTATTTTTAATGGAGAAAAATACATTTCTGAAAATGGGTTAAAAGATCTTTTGGAAGACAACAATAATATAGAGGATTTGTTGTACCCAATTATACACTTAATAGGCGATGACATAGAAGTAGCCATTACGCATAGCAAAACACAATACAGCGAAGAATATCACTCGTTTGTTAATGGTCAACACACAACACAAGGAGGAACCCATCAAGCAGCATTTCGAGAAGCAATCGTCAAAACGATTAGAGATTTTTACAACAAACAATTTGACCCCTCAGATGTCCGAAAATCTATTATTTCTGCCATCAGTATTAAGGTAATGGAACCCGTATTTGAATCACAGACAAAAACCAAACTGGGGTCTACGGATATGGGGGGAGAAATGCCAACTGTTCGATCCTATATCAATGAATTTTTAGGTACTCAACTCGATAATTATTTGCACAAAAATCCTGAAACAGCCGAAAAATTGCAACGAAAAATTTTACAAGCTGAAAAAGAACGAAAAGAATTATCAGGAATCCGAAAACTTGCTAGAGAACGTGCCAAGAAAGCAAGTTTACACAATAAAAAACTCAGAGATTGTCGTGTTCATTTTGGGGATATCAATAAAGACCGACGTTTAGAGTCTACGTTATTTATCACCGAAGGAGATTCGGCTAGTGGATCTATTACAAAATCTCGGGATGTCAATACACAAGCTGTTTTTAGTTTAAGAGGAAAACCCTTGAATTCTTATGCGATGAGCAAAAAAATAGTGTACGAAAATGAAGAATTTAATTTACTTCAAGCTGCGCTTAATATTGAAGAAAGTTTAGAAAACCTGCGCTATAATAACATTGTTATTGCCACTGATGCAGATGTGGACGGAATGCATATTCGGTTGTTGTTAATTACTTTTTTCTTACAATTTTTTCCTGAACTCATCAAAGAAGGACATTTGTATATTTTGCAAACTCCCTTGTTTCGAGTGCGAAATAAAAAAGAGACCATCTATTGTTACTCCGATCAAGAGCGAATCCATGCCCTAAAAAAACTTGGAAATAAACCTGAAATCACCAGATTTAAAGGATTAGGTGAAATTTCTCCCGATGAGTTTCAACATTTTATTGGTGA
The DNA here is from genome assembly GCA_965659665.1 of Flavobacteriaceae bacterium. GTDB lineage: Bacteria > Bacteroidota > Bacteroidia > Flavobacteriales > Flavobacteriaceae > CBFHWU01. Next base: position 29,507 of record CBFHWU010000009.1, read on the forward strand.
TAATATTCGTTTAGATCCCGTAATGTTAGACAAATCAATGAGTATAGATGATTTATTATCTTTCTATATGGGCAAGAACACCCCCTCACGTCAAGGATTTATTATTGAAAATTTAAAAGTTGAACTCGATAGAATTGAGCAAGAATAATGGCTGAATTAGAAGAAGATTTTTCAGAAGAAAGCCAAGATAAGCTGATACGTGTTTCAGGAATGTACAAAGATTGGTTTTTGGATTATGCTTCCTATGTCATTCTTGAGCGAGCAGTTCCTGCAATCGAAGATGGATTAAAACCTGTGCAACGACGTATTCTTCACTCAATGAGAGAACTCGACGATGGACGTTACAACAAAGTGGCAAATATTGTAGGCCATACCATGCAATATCACCCGCATGGAGATGCAAGTATTTCAGATGCCATGGTTCAGATAGCTCAAAAAGACCTATTAATTGATATGCAAGGGAATTGGGGAAATATCCTTACCGGAGATAGTGCCGCTGCATCTCGGTATATTGAGGCGAGACTTTCTAAGTTTGCATTAGAAGTAGTTTATAGCCCCAAAGTAACTGAATGGCAATTTTCATATGATGGGCGCAAAAAAGAACCAGTAAATTTACCTGTAAAATTTCCTTTACTTTTAGCCCAAGGGGGCGAAGGCATAGCGGTAGGATTATCTACAAAAATTTTGCCTCATAACTTTATAGAACTAATTGACGCTTCTATTAAACATTTAAAGGGAAAGAAATTTGAATTATATCCTGATTTCCCTACATCTGGGATTATGGATGTTGGCCAATATAATGATGGACAAAGGGGAGGAAAAATAAGAGTACGCGCAAAAATTTCGCAACGGGACAAAAGTACGCTTGCCATAACTCAAATTCCTTTTTCAACAACTACATCATCACTCATTGAATCCATTTTAAAAGCCAATGAAAAAGGTAAAATAAAAATTAAAAAAATTGAGGATAACACGGCTGCTGAGGTAGAGATTTTAGTGTATTTACCAACGAATATTTCACCAGATAAAACTATCGATGCATTATATGCCTTTACTTCCTGTGAAAGTTCAATATCTCCATTGGGGTGTATTATCGAAAATAATAAGCCCTTATTCATTGGCGTGAAGGAGATGCTTAGTCGATCGACAGATAACACCCTCAAAATTTTAAAACAAGAACTTGAAGTTAAACGAAATGAACTAGAAGAACAATGGCATTTCGCAAGTTTAGAACGAATTTTTATTGAAAACCGTATCTACCGCGATATTGAAAATCAAGAAACATGGGAAGGAGTGCTTATGGCTATTCATAAAGGACTTCAACCATATATCTCTATATTAAAACGTACTATAACAGATCAAGATGTTACCCGATTGACCGAGATTAGAATCAAACGGATTTCAAAATTTGATATTGACAAAGCTCAACAACGCATTGAGGCACTCGAGGACGAAATTCGTCAGGTTAACCACCATCTGGAACATCTGATTGAATATGCAATTAATTACTTTACCCATTTAAAAAAGACCTATGGTAAAGATCGAAAACGCAAAACCGAAATTCGTGTGTTTGATGATGTAGATGCCAAAAAAGTAGTGATTCGTAATACTAAACTTTATGTTAATCGTGAGGAAGGTTTTGTGGGAACTTCAATGCGTAAAGAAGAGTATGTTACAGATTGTTCTGATATTGACGACATCATTGTTTTCACTCAAGATGGCTCGATGATGGTGACCAAGGTTGACAGTAAAACCTTTGTTGGAAAAAACATTATTCACGTTGCAGTATTTAAGAAAAAAGATAATCGTACTATTTATAATATGATTTACAGAGACGGAAAAGGAGGAGCGTCATACATTAAACGATTTGCTGTTACGGGAGTTACTCGTGATAAAATTTACGACCTTTCTAATGGATCTCCACACTCAAGGGTCCTTTATTTTACGGCGAACCAAAACGGGGAAGCTGAAATTGTTACCATTATTCTTCGACAGGTAGGGTCGATTAAAAAACTTAAATGGGATTTAGATTTTGCTGATTTAGATGTGAAAAGCCGTGGTGTCCGAGGTAATGTGGTCACCAAATACTCTGTTCGTCGTGTAGATTTAAAAGAAACAGGTGTATCGACTCTAAATCCTCGAAAAATTTGGTTTGATCAAACTGTTCGCCGATTAAACGTTGATCAGAGAGGAGATTTGATTGGAGCTTTTAAAGGGGAAGATCGCATATTGGTTATTCAACAGTCAGGAATACTAAAAACAATGATTCCAGATTTAAATATGCATTTTCCAGACAACATGATCTTACTTGAAAAATGGATTCCCAAAAAACCCATTTCTGTTATTTATTTTGATGCCGCTAAAGAACGATATTTTGCCAAACGATTTCTTGTGGAATCTGCTGACAAAGAAGAGTTATTTGTAAAAGATGATGTCAAGACTAAATTAGCATGGATTAGTACCGATTGGCGTCCTGTAATACGGGTTGAGTTTGTAAAATCTAGAGTAAAAGAGCAACCTAAGGCTCCTCTTTCAGTTTCGATGGAAGAATTTATTGCTATAAAAGGAATTAAAGCTTTAGGAAATCAATTAACCTCAGAAAAAGTAAGAAAAATTGTCCAAACAAAATCTCTCCCATTCGAAGAACCCCCTCAAACTACTACTGAAAATATCGAAGTAGATTCTCCTGAAACACTTCCAAATAAAGATAAAGGAGATAATAACAAGCAAACTACTTTGAAACTTTAGTTCTTAAACGCATATTTAAAAACTCAACCATTACCGAAAACAATATAGCGAAATACAAATATCCTTTTGGGATGGCTCCTACAGAACTTCCCCATATTTGTGTGTGGGCTAAATGTGCCCCCTCTGTGATAAGCATAAAACCTATCAGAATAAGAAAAGACAGCCCTAATATTTGTACGGAAGGGTGTTTATTGACAAAATGACCTACAGGATTGGCAAATATCATCATGATAATCATCGATAAAATTACAGAAATTACCATGACATATAAAGCGCTTGGAATCCCGTTCGTCATTCCCACAGCAGTTAATATTGAATCAAATGAAAAAACAATATTGATGATAGTAATTTGAAGGATGACATGCTTTATCGAATTCCTACTTTTGTTTTTAATAGAAGTTTTGTGTTCCCCTTGATGTTCAATTTTTTCGCTGATTTCTTTTGTACTTTTATAGAGTAAAAATAACCCTCCTAAAAGTAAAATCATGGCTTGACCCGAAACATCAGTTTTTAGCCATGAGGTATCGATAGAAATCCATGGAGTTTGCATAGCCACAAGATATGAAATGCCAAACAGTAACACGATTCGAAAAATCAACGCTAAAGCAAGTCCAACTTGTGTGGCCTTTTGTTGTTTTTTAATAGGAAGTTTGTTTACGCAAATTGAAATAAAAATAATATTATCAATTCCTAAAACAATTTCTAAAAAGGTTAACGTTAATAATGCGGAGAGCGCTTCGGAGGTTAATAAAAATTCCATTAATCTTTGATTTTGGTCACCATTCCTCGTTGCTTATTTCCTTCATCGCCTACTATAGAATATTCAAACATATAGGTGTTCGCTTTGGTGGATAATATTTTCATTTGAATGGGTTTTGTGTCTTGATAATTTTTTGGCGCTATTTTCCTTAAAATACATTCACAATCATTAACCCATTTAACATAAGAACTATCCGCAATACCTGCATAATAATCAACTTCGATTTCTTTCGATCGAACAAAATGCGTGGTAAGTGTATCCCCTCCTACAATTGAAGTGAATTCAAATTGGCCTGTTTGAAAAGAAAGACAATCTCTTTGGGTCGAATAACACCCAATAACAAAAATCAATAATAGGAATAAATAAAATAATTTCATTTTACAAATTTACTTTGTAGGGTGGTAATCTACAAAACTACCATCAGAAAATATCAAAATTACTTTTTCAAGTGTAGAAGGTGATTTTTTTTCAGGGACAGGAACAGGCGAAGGTTCGTGATTTGTTGGCTTTGAATTAGGTTGATCCATCTGAACTTCATCTGCGGTATTAACTGAAGATTGAAATAGAGTAGGGGGAGGTTGGGTTTCTGAATCCTTTTTTCCCAATAGCAACCATTCGGAAGAAATATCAGGAAATGCTTTTAAAATTTTTAACACAAAATCCAAACTAGGTTTATTTCGACCAGACAAAATGTGAGAAATAGCAGAACGCTGAACACCAATAGTATCAGCAAAAGCGGAGCTTGATAAATTATTCTTACTCATTATCGAGTGTATACGATTGACAAGTTCAGTCATTTTACATCTGTAAACTATAATGTTTCAAAACAAATATACAATAATTAACAATAATGATTTTAAATTTTTTAATTCAATTAAAACTATAGATTTATATACTTAAAGTATTGAAATACAGTAATATAAATAAATAAATATATTAAAATGTTATAATTGTAAACAAGGGAGAGTTAAAATAAAAAATCACTGTTTACAATTGTATTTAATTGCTGTTTACAAACTTAAACTTTGTATTGTTTACATTTGCAAAAAAAAGAAGTACGTCTATGGGTGATTATGTAAACAAATATTTGGATTATCGCGAAAATTCCCTTCAAGGTCGTTACATAACGAATGCTAAAATTGAACCTTACTTATCCAAATACAATTCCAGCATTTGCGGGTATAGTGTATTACATACCCCCATTTATCAAATAGGCGTCGGTAATGGGCCAATTAAAATCCTGATGTGGTCACAAATGCACGGAAATGAATCAACTACAACAAAATCAATTTTTGATATGTTGTCTTATTTAAAAACTAAATCGTCTGTTTTTAAAGATTTAACTATATTGATTGTACCCATCCTCAATCCCGACGGAGCCCAACAATACACACGTCACAACGCCCATAATGTGGATTTAAATCGAGATGCTCTTGATTTAAGCCAGCCTGAAAGTAAGGTCTTAAGAAATCTTTTTAATCGTTTTAAACCTGATTATTGTTTCAATTTACATGATCAAAGAACCATTTTTGGTGTGGATAATCAAACAGCAACTGTTTCTTTTTTAGCCCCAAGTGCTGACCACTCTAAATCTTTTCCTGTTCAACGTAAAAAAGCCATCCAACTTATAGAATCTATGAATAATATGCTACAACGCTATATTCCTGGAAGAGTGGGACGTTATGATGACTCTTTTAATTTACAGTGTGTAGGCGATTATTTTCAAAAAGAAGCCATACCAACTATTTTATTTGAGTCTGGACATCATCCCAATGACTATCAACGAGAAATCACTAGAAAATGGATTTGTTTTTCTTTGATTCATGCGTTAGAGGTCCTCTCCTCTCATTCTTATAGTGAACCGGTGATGAAGTATCAAGATATCCCAGAAAATAAAAAAATATTTTATGATATTATTTTAAGAAACGTAGAGTATAAATTTTCGGAAGGTCCCCCAAAAAAAGGAGACGTAGCTATTCATTTTCATGAAACGCTTATCAACAACCAAATTGAATTTGTACCCAAATTTAAAAATGAGGGAGATTTAAGTCGCTATTTCGGTCATTCCGAATCAGATTTAAACCATAATAACCCTATTTTTTTATATGATTTTAACATAAATGCAGAAAATTGTTTAAAACAGATTATTTTAACATAAAATTCACATTGAAAACATCTAATTGATAGTTTATTTTTAATAAATTTTTATTTTCTTTGTAAAAAAAACAATTATGGCCAAAATGAAACTGGATGAAATTGATCATCAAATTTTAGACATTCTTATCGATAATATGCGAACTCCATTCACTGACATCGCTAAAAAACTTTTAATTTCAGCAGGTACCGTACATGTGCGCGTAAAAAAAATGGAAGATTCTAATATCATAAAGGGTTCATCGCTAACATTAGATTACAATAAATTGGGGTATACTTTTATTGCTTACATAGGAATTTATCTAGAAAAAACCCACCAAACAAAATTTGTTATTGAACGAATTAATGAAATCCCCTATGTGACTGTTGCTCATATTACTACAGGGAAGTTTAATATTTTTTGTAAAATTCGTGCAAAATCAACTGAACACGCTAAAGAAATAATCTTTAAAGTCGATGATATCGATGGAGTTCAACGTACTGAAACTATGATTTCATTGGAAGAAAGTATCAATGATAAAAAACGATTAATGCATACCATATTTAACGAGTTATAAACCCTATCTGTTGAGAAATACCAAATTAGAACGCTTCCAAAATACTGTTATTGAAAAATTTAACCTTTACAACAGTGTTTTTTCAACCCTCCCTTATTCTGAAATATCTAATACGGCAAATTTGCTTCCTTTTTTTTCCAATTATTGCGAAAAAGGATTCGATGAAAATAAAAACCCAACAGAAATCGTAAACGATTTTTTTGAACATTATTTTAAAGACTATTCTACCCAAGAGCGAGTTGATTTACTGTTCCGTTTCATTCAATTTATAGAACGTCAAGTAGTTCTTTTTGATGCGATTGAAGATGCTGCTTTTTCTGAAATCAATAACCTAAATGGTCTTGGAACTCTAAGAAATATTAAGGAACAAGCTGAACAAAAAGGTAAAAATCAAGCCCTCAAACAATATTTAAATCAATTCAAAGTAAGACCTGTTCTTACGGCTCACCCAACCCAATTTTACCCAGGATCTGTCTTGGCTATCATTACTGATTTGGTCACCTCTATTCAAGATAATGATTTAGGAACCATCAAAATGCTTTTATCGCAGTTGGGAAGAACACCATTTTTCAAAAAAGAAAAACCAACTCCTTTTGATGAGGCTAAAAGTCTTATTTGGTATTTAGAAAATGTGTTTTATCATTCCATTAGCACCATACATTATTATATACAAACGCATATTTTTGATGAAGAGAGATTTGATAATTCTTTGATCAATTTAGGCTTTTGGCCAGGCGGAGATAGAGATGGAAATCCCTTTGTGACTACTCAAATTACATTGAATACTGCTCAAAGTTTAAGAAGTAGCATTATTCGAAACTATTATCGTGATATACGCAAATTACGTCGTAGATTAACCTTTAAAAAGGTAGAGCCTATTGTCATAGATTTAGAACGACGTTTATACCGTAGTATTTTTATTACTACTCAAGAACCTAGGATTTCTTTACCTGAGTTGAAAGAAAAACTGAATTTAATTTATCAAACCCTCGAAAATGATTACCACGGCCTCTTTTTAAAAGAAGTTAAAATCATGATTAATAAAGTTGAAATTTTTGGATATCATTTTGCCACCCTTGATATACGTCAAGATTCTAGGGTTCATCATCAAGCTTTTCAACAGATTTTAGTGAAGGCGATTGAACAAAATCTTGTCGATAAAGATCATCATTATTTTGAGCTGTCAGAACATGAAAAAATAGACTTTTTGACTCAGGTCCATGGAGATATTAGCCCTGGCTCCTTTGAGGATAAAATAGTTAATGGAACTTTAGGTTCTATTAGAGCTATGAAAACCATTCAAAACACTAACGGCCAACAAGCCTGTCACCGATACATTATTAGTAATAATCAAACCGCTCAAAATATTTTTGAAGTTTTTGCGATGTTACGTTTAAGCGATTGGGAAAAACCTGATGTTGATATCACTCCTCTTTTTGAAACTGTTTCTGATCTTGAAGTTGCACCTCAAGTCATGGAAAAAGTGTATTCCAACCCTGTTTATCGTGCTCATTTGGAATCACGAAACAATAAACAAACCATTATGCTCGGTTTTTCGGACGGAACAAAAGATGGCGGGTATTTAATGGCGAATTGGAGTATTTTCAAAGCTAAAGAAACGCTAACTGAAGTTTCTAGAAAATACGGGATTGATGTTTTGTTCTTTGATGGCCGAGGTGGACCTCCTGCACGAGGAGGGGGAAATACTCATCAATTCTATGCTTCTTTAGGCAAAACCATTGAATCCGATGAAATTCAGCTGACCATTCAAGGTCAAACTATTAGTTCCAATTTTGGTACTATTGATTCCTCCCAATATAATTTAGAACAGCTTCTCAGCTCTGGAATTCACAACAATGTGTTTAATAACATGGATACCGAACTTTCTAGCGAAGACCGCAGAACAATGCAAACCTTAGCTGATTTTAGTTACTCCTATTACAAAGATTTTAAGGCACACCCTAAATTTTTGCCTTATTTGGAACATATGAGTACGCTCAAGTATTATGCAAAAACCAATATTGGTAGTCGACCTTCAAAGCGAGGTAAATCAAAAGAATTGGACTTTTCTGCCCTACGCGCTATTCCATTTGTAGGAAGTTGGAGTCAACTCAAACAAAACGTTCCTGGTTTTTTTGGGGTAGGAATGGCCTTAGAATATTTTGATCAACAAAATCGTTTTGAAAATGTTCAATCTTTGTATCAAAACTCTGCTTTCTTTCGCACATTAATGTCTAATTCGATGATGAGCCTTACAAAATCTTTTTTTAAGTTAACGGCTTATATGGAAGAGGACAATGAATACGGAGCGTTTTGGAAATTGATTTTCCAAGAATATGAACGAACAAAATTGTACTTATTAAAACTTTCAGGTTTTAATGAACTCATGGAAAATGAACCTGCTGGTAAAGCCTCCATCCAAATGCGCGAAAAAATTGTATTGCCATTGATTACCATACAACAATATGCCTTAAGAGAAATTAAATCAAATCAAGGTGAAATAGATAGTAATACACTTGAAAAAATGGTCACTCGATCTTTGTTTGGTAACATTAACGCGAGCAGAAACTCTGCTTAAGACTGATAAAAATCAAAGGATAAATAGATATCAGATTCGGATACAATCTGATCGACCTGTGGGAGCCCGATTTTGCTAAGAAGTACAAAGCGGATTTGTCCGTTTTTATTTTTTTTGTCGTGTTGCAATAAGGTAAAGATTGTTTTTTTGTCTTCTTCCGTAAACAGAACTTTCCCATATATGCTGATAAATACATGCTTAATTTTTTCGCTTTCTGCCTTACTGAGTCCACAATATTTTTCAGATAAGTAGGCTTCAAGTATCATCCCTATGGCAATAGCTTCTCCATGTAACAGACGTTTTTTGGAAACCTCTTTTAAAAAATGAGATTCAATGGCATGACCTAAAGTGTGTCCAAAGTTTAAAATTTTTCGAAGGCCTTTTTCATGCGGATCTTTATTAACCACTGTGGTTTTAAATGCTATTGAAGTTTGAATATGCTTGGTAAGCTCGTTGTCTATTTCGAAATTGTAGTGTTTAAGAATATTAAAATAATTAGCATTACCAATAAGTCCATGTTTTAACATTTCGGCATATCCACTTCTAAATTCCAGCTCTGGTAATGTATTCAAAAAATCAGTATCGACTACAACCAAGTTGGGTTCCTGAATAATTCCTATTTGATTTTTAAGCACTCCTAGGTCAACTCCTGTTTTTCCGCCAACTGAGGCATCAACCATGGATAACAAGGTGGTAGGAATATTCACAAAATCGATCCCTCTTTTGTATGTACAAGCTACAAAGCCTCCCAAATCGGTTACTACTCCTCCTCCTAAATTAATAAGTAATACATGTCGATCTGCTCCCAAATCAGAAAGATCTTTCCAAAGCTTTAAGCATGTGTAAAGATGTTTGTTTTCTTCTCCATTTTGCATGTCAATACAAATATAATTAGATGAAAATTTTGCATTAAAAACAGGTAAGCATAATTCTTTGGTAGTATCATCTACTAAAACAAAAACAGTTGAATATTTGTTGTTTTTTACCATCGCATTTAGTTCCATCCAAGAGGTTTTACCAAAGTATATACGGCTCATTTCTGTTACATTAGATTTTTTCGATGACATGGTTGCAAATGTAGCTCAAAAGTTTTTATTTTGTTTTGTTATAAAACAAACAAAAAGATTGAAAAAAAAATATTTTTATACCAACTCAAAACTATCTTTTCCCCACAAAACAGACAGAGAAATGGTGGAAGCTTATTGGCTATTTTACTTTATTTCTAAAACTTTTTGGGTTAAATTTGGATTGGGTTTTTTAAAAATATTACAATTTTTTCATTTACCGATCCGCTTTCTTGTGCAGCCTACTGTTTATAAACAATTTTGTGCTGGAGAAACACTTGTCAAATCACAAGAAGTCGCCAAAAGATTGATTCAACACCGCGTTTTTTCTTTATTAGCTTATTCTGTGGAAGGGGAGGCTGATGAAAAATCATATGATCACAATACCTACGAATTACTTCTTCAGATCGACCATTCTGCTAAAGATGATCATTTTCCTTATGTTGTTTTTAAACCCACCGCTTTTGGTTCTTTGTCTCTTTTCGAGCGTGTAAGTTTACAACAACAACTTGATGATTCACAACAACAAGCTTGGCAAAGAATTATTCAACGTTTTGATCGATGTTGTCAAAAATCTTATCATGCTCAAATATCTATTTTAATCGATGCTGAAGAAAGTTGGATTCAACCCGCTATTGATCTTATTGTCGAAGAAATGGTTATGAAATACAACGAAAAAACAGCTGTTGTATTTACCACCGTTCAATGTTATTTACATAACCGTTTACAAACGTTAAGGCCTTTCTTAGCGCAAGTTAAAAATAAAGGCTATTATGTTGGAATTAAATTGGTGAGGGGAGCATATATGGAAAAAGAAGCCGAATATGCTTTGAAGCATCATATTGATAATCCTGTATGTTCCTCCAAAGAACAAACAGACCAACAATTTAACGAAGCCATTTTGTATTGTTTAGAGAATATTGATCATATTCACATGTTTCTTGGGACCCATAATGAGTTCAGTTCAAAATATGCAACAGAGCAGATGGACCGCCTTCAAATCTTAAAAAATGATACACGCATATGGTTTAGCCAACTTTATGGAATGAGTGATAATATATCTTTCAACCTTGCCAATATGGGCTATAATGTGATAAAATATATTCCTTATGGCCCTGTAAATGAAGTGTTACCTTATCTGATAAGAAGGGCAAATGAAAACTCAGCCATCACGAGTCAAACTCAAAGAGAAGTCCAAATGCTTCGACACGAAATTAACAGACGTAAAAAAACTAAGGCTTAAAGGAGTAATTTTTAAAGTAAGCTACACTATCACAGTTAACAACATCAAAAATTATATCTTTTTTAGTTAATCTGTAATTGTTGCAGCTATCTTTACCAATACGACTTTTTGAAAAATCTACATTTGCTTTGTACAAAAGAGTTGAGTCTTGCAATTCTGAGGGGAAATCATCCGAAAAATACCACTGTTTTTTTTCAATATTACTCAAAACTCTCGCTTTCGGACTGTAAGTACAACGTGTTTTTTTTCCACTTAAAAAAAACATTAAAAAAATTAACCCCACCAAAAAACCTGAAAAATAATACCCTAATCGTTTAATTAAACTCATATAAAATTTAATTTTCTTGTATAAAGACCTAGGTGTTCTAATTCAATTATGTGATGTGATGGTAGAAGTTGTGAAATTATTTCTGGCCACTCAACAAAACAATAAGCATCTGAATTGAAGTATTCAAAAACACCTATTTCAAATGCTTCATTAACAGATTTTAATCGATACAAATCCATATGAACCATTTTTTTGTCTGAAAGATACTCACTAATAAAGCCAAATGTGGGACTATTCAAGTTTTGATCAATCCCAAAATACGGAGAAATAGCTTTAATTAAACTTGTTTTTCCGACTCCGAGGTCCCCTTTAACGACTACACACGAATGATCTAAACGTTCATATATCTTTTGGGCAACCTTATCAATATCCTTAAGCTCATACCTAATTTTCATTTGACAAAAATAGCCTACTTTGGCGAAAGCACTACAAAAGGAATTAACATTTCTTCTAAAGATACTCCACCGTGCTGATAGGAGTTTCTGAAATGTTTAACAAACCGATTATAGTTTGAGGGGTAGATGAGGTAATTGCTTTCTTTTGCAAAAATAAATGAACTGCTCATGTTTATTGAAGGTAATCCAATAGAGCCTGGTTCGTCCTCCCTAAATATAGATTTACTTTCACAACGTAAGCGTCTTCCTGTTTTGTAACGAATGTTGGTACTTGTTTCTCGATCTCCAATTACTTTTATTGGGTTTTTTACATTGATTGTTCCATGGTCGGTAGTTATAATTAATTGAAAACCAGATTGTTGTGCCTGTTTGATAATCGAAAGCAAGGAGGAGTTTTGAAACCAGCTGAGTGTTAGTGATCGATAGGCTTTTTCGGATGAGGCGAGCTCTTTCATCATGTCCATTTCAGTTTTGGCATGGGAGATCATATCTACAAAATTATAAACCACCACCGTTAGAGGGGATTGAGTTTTATTTTTTAAAGCATGAGCGAGAACGTTTCCGTCTGCTGGGTCATTTACCTTAAAATATTCAGCGTTAAAGTTGAGGGATAGTCGCTTTAATTGAAGAGCTAAAAATTCTTTTTCATAAAGGTTTTTACCTCCCTCATCTGTATCGTTGAGCCATAATTTAGGGGCTTTTTTAGCCATTTCGCTGGGAAGCATTCCCGAAAAAAAAGAATTTCGAGCATACTGAGTAGCCGTAGGTAAAATACTACAATATACTTGTTCATTTACAATATTGTAAAAATTACTTACGCTTGGTGCCATCACTTTCCATTGATCATATCGTAAATTATCAACCATCAATAACAGCGTGGGGGTTTGCTTATTAATCAAAGGGGCTACCCTACGTTCAAAAACTTGATGTGACATATCCAATGAACATTCATCTTGGATCCATTTTTTATAATGCTTTGCGACATATTTGCTAAACTGAGCATTAGCTTCTGTTTTTTGAAACTGAAATATTTCATTTAAATCATTATTTCCAAGTTGATCCAATTCCAATTCCCAATATATAAGCTTTTGATAAATGGAGGACCATGCTTTAAGGGAGTTTACCTCTAAAATTTCCATATTTAATTTTTGAAAATCCCGTTGGTAATCCGTTGAAGTTTTTTCAGAAACTAGACGATTGTGATCTAAAATTTTTTTTAGGGACAATAATATTTGATTTGGATTGACAGGCTTAATAAGATAATCTGAAATTTTTGAACCGATGGCTTCTTCCATAATGTTTTCCTCTTCACTTTTGGTAATCATAACCACTTCTAAATTAGGATGATTACGCTTGAGTTGTTCGAGAACCTCTAAGCCACTTATTCCAGGCATATTTTCATCTAAAAAAACCACATCTGTTTTATTATTTTTTGTCCATTCTAATGCATCATAACCATTTTGACAAGTATTAACCTGATAACCTTTTTCTTCTAAAAAAATAATATGGGGTTGAAGTAAATTGACTTCATCATCAACCCAAAGAACTTGAATTTTGTTCATATGTGTATCTTTGTAATTAATTAGGAACTTTGCATTTGAGACCAAAACAGTATAACGATCCAATTTACGGATTTATTTCAATTCCGACTCCTCTTATTTCTGATTTGATTCAAGAACCTATTGTTCAGCGACTCAGAAGAATCAAACAAATGGGACTTTCTTATTTGGTGTTTCCTGGGGCACAGCACGATCGCTTTCAGCATGCTTTGGGTGCTCTTCACCTTATGACCAAAGCCATACAAGTGTTAAGGTCTAAAAAAATTTTAATCTCTGATTCTGAAGCTGAAGCCGTGCAGATTGCGATTTTACTCCATGATATTGGGCATGGTCCTTTTTCTCACGCTCTTGAAGGAGTGATTAGTGCACATCGTTCCCATGAGGAATTATCCATTATTTTAATGGAATCTTTAAATGAAAAATATTTAGGAAAATTAAATTTAGCTATCCAAATGTTTAAAGATCAGTACACCCGCCCTTTTTTCTATCAGTTGATCGCCTCTCAATTGGATATGGATCGCTTGGACTATCTCAAACGAGATAGTTTTTATACTGGAGTCCCTGAAGGAAACATAAATACAGAACGTATTTTGTCCATGTTGAATGTATCGGAAGATCGTTTAGGAATTGATCTAAAAGGAATTCACTCCGTTGAAAAGTTTCTTTTGGCCCGCCGACTTATGTATATGTCGGTATATTTGCACAAAACGAGTTATGCAGCCGAAGAAATTTTAATACGTATTTTCAAAAGAGCTCAGTTTTTACACCAAAAAGGGGTGCACGTTAATGGTAACAAAACACTTCATTATTTTTTAAATAAAAATAGTGCCACTTTTTCAAGAGATTCAATTCAATATTATTGTGAACTCGATGACCATGATGTCATGTATTTACTTAAACAAGGACAAGCACATTCAGATTTTATTTTTTCTTCTTTGTGTAAACAAATATTGAACCGAAAACTTCCTAAAATCGAAATAAGTAACTCCCCAGTTGATGAGTCAAATGTAATGGATAAACAAAAAAGTATTTTGAATACTTACCCTGTTGATGTAAATGATGTTTCGTATTTTACTTTCCAAGGCAAAATAGAGATTAAAACCTATAACCATTCTAAGCATCCTATTTTAATGCTAGATAAAAAAGGAAATTTCCTTGAAATTGATTCCGTTTCAGATCAATTTGATGCCGAAATGCTACGAAAAACATCAATTAAATACTATTGGTGTTATCCTAAAACATTAGAATAATATTTTTCCTATTTTTGCTTAAATGGAATTTACAGCAAATCAGATCGCAGACATCGTTGGAGGTACAATTGAAGGAGATGAAAACATTAAAGTTTCTTCCCTTTCAAAAATTGAAGAAGGAATGCCTGGTTCACTTTCTTTTCTCTCAAATCCTAAATACATTCCTTACATATACGAAACAAAATCTTCTATTACGCTGGTAAGCAATGCTTTTAAACCCGAAAGACCTTACACCACTACACTTTTGCGTGTTGAAGATCCATACAGTGCTTTTACCTCTTTGTTGGAATATTACAATAACTTAAAAAATAACAAAATTGGAATATCAAAACAAAGTATCATAAATGATAGTGTTACCTACGGAGAAAATTTTTATTTAGGCTATTTTTCATCCATAGGGGAGAACTCAAATATTGGAAATGAGGTGAAAATCAATCCCAATGTTTTTATAGGTTCCAATGTAAAAATAGGTAATAATGTACTTATTTATTCTGGTTCCCATATTTTGGATGATACGGTCATTGGAAATAATTGTATTATTCACAGCCATGTGATTATTGGAGGGGATGGGTTTGGCTTCAGTCCACAAAAAGATGGTTCATATGTGAAAATTCCCCAAACAGGTAATGTTATTATTGAAGATAATGTCGAAATCGGAGCAGGATCAACAATTGACAGAGCCACCCTAGGGTCAACATTAATTTGTAAAGGGGTTAAACTTGATAATCAAATCCAAATTGCCCACAATGTCGAAGTTGGTGAAAATACCGTTATTGCGGCCCAATCAGGGGTGGCAGGTTCAAGCAAAATTGGAAAAAACTGTCGTATTGGAGGACAAGTGGGGATTTCAGGACATATCGTTATTGGAGATAATGTAAGTATACAAGGACAAACAGGAGTGACCCGAAATTTAAAAAACGGAAAAGTAGTGATGGGATCACCCGCAATAGAATATAAAAACTATCAAAAATCTTACATCCATTTTAAGAACCTAGATCATCACATTAAGTCATTAGAATCACTAAAATCAACAACCCCTAACAATGAGTAAACAAACAACCATATCAAAACCTGTATCTCTTTCAGGTGTTGGAATTCATACAGGTCAAAATGTCATGATGACTTTTAGACCTGCTCCAGCTAATCATGGATATGCATTTTGTAGGACTGATTTAGAGGGAAAGCCTATTATCGAAGCAAATGTACAATATGTGTTAAATACACAGAGGGGAACTAATCTCCAAAAAAATGGAGTCAAAATACAAACTTCAGAACATGTGCTTGCTGCTTTAGTTGGCTTAGAAATTGACAATGTATTAATTGAACTAAATGCCTCAGAACCCCCTATAATGGATGGATCCTCTAAATATTTTGTAGAAGCTTTGTCCAGTGCAGGAATTGAAGTATTAGAGGTTGAACGCAACGAATACGTGGTCAAAGAAGTCATCACTTATCTCGATGAAAAATCCGGAAGTGAAATTACAGTTTTGCCCTCAGAAAACTATCAAATCACCACAATGGTCGATTTTGGAACTAGAGTTTTGGGAACACAAAACGCCTCCCTGAACGACATCAGTCAGTTTAAATCTGAATTTGCAAATGCTCGAACCTTTAGTTTTTTACATGAACTTGAAACACTGTTGGTAAATGGGCTAATCAAAGGCGGAGATCTTAATAATGCTATTGTATACGTCGATAAAGAATTGTCCAACGATACCATGAAAAAACTTCAAAAAGCTTTTGGTAAACAAGATATTTCCGTTAAACCTAATGGTATTTTAGATAATCTAAACTTGCATTATCCCAATGAGGCTGCACGTCACAAACTTCTCGATATAATTGGAGATTTAGCTCTTATAGGAACACGAATTCGAGGGAAGGTAATTGCCAATAAACCTGGTCATTTTGTCAATACTCAGTTTGCAAAAAAAATGGCAAATATCATCAAACTTGAAAAAAGAAATCGAATTCCAGAGTTTGATCTTCATGCCACTCCAGTTATGGATGTAAATCAGATCATGAAAATTCTTCCTCATCGTTCTCCTTTTTTGTTAGTAGATAAAATATTAGAAATCAGTAATAGACATGTCGTGGGGATGAAAAGTATAACGATGAATGAACCCTATTTTTCAGGCCATTTCCCTGGCCAACCAGTTATGCCTGGAGTCCTTCAAATTGAAGCCATGGCTCAAGCTGGAGGAGTTTTGGTTTTAAATACTGTTCCAGATCCTGAGAATTATCTTACCTTTTTTATGAAAATCGAAAATGCAAAATTCAAACATCCTGTTGTTCCTGGTGATACCCTTGTATTTAAGATGGAACTCATCTCCGCCATAAGAAGAGGAATTTGTCATATGCAAGCTTATGCCTATGCCCAAGGTCGTCTGGTTTCTGAAGCAGAAATGATGGCGCAGATTGTTCACAAAAAAGACGTTAAATTATGAATCAGCCATTGGCTTATGTACATCCAGGTGCAAAAATCGCTAAAAATGTAGTTATTGAACCCTTTTCAACCATTGATAATAATGTTGTGATTGGAGAAGGTACTTGGATTGGTTCCAATGTCACTATTATGGATGGTGCACGAATTGGGAAAAACTGTTATATATTTCCAGGATCTGTAATCTCTGCGGTTCCACAGGATTTAAAGTTTGATGGAGAAGATACCACCGCCGAAATTGGTGATAATACGACGATTCGTGAATGCGTTACCATCAACCGTGCCACATCATCAAGAGGGGTCACCAAAATTGGTCAAAATTGTTTGATTATGGCTTACTCTCATATTGCGCATGATTGTTTTGTGGGAAATTATTGTATTTTTTCAAATAATAGCACACTCGCAGGGCATATATCTATCGGAGATTATGTAATTTTGGCAGGAATGACTGCTGTTCATCAGTTTTGCTCAATTGGAAGACATGCTTTTGTAGCAGGTGGTTCCTTGGTCCGTAAAGATATCCCTCCTTTTGTAAAAGCTGCCCGTGAACCTATTTCCTACGTGGGAATAAACTCAGTGGGACTTCGAAGAAGAGGTTTTGAATCTGAAAAAATTAAAGAAATACAAAACATTTATCGAATTCTCTATCAAAGGAATTACAATAACTCTCAAGCCACTCAAATTATTGAGGGAGAAATGACTGCCTCTCCTGAGCGTGATGAAATTTTGCAGTTTATTAAAGATTCTCAACGTGGAATTATGAAAGGATATATTCAAAACTAATTATGGCATCAACATCTGACATCCGAAAGGGACTCTGCATCCGTTACAGCAATGATATTTATAAAATCGTAAACTTTTTACACGTTAAACCTGGAAAAGGACCTGCTTTTGTCCGAACTAAGCTCAAAAGTGTGACCAGTGGTAAAGTGATCGATAATACTTTTTCTGCAGGGCACAAAATTGACGAAGTACGTGTTGAAACCAGAAAATACCAATATTTATACAGCGATGGAGAAACCTACCATTTTATGAATTCTGAAGACTACAGTCAAATTGAACTTCAAAAAAGTATCTTGGATCATCCTGAATTAATGAAAGAAGGCGAAATGGTAACCGTCATGACCAATACAGATGATGGAGTGCCATTGAGTGTAGATCTTCCTGCTAGTGTTGCTTTGGAAGTCACTCATACTGAACCTGGTGTTAAAGGAAATACAGCAACTAATGCCACTAAATCTGCAACTGTCGAAACTGGTGCCTCAATCAATGTTCCTTTGTTTATTAATGAAGGAGATAAAATAAAGGTTGATACCGAAAAAGGAACTTATATCGAAAGAATTAAATTATAATAATGAGTGTACTGGTAAATAAAAATTCAAAAATTATCGTTCAAGGTTTTACAGGTAGTGAAGGTACTTTTCACGCCGAACAGATGATTGCCTACGGAACAAACATCGTAGGTGGAGTTACGCCTGGAAAAGGAGGAAAGCAACATTTAAACAAACCTGTTTTTAACACTGTTGAAGATGCCGTAAAAAAAGTAGGCGCGGACACGAGTATATTATTTGTTCCCCCTGCCTTTGCAGCCGATGCCATTATGGAAGCTGCTGATGCGGGAATTAAAGTAATTATCACTATCACGGAGGGTATCCCTGTTGCTGATATGACCAAAGTTAGCGCTTATATCAAAAATAAAGCCTGTAGGTTGATAGGACCCAACTGTCCTGGTGTGATTACACCAGAAGAAGCTAAAGTAGGTATTATGCCTGGTTTTGTATTTAAAAAAGGTAATATTGGCATCGTATCTAAGTCGGGAACTCTTACCTATGAAGCTGCTGACCAAGTCGTCAAACAAGGCTTCGGAATTACAACTGCCATTGGAATTGGTGGGGATCCAATCATTGGAACAACTACAAAAGATGCTGTTCAGCTACTTATGGAAGATGCTGAAACCGAATGCATCGTGATGATTGGTGAGATTGGAGGACAACTTGAAGCTGACGCTGCTCAATGGGTAAAAGCACAGGGAAACCCCAAACCAGTTGTAGGTTTTATTGCAGGAGAAACGGCTCCTAAAGGTCGAACCATGGGACACGCTGGTGCTATTGTTGGTGGTGCTGATGATACTGCCGAAGCAAAAAAACGTATATTGAGGGACTGTGGAATTTATGTAGTAGACTCTCCAGCAGAAATAGGGAAAAAAGTTGCAGAAGCCCTAGCATAATAATTACCTATGAAGTTACTTGAAGGAAAAACAGCAATTATCACTGGGGCTAGTCGTGGAATTGGGAAAGGAATAGCCCTTGTCTTTGCACAACACGGAGCACATGTCGCTTTTACATACAGTTCATCTATTAAAGCAGCAAATGTTTTAGAGTCTGAATTATCGGCATTAGGAATAAAAGCTAAAGGCTATCAGTCGAACGCTGCCGACTTTAATGCTGCACAACAATTAGTTGATCAGGTATTAAAAGATTTTGAACATATTGATATCCTGGTTAATAACGCAGGTATTACCAAAGACAATTTGTTAATGCGTATTACTGAGAACGATTTTGATCAAGTGATTGAAATCAATCTTAAATCTGTATTTAACATGACTAAAGCGGTTCAACGAACTATGCTTAAACAACGGCATGGAAGTATTATTAATATGAGCTCGGTTGTTGGAGTAAAAGGTAATGCTGGTCAATCAAATTACGCCGCATCTAAAGCAGGTATTATTGGTTTTTCAAAATCTATTGCTTTGGAATTAGGTTCAAGAAATATTCGTTCTAATGTTATTGCACCAGGTTTTATCGAAACAGAGATGACAGATAAATTACCTGACGATATAGTTGCAGAATGGCGAGCAGGAATTCCTTTGAAGCGTGGAGGTTCTGTTCAAGATGTGGCTCATGCCTGTTTATTTTTAGCTTCGGACATGTCCAGTTACGTCACTGGTCAAGTTCTTCATATAGATGGCGGAATGTTAACTTAAATTTTATAAAAATGAATAATTTACCAAAAATTGGATTACCCATAGTAGTGATAGCACTTCTTGCGGTGATTATGATTGCCCGAACAGCAGTGAATATTGGATACGGTGAAGCTGGTGTGGTTTGGAAGCGCTTTGGCGGGGGTACAGTAACAGATAAACCTGCTCTTGGTGAGGGGTTTCACATTGTTGCCCCTTGGAATAAAGTGTATGTATATGACATCAAACAGCAAGAAGAATTTGAAAGCGGTATGCGCGTTCTTTCTTCTAATGGTTTAGAAATTTCGTTGGACGTATCGGTTTTATATCAACCAAAAATTGATGAGCTCGGACTGCTCCACAAAACTAAAGGGGAAAACTACCTCAATGTGGTTATTGTACCCGAGATACGTGCAGTTGCGCGATCAGTCATTGGTCGTTATACTCCCGAGCAACTTTATTCTACTAAGCGTGATGCGATTCAGAATGAAATTTATGAAGAAACCAGAGCGAAAGTAAATGAACAACACGTTCAAATCAACTCTGTATTGGTTCGTGATGTTACGCTTCCTTCATCAATTAAGGAAGCGATTCAACGTAAATTGACCCAAGAGCAAGAGGCATTGGAATATGAATTCCGATTGGTTAAAGCCCTTCAAGAAGCTGAAAAAGTACGTATTGAAGCGGAGGGGAAAGCAACAGCTAATAAAATCTTAAACGCTTCTTTAACTCGAAATATTTTATTGGAAAAAGGAATTGAAGCCACGCTACAATTATCTGAATCTCCCAATACCAAAGTGATTGTCATTGGTGGAGGTGAAGATGGATTGCCAATAATTTTAGGAAACAATTAGTGTGTAATTCAAAAAATAAGCAGATATTTGTACCGTAATGAAAGCAAATACACATTTACATCATCCATTATTTTTCGCTCAAGCGAGGTAGTTGGATTGTGTTCACATACCACGAAACCCGTTTGATGACTCAAACGGGTTTTTTTTTGTTACAAGAATAAAATATTATGAAAAAAAAGTTACAAATTGCTATTCAAAAGTCGGGAAGACTTAACCAAGATTCACTTCAATTGTTGAAAGATTGTGGCATTTCGGTTGATAATGGTAAAGACCAACTTAAGGCCTCAGCGCGTAACTTTCCTATAGATGTTTTATATCTTCGTAATGGAGATATTCCACAGTACCTCAGAGATGGGGTGGTTGATATTGCTATTATAGGGGAAAATTTATTGGTAGAGAAAGGGGAAGGAATTGATATTATCGAGAAATTAAACTTTTCAAAATGCAAGGTATCCCTAGCGATTCCCAAAGAAGTTCATTACTCAAGTATTCATGAATTAGAAGGAAAGAGGATTGCAACATCTTACCCTAACACAGTAAAAAAATTCCTTGCCAAAAAAGGGATACAGGCTGAATTGCATATTATTAATGGTTCGGTCGAAATTGCTCCCAATATTGGATTGTCGGATGCGATATGTGATATTGTTTCTAGTGGGTCAACTCTATTTAAAAATAATTTAAAAGAAGTTGAAGTTTTATTTAATTCGCAAGCTGTATTGGCTTCTAACCCTAATATGGAAGAGGACAAAAAGCAACTCCTCAAGAAGTTATGTTTCCGAATAAAGTCAGTTTTAAAGGGACGTAAATCCAAATATATCCTGATGAATGTGCCTAACGAAAAGATTGATATTGTGTCTAATATTCTTCCTGTTCTAAAAAGCCCTACGGTGATGCCTCTTGCTCAACAGGGTTGGAGCTCATTACATTCTGTGATTGAAGAAGCAACTTTTTGGGAGGTGATTGATGAACTAAAAGCGGCAGGAGCACAAGGAATTTTAATTTGTCCTATCGAAAAAATGGTGCTATAATGAAAACAATTTTGAACCCCTCAACTGAAACCTGGGATCTTTTAACCCAAAGACCATCATTTGCTTACAAGGACATAAACCTTGTTATCGATCAAGTTTTTGATGCTGTTAAAGAGGAAGGTGATATTGCTCTAAAACGATATACCCAACAGTTTGACAGTTGTGAATTGGATGCTTTCAGAGTAAGTGAACGAGAATTAAAAGATAGTGTTGAGGAAATAAGTTTAGCTTTAAAATCTGCTATTGATTTCGCCTACCATAACATTAAAGTTTTTCACGAGGCTCAACGCACTGCAGATGTTGAAGTAGAAACAACAAAAGGAGTTCGTTGTTGGCAAGCTAAAAAGCCCATCCAAAAAGTAGGATTATATATTCCTGGGGGTACGGCTCCTTTGTTTTCTACCATATTAATGCTGGCGATTCCTGCTCAATTGGCTGGATGTAGCGAAATAGTACTTTGTACCCCTCCTCAAAGCGACGGAACTATTGCAGCTGCTATCCGATATGCTGCACAATTATGTGGGGTATCCCAATTGTTTAAAATTGGCGGAATTCAGGCTATTGCAGCTTTGACTTATGGCACTGAAAGCGTTCCAAAGGTATATAAAATATTTGGCCCTGGTAATCAATATGTTACTGCAGCCAAACAAAAGGCAACAACTTGCGGGGTTGCCATTGATATGCCTGCAGGACCTAGTGAATTATTGGTCATTGCCGATCAAAGTGCAGTCCCTTCTTATGTAGCCGCTGATTTACTTTCTCAAGCCGAACACGGTAAAGATAGTCAGGTGGTGTTGGTTAGTACTTCACTGGAAGTAATCGATAACATAAAGCATGAACTGCAATTACAACTGCTTCAACTTCATCGCCGTGATATGGCACAAATAGCTTTAGAACATGCTATGGCATTGTTTTTTGACGACGAATCAACAGCTGTTGATTTTATCAATGCTTATAGTCCTGAGCATTATATTATATGTATGAAAAATGAAGATTTTTTTGTGGAAGCAGTTCAAAACGCTGGTTCTGTTTTTATTGGAAATTACACCCCTGAAAGTGTTGGAGATTATGCTTCGGGAACTAACCATACTTTACCCACTAATGGGTTTGCCAAACAATACAGTGGAGTGAATTTAGATAGCTTTATGAAAGCCATTACCTTTCAAAAACTTAGTAAAACGGGTATATTGAAAATTGGTAAAGCGGTCGAAGAAATGGCTGACGCGGAAGGACTAGATGCCCACAAAAATGCAGTACGTATGCGTTTAAAAGATTTGATATGAGCAATACTTTTGACCTAAATAAGGTAACAAGACCCTATTTACATGATTTAAAGCCGTATGCCTCAGCTCGTGATGAATACGCCATACAACGTTCCGATTGGATTTATTTGGATGCTAACGAAAATCCTTACCAAAATGGAGTAAACCGATACCCTGATCCTCATCAAAAAGAATTAAAAAACATAGTGGCATCCCTGAAAGAAGTTCAACCAAATCAGTTGCTTTTCGGTAACGGAAGTGATGAAATTTTGGATCTTATATTCAGAGCATTTTGTGAGCCTAATCATGACGAAATCCTTATCATGCCCCCTACCTATGGCATGTATAAAATATTGGCTAATATTAATAGTATTGCTTTAAATGAAGTTTTTTTAACTACTGATTTTAAGTTGGATATAACCAAAATATTAAAAGCTATTACAAATCGTACAAAGGCTATTTTTTTGTGCTCCCCCAACAATCCTACAGGAAACAGTTTTGATGTTTTGGCTCTTGAACAACTATTGACTTCATTTCAAGGAATTGTAGTCCTTGATGAGGCTTATATTGATTTTTCCACCCGCGAAAGCTGGGTCAAACGTTTGAGATCTTTCCCCAATCTCATTATTACCCAAACCTTATCAAAAGCCTATGGCATGGCGGGAATTCGATTAGGTATAGCCTTGGCTTCAGCAGAAATCATCGATGCGTTAAAAAAAATAAAACCCCCATATAATATTAATGAATTGAGTCAACAATGGGCGATAAAAGCATTAAAAAACCAGACTTCAATTCACAATCAAACTAAAGCTATTTTGGAGCAGCGGAAGTGGTTGGAAGGTGCATTACAAACTATTCCTTACATCAAAGAAGTGTATCCTAGTGATGCCAATTTTATACTTGTTCGAGTGGATGACGCAATACTTCGCTATGAAGAGCTATTGAGTAAAGGAGTTGTGGTACGAAACCGTTCTCATGAAATTGGTTGTGCCCAATGCTTACGTATTTCTGTGGGAACCTACAATGAGAACATATTTTTATTAAATGCTTTACAAAGATGAAAAAGGTTTTGTTTATTGATCGTGATGGTACGCTCACACTAGAACCCAAGGATTTTCAATTGGATTCGTACTCAAAATTAGTGTTTTATCCTGGTGTATTTCAAGGGTTAGTTAAAATAGCTAAAGCACTCGATTATGAGCTGGTATTGGTAACCAATCAAGATGGCTTAGGTACAGAAAGTTTTCCTGAGGATCATTTTTGGCCAACCCACCAATTTATAATGAATACCTTAAAAAACGAAGGAATAGTATTTAAGGCCGAACATATTGATCGCAGTGTACCTGCAGATCATGCACCTACCCGAAAACCTCGTGTTGGAATGCTCACCTCATATCTTAATAATGAGGAGTACGACATGTCAAATTCCTATGTAATTGGCGATCGAATGACGGATATGGAGCTGGCCAAAAATTTAGGAGCAAAGGGGATTTTTATTGCCTCACACCCTGAAGTTGGATTAGCAGAAGTAAGTACAACATCTTTAGAAGAAACCATAGTTTTGCGCACTACTTCTTGGGAAGATATTTATCGTCATCTTAGGCTGGAGGGGCGCACCGCTTCAATTTCACGAAAAACACACGAAACAGAAATTGAGATCAAAATTGATATTGATGGTAGTGGTCATTCAGATATTCAAACAGGCATTGCTTTTTTTGATCATATGCTGGATCAGTTGGCCCGTCACGGAGGGGTTGATTTGGACATAAAAGTCAACGGAGATTTACAGGTTGATGAACATCACACGATTGAAGATACAGGAATTGCTTTAGGGGAAGCTTTTGCAATGGCTTTAGGGAACAAAATGGGAATGCAACGCTACGGATTTTGTCTTCCCATGGATGATTGCTTGGCTCAGGTAGCTCTTGATTTTGGGGGACGTAGTTGGCTGATGTGGAAAGCCCCCTTTAAACGTGAAATGATCGGAAAAATGCCCACCGAAATGTTTTTTCATTTTTTTAAATCTTTCTCTGATGGCGCCAAAGCTAATCTCAATATCAAAGCCGAAGGTTTTAACGAACACCATAAAATAGAAGCTATTTTTAAGGCTTTTTCAAAGGCCATAAAAGCTGCTGTTCAGCGTGATGCAGAAAAACTAATTTTACCCTCTACCAAAGGATTATTATGAAAATTGCCTTGATTGATTATGGTGCAGGCAACATTCAAAGCATTCGATTTGCTTTTGATCGCTTGGGAGTCAAAACTATGCTTACTTCAAATTCAGAAGTGATTCGGCAAGCCGATCGTGTAGTTTTTCCTGGAGTGGGTGAGGCCAGTTCGGCGATGACCAAGCTAAAAATTTCAGGTTTGGATCTATTAATCCCTCAATTAACACAACCGGTGTTGGGGATTTGTTTAGGAATGCAGCTTATGTGTCGGTATACTCAAGAAGGAGAAACTAAAGGTTTGGGTATTTTTGATGCCGAGGTCAAACGATTTGATACGAGTCTAAAAGTCCCTCATATGGGTTGGAATACCGCTTCTCAACTATCTTCTTCTTTATTTGCGCACATAGATTCAGATTCCTATTTCTATTTGGTACACAGTTACTATGCGTCTATTTGTGAACAAACTATTGGTGTAACGCATTATGGACATTCTTTTAGCTCAGCTTTGCAACTCAAGAATTTTTTTGGTGTTCAGTTTCATCCCGAAAAAAGCAGTACGGTAGGAGCCCAATTATTAAAAAATTTTTTAACCTTATGAGAATAATTCCAGCTATTGACATTATTAATGGAAAATGTGTACGTTTGACCAAAGGGGATTATACAACTCAAAAAGTGTATAACGAATCCCCTTTGGAAGTTGCCCAGCAGTTTGAAGATCATGGCATCACGTATTTGCATTTGGTGGATTTAGACGGAGCCAAATCACAGCACATTATCAATTACCACATCCTTGAGCAAATCGCGTCTAAAACACGTCTTAAAATCGATTTTGGCGGGGGGGTAAAGTCTGATGAGGACGTGCGTATTGCTTTTGAGTCGGGAGCACAACAACTCACAGGAGGAAGTATAGCCGTCAAAAACTCAGATCGTTTTGAATCTTGGATCAATAACTATGGTTCTGATCGTATTGTTTTGGGTGCCGATGCCAATGAACGCATGATTGCCACTCAGGGTTGGAAAGAGCATTCAGATTTGAATGTATTGAGTTTCATTAAAGATTATGCCCAAAAAGGAATTACCTATGTCATTTGTACAGATATCGCCAAAGATGGTATGCTTCAGGGTCCATCATTTGATTTGTACCAAGAGATATTGGAATTGACTCCCGATATAAAACTCATTGCTTCGGGAGGAATATCCACTTTTGATGAACTCCCTCAGCTCGCTGAACTCGGTTGTAAGGGGGTCATTATTGGCAAAGCGATTTACGAGAATCGCATCTCGCTGAAAACACTAGAGCATTATATCTTAAACCAATCATAACATGCTCACCAAACGAATTATCCCTTGCCTGGACATCAAGGACGGAAGAACGGTAAAAGGAGTCAATTTTGTTCATTTACGTGACGCTGGAGATCCGGTGGAGTTGGCGATTCGATATGCTGATGAAGGTGCCGACGAGCTTGTTTTTTTGGATATTTCAGCGTCTGAGGAGCAGCGAAAAACCCTTTCGAAATTGGTTCGTGATGTGGCACAAGCCATTGATATCCCATTTACGGTAGGGGGAGGAATAGCTTCAATCGAAGATGTGGACGTATTGTTACAACACGGCGCCGACAAGGTTTCGATCAACTCGGCAGCTGTCCGACGTCCTGAACTAATAGATCTGTTGGCACAAAAATTTGGCTCACAATGTGTAGTAGTTGCGGTAGATGCCAAACAAATCGACCAACAATGGAAAGTGCATTTGGTGGGTGGGAAGGTAGCGACCGACCTGGATCTTTTTGAATGGGCCAAAGAAGTGGCCGATCGCGGAGCAGGGGAGTTGTTGTTTACCTCAATGGATCACGATGGCACAAAAAATGGATTTGCCAATGCTGCTTTGGCAAAAATATCAACTTTGGTTAATATTCCTTTAATCGCCTCAGGAGGGGCTGGAAATACAACTCATTTTTGTGATGCCTTCACACTTGGAAAAGCCGATGCTGCCCTGGCTGCTAGTGTATTTCATTACAAAGAAATTGACATTAAAAACCTTAAATCCGTATTAGCGGAACAACAAATACCTGTACGATGATGAATGTAGCTTTTCACAAATTTGACAACGGACTTGTACCCGCTATTGTACAAGATGCCCAAACCAAAATTGTTTTGATGTTGGGTTATATGAATGCTGAGGCTTTGGCTCAAACACAATCCTTAAAAAAAGTAACTTTTTTTAGTCGTTCCAAACAACGCCTTTGGACTAAGGGGGAAGAAAGCGGAAATTTTTTAAAATTGGTAGACATCAAAGTAGATTGTGATCAAGACGCACTTTTGGTAACTGCCCGTCCGCTAGGCCCTACCTGTCATACGGGTTCTGATACCTGTTTTAAGGAAGCAAATATGCCTTACTATGGCTTTTTGTCAGAACTGGAAGCAACCATTACCCAACGTAAAAATAATCGCCCTGAGGGAAGCTATATCGCCTCTTTATTTGAAAAAGGGATCAATAAGATTGCTCAAAAAGTTGGGGAGGAAGCCATAGAAACCGTTATTGAAGCTAAAGATAACAACGAACAACTGTTTTTAAATGAATCTGCTGACTTGTTGTTTCATTATCTTATGCTGCTCCAAGCCAAAGGACATACGCTTGCAGACGTTGTCAAGGTATTGGAAAACAGAAATTGATTCTTTCTGCCCTAAAGATTTTCGTGCTTTAGACCTATTCCGATAACCTCATGGTCACGCGTTTATAAGCTTCCTTGCCTAATTAAACGCTAAAAACAGTTTTCATGGAAATAACAACTGTATCTAAAACCTATACATTTCTATTTTTTTTCTTCATCACCATCAATAATTTACATGCACAGTGTGATTCGTTAAACTTTTCAATTTGTAAAAGCTGTAAATCTTATCTAAAAAAAGATATTTATATCATTGATAAATGTATAAAAACGAATGAACACAAATTATTCACGGTTGAGAATTTAACTTTTAAAAGAAAAAAATACTCATCCATATTCAATTTCAATTGATTCCTTTATTAGCATTGAAAAAATGACCATTTTTGAAGTTCAATAATATAAGCGGACGATCCATA
Organism: Flavobacteriaceae bacterium; assembly: GCA_965659665.1. GTDB lineage: Bacteria > Bacteroidota > Bacteroidia > Flavobacteriales > Flavobacteriaceae > CBFHWU01. The sequence continues at coordinate 57,936 of CBFHWU010000009.1, forward strand.
AAGAAAAATCAAAGGAAGAGAATGTAATCTTTTTACCACCAGTTGTATTGCATCTTGGAAGGTTTTTAAACTCATAGTTAAAAAAAACAATCACGTTTTCACTATTTATGATGTTTATAATATTCCTACTATTTAGAAATGTTTTAAGCCTGTCAAGTTTCGTAAAATATTTAAAGCCATATGATAATGCACAACATTCTGATCAGTTGTACAAAGCTTTGGCATGGACAGGGCTACAGGGTACAAACGCTTGGAATAATATGTATGCTGATTCCGTATTTACTCAAGATGAATAATATAGGATAAAAACTACTATTCAAAACTTTATAAACTCTGGAAACATTAGTATTGCTATGGGGTTTATTTTTCTTTGTTCTTGGATGCTTTTAGGTATTCAAATATTGGAATATCAAACCCAACGTTTACCATTCCATTTTCAAAAGAATTTTCATCTTTGATTAAGGGTATTGAATAGGATACATTGAGTGCTAAATCATTAAAAAAAGTCAAGCCAATTCCAGATCCTAACATGGCATAATTGAAATTGTCCTCTGATTTTAAGTCAATGATATTGTATAAAATCCCCGAGGCGAATATCATGCCATAAACATTTTTGATCAACGGTTCTTTTACTGGTCCTTTCCATCTTCTGTAAATACCTCGATATTGAAACCATTCTAATGGTTGATGGGAACGTGTGTATGCCATATCTGCAAAAAGAAATTTAAATCCCATTTTTTCAGATACATAGGCGAATTGATAAATACTTTCCGTTTTAGCTTCATTTAAAATAGCATTATTTTCATTAGTAAAAGCTCCATAATTGATACCTATTCCAAAAAACGGTTCAACTCCAATTTTGTGTTGTTTTAGGCTAGTAATTTTATTGTGGTAAAATTCATTTTCTAAACCGAGGATTATGGCTTCGAAATCCAATTTGAAATCATATCCTTTTTTGGTATCGTCATTTGCAATGTCATAGATCACATACTTTGAGATGATATCTCCTATTTTTGCAATAAAACTATTTTGTCCTATTTCATTTCTAAACTTGTCTAATGACAATGAGAATAGTTGTAAGATAAACCCAATATCATCACGAGTTAACGAATTTAAATCATCGATTTTTTTTTCGCTATTATTGATAAACCTAAACACCTCATCAGCCGAATTTAGCGTGGTATTTACTTTGGAAACGAATGTATTAAGTTGGGCAACAACTTGGTCTTCCTGTCCGCTTGTCTTAATTTTTGAATAATCTAAATTCAATCCATACTTGAATTTTATTGAAGATCTTTGGAAAAATCCTTTTTCCTTAAAAAAATTCGATTCCGCTAACGTTGTACTCAGGGTATCAATGATATAATTGGCCAAAAGATCTTCTGGGATTTGTGTTCTAGATACTTTTATCTTTTGCTGGGTGGTAAATTTATTTTTTTGGTCATTGTCAAGATTGATGGTCATCAGATCATACAGTCCTTTATCATCGCCAAATGATTTATTTTTTAATCCTGAAATATTCAATTCATTTTTAACAAAATAATCTGCAAGTGCATAGGTGATGGCGTAATCCGAAATTTCAGAAATGATGTTGTTTGTCATTACTGTTTTATTTTTTTCACTAGTCAGCAGATTCATGATATGATAAATGGTATTATACGTCGTATAATTTGTGGTTTTGATATTTTTGACTACCACATTTTTTAATACTCTTTGTTTTAGTTCTTCTTGTTTTTGACTGATGATTTCAGATACCAAATCAACATCTGGAGTAATTAGCTGGGCATTTACAGAAATAGAGGAAAGTAAACCAAAGAACAGGGCTAGGGTGATATTTTTCATGGTTAAGTGATTTATTTTTTTTGTAATTGATATTTATCCTTGCATTCAAACGATTATGCGAAGGCGGTAAGATGTTAAAAAAAAGGGGACTTAAAATTTGTCGTACAGTTTTAGCTAGGGTATTTAGCAAGGTAACTCCCTATTTAAAGGTTAAATTAGGTCCTTTATGGTAGTTTGTTGTGTAGGTGGCAGGGGAACTAAATTAGTAGTTTTTTATGTTCATACTGAAAAATTTGGTTCTCCTAATATAAAAAATATTATCCCAAAAAACTAATCATCCCATCTGTTCTCCATGAATAACAAGTTATTTTGTTTAATCACCAAGTATTATTGTCATAACAAAACAATTTGGGGAATCATACACAGCAATAAGGTTTTGGTATAATTTGGTGAGGAAAATATCTTATTATTTAACCAAAACATATTTATTTTTCTTTTTTCCCAAACAGCCCTTTAAGCATGTTTTTTCCTTTATCGAGAAGTCCTTGTTGTTGTTGTTTTACAAGTTGATTCATCAAGCTTTTAGTAGCTCCTTTAAAATCGGTGGTTAGCGAGGGGGAGGTAAAACTTCCGGTCAAATTTCCTTTTACAGGAAAGGTGTCGGTGGATTGAGCATCGGTAGTTGCAAGTAGCCCTGATACTTCTTTCCCAAAATATTTTAATGGAACATCAAATTCAAGATCATAGTTCATAGATTGATCAAATTGATGATTACCCGAAACGGAGATATCAATATCATTATAGTTTAGATCAAAAGGATGTACGATCACTTTACCATTTTCAAATGATAGCTTCACTTCGGTATCCTCCAGGCGGTTATTTTTTATGTTTAAAAAATCAGTTTGTTGGTTTAAAGCTTTGAGCATGGGGGCTTTTTGTGGGTCCAATACTGCATTGATAAACCCAGCTGACAAATCTCCAGAAAGTGTTTTCAGATTGGGAGTAAGTGATTGGTTAAGAAGCCCTTGAAGTTGAATATCTGCATTAACTTTTCCATTTAAGGCATTTGAAATAGGGGCAATAGCTTTCAAGAAGGAAAAATTCGAAAAAGAGGAAGCTATATCTAGGGAGTTTAATTTTAGATTAGTATTGAATTTGGGAGTGGAGCCCTTAGTATTTACAAAACCCTGCATTAGAATTTTGCCTTCAAAAATATCCATTTTTAAATTTTTTAAGGTGGCTTGTTGATCTTTGATAAGTAAATTACCTGAGAGGTTTTTTAAGGTTAAGGTGGAATATTTTACTGTGGAAGCATACGCCTTGATGGAGCAGTCTAAAAAAGAAGGAATTTTTAGATCGATCACTTCGGAGGTAGTCTCTTTGTGGGGAGTGCTTTTTGATGTAGTCATAAAATCGGCTACCTCCAAGCGATCGGATTGAAGTTCAAAATGGCCTTTCAGCTCCTCTTTTTGAAACAAAAACCCATAAAAATTTTCAAGAATTCCGTTTATTTCCATATCAGAATTTCCTGTTTTTGCTTTCATTTCAATCAATCGTATTTCGTCGGAATCAAATTGTAGATAAGCCGATTGCATCTCAAAAGGATGAACCATTTCTTGACTGTCGTAATAGAAATCAGAAATTGATACAGTACCCGAATTTTTGAAGTTTTGGTAGTTTTTTTCGGTAGCTGAATGAAGGTCAAAAGTAGTGGATATGTTGGCGTTTAAAATTCCTTGGATTGGATCACTCAACTGCATTGGATAAGCTACGGAAATAGATTCAAGATTAATAATCCCATTTAATTTGGAAGAAATAATTGGGTTGTCGTTAATATTCTTCACTTTGGCTGTGATGTTAAACAAGTCTTTATCGATTAAACATGAAAATTGATGAACTTCAATTAATGTATCTTCTAAATTTCCAGTGCTGTTGTTGACTTGAGCATCTATGGTTATTTTTTCGATTCTTTTTGGGAGATCTGGGTATTGCAATGTTCCATTAGATGAACTGATGTGGATGTCGAAACTAGGAATCACCGTTTCGGCTACTTTTCCTTGAATAGCCCCCACTAATGAAAAATTCCCTGATGTTGTCACGTCCTTCAGCTCTTTTGAGTAGGCTGGTGGAACAAGCTTAAGGGCATTTTCAAATGATGTTTGTGTCGTTTTAAACTGCAAATCAACATCTTGGTAATTATCAAAAAGTTGTACAAACCCTTCAAATTCCAGGGGAAGATCATTGATTTTAAATTCATTTTTTTGGAACGAGTATTTTTGATGTGCAAGGTCTATTTCAAAAATTGCATCAAGAGCTACACGGGAGTGCTCAAGGTAAGTGATTCCTTGATGCTCAAAAAATAAGTCGGCATGGGTTTGCGTATCTAGATGCATGATTTGTGACGAAAAATTTCCTGATCCGTCGTGATTGAGATTTGACAGCTCCACTTTGAGATCGGTATCTTTGTTGTGATACGATAGCGAAGCATTGTGAAGCCCGTAATAATGAAGTTTAAAACCAATATTGGAGGGGATACTATCTTTTTGGGTATCTTTTGGTGTTGCTTGTTTGGCTGCGATGTCCATATTAGAAACTCCTTGATGCTCAACGATAGAGAGCTTTATATTATCCAAAACAACGGCGTCAATGTGTATTGGATGATTTTTTGACCTTAAAATACTTAAAATCCCGGTGTTAAAATAAACAGATGTAGATGAAAAAAGGGTATCTCCCTCAAAGGGGGCTTTGTTGATAATGGTAAGCCCTTTAACCCTTATTCTTGCTTTTGGAAAATTTTTTATAAAACTCAACTCTACATGATCAAATTCAACATGTGCATAAATATTTTGGTGGATCACATCCAAGAGTTGTGCCTTGATCTTATCCTTAAAAATATAAGGTAAAGTTAGAAGGACTAAAAACAAGATAAAGAATGGGAGAACAATACGTTTAATTATTTTTTTCATTTGAGACTAGCTGAGCGTTTATTGTCCTATCATACGTTTTAAAACTGTGGAATAGCCAATGGTTGTTCGAATCCTGTGTGTGGGATGAAGTAAAAAAAAGGCTGTAGGTTATCGTAATGGGCATAATAAAACAGCACTAAATTAAACAAAAAAAGCAAACCAAAATGACAAATATTATTGTTGTGTTGTAAGATATTATTATCACTTCTAAACGACTGCGCTTTATTGGGGTGATTTTTCTTTTTTTGGTAGATTTTTTTTTAAATTTAACTTCCCAATTTTAATTAATCTACTTTCATCTTCGCATTTGCTATGATGGTTCAGTTTTTTTTTAGAGGAGGGCCGGAAGCGCATTTTAGGAAAAAAAAAACCTCCCAGTTAAAGTCGAGAGGCCAACTTAAATGTTTTCACAACGGAATAATCCTTATTGTGAATTGCTTTCAAAATCAAATATAATAAAAATTTAATGATGAAACGAATTTTAGGACTGGATTTAGGAACAAATTCAATTGGATGGGCATTGGTTAACGAAGCAGAAAACAAACAAGAACAATCAGAAATTGTGAAATTAGGAGTTAGGGTAAATCCTTTAACTACTGATGAGCAAACAGATTTTGAAAAAGGAAAACCTCTTTCTGTAAATGCTGACAGGACTTTAAAACGTGGTGCCAGAAGAAATCTACAACGTTTTAAACTCCGTAGAATGAATTTGATAAAAATTCTAAAAAAACACCAAATCATATCTGATAAAACTCTGTTAACCGAAATAGGTAAAAATACGACACATCAAACCTTGAGGTTAAGAGCAAAAGCAGCAGTTGAACCAATTGAACTGGAAGATTTTGCAAAAGTGTTGTTGGTCATCAACAAAAAAAGAGGTTATAGAAGCAGCAGAAAAGCCGTAAACGAAGAAGAAGGAATGGCAATTGATGGAATGGCTGTTGCTAAAGAACTTTATGAAAATAATATATCGCCAGGGCAATATGTTTATGATATTCTAAAAACTGAAAAAAAATATGTCCCTGATTTTTATCGTTCCGATTTAGTAGCCGAGTTTGATAAAATATGGAATCATCAGAAAAAGTTCTATCCTAATATTTTGCAGGATAAACTTTACAAAGAACTGCAAGGTAAAAATAAAGGGGCGACATGGGCTATTTGCCAAAAACCATTTGGAATTGAAGGGATAAAATTAGAAGGAAAAACGACCGAACAAAAATTGAAAAAATACGAGTTGCGAACCCTCGCACTTCAAGAGAAAATAAATTTGGAATATTTGGCTATTGTTTTACAAGAAATTAATAATGACCTCAATAAGTCAAGTGATTATTTGGGAGCTATTAGTGACAGAAGTAAAGAATTGTACTTTAATAAGCTTACCGTTGGGCAATATTTGCATCAACAAATTCAGGAAAATCATCACAAATCACTCAAAAATCAGGTCTTTTATCGTCAGGATTATTTAGATGAGTTTGAAACAATTTGGGAAACTCAAGCCAAGTATCACGCTGTTTTAAAAGCTAATTTAAAGGCAGAAATAAGAGATGTCATAATTTTTTTTCAACGGAAGTTAAAGTCTCAAAAGCATTTGATTTCAAACTGTCAGTTTGAAAAATTTCATAAAGCAATTCCTAAATCATCCCCGTTATTTCAGGAATTTAAAACTTGGCAAAATATAAATAGCCTAAGGTTTAAACGCTTAAATGGAAAAAGTAACGATTTGTTTCAACAAAATATTGAAACAAATTACATTTTAGATGAAGAAGCAAAAAAACTACTGTTTGAGACATTAAACTTGAGAGGTGATTTAAAAGCCAATGAAATTCTTAAACTTTTAGCACTAAATCCCAAAGAATGGAAATGTAACTTTGAAAAAATTGAAGGCAACCGCACCAATCAGGCACTTTATGCAATTTATCAGAAAATAGCCATAGACGAAGGGTATGGTTTCGATTGGGCTAAAAAATCTTCAGAAGAAATAAAGCAAGAATTAAACGCTGTTTTTACTGAAATTGGCATCAAGCCTTCCATTTTAGATTTTGATGCAAATAAAGAAGGTACATCTTTCGACAAACAAGATAGTTATCAACTTTGGCATTTACTACACTCAGCTGAAGATGATGAAAAAATAGCTGAATCAGATAAATTTATTTACGGAAATTCAAACGTAAAACTAAAAAAGAAACTACATATCAAATATGGTTTTCAGCCTGAGTACACCAAATGGCTGGCTAACATCAAATTGCAACAAGACTATGGTAGCTTGTCATCTCGTGCCATTCGTAAAATTATGCCGCATTTGCATGATGGCAATGTGTTTTCTAAAGCCTGTACTTTGGCAGGTTATAATCATTCTAACGCATTAACGAAAGAAGAAAAAGAAAGCAAGAATTATAAAAATGCGTTAGAGTTGCTTCCGAAAAACAGCTTGCGAAATCCTGTAGTTGAAAAAATTTTAAATCAAATGGTTAATTTGATTAATCTGGTTATTGAAACCCATGGCAAGCCCGATGAAGTAAGAATTGAATTGGCGAGAGAATTAAAGAAATCTGCATCAGAACGAAAAGACAGCTATTCCTTTATCACCAAAAGAACCAAAGAAAACGATGATATAAGAAAACTGATTACTAAAGAATTTGGCATTCCAAACCCAACGAAAAACGATGTGGTTAGATACAGATTGTACGAAGAATTAAAGCCTTTAGGATATAAAACGGTTTTTACAAACAAGTATATTGAAAAGGAAAAACTCTTCTCAAAAGAGATCGATATTGAACATATCATCCCAAAAGCCATGTTGTTTGACGATTCCTTTTCCAACAAAACACTTGCTTACAAAAAAATAAATCTGCAAAAGCGAGATAGAACCGCATTGGATTTTATAGAAAATGATTTTAATAGTGATCTGAAGAACTACAAAAACAGTGTGGAATCGCTATATGATAAAGGCAAAGGAACTATTGGTAAAGGCAAGTACAAAAAACTACTTATGAGTAAAAAAGATTTACCAGATGACTTTATAGAACGCGATTTGCGTAACTCACAATACATAGCCATAAAGGCAAAGTCGATGCTTTCCGAAGTGTTTAAGGAAGTGGTTTCAACCACAGGAAGTATTACGGACAAGCTTCGTGAAGATTGGGGATTAATCAATGTCATGAAAGAGTTAAACCTACCAAAATACGAAGCACTTGGGTTAACCGAAACTGAAGTACGAAAAGGCAATAAAAAGGTAGAGGTTATAAAAGATTGGACAAAGCGAAACGATCACCGTCATCACGCAATGGACGCTTTGACAGTGGCGTTTACCTCTCATAACCACATTCAGTATATCAATAATCTGAATGCCCGAAGGGATAAAAACCATAAAAAATACAATACTATTATTGCTATAGAAGATTTAATCACCCATAAAAACGGAAATGGTAAAAGAATGTATAAACCTCCGGTAGATAATTTCCGTTCAGATGCCAAAAAACATATAGAGACTATTTTAGTGTCTTTCAAGGCAAAAAACAAAGTGGTCACAAAAAATATTAACAAAACCAAACGAAAAGGAAAAGAGCAATATCATACTACATCACAATTAACACCAAGAGGTCAATTGCACAAAGAAACGGTTTATGGAAAATCGAAAAAACCCATGGACAAAACAACAAAAATCAATAAGCGTATTTCTTTAGAGCAAATCAATACTATCATTCATCCTCAAATTAAACAGTGTGTGCTAAATCATATAACTAAATACGACAACAATACCAGTATAGCTTTTGATGCCAAGACCCTGAAAAAAGACCCTTTAATTTATAAAGATGAACCATTAAAGGAAATACATTGTTTTGAAGAAATTTATACCATTAGGAAAAAAATAACCCCCGATTTAAAGATTGATAAGGTCATTGACAATGGGATTAAAACCATTCTTAAAAAACGACTTATTGCGAATGAGAACAATGCAAAAGAAGCCTTTTCAAATCTTGATAAAAATCCTATTTGGTTAAATGAGGAAAAAGGCATTTCTATAAAACGTGTCACTATTTCGGGTGTTAGTAATGTAGAGGCTTTACACGAAAAACGAGACCATCTGGGGAATTTGATTTTAGACGAAAAAAATCAACCCGTTCAAAGCGATTTTGTAAGTACGGGAAACAACCACCACGTGGCCATTTATAAAGATGAACAAGGCAAATTACATGAAAATATAGTGTCTTTTTACGAAGCTGTACAACGAGTGAATTCAGGTTTTTCGGTTATAGATAAAACCTATAACCGTCATTTGGGTTGGCAATTTATATTTACAATGAAACAGAATGAATTGTTTGTATTTCCACCTGAAGATCTAAACCTTTCTGAAATGGATATATTAGATGAAAATAATGCTTGTTTAATTAGTAAACATCTGTTTAGAGTTCAGAAGATAGCTAAAAAGAACTATTTATTTACACATCATTTAGAAACTAGAGCAACGAGCAATGATGATTTGAAAAAGTTAAAAATACTATCAGGAAAGAAATACCATCTTATTCAAACTCCTGAAAAGTTAAATGGTATTTTTAAAGTAAGAGCCAATCATTTAGGAAGGATTGTTCAAGTAGGTGAATATTAAATTATGATCAAGCGTACTCTTTTTTTTGGCAACCCGGCCTACCTAAGTACCCAAAACGAGCAGTTGGTGGTCAATTTTCCAGAGGAAAACAAAAAAGAAGCGACCCTCCCCATCGAAGATTTGGGCTATGTGGTGTTGGAACACCCTCAAATTACCCTTACCCACGGATTACTTACAAAACTCTTGCAGAACAAAACAGCTGTTATCACCTGCGACCAGCAGCATTTGCCCAATGGATTATTGCAATCGCTGGTGGGTCATTCCGAACAAACCGAACGGATGCGCTATCAACTCCAGGCAAGTGTGCCCCTCAAAAAACAGTTGTGGCAACAAACCATCATCGCCAAAATTGAAAATCAAGCCCAACATCTGGTACAAGAAGGCAAAAATGCATTAAAGCTTATGCGCTGGGCCAAACAGGTCAAAAGTGGAGATCCCGACAATCGAGAAGCCCTCGCGGCCGCCTTTTATTTTCAACAGTTGTTTAAGATCGAAGGATTTAGCCGAAACCAAAAAGGCATTCCCCCCAATAACCTGCTGAACTATGGCTATGCCATTTTACGCGCCGTCACCGCCAGGGCATTATGCGCCAGTGGACTGCTGCCCTCCGTTGGTATTTTTCATCACAACAAATACAATGCTTTTTGCCTGGCCGATGATCTTATGGAACCTTACCGTCCTTTTGTAGATGCGGTGGTCAATGATCTGGTCAAAACGAGTTCTTCCGTACAAGAACTTAATCCCCCGCTCAAAGCAGCCCTTTTAAAGATTCCTGCAGTAGATGTGCTAATGGAGGGCAAACAAAGCCCTTTGATGAACGCCATGAGCCGAACGACCAATAGCCTGTTCGAATGTTTTACAGGAACAAGCCGACGACTATTGTATCCGGTTTTTAATCGAAAATAAATGACCCCAAGTCGTTTTAGCCGACTGAATCAATACCGCTGTATGTGGATACTTGTATTTTTTGATTTGCCCACCGATACACGTATCGATCGAAGGCGTGCAACCTTATTTCGAAAACAATTGTTAGACGATGGGTTTGGAATGTTTCAATTTAGTATCTATATGCGGTTTTGTGCCAGCCGCGAAAATGCGGCCGTACATATCAAGCGTACCAAAATAAACCTGCCCAAAAAAGGTAAAGTAGGGATCATGCAAATCACCGACAAGCAATTTGGAATGATGGAAGTTTTTCACGGTCAAAAGGAAGCAGAAAAAGAACCTCCTAGTCAACAACTGGAACTTTTTTAATAAAAGAATAGGTGTTTAAATTAAAGCCATATCATTTAAGCACGTTTTTTTATATCCTGCTACACGACATAAAAAACAGGATACCAACTTATTACAGCAAGTATCCTGTGAATCCTCTACTAAAGTAGAAATTTGAAAGCAATTCACAACCGGTAGTTACCCAAGCACCTATCGACTATACCTGTGAATCCTCTACTAAAGTAGAAATTTGAAAGCAATTCACAACATAAACCTGTCTTTTTTTTCTCTGTATTCACCTGTGAATCCTCTACTAAAGTAGAAATTTGAAAGCAATTCACAACAGCCGTATGTTCTGTTATATCGTTGCCTAACCTGTGAATCCTCTACTAAAGTAGAAATTTGAAAGCAATTCACAACACTAAACCTAGACAACTCTATAAGGCGATTCCTGTGAATCCTCTACTAAAGTAGAAATTTGAAAACAATTCACAACGCAATGCCTTACCTATACGTTTGGATCTATCCTGTGAATCCTCTACTAAAGTAGAAATTTGAAAGCAATTCACAACAACACTACTTGCGTTAACATAAAGTTTTGTCCTGTGAATCCTCTACTAAAGTAGAAATTTGAAAGCAATTCACAACAAGAGCCTCCATTGGGTATATTATTCTGGCCCTGTGAATCCTCTACTAAAGTAGAAATTTGAAAGCAATTCACAACTGAATTTTCAGTTTCCTTATACAGATTTTTCCTGTGAATCCTCTACTAAAGTAGAAATTTGAAAGCAATTCACAACAATAAACTCGTTTCCTTTTTTTCTTCTTTTCCTGTGAATCCTCTACTAAAGTAGAAATTTGAAAGCAATTCACAACTCGAGAATTGGGTTAATTTTTCTTGATCCCCTGTGAATCCTCTACTAAAGTAGAAATTTGAAAGCAATTCACAACTTGTTTTTTCATTTGCGGGTATTCTTGATACCTGTGAATCCTCTACTAAAGTAGAAATTTGAAAGCAATTCACAACGCATTCCAGCGTAACACGTCTTAGTGGTATCCTGTGAATCCTCTACTAAAGTAGAAATTTGAAAGCAATTCACAACTGCCACATATCTTTTGACTACTAAAATTTCCCTGTGAATCCTCTACTAAAGTAGAAATTTGAAAGCAATTCACAACAGGCATTTCAACAAGCGTTTCAACGGTGTGCCTGTGAATCCTCTACTAAAGTAGAAATTTGAAAGCAATTCACAACACAGCTATGGCGTTAGGGAAACAGTCCCCGCCTGTGAATCCTCTACTAAAGTAGAAATTTGAAAGCAATTCACAACAATTTGAAGGCAACCGCTATTTAGATGGAACCTGTGAATCCTCTACTAAAGTAGAAATTTGAAAGCAATTCACAACTATAAAAAGAGTCTTAAAGTAAAAAAAAACCTGTGAATCCTCTACTAAAGTAGAAATTTGAAAGCAATTCACAACACAGAAGTAAACACC
>CBFHWU010000010.1:0-26786 GCA_965659665.1 Flavobacteriaceae bacterium
CATAGCTGTCCAACCATTAGTACCGACTCTAAGCATTGTACCATCCATTGCCATTACTGAGCAATTTTCAGCAATAAATGATGGAGCAGCTGAACTATATGCCCAAATTCGCCATTCTACAGACGTGTGAGGACCTTCAGGTTCACCTGTTGATTCTGCTTCTAATGAATTTACTTGATTGTTTACAGCAGCATTATTACAACCTAAAAATAAAGATGTAACTGCTATTAATAATAATAAATTTTTCATTTTTTAATATTTTAAGTTTAATAAATTAAAATTTAAATATATTAAATAAATTGTTATGATTTTGAGAGATCCCAACAGTTTTATAACTAAAAAACGGTTACACTATATAATAGTATAACCGTTTTATTGTTTTAGTAGCGGGAGCTGGACTCGAACCAGCGACCTTCGGGTTATGAGCCCGACGAGCTACCTACTGCTCTATCCCGCGATATGAATGGCAAATATATAAAAATACCCCAACCTGACCAAACCAATTTGTACCTTTGCCAAATGCATAAAGCAGGATTTGTAAATATTGTAGGGAGTCCCAATGTGGGAAAGTCAACGCTTATGAATGTATTTATGAACGAAAAATTTTCCATAATCACATCCAAAGCTCAAACTACACGTCATCGCATATTAGGAATTGTAAACAACCAAGATTATCAAATTATATTTTCGGATACTCCAGGAATTATTCTTCCAGAATACGCTTTACAAAATAGTATGATGGACGCAGCAAAGTCAGCATTTACCGACGCTGATGTATTGGTATACATGGTAGAAATGGGTGAAAAATCCTTAGCCGATAAAGCGTTATATGAACGAATTAAGAATCGATCAAATAATGTATTATTGGTGATTAATAAAATTGATTTAGGAGACCAAGAGTCATTAAATGAACAAGTAGATTATTGGTCAAAGGCATTACCAAATGCCGATATTTGGTGTGTTTCGGCCCTTGAAAAATTTAAAATTGACGAATTAAGAGATCATATCGTTCAGCTTTTGCCTCCTCATCCTCCTTATTTTCCGAAAGATCAAATAACGGATAAGCCTGAACGTTTTTTCGTAAACGAATGTATACGCGAAAAAATACTACTACATTATCAAAAAGAAATCCCTTACGCTGTGGAGGTTATGACCGAACAATTTCAAGAATCAAACGACATCATTCGCATTCGAACCCTAATTGTTGTTGAACGTGCCAGTCAAAAAGGAATTATCATTGGACACCAGGGGTCTGCCATCAAAAGGGTAGGAATAGAGGCCCGAAAAGATTTAGAGTTGTTTTTTGACAAAAAAATTCATCTCGAACTTTTTGTTAAAATAAATAAAGATTGGCGTTCAAACGCTCAACAATTAAAACGATTTGGGTATTAATCCCATTTTTTTAAAAAAACCTACTTTTGAATAATAATAAAACAAATGAGTAATTTTGTAGCCATTGTCGGACGCCCTAACGTAGGAAAGTCCACCTTATTTAATCGTCTTGTTCAGAGGCGTGAAGCTATTGTTGATGCCACAAGTGGGGTAACTCGCGATCGACATTACGGAAAATCGGATTGGAATGGTCGTGAATTTACCCTCATTGATACAGGGGGCTATGTCAAAGGGGGCGTTGATGTTTTCCAAAAAGAGATTGATAAACAAGTAGAACTTGCTATTGAAGAAGCAGACGCTATTTTGTTTGTAGTTGATGTAGAAACGGGAATTACAGTGCTTGACGAAGAAGTTGCACGCCTGCTTAGAAGATCCAAAAAGATTGTTTTTTTAGTGATTAACAAGGTCGACAACAACAAACGTATTGTTGATACGATTGAGTTTTATGCATTGGGCATTGATCATGTTCATCATGTCTCTTCCATTAATGGGTTCGGAACAGGAGAGTTATTGGATAATTTGATTAAAAATTTGCCTGAAGACACCGTTACTAAACAGAGTGAACTTCCTCGTTTTGCCGTAGTTGGACGACCTAATGCTGGAAAATCCTCTTTTATCAATGCCTTGGTGGGAGAAGAACGCAATATCGTTACCGAACAGGCAGGAACTACCCGAGATAGTATAGATACGGTATATAATCGATTTGGGTTCGAATTCAGTTTGGTAGATACTGCTGGAATTCGAAAAAAATCAAAAGTCAAAGAGAATATTGAATTTTATTCGGTGATGCGTTCTTTGAGGTCCATTGAATATGCTGATGTATGTTTATTGATTTATGATGCCACAAGATCATTTGATTCACAAATCAAAAACATCTTTTGGTTAGCAGCTCGAAATCACAAAGGGGTTGTAATTTTAGTGAACAAATGGGATTTAATCGATAAAGAAAAGTTTTCCTCAAAAGAATATGAAAAAGACATACGAAAGGAGTTAGAACCTTTCACCAATGTTCCTATTATATTTATTTCAAGCTTAACTAAACAACGTGTTTTTAAGGCCATCGAAACAGCTGTAGAGGTATGTCATCGCCGAAAATTTCGTATACCTACTCGAAAACTAAACGATACCTTGTTATCTATTATTGAGAAGACACCTCCTCCAAGTATCAAGGGAAAGTATGTCAAAATTAAATTTTGCACCCAATTACATACGCTTTATCCTCAATTCGCCTTTTTTTGTAATCTTCCACAGTATGTCAAAGATCCTTACAAGCGATTTTTAGAAAATCAAATTCGTTCTCAATTTGATTATGAGGGAGTGCCCATAGATATTTTTATGCGTAAAAAATAATCACAATTCCTCGCGAATACGTATCAACTCAGATTTGATTTTTTTTAACCGCTGAACCAAATCCACAGTGTTTTTAGTTGATTTTTTTAATTGTTGTTTAGCACCTTCTAATGTGTAGCCCCTTTCTTTGACTAAAAAAAGGATGATTTCAATTTTGTCAATGTCTTTGATGGTAAATTTACGAGTTCCTCGTGTATTTTTTTTAGGGTTAAGTTCCTCAAATTCACTTTCCCAAAACCGAATTAGTGAGGGCTTAACGTTCAACGCGTCTGCAACTTCACCAATGTTGTAGTACAGTTTTTCGGGAAGTAAAGCACGCATTAGTCTAGGGATTGATTTTCACGATTGGCAGCATCTAACATTGCTTCAAACTCGGCAGCATCTAAATCGCCATAATAGAAATTAATGGGGTTGATAGAGGCACCATCTTTACGAACCTCATAATGAAGATGAGGGCCTGTGGATCTTCCTGTATTTCCTACATATCCAATGACATCACCTCTTTTTACTTTTTGACGGTATTTTACATTATAATCATCAAGGTGCGCATAGAGCGTCTCATATCCAAATCCGTGGTTGAGTAATATATGTTTTCCAAAACCAGGAGAACGCGAACTTACTCTTGTCACTGTTCCATCACTAGTAGCATACACGGGAGTGCCTGTAGGTGCTGTAAAATCCATTCCCTTATGGCGGCGACGCGCTTTGGTAAAAGGGTCTGTTCGCCATCCGTAGCCTGAAGCCATACGAGTCAAATCGTCATTTTTGATGGGCTGAATGGAAGGAATTGCAGATAACAATGCCCCTTTATCCAAGGCCATTCGCTGTACTTCATCTAATGATTTGGACTGTACGACAACTTGCTTGGATAGAATATCAATTTTTTTACTTGAACTGATAATCATGTCAGAATTGGAAAAACCTTCTAAGTTTTTGTAGCGATTTACTCCACCAAATCCTGCTTTTCGAACATCATCTGGAATGGGATTAGATTCGAAAATAACACGATAAATTTGATTATCTCTTTCTTGAAGATTATCTAGTACCTCTTCAATCTGAGTCATTTTTCGATTTATTTGCTCTAAATGAAGCTTGTAATTATCGATCTCTCGAGCCTGAGCGATTTCTTTTGGTGTTTGTAGAGCAGGTGTTGAAAGCAATATAAAGATAGTTAAGAAACCAAAAAGAGCAGAAGCGAAAACAAAAGCGAAGAAGTTTCGAATTTTCACCCGGTTATTGGTGTCTACCTTTCTATAAGATAAACTCTCTTGATCATAATAATAACGAACCTTTGCCATTAGTTAAAATGTGCTATTTTTACAGTGTTCAACAAACAAATATAGAAAAATGTACCATATCAAAAGTATGTGGACATAAAGTTATCTTATGAAATCTCAAGAACTCCGTAACGCTTTTCTGCGTTTTTTTGAATCTAAGTCACACCAAATTGTTTCTTCGGCTCCAATGGTCATTAAAAATGACCCTACTTTAATGTTTACTAACGCAGGAATGAATCAATTTAAAGATTACTTTTTAGGGCATAAAAAAGCGAGTAAGCGAAGGATTACAGACACCCAGAAATGTTTACGCGTTTCAGGGAAACACAACGACTTGGAAGAGGTAGGCAAAGACACTTATCATCACACCATGTTCGAAATGTTGGGAAATTGGAGTTTTGGAGATTATTTTAAAGAAGAAGCTATCGCATGGGCATGGGAGTTTTTGACAGACGTTTTGAGGATCGAAAAAAACAAGCTCTATGTTACTGTTTTTGAGGGATCTGCAGATGATGGCTTAGCTTTAGATGATCAAGCGATGTCTTTTTGGAAAAAACATATTGCAGAAGATCGTATTCTGATGGGCAATAAAAAAGATAATTTTTGGGAAATGGGAGATCAAGGACCTTGCGGACCTTGTACCGAAATTCATGTTGACATTCGATCAGAAGAGGATAAGAAAAAAATCTCAGGACACAATCTGGTTAATAAAGATCACCCTGAAGTAATTGAAGTTTGGAATTTAGTTTTTATTGAGTTTAATCGCTTGGCGAGTGGTGAGCTCGAACCTCTTCCAGAAAAACATGTCGATACTGGAATGGGTTTCGAACGCTTGGCGATGGTTACACAAGGGGTAACCTCCAATTATGATACTGATGTATTTTCTCTTTTGATTCGTGAAATTGAAACCATCAGTCATCACAAGTATGGAAAAGATGAAGCGACAGACATTGCGATCCGAGTTATTTCAGATCATATTCGTGCAGTATCCTTTTCTATTGCTGATGGCCAGTTGCCGAGTAATAATGGTGCTGGATATGTAATACGGCGTATCTTAAGAAGAGCGATTCGCTATGGTTATACCTTTTTAAACAGAAAAGAACCTTTTATGTACCAATTGGTTCCTACGCTTATCAAGCAAATGGGGGAGGCTTTCCCAGAATTATCTACGCAACAAAGTCTTATCGTTAATGTCATTAAAGAGGAAGAATACGCATTTTTAAAGACATTAGCCCAAGGGTTACTGTTGTTGGATAATCTAATTAATACTCAGAAAGGATCTATTCTTTCGGGTCAGAAGGCATTTGAGTTGTACGATACTTTTGGTTTCCCTATTGATTTGACGTCATTAATTTTAGGAGAACGTGGTATGGGGCTGGATCAAGTGGGATTTGAAGCGCAAATGAAAATTCAAAAAAATCGTTCACGAGCAGCATCTGCTATGACTACCGATGATTGGATTGTTTTAAAAGAGGATAATGAACAAGAATTTGTGGGATATGATACCCTAAGCGTCCCTGTGCATGTAGTTCGGTACCGAAAAATACATTCAAAAAAAGAAGGAAATTTTTTTCAATTGGTATTTAATCTCACCCCTTTTTATCCTGAAAGTGGGGGACAAGTAGGAGACAAAGGGTATCTGGAAGCACACAATGGAGATGTGACTTACCTGATAGATACCAAAAAAGAAAACGATTTGGTCATTCATCTCGCGAAAGAACTACCAGATAATATCACCCAACAATTTACTGCTGTTGTTGATTCGAAGCAACGTCAATTAACAGCTAATAATCATACTGCCACACATTTATTGCATCAAGCGCTTCGAACAGTTTTGGGTTCTCATGTTGAGCAAAAAGGATCAATGGTACACAGTGGTTACTTACGCTTTGATTTCTCTCATTTTTCGAAACTTGACGACCAACAACTTATTGAAGTGGAAAATTTTGTAAATGCGAGGGTGAGAGAACAAATTCCATTAATAGAAAAAAGAAATATTCCTTTCAAACAAGCCATCGATTCGGGTGCAATAGCTTTGTTTGGTGAAAAATATGGTGATACTGTGCGTACAATTCAGTTTGGAGAGTCGGTGGAACTCTGTGGAGGAACACATGCTGCTAACTCCTCTGATTTGTGGCACTTTTCTGTTATTGCTGAATCAGCCGTGGCATCTGGAATTAGACGAATTGAAGCCATTACTTCTGATGCCGCAAAAAAATATTTTTACACTCAGTCAACGACCCTTAATAAAATCAAAAAAAGGCTAAAAAACCCAAAAGATATTCATAAAGCTATAATTGATTTACAAGAAGAAAATAATCGATTAAAGAAACAATTAGACCAAGAGAAAAAAAATAAGGTAGCCCAACAAAAAAAACAACTTAAATCTGCTTTTGTTGTTCGTGACGGCATACAGTTCTTAGCTAGTCAAGTTGAGGCTGATTCCGCTGGAATGAAAGATATTGCTTTTGGGTTAGGAAGTAGGAGTCCAAACACCCTTATAGTGCTAGGAGCTATACACCACGCTAAACCCTTATTGTGTTGTTATGTTTCCAAAGAATTAACTGAAACACACCAACTCAATGCAAGTCAAATTATTCGTGAATTAAGTGAACATATACATGGGGGAGGGGGTGGTCAAGCTTTTTTTGCTACCGCAGGTGGAAAAAACACCCAAGGGGTTTCAAAAGCAATTGAAGTTGCTCAGGACGTGGTGTTTAGATAACTTTTTATGGTTGTACAACAGGTGTTCTTTAAACCTGTTTGTAAAGTCATCAATTTTGTTTACTTTAAGTTTTTTTGGAAAGTCCCATAACTTACAAAATCTCTAGCTTGCCTTCAGATACAGCATATCCAATAAAGTTCCCCCTGTGTGCTATCCTCATGACAATAAACTACTGTAACGAAGTTGTTTTTTACACAAGCTCAAGTTATCATTGAGAAAACAATAACATTAATTTACTCTTGCGAGGGAGGAAACTGAGCTAAAATTTTGGAAACAAATTCTTTAATTCGAGCTTCACGTTCCTGCACATTACCCTCACTAAGCACACCAATGCCTTTACCTTGCCAAACTAATTGATTTTTCTTGGTATCGATGATGTCGATGTATAAAATTCCTTGAGTGGTCGTATTGACTGAACTATAGGGATGTCCAGCTCCATAAAAACTCCATGGATGCCACCCCCAACCATAGTAAGCATGTTGATGTACTGATACTTTTTCGGTAGCTTTGGTTTGAAAACTTACGAGGATATCAGGCGACTCTGAGGCAGTATACCCTTGTCTTTTTAGTGCTTCCTCCAAACCACTAAGAATTCGACGTTTATCCAAGTCAGATATTTCAACCTTATCAATTCCTGGTTTAAAAAAGCCATATGTGCGATAGCGATTAAAATCAATTTGACTGTCGTAATCACTGCTTACTCGCAAAGTAGTGCATGATGTTAATAATATAGGAAGTGTTGCGTATAGCATTAACTTAATCGGATTGAAAAATAGGGTTTGTTTCATCATTTTTTTTTTAAAAAATTACAAATATCATGCCGAACCTTTTTTTGGGTCATATCCATAAGGGCAATGTCGACAATTACTAGTGCAACAATATCCTCTTTTAAGATGATATTGTTTCGTAAATACGCGATATCCCTCGGAGCTTAAATAATAATCTCCATCTTCCAAAGGGATATTGGCAGAATCTCTCATGGTGTAAAAATACAACTTATTGATGTACCTTTACTCTATGTTTTTAGAAACAAAACCTTCAGTTAATCAATCATTAAAATTCGATGCTTTTGAACGCTGTGGTATAGCAATGACGATCAAGCGTGAGGATTTGTTGCATCCCGTTGTTTCAGGAAATAAATTTAGAAAACTAAAATATAATTTTATTGAGGCCCAAAGAATGAACCATACCCAGTTACTAACTTTTGGAGGGGCTTATTCAAACCATTTGGCAGCAACAGCAGCAGCGGCGGCAATTGTAGGGTTACAATCTGTTGGGATTGTAAGGGGGGATGAACTCAAAAACCGACCAAGGAATACTACATTAGCATATTGTGAAGAACAAGGAATGAAGTTACATTTCGTTTCAAGAAAAGAATACCTCAATCGCCATCATTGGGATTTTCAACAATCATTACTCGAACAATTTGGGGAGGCCTATATTATTCCTGAGGGTGGGTTTAATAAATTAGCAATTAAAGGATGTGAAGAAATCCTGTCAAAGGATGATTCCATATTTGAAACGATAGCTGTTGCCGTAGGAACAGGAGGAACAATGGCGGGAATTATTCAAAGTGTTCAGCCGCACCAAAAGGTTGTAGGGTTGCAGCTCACACAAGATGATCAAATAGTTAAACGTATTCGTACATTTGCACTTCATGATTGTTGGGAGTTGATTCAACATTTTGAAAAGTATGCAAAAACTACGGATAAACTTATCGAATTTGGAATTGATTTTTATGATCAAACAGGGATCGTTTTGGATCCAATTTACACAGGACCACTGATGTGGTATCTCGCAAGTCGTTTAAAAAATGGGATATGGAAATTTGGAACAAAAATATTAATGATTCATACGGGAGGACTTCAAGCCATAGAAGGAATCAATGGACGTTTAAAAGCGCAAAAAAGCTCTTTGCTTTGGCCCTCCTACTCACCATAACTTCTTGTGGATCAAAAAAACAGATTGTTTACAAAAAAGCCCCCCCCCAAAAGCCAAAAGTCAAAACTTCAAAACCCTATGACAAACCCATAAGTATGCACGACAGGATGCAAGCTTATGCTGTACAGTATTCAGAGATTGCACAAGAAGAAATGAAACAATTCAAAATCCCCGCAAGTATCACTTTAGCGCAGGGATTATTGGAATCTCAGGCAGGTGTTGGGCAACTGGCACAAAAAGCCAATAACCATTTCGGCATCAAGTGCCACAGAGAATGGAATGGAAAAAAGGTTTACCATGATGATGATGCCAAGGGAGAATGTTTTCGAAAATATAAAAACCCTCATGAATCCTACAGAGATCACTCTTTGTTTTTAGCGAATAGAGATCGATATTCTTCTCTTTTTAGACTCAGAAAAAACGATTATGAATCTTGGGCACATGGATTAAAAAAAGCAGGTTATGCGACTGACCCTCGTTATGCATATAAACTCATATCGCTTATTGAACGCTATGAATTATGGCGATATGATGGAGGTAAATCTCAGCCAATTGTATCTACTGTACATGTTGTTCAAAAAGGAGATACACTTTATTCCCTATCCAAAAAATATCGTGTTTCGGTAGATAAATTAAAAAGCTTAAATAAATTAAAAACGACCAATATTCAAATTGGTCAAACCCTACAATTAGAATGAGATATCAAAGAAGTAGTGCTTTGTTTGAAGAAGCTAAAAAAGTAATTCCTGGAGGGGTAAACTCACCTGTTCGCGCTTTTAATGCAGTAGGAGGAACGCCAATTTTCATCGATCATGCTAAAGGCGCTTACCTTTACGATGCCGATGAGCATCAATATATCGATTTTATCTCCTCATGGGGACCTATGATTTTAGGTCATGCACACCCCAAGGTAGTGGATGCGATAAAAGATCGTGCTGATAAAGGCACCTCTTATGGAATTCCAACTGAATTGGAAACCGAAATAGCGTCCTTAGCAGTATCCATGGTTCCTAATATAGATCAAATTCGATTCGTCAATTCAGGAACTGAGGCTTGTATGAGTGCCGTAAGATTAGCAAGAGGATACACAAAAAAAGATAAAATAATAAAATTTGCGGGATGCTATCACGGACATTCAGATGCTTTTTTAATTCAAGCTGGAAGTGGCGCAGTTACATTTGGTAGCCCTAATAGCCCTGGTGTTACCCAAGGAACAGCACAAGATACGGTATTGGCAAATTATAACGATCAGGCACAAGTCGAAGCTATTTTTAAGGCGAATCCTGATCAAATAGCAGCGATTATTATTGAGCCTGTTGCAGGAAATATGGGATGTATCCCTCCAAAGGAAGGGTTTCTAGAAAGCTTACGAAAGTTGTGTGATCAGTACAATGCCCTTCTTATTTTTGATGAGGTGATGACAGGTTTCCGATTAGCTAGAGGGGGAGCTCAAGAATTGCTAGGAATCGAGGCAGATATTGTTACTTTTGGAAAAGTGATTGGGGGAGGTCTTCCTGTTGGAGCTTTTGCTGCTCGTCATGAAATTATGCAACATTTAGCTCCTTTGGGACCTGTTTATCAGGCAGGGACATTGAGCGGTAATCCCTTGGCAATGACTGCTGGGTTGACCATGTTAACTCTTCTTAATCAAGATAAAGAAGTGTATGGTCGATTAGCAGATAAAACGCAATATTTGCATCAACACATGGATAACCTATTAATTGAAAAAGGTATTCCTTTTCATATCAATCGAGTGGGTTCTATGATATCCTTACACTTTACAAACCAAAAAGTAGTTGACTTTAAAACGGCTACATTAGCTAATAATGACCATTTTAAACGTTACTTTCACGCTATGTTAGATCTAGGAGTTTATCTCCCTCCAAGTGCGTTTGAAAGCTATTTCCTCAATGATGCCATTTCTTATGCTGACTTAGATAGGACCTGTGAAGCGTTTAAAGTATTTCTTAAAACATATTAATTTCTAGGGTTTAAAATAGTGTTAATACGTTCAATGGCATCGTTAAGGTGGTACCTGTTGTTTTGACCTTTAATATTAGGTAACGAACTTATAATCATTGCTTTCAAGTTGACTAACTGTGCTCTGGCTACTGATCGAATGTCGGAATGATCCACCAATACTCGAGTTTGTTTGCTGTAATAAGACCTTGAATTAGACTGATTTTCAGTCATCAAATAAGCCAAACGATCGATGTAGGCACGTTGAAGATTTCGACGATATACATCTATTGGTTTGTTGGTATAAAGTTCATTCCAAATCCCTTTTCTTAAATCGGTCATCATTTCAACAAGAGTGTAAGCATCTTCCCCATTTAAAGCTTCGTTTTCGCTCATTCGGGCTAAACGACCAAAACTTAAAATATTATGGAGTGTTCTACTTTGAGTTCTCCTTATTCGATCTAATGAACCATCAAATTCAATTCTGCCTACAATTTCTTTGTTAATAAGCCAGTATGGCGTTTCGAAGAGTTGATGGTGTATAAAAGTCAAACATTTTTTTTGGTGTAATTTATCCACATGTTCATATACTGCTCCTTGCTGATCATAGGTCTTGGAATATTTATATACCCCACCAATATTAGAGCTCACATGCCCCATATATCGACTAAATTGTGAGATAAGCTGGCCATATAAGCTATTTAAATCACTGTAATCCTTCCCTTTTTCTGTGGTCCATTCCATCAGATTGGGTAAGATGCGTTTTAGGTTTTCAATCCCATAATGACTTGCTTTGATCGCATCATCTCCCAAATCTTCTGTTTGTGAACTTGGGTCAATGATTTCTCCAAATTGTTGTTCACCAAAACGATACACAGGGTCGTCTTGGTGGTTTAAAATCCATTGATGTAAGATTGGTTTTTCGTCTTCAGCTTGAACTGCTTCGAGAATAGGTCGATATCCCCATCGAACAGCATATTTGTCATAAACACCAACTTTGGGAAAAAGGGAAACGACTTCGTCTTCGGGTTGTGCAATGTAGTTGAGACGAGCGTAATCCATGATGGAGGGTGATGTACCAAACTTTTCAGTAAAAGATTTTGAGCGTAATGAATCTACCGGAAATGCAGCGCTACTTGCCATATTGTGAGGCAGACCAATAGTGTGACCGACTTCATGGGCAGCAATAAAACGGATAAGTTCGCCCATTGCTTCTTCTTTAAAGGTCACTTTTCTTGCCAATGGATTAACGGCTGAAGTTTGAATAAAGTACCAATTTCGAAGTAAAGTCATCACATTGTGATACCAATTGATATCGGATTCTAATATTTCGCCACTGCGAGGATCACTCACATGTGGCCCATTGGCATTGGGAATGGAAGATGCCAAATATCGAAATACAGAGTACCGAACATCTTCAGGACTCCATTCAGGATCCTCTTCCACACTTGGTGGGTCTTTAGCAATGATCGCATTTTTGAAACCTGCTTCTTCAAAAGCGACTTGCCATTCTTCAATTCCTTGTTTGATATAAGGAATCCATTTTTTGGGCGTAGCTCTATCAATATAGTAAACAATAGGTTTTTTTGGCTCGACTAATTCGCCGCGTTTAAATTTCTCTATGTCCTCTTCTTTGACTTCCAAACGCCAACGATCAAGATAACGCACAGTTTTACTCTTTTGAACCTCCAACCCATAGTCTGTTTGACTCCTCGAAAACCACCCCACTCGTTCATCGAAGTAACGACGCCTCATCGGCTCTTTTGGAAGTAAAATCATAGAGTTGTTTATTTCGATGCTAATTGAGCCTGTGCTAGAACTGGATGGGGGACTGCTCGAATAATACGTTTTTACATGTCTTGATTCAATATTTTTTGGATAGCTTTTCAGATGTTCAATAAATGACCTTGAACGATCAAGTCCACTAATTTTATATGTTTTTCTTCTTGAGTTTGGAAACCCTATGGCTTTGATATCTTCTTCAAAAAATGCATTGACCTGAATAACCGTCGATAGGGAATCTTTTCCTATGGTTTTTATATCGAAACTGTATAAAACAGGCTCAAAGTTTGAATTTGTCACGGCTTCCTGAATAGGAAGAGAATCGGCAGCAAAAATCTGATGAGATACCACTCTTAGTAATACTTTATTTGATCTTTTTTCCCAACGCAGAACCTGAGTATTTTGTTTTGCTCCACCAAACCCCAAGCCATAAGAGGTTTTGGAAATTCGAGTCACCATCAACATTTCTGCTCCAAATAAACTGTCGGGAATTTCATAAAAGTAATCTTCCTCAACTTTGTGCATTGTAAACAAACCTTGATCTGATTCCGCTTTATCGGTAATGACTTTTTCAAATGGTTGAATTCCATTTTTGTTTCTTGGCTTTGATTTTTTTAAGGAATCAGTAACCATTTCTTGTTTGATTTTTTTCTTAAAGAGTTGGCTCTTTTTTTGAGCCTCAACTGTTGTAATAGAAAATGCAACGAATAAAATTGATAGACAAATTTTTTTGTTCATATTATAGGATTGATTAATGTTTAAGTATGATTATGAAATAAAGTAACTAAAATAAAGGTTAAATTAGATGAACGAATAATTCTTCTTCATTTTTAATCACTTTGACAAGATTGTTTTTGACGAGTCCTTTGATGGCGGTATCCCATTTTTTGTTGCTTAAGCCTGCTCTTGTTTTTAATTCATTGAGTTTAATTTGTTTCACTTTTGATAGGATTTCAAATATAGACTTTTCATTGTCACGCAAAGGGATACTCTTTTTTTCGGGTCGCATTTGTGGAAAAAACAGGACCTCCTGAATAGAATTATTATTGGTCATTAACATCACTAAGCGATCAATTCCGATCCCAATTCCTGATGTAGGAGGCATCCCATATTCAAGAGCCCGTAAAAAATCTTGATCGATAAACATCGCTTCATCATCTCCTTTTTCGGAGAGTTGAAGCTGTGCTTCAAAACGCTCTCTTTGATCAATTGGATCATTTAATTCAGAATAGGCATTGGCCAGCTCTTTACCGTTAACAAGTAATTCAAAACGTTCAGTCAGCCCAGGTTTATCTCGATGGGCTTTGGTTAAAGGGCTCATCTCTTTTGGGTAATCAGTAATGAAAGTGGGTTGTACATAATGATGTTCACAACGCTCTCCAAAAATCTCATCTATCAGTTTACCTACTCCCATTGTTTGATCTACTTCTAACCCTAAAGACGTAGCGGTTTTTCGCAATTCTTCTTCATTCATTTCTGCAACATCAATGCCTGTATGTTGATGAATCGCATCTAATATTGGAACACGTGGATAAGGAGGTTTAAATTCAATTTGATGATTTCCCACAGATATAATTGAACTTCCCGTCGCGTTTACTGCTACTTGTTCTAATAAATTTTCGGTAGTCTTCATCATCCAATGATAATCTTTATACGCAACGTATAACTCCATGACCGTAAACTCTGGATTATGCGTGCGGTCCATTCCCTCATTGCGAAAGTCTTTAGCAAATTCATATACACCATCTAAACCACCTACTATAAGTCTTTTTAAATATAATTCGTTTGCAATACGCAAGTAAAGAGGAATATTTAAAGCATTGTGATGGGTCAAAAAAGGACGAGCGGATGCGCCTCCTGCAATGGGTTGTAAAATTGGTGTTTCCACTTCTAAATATTCTCGTTCATTAAAAAAAGAACGTATTGTATTCGTGATTTTTGTTCGGATAATAAACGTGTCTTTTACTTGTGGATTTACAATCAAGTCCACATAACGCATTCGATAACGCTGTTCAGGATCACTAAAACCATCGTATATATTTCCTTCCGAATCTTTTTTTGGTAAGGGTAAAGGTCTGAGCGATTTGCTTAAAAGCTTAAAATTTGTGACTTGAATTGTTTTTTCACCTACTTGAGTAGTAAATAAAGTACCGTGTACACCAATAATATCGCCAATGTCTAAAAGTTTTTTATAAACTTCATTATACATGGTTTTGTCCTCACCAGAGCAAATTTCATCTCTATTGAAATATAATTGAATTCGACCTGAACTATCTTGAAGTTCGGCAAAGCTCGCTTTTCCTTGAATTCGACGTGACATTAATCTTCCGGCTACGGTAACTTTTTGACCCTCATCAAAGTTATTTTTTATTTCAGCACTAGTATGGGTGAGGTGAAATTGGGCGGCTGGATAAGGCTCAATACCTAAGGCGCGAAGTTGAGTTAATTTTTCTCTACGGATTAATTCTTGTTCTGAACGATCGGACATTATCTCTTTTATTATTACACAAAGATAATCATAAGCCTTGGTTTTTAGCATATTCCTATATTTGTTGCTCATATGAGCCTATTACGTGTTTTACTTGCTATTTTTTTTCCACCATTAGCTGTTTTGGATCGAGGTTGCGGGTCCATTTTAATTGTTTTTTTGCTTACCCTTGCAGGATGGGTTCCGGGGGTAATTGCTGCTTTGGTAATTCTTAACAACCCCCAATCAGAAAATGAATAAACAAGTTTTTTTAAAAGAATTGCATCAAAAGACTTACCAACAAGTTTGGGATATGCAACAAATTTTGTTTCAACAAATCATTGATACAAAAGTTTCCAACAGACGCAAACAAGAAAATTTTCCTACTTCTAATCATTTTCTTTTTGTGGAACATCCCCCGGTATTTACTTTAGGAAAAACTGGAAAAATAGAACATTTACTGCTTACAGAGAAAGAACTTCATAAAAAAGGAATCCAATTTATTAAAACGAATAGGGGCGGAGATATTACGTTTCATGGTCCTGGTCAAATAGTGGGGTACCCTATTTTGGATTTAGATAATTTTTTTACTGATATCCATAAATATTTACGCTTATTAGAAGAAGTAGTGATTCGTACTTTAGCCGAATATGGGGTGAAGGGCGAACGAAGTTCGGGTGAAACTGGAGTTTGGATTGATGTGAATACCCCTTTTGCACGAAAAATATGTGCTTTTGGTGTTCGTGCTAGTCGATGGGTAACTATGCATGGATTTGCTTTTAATGTTAATACGGACTTGCGCTATTTTGATTATATTATTCCTTGTGGTATTCGCGGTAAGGGTGTGACCTCCTTATCTAAAGAAATTCAGCAGAAAGAAATGGATATGTTAAAAGTAAAAAAAACCATTCAAAAACACTTTGCTGATCTTTTTGAGGTTGAGTGGGTTTATTGAGGAATGGTATATACTATCAACTGCTGATCATCACCTTTTACCCCCAATGACATATGTTGGTCGTTAAGTGAAAATCCTAATGATGCAGGCCCTGATCCAAATACAGGGAAATGGGGTAGGAGTTCACCCTCTCGATCAAAAACATAGACCTTTTTGGCCTGTAAATCTGTTATGGTGATAAACGTTTTGTTTTGTACTAGATGAATGCCAGGGGCATCATACACCCCATAATCTAACTCTACTATTCTGCCATTGATATCGAGTTTATTTTCGGTCTGCAAAACTAGATTATTTGATGATGCATCCATCGCGTATGAGGTCTTGTAGGGAAGTGTTTTTTTTGATGTCTTACCAGAAGTTTCGATTCTAACGAGTCTGTTTTTATCGTCAATGACTAAGAAGCCATTTTGATGAACAAAAACATCAGATTTTACGATGAGATCTTTGGGCGTTTTAATTCTTGTATTTCCGCGTCGATTCAGAATATGTAGCTTTCCTGATTCTTCGATTAAAGTAATATAATCACGTGACCCGATTCTGAAGTGTTTAGGCTCTGATTTTAGTGATGTCGATAAGCTAGATTTTTCAAAACCTGAAACGTTATTCATTTTACGATCTCGCATTTCAAGTCGTTTTCCATTCGAAATAAGTAATCGATAGTTTCTGTTTCGATCATAATCAAAAACGCCTAAAGCAGTTGGATGCTCCTTTAATATTTTTTCAAAAGGAGGAACTTTTTTGCCATTTCGATCCAAAACCTGAAACTTATCCCTAGTGGTATACGCCAATTGAAGCCTGCCATTTCGGTATAAATCAACCTGATAAATTGAGCTGTTGATACTTCCTGATAGATTTTTTTTCCAAAATAACTTTCCCTCATTAGAAATTAAATAAAGCACATTTGAATCATCTTGTAACACCCAATCTGTTTCGTTGGTGATGTGATTCAGCACTGCTTTGGGGGGTAACTGAATATCGGAATCCAAATCAAAACTGAAAGATGGAGAAACCTTTTTGGAGTAATTCGACTGTTTATCTTTAAGGATACTCAATTGAAGTTGAGCTACACCATTGTCAATATTTCCTGTACCTATCCAATAGGGGTATTGGGTTTCGTTTTCCAACTCTAATGATGGGGTCATTAATGAACCAATATGTTTTTGAAATTGAGGCTGTATACCTACCCACAACAGATTGCTTTGATCGGGAAGTTGTTTTTTTACATTGTCAAACGAACGTTCATTTTCGAGTGTAGTTCCCGTCAAATGGTGAGAAATTATTTCTTTTATGGTCTTTTCTTTATCTGCTAATACCATAAAATCACCGATCAAAGAAGCATATTGAACACGATCGTTAAAAAGAGGAATTTCTTTGGAAGTTTTTAAGGAATAGATTTTCTGATCTCTAAATTTTTGAATTTTATGCGATTCGAAATCAAGACGGGCTAAAACACCTTCCTTGTCCTGCAAGTGAGATACAAAAGCCGAACTTAATTTAAGCTTTACTTTTCCAATAGATTGAGCATTTAAGAACAGAGAGTCGATGTGTTTTTCAGACTTATTATTTCGAATGCGCCAATGTTCATAGTTTTGTCCAAACATATTTCCGTTAAAAGCATAGGCTTCAAAGGAAAGGGCTGTAATGGGTACAAATGGGCTAAGATCGGTAAGTCGGGTCTGATAATTGGCGATCCAACTCGATGTTGATGGTTGGGCATTATCCAATAAACCCACAATATCACATACAATTCCTTGGGAACTTATTTCAAAAGAAAATAAACTCCACTCGCTTAAAGATCCTAATTTAAAAGGGATACTTTCTTTAAATTTAGAACGGAAGATCAATTGAGCATTTTTATGAACTAAAAGAGACAATGGGCTTGAGGTTGTTGAATAAAGTTTCACAAATGCTGGATCGTAGCTAGTTGTTTTTTTTCGAAGTCGAATACTATTTTCAATAAGTAATTTTGAATCCGATTCGAAATACAAACCTTCCCATTGACTACTAAAGCGAATCGTTTTTTTATCCCTTTCAACGAAAATAGGAGTGCGTTCGTATGTTATGGTGTCTGTGACGTATAAAGAAACACTATCTAGTGGTTTGTTTTTGGAGATTAACATATATTTCAAATCATTTTTGCCTTCCAAGTGCAAACTGAGCAATATATTTCTATGTTGTGTTAAGCGATCATTCGTTTGAAATAAAGGATCAAATAATAAAGATAATTTATGTCCAAACATATGCGCTGATAAGTGTTCTTGGAGTGAACCAGCGTCATCTGATTTCATTACGATCAATGGATTTGAGGGAATAAAATCTATTAGGTCGTGTTCAGACTTTGAATCCATACTGCAAGACGAAAGGCCAAGCGCAATAAAAAAATAGGGGAGTAGTTTATTCATGGAAAACAAATTTACGAAAACTCCATTTGTAATTGTTGGGGAAATAGTTTAAAACTTTTACGATGAAAAGAGGTGATCCCATGGCTAAGGATACCCTTCCGGTGTTCTTTAGTCGGATATCCTTTGTTGGAATCCCAACTGTACTGCGGGTGTTGATGATGAAGATCTGCCATCAATTGATCTCTGGAAGTTTTAGCTAATACTGAGGCAGCAGCAATATTTAAAAATCTTCCATCTCCTTTAATCATACACTTATACGGGATTTTTTTATAGGGTGTAAATCTATTTCCATCTACTAAAATAAATTCTGGCTTTATTTTTAAACCTTCAATGGCCAAATGCATGGCTTCAATTGAAGCGTTTAAAATATTAATTTGATCGATTCGATAAGGACTCACATTGGCTACCGCATAGCTCAGCGCGTTTTCATAAATGACTTTTACCAAAGATAAACGTTGTTTTGGAGTCAGTTTTTTGGAGTCATTGAGCAGCGGATGAGAAAAATCAGGACGCAATATAACTGCAGCAGCCGTTACCGGTCCTGCCAAACATCCCCTTCCTGCCTCATCGGTTCCGCATTCCAATAATGTAGTGTGTTGGTTAAGAAGCATTATCAATACAAAAATAGGAATTTGAATAGGTAAACAAAAGTCTATTGATTTTTATTGAAATCAATACCTTTGTGAAAAGATTTTTTATGCGGATAATTCTTGTGGTTTTGGGACTCTTTTGTATTGGCAACAGTAATGCTCAGAATATGTTTCCAAATATTTCAAAGAAAAAAATGAATACTGAAGTTATCCCGAAATTTTCAGATTCAATTCCTCAACGAAATGAGAAAACCGTAAAAGAACAAGATGTTGCTATCTATGATTATCTCATCATTACTAAAGACAGAGACACCACTTATGTAGATACTACCCTAACAATAGCAAAGTATTACAAGTTTAACAGCAGA
This sequence comes from Flavobacteriaceae bacterium, assembly GCA_965659665.1. Lineage (GTDB taxonomy): Bacteria > Bacteroidota > Bacteroidia > Flavobacteriales > Flavobacteriaceae > CBFHWU01. Next base: position 19,209 of record CBFHWU010000010.1, read on the forward strand.
AGAACAGACGATTTTGGACTGCTTCAAATGGCTAATTCAGGTCAGCCAGTCAATCATTTGATTTGGCAAAACCCCCGTGCTACTGCCTCTCCAATTCTAGGATTTAAAGCAAAATCTACTCAATTTTTTCAACCTGATCAAAACTTTTATTATCACGTTCCTACTCCGCTTACTGAAATGTATTTCAAAACAACCTTTAGTCAAGGTCAATCATCCGATGTTCTTATTACGGCCAATTTACATCCTCGTTTAAATTATTCTATTGGATATCGAGGTCATCGTTCATTAGGACATTACCAACATATTTTGAGTGGGGCAAGTCAGTTGCGTATGTCTATGCGTTATGAAAATCCAAGTCAACGTTATCGGCTTCGCATTCAGATTGCCAATCAAAAAGTGGAGCAGCAAGAAAATGGCGGATTAACTCCCCAGTCAGTACTGGACTTTGAATCTGAAGATGCTGAATTTGACGAGCGTGATAAGCTTTCAGTAAAATTTGAAGATGCGGTTAATTATTTTACTGGTAAGCGTTACCTTATCGAACAAGATTATGCGTTATGGATGTCAAATGAAACGACACCAAAACCTAAATTGAGATTAGGATATCGAGCTCAAACAGATTCCCAAACCAATACCTATCGACAAACCAATGCGACTGAATATTATGGTGAATTATTACCGAATTTATCATCAATTAATGACAAAGTTCATTTTTCAAATCAACGATTTGATATTTATGGAATTTTAGAAAAATCTGTCTTGGGCCAAATTGAATTTTTCGGATCTCATTTCAAATACTCTTATACCCTTGAACATCTTGAAGCTAACCCCACTATGGATGCCAATGAGTATGCTTTGGGTGGTCAATGGTCGGTTAAATTAGCTAAATTCAATCTTCGCGTTAATCTCTTAAAGTCAATTGGAGCTAAACGAATTGGCGACCAAATTAAAGTGAATTTAATTACTCCACAATGGAAAGGAATTCAGCTCAATACTGGACTTGAAATTAACAGTTATCACCCAGGACTGGTTTTCGAAAATTATACCAGCGCATATAAAGCAATGGATTGGCGTAAAGATACCTCACTCACCACAAGGTCAAGCCTTTTCGCTAAAGCAAAACTCCCTCTGGTGGGTACCTTATCATTTCGATATACCAATCTGAATAATTACGGATATTTCCTACAAGAGGATCCCACTTCACTAATCGTGAGTCCCCAACAATCGAGTGATGCGATCAAACTGCTAACAATAAATTTGAAAAGCGATTATAGTTTTGGAAAATTTGCCCTTGATAATCAATTACAATATCAGCAAGTAAATCAAGAAGAATCTGTTTTGGAATTACCAGAATTCATTGCACGTACTACATTATATTTTCAAGACCATTGGTTTGACAAGGCAATGTTTATGCAAATGGGGGTTAGTGTGAAGTATTTTTCAAAATATTACGCCAATGCTTACAACCCCCTACTTTCTGAGTTTGTAGTTCAGCACGACAAAATGATTGGCGACTTTCCAATGGTTGACGTTTTCTTTAATGCTAAAGTCCGTCAAACTCGCCTGTATTTTCGTGCTGAACATGTAAACTCTTCTTTTACAGGAAATACGTTTTACAGTGCTCCTGATTATCCATATCGTGACTTTGTGATTCGATTTGGATTGGTGTGGAATTTCTTTAAATAATCAATGAAATCGTGTTAAAAATTTACAAAAGCCAATATATTGAGTTGGTCTCTTCCCCCGTGTTCAAAAAATTGATGCATATATCCAGCTTCTAAACGTAATGAAGCATTAAATTTGTATCCAATTCCACCATAAACACGATGGCGATCAAAAACACCTCCTTTTGTATTCAAAAAAACTTCATTATAAGCAGATATGTAATAGGTTTTATCTTCTAATAATTTCTTTTTTAGTGGAAGTTGAAAGCCTAAAAAATACCGAAAACGCAGCTTTATTTTTTGGTTCTCTATAAAACGTTGTTCAAATCGGTAGCGATGTTGGGTTTTGATAGTTCCCGTATTATTTTTTGAAATGTATTGTTGAAAAATTCGGTGTTCATCCGTAGATGTTTTGTCGTCTGAACCCTCCACGTAATTTTCACTCCTGATATAAGCATATCCCATCAGAAAATTGTTCCTGGGGGCTAAGTTGTATCCGATACCTGTTCGAAGCATTAACTGTTCTAAATCACCGATTGCATCATAATTTCGGTACTGCACCTCGTTATGCCAATTCCACTTTTCATTGATGGTTTTATTTCCGATATAAACCAGCCAATTTCCAAAATCACTCTCCTGTCCAGAACTTAAATGAATGCTAAGCAGGCAGAGTACAGACAAAAAATAGTTTTTCATCATCAAGGATTTGAGGAAAGAAAATTTACTTTTCCTGTATCCAAATCATAAATACCGCCTACCAATTTGATTTCTTTATTAACTTCCATTTCAGCCAAAATGGGACTTTTCAAACGAATTTGTTCGATAGTTCTTTTTACATTGGCTTCACAAACTTGATGAACCAACTCGGGGTTAGAAGAGCTCATTTCCCCTTCAGAAGTAAAACCTTCTAGCACAGGTCGAATCTTGGAGAGCATTGGTGTAATATTTCCTAGCTTCACATCATCTATGGCTGCTTTTACTGCGCCACAATGTTCGTGACCCATCACCAAAACGAGTTTAGAACCTGCTACTTTACAGGCATATTCCATACTTCCAAGAATATCTTCATTCACAAAATTACCCGCAACTCGTGCAACAAACAGATCGCCAACTCCCTGATCAAAAATAGTTTCTACTGGAACACGACTGTCAATACAAGATAGCACTACCGCACTGGGATATTGTCCTTTGGTGCTTTTAGATACTTGGGAGGGATAGTCCCGGGAAGTTAGGGTGTTGTTTACGTACTGATTGTTTCCTGCTTTTAAAAGGTGGATCACGGCATCAGGCGTTAATTTTTTTTGCTGATCAGCAGTCATAACCGTACTGACCATAGGATGCTCAGGAACGGACTCCTTGTTTGGAGATATACAACTCATAAACAAAATCGAAGTAAAGGCTAACAAGCCAAAAGGTAAATTCATGTACTCTAGATTTAAGGGTTCAATGGCTAAAATATATAAAAAATTGAAATGTGCAACATCTACCTTATCCAACTTATAATAAACTTAATCTTACTTATTGTTACTTACCTAGATGTTCACTGCTTGTTTAAAAAGCGGGTTTTATCGTTGTCGCCTCATAGGTTGGAGTTTACCTCTCACAAAATGCTTACCATGACGCATATATCTTTTGGTACTATTGGCATTATCATGAAAGTCGATCTCTGCAGAACTGCTGTAAGGGGTGGTACTGCCGGAGTTGGCTACAACGTTTGCAGACACTGAACTAAAGGCGGCATCCGTAAACTGGAAAGTAAGGTTAGTGACATCATCCCTGTGTTGGTGAGCAGTGGCGGTTCCTGTAAAGGTAAGCGTGGCAGTGGTTTGGCCATTGCCTATCGTAAGTACTGGCGTTAGCCCGGCGGGTGCGTTGGGGATCGTATAGCTTGTCGAAGGCAACACAGCTCCGTCGGCCACCGCAAACGTATCGCCACTAAGGGTAATGACCAAAGGAGTGCTATTGTCCACGCTACCATTATTAGCGGTTGTTTCAGAATATAATGAAAGTGGCATATTGTAGGTCACCACAGCATCATCATTCCAACCTATTACAAAAAACTTTGAGCCATCAGGACTAAAAGCAATACCTTCAGGAGATGCTTCCTCAGCTCCTACATAAAACTCCTCGGCTACTCCTGCATATACGGCTGTGGACACGTCCCAAGGCGTCCCTAAATGGTATTCTACTACGAAATCGTCAGAAAAACCAGTGATAAATAGTGTTGACCCATCGGAACTAAAAGCAAGACCTGTAGGAATACCCTCCTGAAATCTTACTACAAGTTCTTCCCCAATCCCGGCATACACCGCTGTGGATACCTCCCAAGGGGTGCCTAAGTTGTAGGTTACCACGGCATCATCCTCAGCACCAACGACAAAAAGCGTACGCCCATCAGGACTAAAAGCAAGATCTTGAGAAGCTGTCTCCTCCCCCGATACATCCAATTCTTCTCCCGCGCCAGCATACACCGCTGTGGACACGTCCCAAGGGGTGCCTAAATGGTAGGTCACCACGGCATCATCAATCGCGCCTATCACAAAAAGCTTTGAACCATCAACACTAAAAGCAAGACCATTAGCCACATTCTCCTCCCCCGATACATCCAATTCTTCCCCAGCGCCAGCATTTGTTGCTGTAGACACGTCCCAAGCTGTCCCTAAATGGTATTCAATAATTCGACCTCCAGTAGATACATCTATCACAAAAAGCGTACGCCCATCAGGACTAAAAGCAAGAGCTCTAGGGTTTGGCACCTGCCCCCCTACATACCATTCTTCTGCTGTTCCGGCATATACCGCTTCAGATACATCAAAAGGAGAATTTTCACTGTAATCAAGGCGTGGGTTTTCTTGAAAGTCAATCCCCGTGGTACTGCTAAAGGGCGTGGTACTGCCGGAGTTAACTATAACGTTTGCTGACACTGAATTAAAGGCGGCATCTGTAAACTGGAAAGTAAGGTTAGTGACATCATCACTGTTTTGGTGAGCAGTGGCGGTTCCTGTAAAGGTAAGGGTGGCAGTGGTTTGGCTATTGCCTATCGTGAGCACGGGCGTTAGCCCAGGCGGTACATTACCTACGCTGACTTGTGCTGCCGAGAGCTTAGTACCGTCCGTGCTTGCAAAGGTATCCCCGCTAAGGGTAATGACCAAAGGGGCGCTATTGTTAAGGCTGCCATTGTTAACGGTTGCTTCAGGATAATCAGGGACTGCACTATAATGGAGTATCCATGTATTATTTTGAAAGTCAATCCCTGTGTTACTGCTATAAGGCGTGCTACTGCCGGAGTTGACTACGTTGGCTGACGTAATGGTGCTAAAGGCGGTATCGGCAAATACAAAACTAAGGTTAGCGACATCATCACTATTTTGGTGAGCAGTAGCTGTTCCTGTAAAGGTAAGCGTGGCAGTGGTTTGGCTATTGCCTATCGTGAGCACGGGCGTTAGCCCAGCGGGTACATTGTTAATCGTATAACTTGATGCGGGTAATACACTACCGTCGGTTGCTGCAAACGTATCATCGTGAATACGAATCTTAAGTGGGTTGCTATTGTCCAAGCTACCGTCATTGGTAACGGCTTCATCATAAGGTGGAGCATTGAAAAAAAGGATATGAACAGCGCCGCTATCGCTTCCGCCCGCATCATCACCATATGTCCCTACTGCCATATCATTCACCCCATCCCCGTTTATGTCTCCCATATTAACTGTTGAATAACCACTAAAATAGTCAAGATCACTTAAGACAGGTCCGTTGGGGGTCAGATTGTTAATTTCAAAGGAGTTGATTACACTTCCATCGGTATTAAGAAAAAGAATATGGACAGCACCTCTATTACTTCCACCTGCATCATCTAACATTGCCCCTACAGCCAAATCATTTACACCATTTCCATCCAAATCTCCCATATTGGCTATTGACGCACCAAAATAGTCACTATCACTTAAGACAGGTCCGTTGGGAGTCAGATCGTTAATTTCAATAGTACTGCTCACAGAACCATCGGCATTGAGATAAAATATATGGACAGCACCTCTATTACTTCCACCTGCATCATCTAACATTGCCCCTACAGCCAAATCATTAACGCCGTTTCCATCCAGATCACCCATGTTGGCCGCTGAAATTCCAAAACTATCCATACTATTTAAAACAGGTCCATTGGGAGTGTAATCATTGATCTCTACGGTGTTGATCACACTTCCATTGGCATTGAGATAGAAGATATGTACTGCGCCTATGTTAGTCCCGCCCGCATCATCTTGCCAAGCGCCAACAGCCATATCATTGATACCGTTTCCATCTAAATCTCCCATGTTTATTGGCTCTCCAAAAGCGTCACCATTACTTAATATAGGCCCATTGGGAGTCAGATCGTTAATTTCAATAGTACTGCCCACAGAACCATCGGCATTGAGATAGAGGATATGTACTGCGCCTCTACCAAATCCACCTGCATCATCCAAGTCGGCTCCTACAGCCATATCATTCACTCCATTTCCATCCAAATCTCCCATGTTTGTTATTCCAGCGCCAAACCTATCAATATCGTTCAATACAGGTCCATTTGTGGTTTGATCGTTGATCTCAATAGTACTACTCACGGAACCATCGGAATTCATATAAAGAATGTGTACTGCTCCTTTGAAAAGACCCCCTAAATCATTAGCCTCATTGGTAGCTACTACGAGGTCATTTACACCATTTCCATCTAGGTCGCCCATGTTTGCTGCAGCATACCCAAATAAAAAATCATCACCCAACACAGGTCCGTTGGGGGTGTTATCATTTATCTCAACCGTTTGGGCAAGAGTTCCATCGAAGTTGTGGTAGCTTAGTCTCGCTGTTTGAGCAGTTACCACACTCCCACATCCTAACAGACCCACTAACCATAAAATAAGTGATTGTTTTAGGCAGCGATAACAGAGATGTGTGGTGTTCATGTATCTATTGTTGTTATCCACGAATTCAAACTTGAAAATGACATTAATTTACCTGCTGATTTTCGTTCTTGTTTTTTATTGGATGTCATTATTATTGTTTCACATTATAATTCAGGGTAATGTCACCCAATCGAAACGCACTAGCACCGACTGTGGATACACCTGTCACAGTCAATCGGGCATGTATAATGAGGGTATCGTCAGCAGCAAACGCAGTAAGTTGGGCAGAAGTAGCCAAGGTGTGGGTGGTAAAACTTCCCAGCCCAGATCCAGTTATTATTTCAGGAGGACGAAGAGTGGCTGGATTTCCACTTTCGTAGAGGGAAATGGTGACGGTTGCATTGTTAGTCCCACTGTAGTCCATTTGGATGGCGGAGAGGGTCGATGAAAAAACATCAAAATTATAGGGTAATCGAATCCGCAACACGAGATCATAACTATCTACAGAGCCATCCGTTTCGAAATTACTTATTTCATAATAATTCATAAAATTAGGTGCACCCGAGTGGTCAGCAATAATAGTTACTTCATTGTTGGTCCCATCCCCACTCAGCACCGCTCCAGCATATTCAGCAGTAAGAACCTTTGTTCTTTGACCACTGCTTAATTCATCAATAGCCGCTTGTACATTGGTCGCCGTAAGTCCCGAAGCTGTGTTGACATAAGTCACTTCTGTAGCGGTTTGGTCGTCAGTGCCAATGTTGGTCAAGGGTACATTAAAGGTTCCGCCCGAATCGGTTAGGGCCAGGTTGGTGCCTACACTACCAAAGGCGGTATTGATTTCGTTGGTCACCGAGCCGTCTATTTCCGCAGCTCTTATGGCAGGCGCCAAGTTTACCCCGGTGCCGTCTGTAATGTTTAGTGTCGTCCCGCTCAAAGAGAGGTTTTGGTCATCAGTATCGGTATTTATACTTGAGAGGTCTACTGTGGCATTGGTCCCGTCTTCAATGGCAATGGTCAGGTTGTTGCCC
>CBFHWU010000011.1:0-68012 GCA_965659665.1 Flavobacteriaceae bacterium
TCTGGGGGGTTGTTTACCCCTAAATTAGCAAAAAATTACCAATTCCCAAAATGTACATGCTGCTTGCCAGGGCAAAAGCACTATAAAATATTAGGTTTTTATCCAAAAAATTGTATTTGGAGGATTATTGTTTAAGTTAAACTTCGTGTATTATATTGATAATCAATATAATATATGAAAAATGACATCCTTCTTATATCTGTACTTGCAGTGATTTGTGGTGCATATACCTGGAAAGATATGGTGACCTTTGCCATTTCAAAAGAAAAATTCTTGAAAACTTTTTTAGAATTGCCAAATGGTATTCCCAGACTTGACCCCTATAGACGAGTATTTGCAGCTATAGATAGTCAATGCTTTGAAAACTGTTTCATAGAATGGGTCAACTCATTTGCAAGTTTAAATGATAAAGAAGTAATTGCCATAGACGGCAAAACACTCAGAGGTGCAAAATCGCAGGGTAAAAAGTCTCCCATACATATGGTTAGTGCTTGGGCTAGCGAACAAAACATTGTTTTAGGACAAGTAAAGACTCAAGAAAAATCAAATGAAATTACCGCTATTCCAGAACTTTTAAACATATTGTCTATAGAAAACACCGTTGTTACCATTGACGCTATGGGATGTCAGAAAGAAATAGCTACAGCAATTGTAAACAAAGATGCTGATTATATTTTGGCGGTAAAAGAGAATCAAAAACAACTTTATCAAGGTATTCAAGATGAATTTAAGTTTGGTAAAAATACAGTGTCTTCAACTTGTCAAGAACTAGGTCACGGACGTATAGAAACCAGAGGTTGTAGTTTGATAACAGATTTTCAATTTATAAGCCCCATTAATAAATGGGAGCACCTAACAACAGTAGTAAAGATTGATAGCACTCGTGAATTTAAAAATGCTGATAAACCTACAGAAACAGCAACACGATATTATATTTCCAGCTTAAAAACCAGTGCTGAATATTTTCAAAAAGCAATACGATTACATTGGGCAATAGAAAACAAACGTCATTGGACTTTAGATGTCGCTTTCTCAGAAGATGCTTCTAGAAAAAGAATTGGAAATTCTGCGCAAAATTTCACTATGATAACCAAAATAGTACTAAACCTACTTAAAAATGAAAAACCGCTAAACAAGGGGTGTAAGGGAAACGATTTAAGGCTGCTCCACACAATCAGTACCTTATAAAGGTAATCGGTTTGTAGTGCTTTTGCCCAGATTTTAATCCTTTTTTATTTTGAGAATAATAATTTTTTATTCGTTTTATTAATTTTAATGAAAATCGGCATTTCCATCGGGGCTTGAAGAGTCAGAAGCTCCAATGTAAGTATTTTTGTCGGATAGAAATTGAATACCCATTAATCTGCCCAGATTTTTTCTTGTATCCAGTTGATGTCCCATAGATTTTAATTTCTTTTGAGTTTTTTTTGATAAACGTCCTTCTTCAAATATGAGCGTATTGGGCAACCATTGGTGATGAATTTTGATAGCTTCAATAGCCTCTTTAATGCTCATTTGATATTCCAAGACATTAACGATCGTTTGAAAAACCGTATTGATGATGGTACGTCCTCCGGGACTTCCAATGATTAAATAGGGGAGGTCGTCTTTTACAACAATGACCGGTGTCATACTGGAAAGCATTCTTTTTTCGGGGGCGATGATATTAGCAGGAGTTCCTATTTGACCTTTTTCATTGGTTTCCCCTGGCTTAGGATTAAAATCGCCCATTTCATTATTGAAAATAAATCCAAGCTTTGGCGATCCCATCCCCGAACCAAAAGACTGTTCAAGTGTGTAGGTTAAGGATACCGCATTTCCTTCCTTATCAAGCACTGAAAAATGTGTAGTATTATCTCCATCATATAATTGACCATATTTAGAAGGACTACTCATGGATGCTTTTTTTAGGTCAAGATTACTCATTCGTATTTGGGCAAAATCTTTAGAAATGAGTTTATCGATGGGCATATTTTCATTAAAATCAGGATCTCCAAGGTGTTCGGCACGATCTGCAAAAGCCCTCCTCATGATTTCTGTAAGTAAATGTATAGTTTGAGGACTATCGACCTTATTCACATTTAAGTTTGCCTGTTCAATCATATTCATCATTTGAATCAATGCAACACCTCCGGAACTCGGTGGCGGCATCGTATAAATGTCAAATCCTTTAAAAGTTCCCTTTAGCGGTAAACGTTCAATCGCTTTGTATTTTTTGAGGTCTTCTTTTGTGATCATACCTCCATTATTTTTCATGTAAGTTTCAATTTCTTGTGCCACCATTCCTTCATAAAATCCTTCCTGCCCTTTATCTCTAATATGGGTTAGTGTTTGCGCCAATGCTTCTTGTTTCCATATTGAACCTACAGATAAAATAGTTCCATTTGAATCTCTAAAAAATGTTTTTACAAAAGACTTAGTTTCTGGCCATTCTTCCATTTTTTTTGCCCAATCAAAAAGTGCTTTTGTAATAGGAAACCCATCTTTGGCTAGCTTAATGGAAGGTCGCACAAGTTCCGACCACGACAAAGAACCGTATTTCTGATGTGCCAAATAAAGACCTGCAACAGTTCCTGGAACCCCTACTGTTTGTAATCCATTGTGATTGGCCCCTTGGGTTAACGTTCCGTCTTTGTTCAAAAACATGTTGTGAGATGCAGCTAAGGGAGCTTTTTCTCTAAAATCTATGGTATTCACCAAACCATCATGTGTTCGTATCACCATAAAACCGCCTCCACCAATATTCCCGGCCTGTGGATGAGTGACAGCCAAAGCAAAAGCAGTAGCAATACTTGCATCAATAGCATTCCCCCCTTTTTTTAAAATACGTATGCCCACTTCTGATGCTAGATAATGATCAGAAACTACCCACCCTTTTTTTTCTATGGATTGAGAAAAAAGAACCGTTTGTAAACTCAAAAACAGCCAAGTACAAAATTTAAAATGACGATTCATAATTGTGATTTTTTTTGAAAATTACATAAAACACACCACATCAATCAATAAAAACATCTTTTCTTAGAGAATTAGTTACAAAAACTAAATTTATATGATCTTTATGCAATGTTAAAATGAAAAGGCTGAAAAGCAACACTCCAGCGATCATTCATTTCTTTTGTTAACTTAGCAATTCATGTTTGATAAAAACATCAATCAAAGAATTTTAAATATAAAAACTCGCTTAAAGGATCATTATTTTAACTCATTGATATCGACAAAATGAAAAAACCTCTTTTCTTACTAGTCTTTGCATTGATTATTTCATGTCAGGAACAACACAACGATAATAGCGGATATGCTTTTGATGCTGAAAGCCAAAGACAAATTACATCCACTCCAATATCCCTTCAAAAAACAAGCAATTCTTCTCTGGTTCCTGTCGAACAGCAAGAAGTGGTCAAAAAGAGAATCATCAAAGATGGACGATTAGGGATTCAAGTCAATGAAATAGAAATAGCCAAAACCCGAATCGATACTTTGTTAAAAAAATTCAGCGGGTACTATTCGAACGAAAGCTTTAATAATTCGGATTGGGAATCCTCTTATGTCTTGAAAATTAGAATTCCATCTGCCCGTTTTGAATCTTTTTTAAAAGATCTTGAATCCGGAGATGGAGAGATACAACACAAAACAATTGACGCACGAGATGTGACAGATCAATTTATCGATTTGGAAACTCGTTTGGAAAGCAAAAAGGCGTATTTAAAACGATATACGGAATTGCTAAAACGTGCCCAAACCATCAAAGAAATACTACAAATAGAAGAAAAAATACGTGGATTGCAAGAAGAAATTGAGAGTACCCTTGGACGATTAAAATATTTGGGTGATTTGGTGGATTATAGTACCCTAGACTTGACGATTACCGAAAAGAAAGATTTTCAATACGATCCGGTTCAGCGAGATAAGTTTGCTGAAAAATTCAAACAATCTTTATCAAAAGGATGGTTCGGATTTATTGATGCATTATTATTTACCATCAAAATTTGGCCCCTTTGGATTATTGGAGGATTGGGAATTTTCTTTTTGAAAAGGCGAAAAAAAAATAAGAAAACAAGTTGAACCAACGTATTTTAAATTTATTGTTTCATCCTGTTAACATGAACACGAGGCATTATTATTTAAAAAAAATAGATTTTTCAGAAATCAAAAATATTTATAAAGGGCTATCAAATCCCGAAATAACCCGGTATTATGGTGTCCACTATTCAACTCTTGAGGACACTAAAGAACAGATGAAATGGTATGAAAATCTGAGCAAAAGTAAGACAGGAGTTTGGTGGAGCATAAACAAAAAGCAGAACGATGAATTTTGCGGGGCAGTGGGCTTTAGTGACCTAATTAAAAAACATAAAAAAGCAGAAATAGGGTTTTGGTTGCTCAAAGCGTACTGGGGCATGGGAATTTTAAAAGAAATAATGCCCAAGGTTTTTGAGTTCGGTTTTTCAAAGCTTCATCTCAACCGAGTCGTTGCGTACGTAGAAAGCAAAAATATTCGATGTGTTAATGCTTTAAAAAAAAAATGATTTTACTTTTGAAGGTACAATGCGTGAATACGAAATCAAAAACCAAAATAAAATTCATGTTGATGTGTACTCGATGTTAAAATCTGAATGGCAAAAAAAGAGCGTGTAAACTTTAATATATTTTCCACTAACAATAAAATAATGGAACCAAACAGAAAAACACATTGGGAACAAGTTTACCAAACAAAAACGCCCAATCAAGTAAGTTGGACACAAGAAAAACCAAAAATCGCTCTTGAAATAATCCGATCTTTTGGTTTACCAAAAACTGCAAAAATCATTGATGTTGGTGGAGGCGATAGTACACTTGTTGACTATTTGCTCCTTGAGGGATATGAAAATATTACGGTTCTTGATATTTCTGCAAAAGCACTTGAAAAAGCCCAGAACCGATTGGGAGACCAAGCATCAAAAGTTACTTGGATTGTCAGTGATATCACTTCACTTCAGCCACAATCCACGTATGATATTTGGCATGACAGAGCGGCGTTTCATTTCCTTACCACTAATGAGCACATTGAAAAGTATTGGAACATTGTTAATAAAGTAGTGAGTAGTTTTTTGATTGTTGGTACTTTTTCAGAACAAGGTCCTACAAAGTGCAGCGGATTGGAAATTAGACAATACAACAAGGAAAGCTTATCAAAAGTGTTTGTACAAGAATTTGATCGTATTTCATGTATCGAAGAAGAGCATCTCACCCCTTTCGACACCCTACAACATTTTTTATTTTGCAGCTTTAAACGAAAAAAAAGGACCATACAAGTTTAATAGGTTTAGGTTATATTTAGAAAATTTTTTGGTCTACGTTGTAAGACCAAAAAGTAACTAATTTTTCAATTGTTAAGTTCAATTTAAAGTAATACTACTATGATACCAGGGACACATCATTCTAAAGAAGACCCTAGAAATGACGACGTCAAAATCTTTATTAATGGAGATTTGGTATTGCGAAATGAAGCTAAAATTTCGGTGTTTGACAGTGGTTACCTAGTGGGTGATGGAGTATGGGAAGGGTTGCGATTACATCACGGTGTACTGATTTTTGAAGACCTACACCTTGATCGCTTGTGGAATGCCGCTGCAGTAATTGGAATAAAGCTGCCCTTTAGTCGTCAAAAATTAATAAAACATATATGGCAAACGATTCAAGCTAATGATATGTACGATGATGTTCACATTAGGGTGATGGTTACTCGAGGGATAAAAAAAACACCTTCCCAAGATCCGAGATTCACTATTTCGGGCCCTAATCTTGTCATTATTGCAGAACATAAAAAGGCATCCATTGACACAAAAGAAAAAGGCATCACATTATTTACGAGTACTTTCAGAAGAGGATCCCCCGATTATTTAGATCCTCGCCTAAATTGCCATAGTAAACTACATGAAGTTCAAGCTCTTATGCAAGCGATTGAGGCGGGTGCTGATGAGGCTTTGATGTTGGATGTTAAAGGCTTTGTATCCACGTGTAACGCCACTAATTTTTTTATGATAACAAATGGTGAAGTCTGGACTTCAACAGGTGAATATTGCATGAATGGGATCACAAGAGCTAATGTAATATTAGTTTGTCAACAAAATGCGATGGTGTGTAAACAAAAAAACTTTTCATTGTATGACGTTTATGGGGCTGAGGAGGCTTTTGTTACAGGAACTTTTGGAGGCTTGACTCCAGTCATTAAAATAGACGGAAAAGATATTGGAAGTGGAAGTCCAGGCCCGCAAACAAGAAGGCTAAGTGCATATTATGATAATTTAATCAAGGAGCAAATCCGAAAAAAAAAACAAAATGAAGAAAGATAATATCAAACGGATATGTCTTTGGTCGGGACCTCGTAATATTTCAACTGCTTTTATGTATGCATTTGCACAACGTGAAGATACTTTAGTGGTTGATGAGCCTTTGTATGCACATTATCTAAGTCAAACAACAGCGAAGGAATATCATCCAGGGGCTGAGGAGGTATTAAACTCTATGGAAAATGATGGTAAGAAAGTCATTGAATTCATGATGGGAATATACGATAAACCGATAGTTTTTTTTAAGCAGATGACCCATCATCTTTTGGATCTCGACCGTTCGTTTATGAAAAGTTGCATGCACATTATCCTTACACGTGATCCTCGCGACATGCTCCCTTCGTTTGCTAAAGAAATTGAGAACCCTTCAATGAAAGATTTAGGGTATTCGGATCATATCGAATTGATCACTTATCTAAATAAAATTAATTTAAATCCTATTGTGATTGATGCTAAAAAGCTTCTTGAAAACCCAAAAAACATATTAAATCAGCTGTGTGAACTGTTGCACATTCCATTTGATGAAAATATGCTAAAATGGAAAAGAGGGGGTAGGCCTGAAGACGGTGTTTGGGCTAAATATTGGTACAAAAATATTCATAATTCATCGGGGTTTAAAAAACCAAAAGAGTATCGCGATCCTTTGCCAAATAAATTACAACCTATCTTAATGGCCTGTACTCCCTATTATCAGCAACTTACCCAATTATCCATAGAATTAACCCATGAATTGCGAAAGTAAGGACCTGTGAACTCCTCATTACAATAAATGAATATCAGAATTAATACGAACGATAATGGCTTGAAAAGCATCATACTATCACTGCTCTAATGGGTTTTATCTGTAAAACTAGTCGCAATCGATATTGATTATTATTAGTTTATATGAAGGGTAATTATGAAGAGATACATTAAAAGTTTTTTTCCAAAAGGTGAGGTTTTTCATGGTAAACTTTGATAATAAACTCTCCAAAAAGTGTGTTTGCCCAAGCAAACCATGACCTGTTATAGTTCGTAGGATCATCTTTATGAAATGCTTCATGCATAAAGCCAGTACCTGCATGTGTATTTTTTAGCATTTTAATACAATGAAAAATTTCATCATCATTTGATGAAGTAATTCCTCTCAAAATAATTCCCATAGGCCATATTTTTTCTTTTTCTGTATGAGGACTTGCTTGCCCTTCTGCATATTTACCTCTTAGGAAATATGGATTTGAATCACTGATTACAAATGCCCTTGTGTTTCTATAGATTTTGTCTGTTTCTTTATGTACCCCTAAATATGAAAGCGAGACTAGTGAGGGTACATTAGCATCGTCCATAAATAAAGCATTACCATACCCATCAACTTCGTAAGCGTATATTTTTCCGAAATTTTTGTGTTTTTTAAGGGCGTGTTTTGTTATGCCCTCTTGAATTTCTTTGGCAAAGTCATGACATTCATTAGCAAAATCATGATCTCCAACGATAACCCTATACATTTCAGCGAGTTGATGTAGCGATATTTCAGCAAAAATATTTGAAGGAACCAAAAATGGATACAGGGTTGCGTCATCGGAAGGACGAAACATCGAGCAGATCATTCCAGTAGGTTTGAAAGGTCTTCCAGTTCCATTAAAAACAGGTGCATCTATCATTGACCACCCTTCTCGAGCAAATCTATATGGAGAGTTACCATCTTTTCGTTGCTCAATTCGGAAGGTATTAACAATAAGTCGCATAGCCTTATCCCAATGGTCGTCAACAAAAGAATGATCTCCAGAGTGCTTGTAATAATGATATGAAAGCCTGATGACATAACATAACGAATCCACTTCCCATTTTCGTTCATGTACCCCAGGCTTGGGATTTGGGACATCACTGGACCATTTAGATTTCCGATTTAAATCCTTATAAAATGCATTCGCATATGGATCTATTAATACACATTGAGTTTGCCTATTAATAAGTCCAAGAATTAAAGTTTTAATTTTTTTATCTTTATTAATTAATGGTATATAAGGCCAAACTTGAGCTGTTGAGTCTCTAAGCCACATAGCATCAATATCTCCTGTAACTATAAAAGTATCTGGTTTGCCCTCTTTGATTTCAAAATTTACTGTAGTATCTAAGGTATTTGGGTAGCAATTAGAAAACATCCAAGCTACTTCAGGGTCAGAAATTTTTCTTTTTACCTCTTCCATTTTTTCTTCAACAGCAGTACTGGTATAGGTTCTGTTTTTTTCTAGGGGTCTTTTTGAAGTAAATTTTTTATGGAGCTTAAAACTGGATAGCAATAAACTATTTATAGGAAGGAAAACCAATCCAGCTGCTGATTTTATATTGTTGGTAATAAATGTTCTTCTTTTCATTTTTAATAATACAGTTGATAACTCCTAGGGTGCTTACAGCTAGATACTTGCTTTAAGTCTAACAAAGAAGATGATTCAGAACAGGTTTTTTACTTATGAATAAATATAGTATATTTATTTAAATTCTTAATGTTAATTTCAGTTTTATGCGATTAAATGTCATATTTTTCTTTTTTGTAATCTCTTTTTTTTCTTTTGGGCAGCAATTAACATACGACACTCCCGAAAATAATGGAATGTCTTCCGAAAGACTTTCTCGTCTCACCAATGTATTTGATGATTACACGGATAGTCAGAAATTACCTGGAGTTGTGATTTTAGCTGCTCGAAACGGAAAAATAGTTTATCACAAAGCCTTTGGCATGAGTGATATGGAAAATAATATTTCCATGACTCAAGATAAAATATTCAGAATTGCTTCCCAAACCAAAGCTCTGGTGAGCGTAGGAATTATGATGCTTCAGGAAGAAGGAAAACTTCTCATTTCTGACCCTCTATCAAAATACATACCTGCGTTCAAAATGACCAATGTGGCGGTGTCAAACGACGAAGGGGGGTATGATGTAATTACCGCTAAAAGGGAAATAAAAGTAAGAGATTTACTTACCCATACGGCCGGAATAGGATATGGTTTTGGTGTTGCCGCCAAAGAGTGGGAAAAAGCTGATTTGCAGGGGTGGTATTTTGCCCACAAAAATGAACCTATTTTAGAAAGTATTACAACGATGGCTAAACTCCCTATGGATGCGCATCCAGGGGAGCGTTTTGTATATGGTTATAGCACAGATATTCTAGGAGCTTTAATTGAAGTAGTCTCAGGACAATCTCTTGAAATGTTCTTGCAAAATAAAATACTTGATCCTTTAGAGATGAAGGATACACATTTTTATTTACCAAAATCAAAATCTTTACGACTTAGCGTTGTATACAATCAAGTAAATGGAAATTTAGTTCGTGCGCCAAAGACAGGAAATGAAGCTACCCAAGGCCACTATTTGGAGGGGCCTCGTACAAGTTTTTCGGGTGGTGCTGGTCTTTTGAGTACCTCTTTGGATTATGCTATTTTTCTTCAAATGCTCCTCAATGATGGGGTTTATAACAATAAAAGGATTCTTTCTAGAAAATCAGTTGAACTTATGACGGCTAATCACTTGGGTGGTGACTACTTACCAGGAGTCAAATTTCCTTGGGATTGGGGAACAGGATTTGGTCTTGGGTTTTCTGTCACTACTGATCTCGGAGATAGAGGAGTGCTTGGAAGTGAAGGAGAATACGGCTGGGGTGGTGCATATCACTCAAATTATTGGGTAAACCCCGCTGAAAAACTTTTAGTAGTGTATTTTACTCAAGTAGACCCAATTACACTGGATGATCATCAAAAACTTAAAGCACTTATTTACCAATCTATTATTGATTAGTATTAAAATGTTAGCCATTAATTAATAAGTTTATTCTCGTTTTACAGTAGTGAAATTCCCTCCTCTTTTAGCAGAGTCAAATGTGCGCAACACCACGTTGTCCCTATGTGAGACAGGTACAGGCTGTTTGTATATTTTAGCAGAGCTATTTGGAATCGATCCATCCAATGTGTAGCGAACATCTAGTCCAGGGAAAAGACTTCGAACTACTAGGGTGTTATTTTTAATGATTCCCCCTGGTTTTGGTAAATCATAATTGATGGTGGGGAATTTTTCGGATAATAAAGGGAGTGTTCGTTGACTTAAAACATTTAGAAATAAATTCCAATCTTCGAACATTTTACTTTTTTGTAAGTCCGTTTCAAATGAAATCCAGTCTGGACGACTTGCCCATGCTCTTTCCGCAAAAACAATTAAGTTAGGTAACAACATCGCATCTAAAATGTTTTCATTTCGTACAGTTTCACCCCAAAGTTGGCTTTGAATTCCTAATAAATTATTTCTTTTTTGTGGATGGAGCTTTACAGTTTGTTCGATATATTGGGCAGAAATATTATGTTTTTCATTTAATACTTTGTTGGCAAAAATATCTTCTGGATCGATGGCCCAAGCATCAAAATAGTCAACATAACCAGACCAGTGTAATCCGTGTGCACTCATATCAGCATCATTGGCCATATCAAAATAAAAAGCAGAAGAATTACTCATGACTGTTTTATAACCCAAATTGGCAAACTTATAAATCATATCTTCTCTTCCACCCCCCCAAGTATTATTCCATACATAAGGAATTACCTCGTAATTAAATCTTTCTGCTTTTATTGTTGTTTCACTTTGACTATTTTTTGAATGTTCCAACAAAAAATCTTCCCATCCTGACATCACGGCCCCGTGTTTCTCGATAATGTTTTTTAATCTGAAAATACTTGTATTATATAGTTTGCTCAAGGAGTTCGTAGTTTTATTCTCACTCATTTTTTCATCACAGCGGGGTGATTCTTGCCAAACTCCGTAAGGGAGTTCATCAGCTCCAATACTAAATTGCTTAAGAGGAACATTTGCAGTGCGGTACATTTGAGCAACCTCATCCACCACTTTTTCAAAAAAAGAATATGAGCTTTCCAAGCATATGTTTATCGTATTGTCATTATAAAGTTGTGCTGAAAGATAAGTGCTTTTATCATTGGGATCGGAAAGATTATACATTTGAGCTGCCTTATAATTTCCTTCTTTTTCGAATTTAATTCGTCTAGATTCCATAGATTTTATGGCTGCGCGTGCATGCGATGGAAAACTAATTTGAGGAATAATAGTAATATTTCGCAAATGGGCATAACGAATGAGTTCAATAAATTCATTTGAAGTCAAAAATCCATTGCCATTTTCTTTTCCTGTTGCTCCAGACCCATACATCGGGATTAGACGATCTTCCTCATTGGTAGTGTATCCTCTTGTAGCACCTATTTCAGTAAGTTCAGGTAGATCAGGAATTTGTAATCGCCACCCTTCATCGTCCGATAGTTTTAAATCCAAGTGGTTAAGTTTAAACATGGACATCAAATCAATGATTTGCTTTATTTTGGATGACCCATAAAAATTTCGAGCAATATCTAATAAAAAACCTCGGTACAAAAAACGTGGGGAGTCTTGAACTTCCACCAATGGCCAACCTGTTTTTTCCAAATCTGAAATCGTATCAACCTGAAGTAATGAATGAAGTGCATAAACCAAACCACCATGTGAACTCACATAGAGATTAATGTTATTTTCCTCAATTTTAATACGATACCCTTCTTCAGGAAGTATTGAATGAGTTTTAATGATTACATTAGCGTCTTCAATCTCAGCGACCCAGGATATAGTACGACCAGATGATTTAACGAGGGATGTTATTATTTCTTTTTTATCTAATAATGTTTCGTGTAGAAATATTCTCCAATCTTTTTCTTTCTTTCGATAGTCTGTGGAGGCGGTAAATTTAGCTGGGGTTGGGAGTACCCACTTTAAAGACTCTTTTGAAAGACGACTTATGTGTTCAAACTTATGAAAACGACTCCCGGCAGTTGGTAAGTTTAAATATTCAACTCCTCTTGCATTTTTCCAGTGCACATTGGTGGTAATATCATAAGGAGTTTCATTTTGTACAATAAAAACACCAGTTGGACCTAAAGCTAAACGACTCATTATTCCTTGCTTGGTAACTTGAAATTTAATTTTTTCGCCTGCCTTTAAATTCCATTCGCTTCCGAATTTCAAAACAAAATAGGAGTTTCCATTTACCCATTCAAAGTCGATACCATTGGGTAAACTTTGCGGTTTTATTTTTCCTATAATTTGATTCCAGTGTAGAGACCATTCATGAGCAGAAAAATGATGATTTGTTGCATTTGTCAATTCAAAAATGACTTGCATTTCATCATTTTCAATATCAAATGCTACGATGGTGTAGTCTAAGACTATATCGGGTTGTTCGTTATGTGCAAAACTAGACCAGAAAATGACGGGTAACAATAAATAGAACAAGATGTACTTGAGGTGGAAAGAAAACATACAAAGTTTTATCATACTTTATGTGAAAGGTTCAATGAAAAATCTATTTTACCTAATAATGTAAATTATGTTTTGATAAGATTGAAGGGAAACGTTATCACGTTAAATGTTAACAACGCCAATATATAAAAACATTTTTACATGGATGGATAGTAACGAACAAAGCCCTCTACAGCTTCATGTTCAGGAAGCCCCAATAAGTTATAATGATTTGCAGTTTCTTGATTTCTTTGTTCTGCCCTTTGCCAGAACTCTCGTGAATCAGGCCCTGGAAACATTGCTCTATCTTTCTGTGATTGGTGCTTAAAAATAGCCTCTCTTTTTTGAAGAACTTTTTTTGGGTTTAGAGGAACAGCCATTTCTATTTCATCAACACCCCACTCTTGCCATGCCCCTCTATAGAGCCAAATTTCAGTATTCTTTATCCATTTAACGTTATCCTTAATGAGACTGTCTAGCGCATCAAAAATAATTTGCAAGCATACACGATGGGTTCCATGAGGATCAGAAAGATCTCCAGCAGCAAATATCTTTCTAGGTTTTAATTTATTGAGCAATTCAACGGTTAATTGAACATCAGTAGCTGAATGCGGTTTTTTCTCTACTACTCCGGTTTCATAAAATGGAAGATGCATAAAATGAGCGTTGTCTTCTTTTACTCCACACACCCTGCAAGCTGCTAAAGCCTCCCCTTTACGGATATTCCCCTTAAAATCTTGTACAAGTGCAGAGTCAATTTCACCCAATTTTTTGTTTTTAAGAGAGCGGTAAATCTCCTTATATTTTTTTATCAATGTTTTATCATTCGGATTTACCTCTAAACAAAACTGTAAAAAACGTATAACTTCATCATCAAATACCGCGATATTCCCTGAGGTTTGATAAGCAACATGTACCTCAAATCCTATCTCTACCATCTTTATGAGTGTTCCACCCATAGAGATTACATCATCATCTGGGTGAGGGCTAAAAACAAGTACATTTTGAGTAGGTTTGATGGTATTAAGAGATTCATTTTGGTTGAGTTCATTTTTCATCATATCCCAACGTTCGAAGGATTGATTCAATGAATGGTTTATCTTTTCGTTAATACCACACACATCAAAAACATTTGTTAGTAATAGGGATTGTAAGTGATTTTTTAAATAATCTTCTTCTGAAAGTTTTAATATTCCTTTGTTACATTCGTTGGCAACCCAAATTACCGCTTTTTTAGTTAATTTTTTGTCCCAATCACATGGTCCTGTCAGCCAAGGAGTTTTTTCAATGGTGAGTTCAGAAGCACTAGATTGATCTAATATAAAGATACAATTCTCATGATTTTGTAAATATGTTGCAGGTATTTGATCCGTCACATTTCCCTCAATCGTAGATGAGATAATATTTGCTTTTCCCTCTCCCCATGCAAGTAGAAAAATTTGTTTTGATTTCATTATGGTTCGTATACCCATAGTGATGGCTTGCTTTGGAACAAAGCGTTCACTAAAAAAACTACTGGCGGCATCTTTTCGTGTTACAGCGTCTAACCAAACAAGGCGGGTGTCAGTATTAGCGAATGACCCTGGTTCGTTGAACCCAATATGTCCAGTTCTTCCTACTCCTAATAATTGTATGTCAATTCCGCCTAACTTTTCGATGTTTAACTCATAATTATGACAAAACTCTTCAATGTCTTCTTTGGCTATTGTGCCGTCAGGAATATGAATATGCTCTTTTGGAATATCAATATGATTAAATAAATTTTTGTTCATAAATTCCACATATGAGTGAATAGAATTCGATGGCATAGGGTAGTACTCATCTAAATTAAAGGTATGCACATTTTTAAAACTTACTTGTCCTATTTTGTAGGCTTTTATCAAATTTTGATATACCTTTATTGGGGTTGAGCCGGTGGCTAACCCTAGTACAAAAGGCTTATTTGTTTTGGATGTTAAATGAATTTGTTTTATAATTTCATCTGCAACAGTTTTGCTGGCTACTTCAGCATCTTGGTAAATTTTAATAGGTATTTGATTATGCTTTGTGTGTTTTTTTGATCGTAGAGGGATCACTTTTTTGGTTAAAACATTCATTAGTTTTTATCATTTTTTGCAATATAATGCAAATTTATGCACTTAGCTGCTGTTTTACAAATTTATTTTCTGGAAAAAATAAATATGTATAATTAATTTGTTATTTTGTTAAAAATTAATGTACCATGCTTAAAGAAGAGAGGCATCAAAAAATACTTGATGAGGTTTCTCTAAGAAACAGAATACTGTTAACCGATATTGCGGATCAACTCAAGATATCTGTTGACACTGTCCGAAGAGATGTTAAAGATTTAGATCAAAAACAACTTATCAAAAAAGTACATGGAGGTGCTATTTCCCTAGGATTTGTTTCTAATAACATAACCAGTGATGTGTTTGATGTTGAGGAAAAAAGAATTATTGCACACAAAGCTTTACCATTTGTTCATGAAGGTGCTGTTATTTTTATTGATGGAGGGACAACCTGTATGGAACTTGCCCGAGTTATCCCTTTGAATAAAAAAATAACCTGTTTTACGTTGAGTTTACCAATAGCTACAGAACTGGTTAGTAAACCCAATGTCGATTTGATTTTCATAGGGGGGAAGATTTCAAAGGATTCGCATATGAGTGTAAGTATAGGAGCTATAAATGAGTTGGCTCAAATTCGTTTTGATTACAGCTTTATAAGCACAGGTTATATTGATCCTTCTCATGGGCTCAGTGAATTTGATTGGGAGGTAGTTCAAATTAAACGCGCTATTGTAAAATCTTCCAAAAAGCCTATTCTTCTTTGCATATCCAAAAAGTTTAATTCTCAACAAAAATATAAATGTGTGAATATAAATAATATTGATACGTTGATTACAGAGTTAAGTCCACATGACATACGTTTAGAACCTTTTAAAAGTCTTAAAATAAATATTTTATAGATTCAGTCGCCTAAGTTGACGCTTTTAAGCATGAATATCGTGTTAAAAAAATGAATGCAATTTTGTGCCAGTTATTTTTTTTTGCATTTATTTGCAGTATATTGGTTATAATTTTTTTATCAACACTTTTCAGTTTCATTTTATGTTTTTTCTTTCAACTAATTTTTTTTCACTACATTCATTTTTATGAGGATCAGGTTGACTTTCTTTTTTTTTCTTTTTTTTTTAAATACTAACGCCCAAAAAGTTAAATCGTTAAATGACTCTATTAGGAAGTATACAGTTCAAGATCCTCAAAAAGCTTTAGAATTTGGATTTAAAGCTATTGCAGAGTCAGAGTTTAACAACCTTACTTGGGCGCTGTATGATACCAATTATCTTATTGGACAAACACTTTTTTACCTCAAACTTTACAAAGATTCATTTGAATTTTTATTTCAGGCGCTAAATGTGTATGAATCTTTACCTGACCGTGAAAGATTGTACAAAAATATCATTAAACCCCCATGGATTTTAATCACCTTAGGTAATGTGTTTTATAATAATGATGAACTCGACAAAGCAAATGCGTATTACGTAGAGGCGATCAAAAATTTTGAACTCTTTGAAGATTTATATTATGAAGACAAATTATTCGGTTTAAATACGGCAGAAGGAAATTTAGCAATGATAAGTATCAAACGTGGTGAGTTTGATAAAGCATTCCTGTATTATAATAAGATATTAGACCGAAGAAAATCCATAGATAAAAAATCCGATATTATCTTCTCATATACCCAATTTTTAAACCTTTACCTACAATTAAATGACGAAGAAAAAGCCTTACAGTATTTAGATTTAATTGAAAATGTATATCGTACAGAATCCCAACATACAGGGTTCTCTTCGGATTCTGAAGTTCAGTTGTACTATTCAATTGCTGTTTCGAATTATGCATCTTACAAAAAAGATAAAAATGAATTTGGTGTAGCCTTAGAGTTATTTACTAAAGTTAAAGAACTAGCTTTTGATTTTTCATACGAAATACCCACTATTAATATTTCTATTGCAGAATGTTACATAGGCTTGGGGGAGAATCAAAAGGCTGAACGCCTAATCCTAGCAAATATTGGCTCTTCGTTTCTTAACAATGAACAAAGAATAAATAATTACAAGGTGCTTTCTACAGTTTATAAGAACTTGAATAAAAAAGACGATTTAATTCGTTCTAAAGACTCATTACTTCTCTTTACAACTCAATACACATATCCCTATAATAAATTAGATAATCTTGAAAACATTATTCTCTTGGCGGAAAAACAAAGGGAACTCAATCGAAATCAATTCAAGTTTAACTTGACCATTTTTTTGTTCGTTGCTTCCCTTTTAATTTTAATTTTATTGCTGTTCCTATTAAGGATTAACTTTAATCTTCAAAAAGAAAGAAGTTCAAGGCTCGAATTAGAAAAAAATAAAATAGAGGAAGAACTTAGTGCGAAAAAACGGGAACTTTTTAGCAAAACAAATTTTATTCTTCAGAGAAATGAATATTTGCAAAAGTTTAAAAATAAATTAGAAAATCAGAACGCTAGCACTCCCTCCATTAATCGATTAAAAAAGGAAATTTCTACCCTGATCAATTCGGAAAGTACCTATCAAGAATTTGACAAAAAATTTGTCGAAGTTTTTCCTGACTTTTATAAAAAACTGAACCAACAATTTACACTTTCTAAAATTGATTTTAGATTGATTGCCTACATCAAAATGAATAAAAGTAATAATGAAATAGCTCAAATTTCGGGAATTTCGTTACGAACTGTACAAAGCCAGAGGTATAGATTAGCAAAGAAATTAAAACTGCATAAAAATCAAGATTTAAACTCTTTTATTTTCAGTATCTGATAAAACCCCTCTTTTTTTTATCAACTTTTTATCTTTTGCAGTCAAATTGCAGTATCTATTTATTAGTACCATAATCCATTAGGAATTACTTTTGAATCATAACCAAAATCTAATAAGATGATAAAAAAATTATTTACTAAACAATTTATTTTTTGTATTTTTTTGTTGACAGGATACAATTTATTTGCCCAACAAAAACTCACAGGGACTGTTTCGTCCATGGATGGTCCATTGCCTGGAGCAACGATTGTAGTTAAAGGCTCTAACTCAGGTACAACTACAGATTTTGACGGCAATTTTTCAATTGAGGCCAAAGAAAACGACGTTCTGATCGTTTCTTATGTCGGGTTCGCTACTCAAGAAATGGCTGTCGGTAGCTCAACACAGATTTTTTTTATATTAGAACAAGATCAATTACTTGATGAAGTAGTGGTTACTGCTTTGGGAATCACAAGAGAGAAAAAATCTTTGGGTTATGCCGTTACTGAAGTAGCTGGCGATAACGTTAATACGATTAAGGATAATAACCTTGCTAATTCCCTCGTCGGAAAAGTGGCTGGATTACAAATTTCTCAGTCTGGTGGTATTGGCTCAGCGTCAAGAATAACCATACGTGGAAATAATTCCCTAAGTGGTAATACACAAGCCTTGATTGTTGTTGATGGTGTTCCAATCAATGCGGATGGAATCAATTCAGGAAGTAATGATGATGGAGGAGGCGTTTTCAACAGTAAAGTTGTTGGTGGAGGGATATCTGATATCAATCCTAATGATGTTGAAAGTATTTCCGTATTAAAAGGGCCTAACGCCTCTGCTTTGTATGGGTCAAGAGCTGGTAATGGAGTAATTTTGGTTACAACTAAAAAGGGTACAAAAAATGATCGATTAGGAGTTACCATTAATTCAAATATAACTTTTGATACCCCCTTATTTTTACCGGATTTACAAAACCAATACGGTCAAGGAACGCAGGGTGGAGCTTTTACCGATTTAGACAATGACTGGGGAATAGTGTCGTGGGGTTCTCGATTGGACGGCTCCCAAAAACTATACTATACTGGCGAAAACAGAGCTTATTCCGCTCAACCAAATAATGTTGAAGACTTTTTTCAACAGGCAACGAAAACCATTACTTCGGTATCTTTAGATAAAGGATTTGATTCAGGATCCCTACGATTTTCTTACACAAACAACTCTACGGAATCCGTGTTGGAGAATTCGGACTTAAATAGCCATAATTTTAATTTAAGGGCGATAGCAAATCTCTCCGATAAATTTTCTGTTGACTCAAAAGCAACTTATTTTACACAAGAGGTAACCAATCGGATCAGACTTGGTGGTGAAGGTTTATTAGGATATGTTTACAAAATGCCCCGAAACGTAGCGGTGAATGACTTAAGAGCATATCAAGTAGATAACCCTGCATCCCCCGAAGATTTTAGTGTGATTTCATATGGAAGAGGTAATACAGGTAACCCATTTTGGATGCTCTATAATGATGAAAATAGAGAAAGAAGAAATAGATTTTTAGGATTTTCAAAATTCAATTATGAATTTACGGATTGGCTAAGTGGATTTGTCAGAGTTGGTGCTGATGTAACCAATGTGAAGGAAAGTAATATCGAAAAACCAGGACATCATTTTTATGCCGGTGGAAGAATGGAAGTAAGTGAGGTCACATATACCGAATTAAACTCAGAGTTTTTACTTACCGCTAATAAAGACCTTAACGAAAAATTAAATGTCATTGTCAATGTTGGAGGGAATATGTCAAGGAGATCTTCTGAAGGTTTATTGCTAAGAGGGGAAAACTTTAAAATACCGACTAAATTCTTTATTTCTAATCTTAGCGTACTCGGCGATCCAGTAGAGTCCCCTCAAGCTATTAAGAAAGTTAACTCTCTCTACTCTTCGGTGAGTGCTGCTTATGATAATTTTTTATACTTAGATCTATCTGCTCGTAATGACTGGTCTTCCACTTTAAGTGAAGAAAACAGATCTTATCTCTATAATTCGGTTAGTTTATCTGCCATATTAAATAGGTTCATAGATCCGAGCCAGAATTTCTTTAACCTTATTAAAGTTAGAGGTAGTATAGCAGAAGTTGGAAACGATACTGACCCTTACCAATTATACCAAACATTTAGTGTGCCAGGTCAGGGGTATTTAGGATTGACAACTCTTACTGCGCCTACGGTTAAGTTAAATCCAAACTTAAAACCTGAAACCGTTACTTCAACCGAGTTTGGTTTAGAATTAAGTATGCTTAACAACAAACTGAGTGTGGATCTTTCCGTTTATGACATGACAACCACTGACCTCATATTTAATGTTCCTGTCCCTGCGGCCACAGGATATACTTACTTTAAAGAAAATATCGGGGAGGTTACAAATAAAGGAATTGAAATAGCTCTTAGTGCAACGCCTGTTGATACTGTAGATTTCTCATGGAACACTGCTGTTTTTTACTCTAAAAATGAAAATGAAATTGTGGTGTTAACGGAGGGTCTTGATTCATTTGTATACAACACCTCTAATAATGGAGATTTATCAATTAAAGCCACCGCCGGTGGAAGTATTGGAGATTTATATGGTACTGCATGGGCAACGGATGAACAAGGGAACAAATTAGTTGATGCGGATGGAGTTCCTATTGCAACAACTTCTAATGAAAAACATTTAGGCAATGCTCAGCCTGATTGGATTGGAGGATGGTCCAATACGGTTTCTTACAAAGATTTTTCTTTGAGTTTTTTAATTGATGCTCGAATTGGAGGCCAAATTTATTCACAAACATCTGCTGAACTTGATGCCGCTGGTGTTTCTGAGAGAAGCCTACAATTCCGAGATACAGGCGTAACTCTTGATGCGATTAACACTGGTACAGATTCTGCCAATACCAATGGTATTACCGCTCAACAATATTGGACGGCAATGTCTGGTATTGCTGAAAATTATGTTTATGATCAAGACAACATTAGACTTAGAGAATTGGCTATCGGATATAGAATACCAAATACGGCTAGTATTGGTGTACAAAGTGCTACACTACAACTTATTGGAAGAAATTTATTCTTCTTTTCCAAAAGTGCAGAGGATATTGATCCTGAGTCAATGGTGGGAACAACACTAGGTACTCAAGGTTTATCTTCGAATGCGATGCCTACTTTACGAAGTATTGGTTTGAACTTGACTTTAAACTTTTAATTTAAAAAAAACACTAAAATGAAAAATAAAATTTTAATATTATCGAGCCTACTAATGGCATTTGTCATCTCGTGTACAGATGATTTTGATGAAATAAATGAAAAACCTGATGCACTCCTATCGACCGATGTTAGTGCTAAATTTTTTGTAACAGATACACAGCAAAGACTATTTGCCCCTAATAGAACACCATTCTGGCGAGGAACCATCTTGCAATCGGATAGATTTGCTGGGCACTTTGCACATGGCTATAGTTCTAGTTTTATTTCTGGAGAAAACGGTTGGGCATTTAATTTTTGGTTCCAAGAGTTTGTTTACAATTGGCTTGCCGAGTATAACACTACACTAACTGCTTTTACCAACTTTGTTAAGGAAGGTGGCTCGCTTGAAAATGACCAATATTATGCAATAGCATTAATTATGAAAGGCTTATATTATCAACTTTACGTTGATTCACATGGAATGGTTCCCTATAGTGAAGCTTCTGATCCAGATATTACTTTGCCGAAATACGATGAGTTAATTGATATTTATACAGGAATTATCGCCGATTTAGATACAGCTGTGGCGCTTATTGGGAGTAATACAACCACAGGTGATGGTGTGGATTTATTAACCAATAATGATTTATTCTTTAATGGTGATATGCAAAAATGGAAGAATCTGGCCAATAGTTTAAAACTTAGATTAGCACTTAGAGCTAGTGGGGCACCAGGGGAAAATTTTTCATCTGCTGCTGCTGCTGAAGCCATCTCATCAGGTGTTCTTGCTGACACTGACGCCTTGATTCAAAGAGATTTGGAAATAAGTACTTGGTCAAGTGCTGTTTATGGTGATGTTTGGCATGTATTTTACGGTATTGCACATTGGCATTTGGGGACTGAACTTGTTAATATTTTGCAAGACAACGACGACCCAAGACTACACAAATATGCTAATCCAAGCAAGGGAGGAACCGTGACAGTCGTAAAGCCAACAGAAGGGGATAATGTATCTTTGATCGCTAAGCATATCTCTTTTCTTAAGAGTACCCTTGATGATGCTGGAGCCGAATATACATTAACTGAAACAACTAGTGATGTGACTATCAGTATGCCTGAAAACAAAAACTATGTTGGACTACCCACAAGGCTGAGTGATAAGCCTCAAAAATATTTCAATACGAATCTTTTCTCTGAACCTGCTGATATCGTAGTCAATCCAAAAAATGAAGGAAAACCAATTTTTCCATGGATTGTAATGTCAGCTGGTGAGAGTCATTTAATGGTTGCTGAAGCCATCGTTAAAGGATTTGCGGCAGGTAACGCTAATGAGCATTATCAGAAAGGAATTGAACATGCCATGAGAATGTGGGAGGTTGACGAAGCTGATATTAGTGCTTATTTAGCTGGAACAATGGGAACTCTTTCTGGTTCTAATGAAGAAAAACTTGAAATGATAGCCACCCAAAGATGGTTAGCAAATTATACCAATGGCTATGAATCATGGGCAATAGTTAGAGATACAGGATATCCCAAATCTGTTCATGTAAATGTTACCGATACCGATATATTTGGATTAGGAGGAGAGCTAAACGGGGCGTACCCTGGTCGACTTCAATACGGTTCTAGTGTTTACGGTAATAATGCTGATAATGTTAATGCCGCTTTATCTGTTATGGGACCCGATAATATGGCCACCAAATTATGGTGGGCTAAATAATCAGTTTTTAGTTATACTAATTTCATATAATTTAGTTATGCAAAAAAGCCTGCACACGCAGGCTTTTTTATTGTTATTAATAGTAGATCATTTACGAACCTAATTGGAGCTAATTTTATTAAGACTCTTATATTG
This sequence comes from Flavobacteriaceae bacterium, assembly GCA_965659665.1. GTDB lineage: Bacteria > Bacteroidota > Bacteroidia > Flavobacteriales > Flavobacteriaceae > CBFHWU01. The sequence goes on from CBFHWU010000011.1 coordinate 22,523, forward strand.
TATTTGTCCTATTTCATCGGCCACAGTTGAAAAGATCACGGTGATTGTTTCATTGGGTTTTATGTCAAAGAAATTATCCGAAAATGTACCTTCCACATCAGTAAACAAATACACATCTTTTTGTAATACCTCTGATGTTAGTTTAATCGTAAATTGATTTTCTTGCTTTGTAATATTAAAATTAATATTTCCTGAAGAAAGGACTAAATTTTTTGGTCGGTCAAAATAATAATGAGCGGAATGTTCCCCAAACTGCACATCTAAAAAAGTGGAGTTAAGTCCTAAATCAAGATCACTTAACATAACGGTATTTACCACAACACTTGAATTTTCAGGAACATTAATTTTCTTATTTTGACTCCACAAAACGGTCCCTTCAAAATCTATAATTTTCAACGTTAGGGTTTTATCAAATGGTGTTAGTTTATCATTAACAATATATACCTTAATGGTGTTTTCTTCTTTTTTAAAAGAAATCAGGACATCTTCAAATGCTCTTTTGGCATGATAGTGAAGGGCTTTCCAATTGCCAAAGTGATCAATACTGGACCAAGAAATTCCAGGCCAACAGTCATTTAATTGCCAATACAATGTCCCCATGTTGTAGGGTTTGGCTCTCCTGTGTGCTTCTATTCCTTTGCGCATTCCATGAGCTTGAACAAGTTGACTCACATAAATATACTCCTCATCTGATGACGGAACGGGGAAATCTCTTTTCATGTATTCATCAATAAGTTGGAAACCACGATGATGTTTCTGATGAGATTGAATAGATTTTGTATTTAATTTTATTTCCCCTGAGGGATTGATGTGTGCGATCATATTAGGGCTCGGATATGATTGAAAGCCAAATTCGCTCATAAATCGGGGAACATGTTCCTCAAAATGTTCAAAAGGATATCCATCGTGCCATACCCACCAATCATGAGCATCTCCCTCAAATTGATATTTCGGATTTCCGCGTCCGTATTTTGGAGAGCTTTCCCAATATGGAATTTGTGTATGTTTTTTTACCGTTTGAGGAAGAATACTATCAAATAAACGTAGATAATTTTTCCAAATCTCTTCCTTTTGTGATACTGTTTTGCCTTCTTGCCAGCCCCATCGATGCCAACCCTCCGAGCTCTCATTATTACCACACCATAACACTATGCTTGGGTGGTTACGAAGTCGTTTGAGCTGATCTTCCGCTTCTTTTTGCACATTGTTTAAATAAGCCTTATCGCCTGGGTACATCGCACAAGCAAACATAAAATCCTGCCAAACAAGAATTCCTTTTTCATCGCACAAATCATAAAAAATATCATGCTCATAAATACCCCCACCCCAAACACGTAACATATTCATGTTCGCATTCACAACATCTTCGAGTAATTCTTCATAGTCTTTTTTAAATACCTTATTTTGTAAGCTGTGCTGTGGTATATAATTAGCCCCTTTCATATACACCGCAACCCCATTGACATTAAAATAAAAGGACTGTCCAATGGAATCCTTATCAGTAATCAACGATATATTTCGAATTCCATGTTTTAAGGAAGTTTTGTCAATTAATTTGTTATTATTAAATAAAGAAATTTTAACATCGTAAAGGTGTGGATTTCCCATGTTATGAGGCCACCAAAATGTAGGGTGCTCAATGACAACTGGGATTTCAAATTGATGTTTAGATTTCCCTTTTGAAGTTTCAAGATGAAATACCTTTTGATCAGTTTCTACCTGTATTTTAATTGTTTTAGTGGGGGGGCTTGTTAGGGTGACAACAGCGATGAAACGCGCTTGATCTTCTGAATAGCGCTCCTTTTTTAAATACACATTATCAATACTGGTATGATCCCAAGCTTTTAAATACACCTTTTTCCAAATACCAGAGGTGTTTAAAACAGGCCCCCAATCCCAACCATATTGAAACTGTGCTTTTCGTGTGAATACACGATTACCTTCGGGGAGTGTATAGTCAAGTTGTTGTTTTGCTTTTTGTTCATGGATCTTTGTTGGATCAAAACGTATTTTTAAGGTGTTCTTCTCTTTAATCCAATTTTTTATTGGAATATTATAAGTCCTAAAAGCGTTATTTGTGGAAATTAAAGGATGATCATTTAATAGTACGCTTGCGTAAGTATCTAAACCTTCAAAATTAAGAGTGATGTTTTCTTTGTTCAGTATTTCAGGCGATGCTTTGAATGAAGTTGTGTATAGCCAAGTAGAATCCGATACCCATTGTACCTTTTTCTCATTTTCCCCTATAAAGGGATCTTCAATAAGCTTATTATCAATTAAATCTGAATAGATATTACCCGGAACTTTTGCAGGATACCAGTTGTTTTGGTTCTCAGCACTAAATGACCAATTTTTGTTTATTTCATAAATCAAAGGGATTTGGCTGGTGGGTTGGCAGCTTGTAAAAAACACCAATATGGTTGTTGTAAATAAGACTAAATTACGCATGAATGTTTAAGATTATTTGTTTAATAAGAGATTGACTAGAAAAACTTTGTTTAGTTTCATCAAAGTGTTTTTGTGAATTTAATGGGACCTTTACATGATTTTCTGTTAGGGTAAATTCAGATGCGGATAAATGAATTTCTTGAAATGATCCATTTTTAAACTCGTCGATATTATTCACATTTATGCCTGAGGCAGGGATAATAATGCCCTTATAAATTTGATTTAGTTTTTTTAGTAACTCCATTCCTTTTACCGCATTAAGTTCTTGACCTGATGTCAGTATCCTTTCAACATTCAGCTTATCCAAAGATTTAGCTGTTTCCATTGGATTTTTTACCCAATCAAAAGCTCTGTGGAAAGTGAATGACATGGGACGGGCTAGTGCTACCAGTTCTTTAGTGCGTTCCATGTCTAAAGTCCCATTTCGGTGTAAAACTCCAGAAACAATTCCTTTACACTTGAAATACTTACAAAGTTCAATATCGTGTTTCATGATATCAAATTCAGTTGGAGAATAACAAAAATCTCCACTTCTGGGACGAATCAAGACATGGGTAGGGATAGTCAAATGGCTGGTCACTTTTTTGATCAATCCATACGATGGGGTTACTCCTCCAACTGCGAGTTCACTACAAAGTTCTATTCTGTCTGCTCCTGCTTGTTGAGCATTCAGGGCCGATTGATAAGAATTTGCACAAATTTCAACTAACATTAATTGAGATTATGTTTAGTAGAATATATTAAATTTAATAGCATATTATCCACGCCATTTACTACATCCCTTTCAGGATTTTTTATTATATTTATTGGGATAAATTTATAGTTATTTCACTGTAAATCTTCTCATAAGATAACAGTTATAAATTTAATTAAATTAGACTATTAAAACAATTAATTTGCCGTAAAATGAGATGTTTTTTCGCCTTTTACCACGACACCATAATGTCTGATTTTCTTTTTTTAGTTTAAATTAGATCACTCAACAACCATAATAATCTGATGATACAAAATCAAAAATCATATCGAATAGCTTTTATATTTCTAACTTCATTATTTTTCTTATGGGGCTTCATCACCGTTTTAGTAGATAGTTTAATCCCTCGAATTCGAGACCTTTTTACGCTAACTTATTTTCAGGCAGGTCTTGTTCAATTTGCATTTTTTGGGGCCTATTTTATTCTTTCCATCCCTGCTGGGTTTTTACTCTCTAGAATCGGGTACAAAAAAGGAATTGTATTTGGGCTGATTACAATGGCTGTTGGTTGTTTTCTTTTTTATCCTGCTGCTTCTTTTCGAGAATTTAGTATTTTTTTATTGGCCTATTTTGTACTTGCTGGAGGAATTACCATTTTGCAAGTAGCGGCTAACCCCTATGTGGCAGTTCTTGGTTCGGAACCTGGCGCCGCAAGTAGGCTTAATTTGTCTCAAGCATTTAATTCATTAGGAACTTCAATAGCTCCCATATTAGGGGCATCTTTTATTCTTAGTGAAAAAGTTAAATCTAAGGATGAAATTGCTGCAATGACACAATCAGCCAAAGAACTATATTTGATTTCGGAAGCTGCTGCCGTCCAAACTCCCTTCATGAGTATTGCGGCTTTTGTTTTTCTATTGGCCTTTATCTTTTTATTTGTTCGACTTCCAAAAATGCTAAACGCATCTCCTAAAGGGAGCTATGGGGTGCTTTTACGAAAAAAATCTTTGATGTTTGGGGCGTTAGGCATTTTTATTTATGTAGGAGCCGAAGTTTCTATAGGCAGTTATTTAGTCAACTACTTTTATGATATGCAACTAACGACAGTAATCACACAAAATCAGTTTTTAACAAACATTGCCAGTACTTTATTGGGAAGTGACTTATCCAATGTCAGCGACTATGGAATTTTAGGCACTTTTGTTACTTTTTATTGGAGTGGCGCTATGATAGGCAGATTTATAGGGTCTTACTTGACTAATATTCTTCGACCTTCTTATGTGCTTTCATTTTTTGCTTTTGGGGCCATGCTCATGGTTTTCGTTTCTGCACAAACTTCAGGACTATTATCTATGGTATCAATATTATCCGTAGGCTTATTTAACTCCATTATGTTCCCCACTATTTTTAGCTTATCGTTAGAAGGATTAGAGGATTTAAAACCTCAAGCGTCTGGAATTCTTTGTACCATGATTGTTGGGGGAGCTATTATTCCACCATTATACGGCTATATGACTGATTTGTTTGGTTTTAAATGGGCCTTAATGTTGTTAATCATTTGTTATTTATACATCTTTTTTTTCGGGAGATTACACAACAAAAAAAGACGTTTACAAAAAAAATAGTGCTCAACGATATTAGTATTGTTAATATGTTACTCCTCAAGGGACAAGTGAAAAGTGGAAATAGGGATGTTTTTAGAGTTAACAATTACCCCTGTGGCAGTATCACTCCATGCATGTCTCACATGTTTGGGGTGGCTTACTTTTGAGGACGATACAATTACCCTGCAATTATCTACTACTGCTGTGGCGGGATAAAAGTGCATACCGTCTTCTGAAATTTCTAATTGAGCGGGAGTTGACTTGAGCATTGATAATTTATCATTTAAGCAATCAAATTCAACCACCAAACTGTTAGGGTTACGCTTTATTGAAATGGGCTTTGATGCGTAATGTTTATCCTCAAGATTATACGTTTTCCCTAATGCTAAGTCGGCTAAACGGTTACCTACTTGTTCTTTTTGCGCAGGGTGTATGTTGGCTGGATTTCCAATATCTAAAGTAACTACCATTCCTGTATGTGGAATCGAGCTTGATTTACGTTGTGCATTTCGTAAGGCTGGGGATAAATTATTCTTATAATCAAAGGGAGCTATTTGGACAAAGTAGAATGGGAATTCATACCCCCAATTGTTTCGCCAGTTTTTAATCATAGCGGCAAATGATTTTTCGTACTCATCTTCAAGACCAACATTAGCTTCTCCCTGATACCAAATCGCCCCTGAAATAGTGTAAGGAATAAGAGGATGAATCATCCCATTATATAGTACTGTTGGGGAATAAGGGCTGAGTCTTTTGAGATTAGGTCGTTTTTCTGTGTAAGAAATATCTTCTCCTAGTCGATAGAATTTTCTTTCATATAATTCGGCAGTAGGAAACACTTTCCACACACCTGATAATGAAAGACTATTCTCATTACTTTTTAGTAGAATTGGGGATCCTATAATGGCACTACCCTGGGTGTCTATAACCCGCATGGCCATAACATTCTTTCCTTGCTTTAGTATTCCTTTTGGGATAGAATAATTTTTTTCTTTGAAACTATTTGCTCCTAATGTTCCTCCCACAAAAGTACCGTTGATATAGGAGAGTTCCATATCGTCAACTACACCTAATTGAAGGGAGTAATCGTCTGATAGTTTTTCAATATTAAAAGTTTTTCGCAAAATAGCCGCTCCATCGAAATCAGAGGTAATTTGGTTCTTAAAAACATTATTATAATCCCCTGGCAGTTCAAGTTCATTCCAATTACTGTCATCAAAATCTAATTTGATAAAATCTTGATCGTTGAAGGGTAATCTTTTCCATTTTTCAAGTTCAGTTTCAATCAAATTAGAGCTCGGAAATAAAGAAGGAGCCGAAAAATGGTCAAGGGGTTCTAACCATTGTTCAAAAGCAATTATGTCCTGATTTAAACTTGGCAACTCACTAAAGAAATTCTTGAAAAGATTCGTTTTTTGTAGTGCATCATTTGCTATCCAAGACTCAACTGGTGTTCCTCCCCAGCTGCTGTGAATAATGCCGACGGGTACTCCTAATTCTTTGTGAATCTTTTTTGCAAAAAAATAAGCTGTTGCACTAAACTCGCCAACATATGACGTCTTGCTATCATCCCATGAACCCTCAGCGATCAGCTGAGGATTGACATTTATATTTCTTTCTACATTAAAAAAACGAATGTCATAATTGGCTGCATTTTTTATTTCTTTATCAGCGTTTTCAATCAGCTCCTCTGGAGGCCATCCTTCTAATGGCATTTGCATATTACTTTGACCTGATGCCAGCCAAACTTCGCCCAAAACTACATTATTTATGTATTGACATGAACTTACATCACAAACCTTTAGTGTAAAGGGCTGACCAGAGTCAGGCATTGAAATGCTCATATTCCATGAACCGGTAGCATTTGAAGTTCCTGAAAATTTCCCCCATGGTAAATAAATACTTATTTCTGATTCAGGACTAGCAGTCCCCCAAAATTGTACCTCAGCATTTCGTTGCAGTACCATATTATCTGTAAATATAGGGGGTAAGCTTACGGTTTTGCTTGGCTGAATATTACATCCAATCAAAAGGATAAAAATATATGATTGAAACCTCATCATGTTGTTTTTAATGTGCAGGCGATATCAGTATCAACATTGACATTTTGAAATAGCCGAAAGTTCGTTTAATAATCTACTTGAATTTCATCAACAAAAATCCAGGTCCGACCGTCGTCGTATGTGCTCCCCAAATGCCAACTTGGAATCTTGCCGATTTTTTTTGCGATTATTTTTACATATTGATAAGGTTGGTCAAGTTTGCCAAATTCGATTGTTTTTATGTTAATATCGTCTAATTTTTCAATTTTCAGATCTTGTGCTCCTACCATTGAAAATGTTTTACCGTCGTTGGAAACATAACATTCCACACGAGAGGGATAAAAAATCCACGGACTTTGGTTACTCAGAAAATTTACCGACACATTATTAATAGTTCTTGGCTTACTTAAATTTACGACTGCATGAACATCTTCGTCTAAATATCCTTGCCAAGTACCTGTTCGAAAATCTTCACTTCCCAAAACACCATCTATTAGCGCATTATCTCCACCCGCATTGTATTGATTTGAATAAACTGTTTTTAATTCAATCTTTAGATCAGGATTTACTTTCCAGAAATCGGTTTGAATGGTGGCACTTGTTTTACCATCAACCACGGCATAGGTTTGAAGTTTAATATCATCTGTTATTGTAATGGGTGTCGTGTACTCTTTAAATGATGTTCCTTTTTTGGTCGAATAATATATTGCCGCATCAGGTTGGATGCTTTTTAATACGATGTTAGTACGCTCCTTAAACGTTATATCGCCATCTGAAATATAGGGAGGTGCGGTAATCAAAAAATCATTGATTTGAGTAGAAGGAACAGAGCGATCTTCAGTTCCCCATTCCGTTTTTGTTTTACTCATATCAAAAACTAAGCTTCCTCCATTTACGATATCACTATGCGAAAAATAAGAATTTTTAAGCGCCTCTCCATTGAGATTAACTGCTTTAACGTAAAGAGATTTTTCCCCGTTATTTGGCGCGCTTACCGTAAATTTTTTTCCATTTTCAAGATTAATCGTAGCTGATTTGACAAGGGGTGATCCAATGATATATTCGTTTGAACCAGGAGTTACAGGATAAAAACCCAAAGCACTGAATATATACCATGCACTCATCTGACCACAATCTTCATTTCCAGAAATTCCATCTGGAGCGTTATGGTAAAGGTCACTTAAAATACGCCGAACTTTCTCTTGTGTCTTGTGGGGTTTGTTCACGTAATTGTAAAGGTATGCCATGTGGTGACTTGGTTCGTTTCCGTGGGCATACTGTCCGATAAGACCTGTAATATCAGCTTGGTTTCTACCTGAAGTTTCAACTTCAGCAGAGAACAATTTGTCAAGCATTTCTTCGTAAGAATCTTTTCCGCCCATCAACGAAATATGTCCTGAAATATCTTGCGGAGTATAAAAACTATATTGCCATGAATTGGCTTCAGTATAATTATAATTTACTTCGTATGGATCAAATGGAGCAAACCATTTGTTGCGAAAACGTCCTCTCATAAACTTTGTTTTGGGGTCATATACATTTTTATAATATTGTGCACGCTGAATGTATTTTTGATAATCTTCATTTTCGCCAAGTTCCTTGGCCATGATGGCAATAGTCCAATCGTCATATGCATATTCAAGTGTTTTTGAGACAGATTCCGACTCGGTTTCGACAGGGATATAGCCCAAGGATTTATAACTGGCTAATCCTAACTTGTCTTGGCTAGCTGAATGTTTCATTGCCGTAAATGCTTTGTCAACATCATAATCCCGTATCCCCTTCATGTAAGCATCTGCAATAACAGGAACTGCGTGATACCCAATCATACAACCTGTATAATTTGCTGACAAATCCCAAATAGGCATGATACCTCCTTCTTCAAACTTATTTATAAATGTTTTGATAAAATCGTTTGTTCGATCTTGTTCAATAATCGTGTATAGTGGATGTGCGGCTCTGTAGGTGTCCCACAACGAAAATACAGTATAGTAGGTGGTTTCATTGTCCTGATGGATATTCATATCCATTCCTCTATACCTGCCGTCGACGTCCTGATAGAGGTTAGGTGCTAACATCGTGTGGTAAAGTGCAGTATAAAAATTTACTTTGTCCGCGTTGTTGTAGGTTTCAACAACAATTTTATTTAATTGTTTTTCCCAGGTTTGGTCAGCTGCCTTTTGTGTATCCTCAAAGGACTTATTGGATAGCTCTGTTTGTCTGTTTTTATAGGCTCCTTTTTCATCTACGGCAGATATTCCTATGCGAATTTCAAGCGTTTCAGATTCAGTAGGATCAAATTCAAAAGCTGCTTTTACTGAGTGTCCACTTAAATTTTCGTTCTCAAAACTTACCTGGGTATAGGGTCTTGAAAATTCTAGATTAAAAAACAAACGTTGATCTGTTGCCCATGCTTCTGAGAATCGGTATCCTGAAATCTGAGTACTGTCTAAGAGCTGCACTCCAGAATCCAAAACTTTATCGCGGTGATCAAGATCAAGAATGACAACTTGTTTGCTCTCTTTTGGAAATTTATATCGATGAATACCACTTCGTTCAGTGACGGTTAATGACACTTCTATTTGGGTGTCATCCAAACGTACATGGTAATATCCAGGTGTGGCAATCTCGTTGTCGTGTGAAAATGAAGATTTGTAGCCACTTTTTCCATCTGCACCATTATTAAAATTGACCTTGTTGGTTGGCATCAACAAAACATCTCCATAATCTGAAACACCTGTTCCAGAGAGGTGGGTATGCGAAAATCCATATATATGGTGATCCGAGTAGTGATATCCAGAACAACCATCCCAGCCATCAAGCCGGGTATCAGGACTCAATTGCATCATCCCGAAAGGTAAAGTTGCTCCTGGATAGGTGTGACCGTGTCCACCTGTTCCGATGAATGGGTTCACAAATGATGTTAGACTATTTTTGGTGTGATTACTCCTTTTGGTGTATTGTTCGGAACAACCATGTAAAAAGATTGCCAATACTATAATAATGACCTTATTTTTTTTCATATTTCAAAATTATACGCTTCACATCATCACAACTAAAAATCATATGCTGCATTTTGACTGCAACACATTATAATCTGTTTAAAATTTCAAAATATTCACGTTTTTTAAAGTTTTAAACCAAACAACAATTAATCTCAGAGGATACAAAATTAATTTTTTTACATAAACCCCTTCAAATATGTGCATATTTTTAAGTGTACATGCATCCATGACCATTTATCAACAGATATAAACAAATTAAAATCAATTAGTAAAACTTTCTAACATGTCCTTAAATAAATACATACGCAAAACCTTATTATTGACGGGAGTGTTCATTTTCTTTATTACGTGCAACCATGTGAGTCACGTAGACTTACACCTAAAAAAGCTACCAGAAGCTTATGTTGCGTATTATACAAGTACACCCATTGTCATAGATGGCTTGAGCCAAGAAGTAGCATGGGATAATGCTATATGGTCGAGTGAGTTTACTGATATTGAGGGAATAAAAACACCAAAATACAACACTAAATTTAAAGCTCTTTGGGACCATGACCATATGTATGTTTTAGCCCGATTATATGATCCGCATCTTTGGGGAAATCTTCGCCAACGTGACACAATAATATTTTACAACAATGATTTTGAAATTTTTATTGACCCTGATGGAGATACTCATGATTACATGGAAATTGAAGTTAATGTACTCAACACGGTATGGGATTTGTTTTTAGATAAGCCCTATCGTAATCAGGGCAAAGCTAATTCAAATTGGAATATTCCAGGATTAAAAACAGCTGTTTCGACTTTAGGAACGATCAATAACGATGATGATGTGGATCAATATTGGGATCTTGAAATAGCCATTCCATGGAAAGATTTAAATGAAAAAAATTCGTTGTCATACATCCCGGTTAATGACCATTGGCGAATGAATTTTTCAAGAGTGCATTGGGATCACGATATCGTCAATGGCATGTATAAGAGAAAAAAAGATAGTTTAAACAATTTTTTCCCTGAATATAATTGGGTTTGGAGTGCTCAAGATAAAATTAATATGCATCTACCCGAAAAGTGGGGATATGTATTTTTTAGTGCCATGACATCAGCAAATAAAAAGGAATTTAAATATCCCAAAGATGCCGAATTTATCCAATGGATGTACTGTCACTATCGATATTGGTTGGCTACAGAAAATAATGAAAACGGAACATCAATTTGCCCGAAATCATATCATAAAAAAACGAATATAGAGTTGATAACGGATGAAAATGAAGGGTATTTATACTCGAAAAGCCCCATTACCAATAAACCTTACAGAATTAACGCTGAAGGAAAACTCATACCTTTATCTGATTAAAACGAAAACAATTTTTTTTTATATCATCTCGTTCAGTTGCCAAAATATCAAGATGTCATTAAAATAAAAATCAATTTAATATTTTTATCAAATCAAAAAATCAAATGAAAAACAACTCTTCCAACAAAACTGCTATCGCGATAATAGCGGCTTTATTTTTTATTTTTGGCTTTATAACTTGGGTTAATGGTGCGTTGATTCCTTTTATGAAAACCATTAACGAGCTCACCGAAGCACAGTCGTATTTGGTGGCCTCGGCCTCTTATATTTCTTTTGTAATCATGGCGTTGCCTGCCTCCTATTTATTACGTAAAACAGGCTATCGATTAGGCATGTCGATAGGGTTATTCATTATGGCAGTAGGAGCACTGGTATTTATTCCTGCAGCTGAAGCTCGGACGTACTGGATGTTTCTTGGCGGTATATTCATTCAAGGAACTGGAATGACCATTTTGCAAACAGCCGCAAACCCCTACATTACTATACTAGGACCTATTGAAAGTGGTGCTCAACGTATTGCCATCATGGGTATTGCCAATAAGGTAGCAGGGGCATTAGGATCTCTAATTTTTGGTGCGATATTGCTCACCGGGATCGACCAAGTAAAAGACCAGCTTGAACATGTTTCTACAATCGAAAAAGCAGTACTATTGGATCAGATGGCCGACAGTGTATATGTTCCCTATGTTGTTATGGCAGCAGTGCTATTTGTTTTAGGATTACTGATGAGCAAAGCACCACTTCCTCATGTGGAAGCAGCTACAGAAGTGAAAACAAATGAACCGACCGAAAAAAATAAAACTATTTTTCAATACCCTCATTTGTGGTTCGGAATGCTCACCCTTTTTGTCTACGTGGGGGCGGAGGTGATTGCAGGAGATACTATTATTGCATATGGAATTGCATTAGGAATTTCGGCGTCCAAAGCAAAGTTTTTTACCACTTTTACTCTCATGGCAATGGTTGCTACCTATGCTTTGGGTGTTTTTCTAATTCCAAAATATGTAAGTCAACAAAAAGCGCTTCAAATTAGTGCTGTGTTGGGGGTCATTTTTAGTATTTGTATATTGACCACTGATGGATTTACTTCGGTATTGTTTGTTGCTGCCTTAGGGATTGCAAATGCCTTGGTATGGCCAGCTGTTTGGCCGCTTACCCTTGAGGGGCTTGGCCATCATACCAAGACAGCCTCGGCATTGCTTATTATGGCTATTTCGGGAGGGGCTATTATTCCCCCTTTGTACGGAAGGATTGTCGATCAAAGCAAAGAAGAATTCATTTTAGCAGGTTTAGACAACGCTAATGCTTTGGCCTTGGCTGCTAAGGAGAGTTATTATATTTTGATCCCTTGCTATGTGATTATATTTGGATTTGCGATTTATTCAAAAAATAAAATAAAAACAATTCATAATTAACTTTAATAACCAACAAAACATGAAAGAAAATATTTATTGGAAAAAAAATATTCAATACATCACTATACTACTCACTCTCTGGTTTGTCGTTTCATACGGCTGTGGTATTTTATTTGTAGAAAAGCTCAACACCATTCAAATCGGAGGGTTTAAACTCGGCTTTTGGTTTGCTCAACAAGGATCTATTTTTGGGTTTGTGGGAATTATCTTCACGTATATCTATCTCATGAATCGATTGGATAAAGAACTCAAAAACAAAGAATAGATGGAACTACAATATTGGATTTGGATTGCTGTGGGGCTTAGTTTTTTGCTCTACATAGGCATAGCGATTTGGTCGCGAGCGGCTTCAACGAAAGAGTTTTATGTTGCTGGTGGCGGAGTACATCCTATTGCCAATGGGATGGCAACTGCTGCCGATTGGATGTCTGCAGCTTCGTTTATTTCCATGGCTGGCATCATTTCTTTTAGTGGATATGATGGTTCGGTATACCTCATGGGTTGGACGGGTGGCTATGTGTTGTTAGCGCTTCTCTTAGCACCATATCTGCGTAAATTTGGTAAATTTACCGTTCCGGATTTTATAGGAGACCGGTATTATTCGAATGCCGCTCGATTGGTTGCTGTTTTTTGTACACTTATCGTATCGTTTACTTATATCGCTGGGCAAATGCGTGGCGTAGGAGTGGTGTTTTCTAGATATTTAGAGGTGGATATTGTAACGGGGGTACTTATCGGAATGGGAATAGTGCTGTTTTATGCTGTTTTGGGAGGAATGAAAGGAATAACCTATACGCAAGTGGCTCAATACTGTGTATTGATTTTTGCTTTCATGGTTCCGGCAGTGTTTATTTCTTTTCTGGTGACTGGTAATGTAATTCCTCAACTCGGATTCGGTTCTAGTGACGCTGAGGGTGTATTTCTGTTGGACAAATTAGATGGCTTACACAAGGACTTGGGCTTTCATGAATACACTTCAGGAAGTAAATCTACATTTGATGTTTTTTGTATTACGATGGCTCTTATGGTGGGAACTGCAGGACTTCCGCATGTGATTGTGCGGTTCTTCACCGTAAAAAAAGTGAGTGACGCACGAAAATCTGCCGGCTGGGCACTGTTGTTTATCGCAATTTTATACACTACAGCACCTGCTATTGCAGTGTTTTCACGAACTAACCTTATCGAAACCGTGAGTAACCAACCCCATAGTCAAATGCCAGAGTGGTTTGACAAATGGGAAACTACAGGACTTTTGAATTTTTCAGACAAAAACAACGATGGATTGATCCAATATACAGCAGATGCCTCAACCAATGAGCTTGTGGTTGATGCGGATATAATGGTACTGGCCAATCCTGAAATTGCACAGCTCCCAAATTGGGTGATTGCCCTTTTGGCAGCAGGCGCTTTAGCTGCTGCACTTTCTACAGCAGCGGGACTTTTGTTAGTGATTTCATCGGCGGTTTCTCATGATTTACTAAAAAAAATTGTAATGCCTAAAATCTCTGATAAAGGAGAACTCATTGCCGCTCGTATCGCCGCTACTGCAGCTGTTTGTTTAGCGGGCTATTTTGGGATCAATCCGCCAGGGTTTGTGGCGGCAACAGTAGCTTTAGCCTTTGGGCTGGCTGCTTCTTCCTTTTTTCCCGCTATTTTGTTGGGAATTTTTTCTAAAAGAATCAATAAAGAAGGGGTGATATGTGGAATGTTGGTCGGTATTTTGCTGATGTTATTTTATATGCTTAAATTTAAGTTTGGATGGTTTGGTGGGGGAGATCAAGCGGACTGGTGGTTTGGAATTTCACCCGAAGGATTTGGTACTTTGGCCATGATGGCTAACTTTATCGTTACCCTTTTAGTAAGTTATCAAACCCCGAAGCCCAATAAAGAAATTCAACAACTCGTTGAAAATATACGAAAACCTTAACACAACTAGTGATAGAGCTCTTTTGACCAAATGGGCATTATTATCCAAAAAAACTCCTTTACTTAAAAGGAGTTTTTTTTTGCCCTTACAAATCTTTTTTTCAGCTCATGGATTAGATAATGGGGACTTTTCTATAGTTAAAACAGATACCACTTGTTTAGTTGTTTTTTCTTTACATTTATTTAGTACTTATTGAAAAAATATACGCAGAATTGTCTAAGGTTATTGTAAATGCTCTCGGTACTCTTAATGCCATTTTTATGGCTTAGATTTATGGCTTAACTGCCGGGGTTCTATTATTAAAATCCGCTGTATTAATTAAGTTATGTAGGACTCGAGTAGCTTTTGTGAAAATCATTTTTTTTGTCTTGATCTATTGTTTGATGTGTTTTTCGTCAAATCTCCAAATAACAATTGAACCCCTTTAAAAACGGTTAAAATCGACATGCTGAGCATGACAGTAGAACATTTTAAGGTTTAGACAATCGTAATTCATAAAAAATAAACGAAAAAAAGTACGAATATCTCAATTTATTAATGTTAAAAATATTAATATATAAGTTATCAACACGAAAACGTTGTAGTAGGACACGAAAACGTTTTCGTGTTTTTTTATTGCACGCCTAAACTTCATTTTAATTTAATATTTAAATAGATTTGGTTCAGAACAAGAATTTGTTTTAATAAAAATCAACTTAATATGAAATGTAATTTACTAGTTTTTTTCATGTTTTTTCTTGGTTTCAATGCTTTTAGCCAGAACTTAATTGGTACTGTCTCTTCAAGTGGTGAACCCTTACCGGGCGCAAATGTTATTAATTTAACAACGGGTAATGGAACACTCACTGATTTTGACGGAAATTTTGTTCTTGATAAAGTAACTGAAGGAGATGAAATAGAGTTTAGCTACATTGGTTTTGAAAGCCAAAAATTGGTCTATAATGGACAGGCGAACTTAAGCATCTCCCTCAATGAATCTAGCGAAAAACTTGAGGAAGTAATTGTTACTGGGTATGGAACCCAGATTCAAAAAAACTTATCCAGTTCAATATCTAAAGTGAACAGTGAAGATCTTGAAAATACTGCCTTGCCTTCTTTTGAGCAAGCCATTCAAGGTCGTGCAGCTGGTGTTCAGGTAGTGAGTGGTTCGGGAATGTCTGGTTCTCCTACCAAAATCAGAATTCGAGGAACTAATTCTGCTGTGGCGAGTTCGGAACCATTATATGTCATCGACGGAATCATTGTCGAGTCTGGTGGTTTGATGAGCAGCGATGGAAATGTGGGCTATATGGACCATGGGGGTGGAAACTTACTCTCCAGTATTAACCCTAACGATATCGAATCGTTAGAAATCCTCAAAGACGCCGCTGCTACTGCCATCTACGGGGCCAGAGGCTCAAGCGGAGTCGTGTTGATTACAACCAAATCTGGAAAATCAGGGGAAACCCAAATAGACGTTACCCTAGATACTGGATTTTCGGAAGTCACTCGAAAGCTTGACTTTGTTAACAGCCAAGAATATGTAATGCTCGCTCAAGAAGCTTGGTATAACTCTGGCGAAGACCCTACTAAATTTTGGTCCAATAGTGGCGTCCTTGTGAATGGCTTAACTAAAGCCGAGGCGTTGAACACCAATACCGATTGGCAAGATCAAGCCCTTCGACAGGGAAAAGCCTACAGAGCCAATATCTCGGCTTCTGGAGGTAACAACAAAACAAAATTTTATATAAGTGGTAATTTACTTGATGAAGAGTCCATTTTTATTGGGAATGAATATTTAAGACTCTCTGCAAGAACCAATTTAGACCACAAGGTCAATGATAAATTAAGAATAGGGGCTAATTTATTTTATACCCATGTTGACAATTCCCCGGTGCCAATTCAAAACGGAATAGGAAAAGCCAATAATAATTTACCCATACATCCAGTATACAATTCAGATGGCACTTATTTCAATCCCACAAGAAATGTAAGAGCAAGTATTGATATGTGGGAATATAATTCTAAGAGCAGAACATTCCTTGCTAATTGGTATTTAAATTACAAAATAATTGATGGATTGAGCTTTAGAACTGAATACGGAATCAATTCTGTGAGTAATGATGACCATCAATACATTGATGCGATCATTGATAGTAATGGAGAGGCGAAAGCATTTACATCTCAGGGATCTAGAAACTCATGGAACCTAAAAAATCTATTGAACTACAGAAAATCTTTTGGCAATCATCGTATTGATGTGCTAGCTGGATTAGAAGCCTCTAAAAACACGACTAAGTTTAGTAATATCACGGGAATAGGATTTCCAAATTCCACCTTGAAAACTCCGCAAGATGCTGCTACTCAAGAGGTTTTTTACGACGAAAGCACCTATAGTTTTCTTTCCTTAATAGGACGTGTAAATTACGATTATAAAGGGAAGTATCTTTTATCGCTAACAGCTCGTAGAGACGGATCTTCACGATTCGGTAAAAACAACCGATGGGGATTATTCCCTGCGATATCATTGGGCTACAATATTAGTGAAGAACCGTATTTTGAAGGGCTTAAAAATACGGTCAACTACCTAAAGCTGAGAGCTAGTTATGGGATTACAGGTAATGCCGAAATCGGTAACTATGCTTATGAGTCTACCTATGATCAATCTAATTACAACAACAATAATGGTATTTCTTTAGCAAATATTGGAGATGATGAATTAGGCTGGGAAACATCAACACAAATGAACTTAGGTCTTTCTCTTGAAATGTTTGAGGGTAAAGTAAGGGCTGATATTGACTATTATGATAAGCTCACTTCAGATATGTTATTACCGTATCCAGTAAGTATTGTTAGTGGACTTACCCAAGTTACTACCAACTTAGGTGAAATCAGCAACGAAGGAATTGAAATTATGTTAGGGTTAACTTTAATCGATAATGATACTTTCACTTGGGATGCGGAATTTTCGTATGCTTATAATAAGAATGAGGTGGTCAGTATTGGTGACAATCCTGAAGGTATCGATATTCCTGGATTTGGTACCACATCTATTTATGTAGGCAGCCCTATCGGAATTCAAACCATTCCTATATGGGTGGGCGTTGACCCTGCTACTGGTCAAGATATTTATCGATCTAAAGACGGAAGGGAACTACTCGCCTCCCAGGCTGCTGCAGAAGCTGGTTCTCTTAACAACTTCTTAAATGATAACCTAATGCCTTTCGGAAATCCTTTCCCTGAATTTACAGGTGGGTTTAGTAATAGATTTACATACAAAAATTGGTACCTAAGCTCCTTATTTACTTTTTCTATTGGACAAGACTTTATCGCCTCAGGAGAAAGTGTGAATTCCAAATATGCATTTAGTTCAATGAATTTAACTCCCCTAAGAAATCAATTAGGAAGGTGGAGAAATCCTGGTGACGTTACCAATGTTGCTCGACTTACTACCGATCCAACAATATGGACAAGAACTTCAGAATATGTGTCCGATGTAGATTACTTGCGTATGAGAGATCTTACCATTGGTTATCGATTTGATATTAAATCCAACAGCTTCCTAAGAGCACTTGATATATATGCCAAGTTTACTAATTTCTTGACCATCACCAATGCCCAGCCTTGGATGTATGATCCTGAAAACTATGTGCAAAGTGGGAATCTTAATCTAATGGACAAATGGAAACAAGTTCCGCAAGCCAAAACGGTCAACTTAGGTGTTAATCTTAAATTTTGAAAGCAATGAAAAAAAATAAAATATTTACGATGAAAAAAATGATTCTTCGCATATTGGTGCTCTCCTTAGCTTTCACTTCATGTGATGACTTTCTCGAAGAAAGTCCTTCTATTGGATTATCTCAAAGTAAATTAACTGACCTCTCATCGATGAGTGCATTGATTAATGGTGCATATAGTGATATGCGTGGGTTTTATGCCTACCAACCAATGATTACGTCAGGATTTGTAAGAGATTATGTGATACGAAACTCTGCTAACTGGACCCCCTATTACAAATGGACTACATCAGGAGTTCCTGAAATGTTTTCAAGTAATACCTACACTGAAGGATTCACAGCATTAAACAAAATTAATACAGTGCTTAATGCTAATGTAAACGAGATGTATGGAACAGATGCTGAAAAAAGTAAAATTTTAGGGGATGCCTACTTTTTAAGGGCCGCTGTTTACTTTCAGATTAATAATTATTTCACTGATCCGTCCTCAGGCAACTCTGCCCCTTTGGTATTGACTGTACTGGGAACGAACGACAGGGTCTCTGTGGCTACCTCTACAGAAATCAAAGCTCAAATTGAAAATGACATTGAAGCAGCAAGAGAGCATTTTGAAGTTGCCAATGGCGTAACCACGCATGTGGCTGCAACTGCAATGGCGGCCAGAATTTATTTCTATCATGAGAAATACAATTTGGCCTATGATAGAGCTAATGAAGTGATTACCTCAGGAGGGCATTCTCTAGAAGCCAATGTAGCTGATATTTATACAAAAGGATCAGGCTCTGCTGAAGCACTTTATACCATTATTACCAATAGAACTGAGGATTCTCACGGACCTCAATCCATTGGGTTTAATAACTTCCAAGCAAATAAGGATGAAGGAACTGCATCTTTAAACCCTAATAGCTTGATTGCTCAATTGAGAAATGCAGATCCGAGTGACAGTCGATTTAGCGACTTATTTACCGAAGCTGATGGTCTTGTATATGTCGACAAAAAGTACCCATCATTAGATGTAGACTTTATCGTAATAAGGTTAGCTGAAATGTATTTAACTCGAGCTGAGGCAAATATCATGACTAACAATGCGGTTTCCGCCGATGACATAACTGATGTAAATATGGTGAAAAACAGGGCTGGTGCTACTGATCTAATTGTGGGAATGCCTAGTATCACTGAAATGCTTGAAATTATTTTTAATGAAAGATCAAAAGAATTGTGCTTCGAATATGGAGATCGCTTTCTTAACTCCAGAAGACTCGAAAAGTCTATAGTGGATGAAAGTGGAAGTGGAAGTATTCCATTTTCTTCCTACAGCTCACTTCTTGTCTATCCGCTTCCACAATCTGAAGTTAATATTCACAATTTACAACGATAACCTAAAAAAAACTTTAATTTAAATTTTATGAGAAATATACTTTTAATTTCATTATTTTCTTCGCTTGCATTTTTTACTGCTTGTGATGACGCAGATTCCTTTGATGTAAGAGAGGATGCCTTGGTCAACTACGCAACCGATATCAATGGTGTATGGAACTTATTCAGCATTGAAAGAAACGGAACTGATCTTAGTGGTCATTTTAATGCTTCGGCAATGACACTTACTATTGCTGATGGGGCTTTTACGCTAAGTTCAGCATCACTTCCTTTTCCAACACTTAAGACGACCATAACCCCTTTTGATTCTGGATCTTGGGCTTTTGACGATGATTACCAACCCACCAGTATTCAATTTACTAATGGGTCTGAAATAGTCCCTGTAAACCTGTCTTTTCCCTTGTACGGAAACAACAATACCTCCTTAGGTCTTGAGTTCAGTCTCGGATGTGGAGCAACAACTTATACATACCACTTCAAAAAATAAAACAAAAAAAAGATGACAAAATTTAATCTTAAAAAACTTTTAGTGGGGCTGGTAGCCCTGCCATTAGTATTCTTATTTGTAACGGCTTGTTTTGATATTACAGGCGTTACACAACCTTCATCTGCAAGAGTGGGTGATAACATAACAATTACAGTTGATGTAAATTATGACTCAGAAAACAATGATCAAAACTATAAATTTTTGATTTTTGGTATGATGGCTCCCAAAAGTTGGGACTTAGCGAACCATGCTACTGTTCGTTTTGATTCTCCAATTGAACAATCATCAGACCGTCCAGGATCAGGTGTTATGATTGTTGACCCTGAGGATTTAAGCTTTTGGGGGAATCAATCCAAAGGACTAGATGGTAACCCAACTGGTAACTCATGGACGGAAGATATGAATACTATCTTGGGTATCGGAGAAAATTACGGCGAGGTTGAGTGGGTTGCTTTCCGTTCAGAGAATCCTATTGATGCTTCACAAGTTTCTGTTGATGGAACCATTACAGTTTCCCTCTCCGTAGGCGATGGTCATACTGCTGCACAACTTGGATATTGGGTTGGGAGTCATAATGACGGATTCAAACAAGAAGACCCTATTGCTAGTTCAACTCAGGATGCTGAATCGCGTTTCTGGGATACCCATTATGCCAACATTAATATCACTGGTACTGATGCTTCCGCTACTGACCTTACAGGTCCAGCACCTACCTTTACAGCTTTCATTTCGCCTGAAGGATATTTATTTGACGACATTATCTCGGTAAGATTTGACGCTAAAGAAGGTTTTGAAGGAGCCAATACCGCGCTTTTTAATGCCAATGCGGTTCATATGAACGCCACTGTTTTATTGGGAGATGGTACTACTATTACCAAAGCTGATCAAGATGCTGCATCAAGCATGACCTTGGTTGGCGACAATATCTGGGAATCAACTATTTGGCCTCCAGGCTACTTTACTATACCAGCAGGTAAAATTATTACTGAATTACACGTAAGTTTTTCAAGCCCTGATGGATCTATTTTGGTGCAAAACCCTGGATATGATAGTGATATTGTTTTTGGCGCCAATTGTCAATAACCAATAGAATTTTTAACTTTAGAAAAAAGAGAAAGATAGACTAAAACTGTTTTTCTCTTTTTTTAAATTTTTTTATATGCGCTATTCTTTATCGATTATACTTTTATTGTCCATTCAACTGTTAATTGGACAAAACACATTTACCAATCCCATTATCCCGGGCGGTTATCCAGATCCTTCTATTTGTAAGGTTGGAGATGATTTTTACATTGTCAATTCTTCATTTGAATATTTTCCGGGACTTCCTATCCATCACAGCAAAGATTTGGTTAATTGGGAATTAATTGGAAATGGTCTTCACCGACCAAGCCAAGCTTCAGGTGCAGTTAACCTTGTGGATGTTCAAGAAAATGGAGGTATTCATGCCCCTACCATTCGTTACAACAATGGTGTTTTTTATATCATTACCACCAATATGTATTCACAAGTTGATCCCAACAACCCTAACGATACAAAATCCAATACCAATTTTATCATTACGGCCAAAAACCCTGCAGGACCTTGGTCTGATCCTCATGTGATTGAAGATGCTCCCGGCATTGATCCTGATTTGTTTTTTGATGATGATGGAAAGGTGTATTTTGTAGGAACTCATAACCCTGGAGACATGTATTCCAGTGGTATTGGGGCCATTTGGGCGCAAGAATTAGATATTGAAAATTGGAAATTAGTAGGCGAACGACATTCCCTTTGGGAAGGGGCCTGTGATAAAAATCACACTGAAGGGCCACATATTTACAAAAAAGATGACCAATATTTTCTTTTAGTAGCGGAAGGTGGAACTGGCCATCATCACGCTGTGATGATGGCAGCAAGTGACCATGTTTTTGGGCCATACCAAACTGGTTTGAGAAATCCAATACTAACCTCAAGACATCTTTCCATGTATAATTGGGTTCACAGTACTGGTCACGCTGATTTGGTAGAGCTTGAGGACGGAAGATGGTTTATGGTAGCGCTTGGAAAGAGAAATGATCGCGATGGTCACTCCAATATGGGAAGAGAAACGCATTTGATCCCAGTGATTTGGGAACCTCAAATTGTAAAATGGCAACAAGTCAGTGAAACCAAATGGGAACCTGTATACACCCAGTTTCCTGTTGCTGCACCAGAAACAGGGAAAGTAGAACGCACTAATCCTCTTCCATTTGTAGATCAACTACAATTTTATAATGATGCTTTTCATGATAATTTTGACGCAGATCAATTACAACCAGATTGGATTTTTAGAAGAGTACCTCAACCCAATACCTATTCGCTTTCTGCTAATAAAGGGCACTTGAGATTATACCTAAAACCTCAAACTTTTGCTCCTAGAGAAAGGTTCAGCGCCATAGGCTTTACACAAAAAGAAAGTCAATTCGAATTTGAGGCAAAAATGAAATTTTTACCGAAAAAAAATCTTGAAGAAGCTGGAATTAGTATTTACCAAAAAGACTTGAACTTTATCAATTTGACCGTTCAAAAAATTGGAAAAGAACACTACGTAAAACTAACTGTTCAACAAAAAAAAGATAGAATGACTATTTTGTCCAATACTAATACAATACCAGGAACTAATATCAAAGCATTTAAATCAAAGGCCTTACCTAATTATAACGGCGAAATACTTTTAAAGATGGCCTCTAAAAACGGAAAATACACCTACCATTTCTCTATTGATGGCGGCATTTCCTATGAAAAACTTGCCGAGACACCTGACAATATTTTGCTGGGAATGATGTACACTGGTGCCAATATGGGTATTTATGCTACCTCCAACGGAGAAAAAACAAATGCGTATGCCGACTTTGACTGGGTCAGCTATAAGGGCTTTGTAAAACGTTAAATTTTTTGAAATGATATTAATTCGTAGGTTTTATGTTTTCAGTTGTTTACTCACATTTATTTCTTGTACCCTTTCAGGAACCTCAGAGCAATCCCCAAATGTCATACTCATTATTTCTGATCAGTGGTCGACAAAAGTTGCTGACGGATCTGGGGATTATGATAATGGGATTCAAACACCAGCCATTGATTATTTGGCTTCTGAAGGAATAAGATTTACAGAATCCTATTCCACTTATCCGTTATGTACTCCTGCTCGGGCCAGTCTTTTTACGGGACTTTATTCACATCACAATAATGTTGGATTTAATCTAGCTAGAGACTCTATTCTTGACCAAGCAGATTCTTTTGCCACCTTGGGCAAGTCATTTAAAGAGGCGGGATACGATGTAGCTTATTTCGGTAAAGAACATGCAGGGGGTTATGGCTATGCCAGTGCCACGGCATTAGGGTCTATGACACATTCAGATGGGGGAATGTTAGCAGAAGGGTCTGCTTATGACCCCATTTTCACCCAAGATGCTGTTGAATATGTACAAAATCAAAATGAAGATCAACCCTTTTTTATGACCTTATCATTAATAAATCCTCATGATATCTGTAGGGTTTTAGGCGGTAAGGTTCAGGGAGCAACTTTTGCGGATGCTATCCACTTTGCTAGAACCGATGATGAGCCCTATTTGCGTTTTCAACCACGTCCTGACCTACCCGATAATCATGATATTCCTTACCAAAAGGGGATGATTCTTCATGAAGATTTTATGTATAAAGAGGTGTTTGAACTAAATAAAGACGAATGGAAACGCTTTATTGCAACCTATCAATTGCTCATTGAAAATACTGATAGGTTGATAGGTCAATTGCTCGCAGCCCTTGAAAAACAAGGCATAGATGATAATACCATCATTATGTTCACCACAGATCACGGTGAAATGGCAGGAAGCCATAAGCTGATTGCCAAAACTACTTTCTATGAAGAGTCGGCCAAAATACCAATCATCATCAAATATCCTAAGTTGATTCCACCAAAAACCACTAATGATAATGCTTTGGTTGGTACTATTGATATTATGCCCACACTTTTGGACTTGGCAGGAGTACCGATACCTAAAGGATTAGATGGACGTAGTTTTAAGAAAGAAGCTATAGATCCGCAAGCCACTGACTCTACGTTTGAAGTGCTTTACAGTCAAAATCAGTTTGGCAGAATGGTACGATTTGATCACTTTAAATATGTGAGAAGTGAAGTGTATGGCGTAACTTATGAGGTCTTGTATGATCTAAAAAATGATCCGCTAGAATCTGACAACTTGCTCCATGATGAAATATTTGAAACCCCGTTAAATAAGGGTCGAAATCTCTTAGATAACTGGTTAACTTCTGAAGAGATACCCCTTGTCGCATTAAATTGATTTCATTTTATGAGGCCCCATTAATTTTATATTCATTTGAGATGATTTTATCAATAAAAAAAAAAATTGGGAGCAAAATAATTTGTTGCTCAGTTTGCAGTCTATCGAGATGGGTTAGGACTTAGGGCAGAAAATCACCAATCAAGAATTAAATAAACAAGCTAAGTGATAAGTGTAAACATAAAAAAAAATAAACTCCTATTGGTTTTGGTGTTATTTGTGTCTCTGACATTATCGGCACAATCAGGCTTAACACTTGAAAGGGGTATCCCTGAAAACGAAGGAATTTCGTCCAAAGCTATACTGACTTTCATCAAGGCTGCAGAAGAAAAGGTGGATGCGTTACACAGCCTGATGATTGTAAAAAACGGGAAGGTAGTCTCTGAAGGTTGGTGGGCACCTTACCAGTCAAATAGCCCTCACGAATTGTGGTCATTGAGTAAGAGTTTTACATCTACTGCTATTGGCTTTGCAGTGCAAGAAGGCTTGTTGTCAACCCATGATTTGGTGATGTCTTTTTTTCCTAAAAAAACACCCAAGAACCCTTCGTGGCAATTAAAACAATTGAGAATTATAGATCTTTTAACAATGAGTTCAGGGCACATGAAAGAGCCCATGCTAAATGCAATGGATAGTGATTGGGAACACACATTTTTGAATTCCGATATTCCTTTTATGCCTGGGACACACTATTTATATAACACTCCTGCTTCGTATATGCTTTCTGCTATTCTTCAACAAGTCACAGGTGAAAAATTAGTGGACTACTTGCAGCCTCGCCTGTTTGCGCCTTTGGGAATTGAAAAACCTGAGTGGGAAATGAATACAGGAGGAGTTAATACTGGAGGCTGGGGGTTACACCTCAAAACGGAAGATGTTGCCAAGTTTGGACAATTTTATTTACAACTAGGAAACTGGAATGGAAAACAGCTTCTCCCCACATCATGGATCAAAATGGCGACTTCCAAACAGGTTTCCAACGGAAGTAACCCAAATAATGATTGGACGCAAGGATATGGATTTCAGTTTTGGCGTTCAAGGCATAATTCTTATCGTGCTGATGGAGCAATGGGGCAGTTTTGTTTAATATTTCCTGAACACCAAACCGTAGTGTCCATTACCTCTGGTACCAATGATATGCAAACAATCATGCAATTAGTGTGGGATATTATTTTACCAGCATTAAAGGCTACAAGTTTGCCATTGGATTTTGCGGCCTACAAGACCCTTAAAGAAAAAACAGAAGGTTTGGCTCTTAAGCCAGTAATAGGGATGACGAGCAGTAAAGCTCAAAAAAAATGGCTCAACAAGAAATTTACCATAGCACAAAATATCCATGGGATAAAGTCTTTTACCTTTAAAATGGAAGAACAAGTCAATTTCTTGCTAATCGAAACGGAAGATGAAACGGATATGATTCCTTTTGGCTTTGGTGAATATGTGAAAAGTGAGCTTACAACACCCCTTCCTTTTACTCAAACGAGAAGGTCAGAAATTGTTCCCAAGTCATCACTTAGGTATCAAAAAATAAAAAAGATAGCCGCCTCAGGAGCTTGGCTTAGTCATAACGAATTTAAATTAACCGCTTACTTATACGAAACGCCTGTTCGTATGAACTATAAATTTGCGTTTTCTAATCAAGGATTAATGGTTGAATGCACTGCTGATCATTATTTAGGCCGCAACAATACTCCCCGCGTATTAAAGTCAGTTGAACATGAATAAAAAAGTAATTTTCATTTTTTTTTATGTGGGTTTATTGAGTGCACAAAATCTGCCAATCCCCAATTGGCAAGATGTTAATTATGCTGGAGATAATAAAATATATCATATGATGGACATTTATTATCCTGATGTAAACAAAAAGGAATTCCCTGTGGTGGTAACCATTTACGGGAGTGCGTGGAAATCTAACAAAAGTAAAGCCTCAAACTATATAAAAGAAACTTTAATTTCGCCACTCTTAGAGTCTGGATTTGCAGTAGTCTCCATCAATCATAGATCTAGTGCAGATGCCCTTTTTCCAGCACAAATTCATGACGTTAAAGCTGCCTTACGATTCATTCGTGCGGAGGCGACCACCTATCACTTAAATACAGATTTTATTGGTGTTACGGGTTTTTCCTCTGGGGGGCATCTTGCTGCTTTGGCTGGGACAACCTCTTTTGATGATTCCATGGAGGGGGCGGTAGGAAATTATTTGGAGCATGAAAGCCACGTGGATGCTGTTGTTGACTGGTTTGGACCAACTGATTTTTTGATGATGGATCAATGTGGTTCACAACTGGTTCATAATGCTTCTGACTCTCCAGAATCTTTATTGCTAGGAGGCCCTATACAAGATCACCCATTAAAGGCATTAAAGGCCAACCCTATTCATTACATAGCTAAAGATACTCCTCCTTTTTTAATCTTTCATGGCATCCAAGACAACTTGGTTCCTCATTGTCAAAGTGAAACTTTATATAACGCCTTGCAAAAAATAAATATTCCGAGCGAGCTCGTTTTGATCGAGGAAGGTAAACACGGACCAAATGTGCTGGTCGTCACTTACACGAATAGGATGGGTCGTTTTTTTCAACAACAATTTTTAAAAAAATGAACCATTATAAATCACGAATAGGAGGGTCTTTACTAACTTTATTATTGTTGTTGGGTTGTGAAACCTCAAAGGAAAAGCATCGTTTAAATGTTTTGTGGCTAGTAGCTGAAGACCTAAGTCCATATTATCTTAATGCTTATGGTGACGCAAGAGCGCCTACCCCGAATTTAGACCGTTTGGCCAATGAAGGCGTAGTATATACCCATAATTTTTCTGTTTCTGGGGTTTGTGCTCCAAGCCGTGCCACTTTGGCCACTGGACTTTATCCAAATGCTTTTGGCGCACATAATATGAGAACGATTAGTCAAGAGGCTGCTGCCAAAAAAGCGGGAATAATTAATTATCAAGCTGTCCCACCCCAAGAAGTAAAGATGGTCAGTGAAATCATGCGAGAACAAGGGTACTACACCACCAACAACAGTAAAGAAGATTACCAATTTTTTAAATCAGAGCTGGCATGGGATGAGTCTAGTGCCTATGCCCATTGGAGAAATAGGCCTTATGAAGAAATGCCTTTTTTTGCTGTTTTTAACGCTGGGGTTACGCACGAATCTAGTATGTGGTATCACAAGGCTAGAATAGATGATTATGAAGATTTCCCCCCCGGTAGAGATCGGAAAGAGTGGTGGAAATTAAGAGGCTTTGATTCCTTGGAAGATTATGAAAATCATGAAATTCCTCCTCAAGTACCTGAGAATTTAGAAGTGGAAATCCCGCCTTATTTACCACAAAATGAAGTTGGAGCAAATGCAATGAGAAGAATGTATGCGAATATAGTTCGGATGGATCGCTTTTTTGGAAGGATTATCGACCAACTGGAAGCGGATGGACTTTTGGAAAAAACCATTATTTTTTGGTTTTCTGATCATGGTGGACCATTACCTCGTCAAAAAAGACTATTATATGATTCTGGGCTACATACCCCTTTAATGATTCGTTTTCCAAATAAGGAAAGAGCTGGCGAAAGAGATGACCGATTAATCAGTTTTGTTGATTTTCCTTCAACTTTGTTGTCCCTAGCCAATATTGAACCTCCTTCCTACATGCAAGGGCAAGCTTTTGAAGGAAGTTTTAAGACAGAAAAATCTAGAGGATTTATTCATGGTCATGCGGATCGTTTTGACGAGAGCATTGACATGATTCGCGCTGTGCGGAATAAAAAGTTTAAATACTTAAAAAACTTTTATCCAGAAAAGCCTTATTATCTCCCTTTAAAGTACCGCGAAAAAATGGATGTTATGCAGGAGTTGTTGAAAATGCGTGATGCTGGAAAATTGAATAAGCACCAAGCCTTATGGTTTAAAACCTCAAAGCCGAATGAAGAACTTTTTGATATCGAAAACGATCCTCACGAATTGAATAACATTGCTGATGACCCTAACTATGCTGAAGTCCTGAATACTTTGAGAGAAGAATGCCTTCGTTGGATGACAGACATTGATGACAAGGGTTTAGTGGATGAGAGGGAGTTAATTGAACTTTTTTATCCCAACGGCAACGCCCAATTAACAGCCGCTCCTAAGATTGAAATTACATCTAAAAAAGTGTCGGTAAGTACCACAGACACTGGTGTTCGAGTGGGTTATAGGTATCGTTCCGAAAAAGCGCCACACTTGGGTTGGAAACACTATACCCAACCCATTGACCAAAAAGTGGGTGATACCTTGGAAATCATCACTCATCGCTTGGGCTTTAAATACGGAATAACCACGGTCATTGATGGGATTATTTATGAAACGAATTACCCATTAAATGCACATGACAAATAAATGTTTAAAACTAGAAATAAAGTGATAAAAAAAATATTTCCGCTTTTGTTGTTTTCTCTTGTTGGTTGTCAAAGACAACAATCATCAGGATTAACGTTAAATAATCTTTTTAGTGACCATATGGTGCTGCAGCAAGATACTTTAGTAAGTTTTTGGGGACAAGCACCCAAAGGAACTCAAGTAATGCTTGAGAGTAGTTGGGGCGAACGGTCAAGCATAATTGCCGATGATAAGGGGAGGTGGATTGTGCAAATGAACACCCCCAAAGCTGATCATAAAGCGCACCAACTCTCCGTAAAAACTAAAAATAAAACCATCAAAATTAAGGATATCCTTATGGGTGAAGTTTGGTTAGCCTCGGGGCAATCCAATATGGAAATGCCCATGAAAGGGTTTAGGTATGGCAGAACTTTTGAGCGGGTTGAAGGGGCTGAAGAAGAAATTACTATTGCTCATTATTCCGAAATCAGAATGTTTACGGTTAAACGAAATATTGCTTTTCAGCCACAAGAGGAAGCAGAAGGCAATTGGTCGGTATGTTCGCCAGAAACGTTAAATGATTTTTCAGCGGTTGCCTATTTTTTTGGAAAAAAATTATATCAAGAATTAGGAGTTCCCATTGGGTTGATTCATTCTAGTTGGGGTGGGTCACCTGCTGAGAGTTGGGCTAGGTTGGATTTTCTAGAAAAAATAAAAGGATTTGAAGATACTTCCCAGCGTTTAAAGCTTGCAATTGATCCAAATACCCCATATAACAAATGGTTGACCAAACATGAATATGTAAAATGGGATAGCCTTATAGAAGTGGATAAATTTAAGTGGATTAATGAAAAAAATATAGATTTTTTGTCTGATGATTTCAATGATGATTCGTGGCAAAAAACAAACCTTGAGGGGATAAGTCAAGCTTTTGAAAAAGATAATTTTAATGGAATTGCGTGGATCAGACAACAGCTTGACTTAGACGAAGTTCCTCAAGGCGAGCTGGTTTTTGATTTAGGCAAAACCGATGACCTTTACACGCTTTTCATTAATGGCGAAATGATTGCTAGGAAAGAGTATTGGGGAGTGGCCTCAAGTCGATATACTTTTAGTAGTGATCTTCTTAAAGAAGGAAGAAATACCATAGCCGTCCGTTTCATTGATGTTTGGGGTAAAGGGGGGTTAGCAATGGATCAAAAAAGAGGAATTTATAGTGGAGAAAAAAAAATAATATCCTTTCCTGACCAGTGGAAGTTACAGATTATTTGTTATCTCACAAATGGAGACTTTTATATCCTAAAAAATAGAGGTGATAAAATTGTATTCCCTTCACCAGAGCGGATGCCTCACCAACCGGGTTCTCCCACTACTCTTAACAATGGTATGATTGCCCCGTTGACTCCCTATGCATTGAAAGGTTTTATCTGGTATCAAGGGGAGTCGAATCAAGGAAGGGCAGAACAGTATAAAACTCTTTTTCCCGCCGTAATTGATAGTTGGAGAGCACAATGGGGCAGTAAAGATTTACCTTTTTACTACGTTCAGATTGCTCCTTATGCAGGATATGGATTAAGGACCGAACCCTCTCAAAGGCAGACTTCTGCTGAATTGAGAGAAAGTCAAATGCTCACGCTTACAAAACCTCACGTAGGAATGGCGATAACAACAGATATTGGAGATACAGAATTGATTCACCCTCCCAAGAAAAAACCTGTGGGAGACCGTTTGGCTCTATGGGCATTGGCCAAAGATTATGGCTATACGGATTTAGTTTATAGTGGCCCTATTTACAAATCCGTTGATTTTATTAACGGAAAAGCCTTGGTTTCATTTGACCATGCAGGTTCAGGGTTGTACTGCCCCGACAATGATATCAAACATTTTGAGATAGCAGGTCAGGATGGAAAATATGTTCCAGCCAAAGCAAAAATAATCGACAAAAAAGTATGGGTTTGGTCCCGTAAAGTCCCCCAACCCAAAGCTGTGAGGTTAGGGTGGGAAAATTATATAGAAATTAATTTGTTCAACAAAGAGGGATTGCCTGCCTCATCTTTTAGATCAATGGAGTAATTTATATTGTACATCATGAACATTCAAAAAATTAAATTATTTCTACTTCCTATATGGGTAGTTTTTGTGATACCCTCATGTCAAAATAAAGCGGATAATCGCCCTAATATTATTTTGTTGTTGGCAGATGATTTGGGTCATCATGAGCTAGGGGCTTATGGACAAGAAATAATTATGACTCCTCATTTGGATGAATTAGCAAAAAAAGGGATGAAATTTACTAATTTTTATGCGGGAAATTCTGTGTGTTCCCCCTCAAGGGCTGTTTTGCTCACAGGCAGAAGCGCTACTTACGTCCCCATTCGTGGAAACGCAGGATACTTTGGAAACGACAAATGGGAAGGTGTTTATTTGGATGAGAACGAATATACGCTCGGAGAAATGTTTAAAGAAGCCAACTATCAATCGGCCTTCATTGGGAAGTGGCATCTTGACAATCCGGACAACCCTGCCACTTGGGCTTACGGTCATGGCTTTGATTATGCGGCTCAAGAACAATGGACTGGACGCTTTGGAAAACGAAAATTTCAAAAACCTGGTTTGTGGGTAAATGGAGACAAAAGGCATATCCCTTATGATTACAATCAACACGACTGTAAAGACGCATTTTACACTGATTTTGCATTTGAGTTTTTGGATCAAAGAGATCAAGATAAACCTTTTTTCTTGTTTATGTCTTACAGAGCACCTCATTCCTTTGAAGGAGCCATTCGTGATACCTTGTGGTATGCAAAAGAAGACTGGCCAAAAGTGGAGCAGGCACAAGCGGCTAAAGTCACTTTGCAAGACAAGCAGGTAGGTAGGTTGTTAGAAAAACTAGCTTCCATCAATGAGTTAGAAAACACTATCATTTTATACACCAGTGATAACGGCGCACATTTTAGTACTGGTGAAAATGGACATGATCTAGAATTTTTTGATAGTAATGGAAACTTAAGAGGAGGAAAACGCGATTTGTACGAAGGGGGTCTACGCGTTCCGTTACTCGTTTATTGGAAGGATAAGATAGCTTCGGGAGTAACTTCCGACCACATTTCAGCTTTCCATGACATTATGCCAACCTTTGCTGAAATTGCTGGATTGGAAAAACCAACCCAATCAAATGGTCTTTCTTTTTTGCCAACCTTACTCCATCAAAAACAAGAAAAACACGAGGTGTTGAATTGGGAAATTCAACTGAGCGGTTGGTTTCAAAGCATCCCGGATGGTGGATTTAGACAATCTGCGAGAATGGGTCAATGGAAAGGCGTTCGTTATGGAATAGATGCGGATATGGAACTTTACGATTTAAATAATGATGAATCTGAATCTCAAGACGTGGCGCATCATCATCCTGAAATCGTTCATGAATTTAATGAAATATTTAAAAATAATAGAGTGAATACTCCTGTTTTTCCATATGGAGGAGTCAAGCAAGATTACAAATCACAAAATAATTATAAAATGAAGAATGGGAAATACATAAAAATAAAATGATAATTACCACTTCTATTTTACATCAGAAACACCGCCAATTAAAAACCCTTAAAATATATTTTTATGTTTAATACGATGATTAAAAGTTTTTTAAAATCTCGACCCACAAGTTGGATGTTTTTATTTTTTGCCGCTATTTTCCTTAATAGTTGTTATAAAAAATCTGATGTTATTACAATCAACTCTCCTTCCATGATCAATTCCTTAAAAGTGAATGTAGACAATGGTAAAATATTCTATCAAGTAAATCATGGGGATAAAAAAATTATAGTGCCTTCTCAAATGGGTTTGACTTTTAAATCGGGGACATCATTATCCAAAGATTTGGAAATTGTAAATACCAAATTTACCAAAGTAGATGAAGCTTGGGAACAACCCTGGGGGGAAGAAAAGATCATACGAAATAATTATCAGGAGTGTATCATTTCTCTGATATCTGATAACAGCCCCGATCATCAGCTTGATCTCATCATAAGGGCTTATGATGACGGGGTTGCTTTCAGATATCATATAAAAAAACTGGGAAGTACAGAAAACGTGGTCATTTCAGATGAGATAACAGAGTTTAATATAGCCACAGACGCACAATCTTGGTGGATAAAGGCCTACCACCCAAACAGGTATGAGCAGCTTTATTCAACGTCTCCAATATCTAAAATTGATACCGTGCATACTCCACTAACAATGCGATTTAGTGATGGAACACATTTGAGTATTCATGAAGCTTCGCTTACCAACTATTCATCCATGCAAATTGTTGGTCAAACATCAACAAAGCTTCATTGTGATTTGGCTCCATGGTCCAATGGAGACAAGGTACGAACAACCATTCCCTTCAAAACCCCATGGCGTACCATTAAAATAGCGGATTCTGCTAGCGAGTTAATATCCTCGAACCTTACCCTAAACTGTAATCCTCCGAACCAATTAGGCGATGTCTCATGGATTAAACCTTCGAAATACATTGGAATTTGGTGGGGAATGATTATTGGAAAATGGACATGGGGAGAAGGGTTCAGACATGGTGCAACTATTGAAAGAGGTAAAAAATATATTGATTTCGCTGCGGAAAATGGTTTTGACGAAGTTTTGATTGAGGGAACTTCCGCAGGCTTTACAGGGCTATTTCCTGGAGATACAGTAACGACAAGCTACACCAAAACGACGACTGATTTTGACCTTAAAGAAGTGCAAAATTATGCCAAATCAAAGGGAGTATCCTTACAAGCCTATCATGAAACCAGCGCAAGTACCTTAAATTATTTAGCTCAAATTGATGATGCTTTTTCTCTTATGAAAGAATTAGGGATGCAAAAAGCAAAAATAGGGCATGTTGGAACTATGATGGATAAAGTAGAATATCATTACGGTCAACATGGGGTGAGCTATTACAGAAAAGTATTGGAAAAAGCGGCAGAGTATAACGTAGCGGTCAACTTCCATGAACCCGTTAAAGATACAGGCGAAAGACGGACCTACCCAAATATGTTAACTAGAGAAGGAGCCAGAGGAATGGAATACAATGCATGGGGCAATGGAGGGAACCCTGTAAATCATACCACCATCCTTCCATTTACAAGAATGCTGGAGTCTCCAATGGATTTTACGCCAGGGGTTTTTGATCTGCTTTACCAAAAACTGGATCCCAATACAGCGGATCAAATTCCAGTAAAAATTTCATTTATTGATCAGGGTAATGGCTATTCTAATGTTAGGTATAAAGGAGGAGAATCATTTTGGCAAACTAAGCCAATGTCTCTTGAGAACAAAATAGAAGGCAAGGACTCCTTAAATGTCTGGTCCATAACTGAAATGATGAAACCAGGGGAATGGGAATGGGGGATTACGGTACATGATGTAGTTACGGACAATAATAACATCTGGTTACCAAGCGTACTCGAACTAGAAAACAGGGCAATAAAGGTATCCAAGAGTGGTAGAGTGTCAGGAGATATTAGTATAACAATTCCCAATCAAGGATTTGACCCCGAAAAAAGGTTTACTGCCTCAAAGGAAGATATAGAAGCCGTTGGCTCCAATGTATTCGGAAAAACACAAAGAGTGAATACCACTTTAGCTAAGCAACTGGCTTACTATGTGGTTCTATATAGTCCAATTCAAATGGCAGCTGATTTTATCGAAAACTATGTTAACCAACCAGCCTTCCAGTTTATTAAAGATATCCCTGTTGACTGGGAGACTACGAGAATAATCAACGCAGAGATTGGCGAGTTCGTAACTATAGCACGAAAAGAAAAAAATAGTGAAGATTGGTATTTGGGGTCGATTACTAATGAACAACCTAGGGATTTTTCAATTTCTCTTGATTTTTTAAATGTCGATAAAAAATATAGAGCCACTATTTATAAAGATGGGGAAGATGCTCATTGGGATAAAAACCCAACCGTCTTAACCATTGAAGAACTTACGTTAGTAAATAGTGACAGTTTATCCCTAAAACTTGCTTCGGGGGGAGGTGCTGCAGTAAAGATTAAACATATTGAATAATATATGCACCCACACCAATGAGAAGCCATATAAATAACTTTAAAAAAAACATAAAATGAAATATTTATTTTTTCTATCAATAGCAGTATTAGCATCGTCATGTACCACTTCTAGTCCTGCTCCTCCGAATGTCATTATTATTTTCACCGATGATCAAGGATATGGTGATTTGAGTTCGTACGGTTCCAAAACCATAAAAACCCCCCATATTGATGCTTTGGGAGCAGGTGGAGCGATCTTAACAGATTTCATGAACGCTTCTTCGATTTGTTCACCGTCTCGAGCAGCACTTTTGACGGGCTCATATCCAACAAGGGCAGGAGTTGTTAAAGTACTTTGGCCAGAAGGCGTAGGAGGTTTTGGAGGAAGTAACACAGCGCCTGTAGGGTTGCATCCCAATGAAGTTACAATAGCTGAAGTTTTAAAGGATGAAGGCTATGCCACTGCGATGTTTGGCAAATGGCATTTGGGTGATAATATTGCTTTTCTCCCTAAACAACAAGGGTTTGACACCTATTTTGGGATTCCATATTCCAATGATATGAACACATCAAAATTACCGCTGTTGATGGACAATGAAGTATTCGAAATCAATCCAGATCAATCATTACTCACACAAAGATACACGGATTTTGCTATTGATTTTATCCATGAAAACCCCGGCGACCAACCCTTTTTTATTTATATGGCTCACGCTATGCCGCATGTCCCTATTTTTGCTTCAGACAAGTTTAAGGGTACTTCTAAAGGAAGTGTTTACGGAGATGTGGTCGAAGAAATAGATGATAATGTTGGAAGGTTGGTTAAAACACTTCAAGAAAAAAACATTTTTGACAATACCATCATTATTTTTACTTCTGACAATGGTCCGTGGCTAAGTTTTGGAAATCACGCTGGTACTTCTGGTGAATTACGTGGTGGTAAGTTTGATGTCTTTGAAGGCGGATATCGTGTACCTTGTGTTATCTCTTGGCCCAACGTTATTACTGCACAAACCAAAATTGATCAGTTGGTTTCGACCATCGATGTATTACCCACTATTTGTGCAGCGACTGGAGCTAAGCTACCCAAAAATAAAATTGATGGGATTAATGTTTTGGATTTGTTACAAAACAAACCTATGCCTGCACTGGAAGATCGTTTTTTTTATTATCACAAAGAGAGTACACTTTACGGAGTACGTCAAGGCAATTGGAAATATTTAGCCCCTTCAACGTTTAACGATATTCATACACCCGGCGAGGATGGAAAAGTCGGAGCTTCTACTTGGCAAATGGACCATCCAGAATCTCTATATGACCTTAATACAGATTTAAGAGAACTGGATAATAGATTAGAGGATTTCCCTGAAAAAGCTATTTTTTTAAAGGAAAAACTTGCTCTTTTCCAATACGAACAAGACCAGAACGGAAGACCTTTGGGAACTTTAGATAACATTAATTAAGCCATAATACTGCCGCTAATGTCAATGTTATCTTGTTTCGATTTATCGTTTTTTATGTGGCATCCAGACCTTTACTTTTTTAACAACGAATTTTTCGCTTTTAGGTGGTATAGTCTGCTTTTTGTTTTGGCCTTTATTGTAGGACGCTTTATCGTTGTTCGGTCTTACAAAATGGAGCGAGGGTATGATCAAACGGTGGATACACAAATGATCTTTATGGTTTTAGGAACTTTATTCGGATCAAGGATGGGACATGTGCTTTTTTATGAACCCGAAATATTGAACAGAGGTTTTTTTCAACTTTTTTTCTTTTGGAAAAGCGGTTTAGCCAGTCATGGTGCTGCTATTGGTATTTTAATGGCCATGGGGCTTTACTCTTACAAATTTGTACGTAAAGGGATTAAAATAGGAGCTATAGATCGACTTAGACGAGGGTATAACTATCTACAAGTGATGGATCGAATGATCATTGCCGTTGCGATTGGATGTGCGCTGATTCGAATGGGAAATTTTGTCAACTCTGAAATTATAGGAGCACCCACAGCAAGCGACTTCGGGGTGTTGTTTGTGCAGCCAGTGGAAGATCGAATTAAAGGGCAATTACCTTTTGTTGAACGAGTAATTTTTGAAGAAACAGGAGAGTTTTATCAACCAGGAAAACCGATTTTAAACACTACGGTCATTTTTGACAACGAGTACTACAAAGAAGACAGAATTCGATCTGCTGTCCAAAAAAAATTG
Source organism: Flavobacteriaceae bacterium (assembly GCA_965659665.1). Classification (GTDB taxonomy): domain Bacteria; phylum Bacteroidota; class Bacteroidia; order Flavobacteriales; family Flavobacteriaceae; genus CBFHWU01. Next base: position 59,512 of record CBFHWU010000011.1, read on the forward strand.
GGATTTATTTTGCCTGTTAGTACTTATGACTACAGCCATGTAATCAATCCTAAGGGAACTACAATGAATTATAATTTTAGCCGTCATTCCACTCATTTTGAACTTAATTTTCAAGCAGTGGGAATATATCGTCACCCATCTCAATTATATGAAGCTATGACCTATTTTTTCATCGGAGTTATCCTGTTTTTGATTTGGAATAAACATCGAAAAAGACTTCGACCAGGAAGCTTATTGGGATTGTTTTTTATCACTGCTTTTTCGGGAAGATTTCTTTTGGAATACATCAAGGAAAATCAGATTAAAAATGAATTTATTTTCAACTTAAATTTAGGTCAAATGCTCAGCATACCTTTTTTTGTTTTAGGCGTTTACCTTTTCTTAAAAAACCTTAAAGGGAATACATTATTTAGAACTTTAGAAACCCAATCATGATGAATGAGGTCAAATTAAAAACAGTAAACATAAAAACAATGACAGCCGAGAGGTTGTTTTGAGTCATATTTTAAATAAAAATCAAGGATGAGACATGTAATTGGGTTTTTTTTTATTTTTTGTTTTAGTTACGCACAAGAGCCCAAAAGTTTGGTAGCAAAAAGAGTTACCCAAGCTCCAGAAATTGACGGAATTCTTTCTGAAGAAGTTTGGCAGTCAATGCCCCCCGCAAATCACTTTACTTTAATTTGGCCAGCCACGCGATTTGGCAAACCAATCCCAAAGGGATACGAAACCACAGCTTACCTCGTTTATGACGAAAAGGCGGTATATGTAGGGGCAAAATTACAGCACCCCAATGTAAGCCTTATCCCGAAAGAATTTAGTGAACGTGACAATATTTGGGATGTTAATGCAGAAACATTTTTTGTATCCATCAACACCTATAATGATGACCTTAATTATTTTAGTTTTCAAGTGACCAGCGCGGGTACTATGGGTGATTCCTATTCTTCCGGACCTATTCAGGATATTGACTACTCTTACGACACTGTTTATGATGCAAAAATCAATTACGATTCAACTGGTTGGAGTCTTGAAATGATCATTCCTTACAGTGCGATAAGATTTCCCAAAAAAGATCCTCAATTATGGGGGATTAATTTTGGTAGAAAAGTTGAAGAGTTTGATGAAACTTATGTTTGGAGCCCTGTGGATGCCAACCAATTAGATTTTCACGAAGCAAAAGGAGAATTAACTGGAATAAAAAATATTAGACCTCCCGTGAGGTTGTTTTTGCTTCCTTACTTACAATCTGCCTTAAATACACAACAAGGAAGCTCACCTTCCGCTTCCTATTCAGCAGGTGTTGATGTAAAATATGGAATTAACACGAGCTTTACTTTGGACGCTTCTTTAATTCCTGACTTTGGTCAAGTAACTTTTGATGATAAACGCCTTAATTTGAGTCCCTTTGAGCAACATTTTTCTGAAAATAGGGCTTTTTTTACAGAAGCAGCAGATATGTTTCGGGTTGCTGATTCGGGTTGGGGTGGAGGACAATTTTTTTATAGTCGAAGAATTGGACAGGAAGTTTCTTTTGATGCGGACGAATTTTTAAACTCCAATGAGGAACTCGTTAGCTATGAGCGTAACCCAGAACTAATCAACCTAACTAAATTAAGTGGAATAACAAATAAAAAATTAAGTATTGGATTTTTAAATGCAATCACAGACAAGAGCGTAGCAAAAATACAAAATACCGAAAACGGTGCTCAACGTAACGCGGTCATCAGCCCAAAAACCAACTACAATGTTTTATCACTGTCCCAACAATTTTTGAATGATTATTCGTCCATAAGTTTTATAAATGCGAACCTAAACAGGGCAAACGGGGGCCACAATGCTAATAATTACGCTTTTGTATTAGATTTATTCGATAAGAATCGAGATTTCAATATGAGAGTAAATATGTTTAACAGTCATGCGCCTAAGTATTCCTTAACTAATGGATTTAGGGGAAGTATTAACTTAAGTGAGTTAAGGGGAAACTTTAGATATAACCTCAACTGGTCTGGTGTTGATAGGTTTTATTACCAAAATGAGTTGGGGTATTATAATTTACGTGACCATCAAAGTTTTTCGGGGAGTGTTAGATACCAAATCTTAAAGGAAAATAGCATTTTTAGAAGCTTTAATAATTATCTATTTTTAGAAGATATTTACACCTATCATTCTACTGAGCGCAAAAAATGGAGTTTGAGATTGGGGAATAATTTCACCATTAACAACTTAAATTCTTTTTCAGTTGATTTTGATTATGATGGTGAATATCGAAATTACGATGAACCTAGGGTGTATGGGAAGTATTTATTAGAACCTCCTAGTTTTGAAGTTAGTGTGGGGATGCAATCAAACAAGAATAAGCCATTTTCTTTTAATATTCACTTCAATAATTACCAATACTACGATCAAGATTTTGAAGAAAACAAAGCACGTAACAGTTTTAATTTCCGAACACTTTATCGTTTTTCTAGACGATTGTCCCTAAAACTGGCCTCAAATCACAATCAAATTGTAGACGATATAGGGTATTTGATGTCGGACGAAGATGAAATATATTTGGGAAGAAGAACAATGAGATCTATTGAAAACACCCTCAATTTGGTTTACTTTATAGACAGTAGAAAATGGCTGAGTTTACGGTTTAGAAATTTTTGGAGCAAAGCAGATTATGATCAGGTTTTATTTAGTTTGTTAGACAATGGTAAAAGAGCAGTTGCGGATTATTCTATTTTGGAAAATGATCCCAATACGAACTTTAACATTTGGAACCTTGATATTAATTTCGAATGGTGGTTTGCCCCAGGAAGTAATATGGTGTTACAATACAGAAACCAACTTTTTAACTTAGATAATGCCTCAAAATTGGATTACCACACAAGTTTGAATAACCTATTTAGCACCCCTATTGAACATCAAATCTCTTTAAGGATTAACTATTTAATTGACTACAACAGCATAAGACGGAAACGCTAATTTAGGATAAACAATAGAATGTATTCAATAATAGTGTTATTTGTTCAAGAACCACAGCAGAAATAGTTCTTTTGTTTGGTAAGATTACTAATTTTTTTTTGACATTTTTAAAGCACTTACAAGTAGTCCCTATTTCGTTATTTGTGAATTAAAATTTTAGAGCATAAGGTTACTCAGCGATGAGAACTCGTTTTATTTTTTTTGATTTTCATACATTTGGAGGTGCTTAAATACAATTTTTTTCAACAATTATTTTTTTTGGTCATACTATTTGGATGTTTAATACGCGTTGATGCACAAATCAATTCTGTAGAGAAATTAACCGTTAATGGTTTATTTTCAAATAAAATGGTTCTTCAGCAAAATAGTGATGTTAACATTTGGGGCCGATCAGAACCCAATGAAAAAGTGAGCGTCCAAACCTCATGGGGGCTCACGGAATACGCTACTGTTTCAAAATTTGGCACGTGGATCATAAAACTAAAAACACCTGCAGCAAGTTACGATCATCATGAAATAATGATAAAAAGTAACAGGGAAGAAATCAAAATTAAAAAAGTGTTAATTGGGGAAGTTTGGCTGGCATCAGGGCAATCTAACATAGAAATGAACTTTAATTATTGCTGCAATACAACGGATTATAGCGCAAAGGAAATACAAACCGCTAATAATGCTGCCATCCGAATGTTTACTGTTAAAAAGAGTTTAAGCACCACATCCAAAGACGCATTAAATTGAAACAGTTATCAGTTCTTTTATTGGGGAATTAATCTTGCTTGTTTTCCTTACAAAATAATCAACTGTACCATGTTACTTTTTCTTTCCAGTTTCTAGGTTCACGATTTGGTGGTGGGCCTTCAAAATTTCCTAAGTAAAATAAACCTAAACATTTTTCTCCATTGTTTAGTGGAATAAAATGATTCATTTGGTTGGAATAGGCTGGCGTACTCCAATAACCACCCAGCCCCATTTCTGTAGCTCTCAGCCATAGATTTTGAACTGCCATGGCAGTAGCGGCTATTTCTTCCCATTCGGGAACGCTGGCCTTAGCATCTCGTTGCATACAAATGATGATGACAGCAGAGGACTGTTTAATTTTTCGGGTTATATTTTGACATTTTATTTTTGAAAACTTGGTAGCGGTTTTGGTATAGGTTTCCACCAAAAAAGTACGTAATGCTTCTTTTTTATTTCCTCGTACAACTTTGAAGCGCCACGGTTCAGTCTTTCGATGGGTGGGAGCCCAGTTAGCAGCTTCCATCAATTCATGGATCTGAGTATCACTAATTTCAATGCCAGAAAATTGAGACGGGAATATAGAACGGCGTTGAGAGATAATTTTTTTCATCTTGCAAAATTATAAAATCAATGATTAATCAATATATTAGTTATCCTCACAAAAAAAATAATTATCCAATTGAAGTGTAACGTTATTATTTAGTTGATTGTTTCGACTTATTTGTTCTTGAAATCTTCCCTAAGATTTCTAGGCAAGTTTAGTAACCTAAGGAGATTAATATTTAATTTTTCGTGTAGTTTTTTACCACCTTAAACGTAAGGACTTTGTAATTAGACTTTTCTGAAGCTTTTATCATATATGTAGCAGGGGATAAGTGTTCCATATTTACGGAATTGCCAGTTTGAGACTTTATTTTTTTTCCTGTGTAGCCTGTTTCAAAACTGCCTGTTGGGATGATACATTTGGCTGTAATAACTCTTGTAGTATCCAATGCTCTTGTTCAATTTGCTCATTGTTGTGCGGTATGTTCTATGGTGGATGGGGTGGGTGATAAGCTTTGATATGTCGCCTTTATCTGATCTGGTGTTTTTGGTGCTGCTGCCCAGCGGCGAGGCGCAATACGTTTATTCCCTTTATAATATCCCGTTGCTGCTTTGATGTTAGGATAGGTCCATTCAATTTCATTTCCAATACTCCATTGAAAGATGGAGGGGTGATTTCTTCGGGCCATAACGGTATTTTTTATATCCTTTTCTGTGTCTTTGCCATTTTTGTTTTGATAATGGGTGATGTCAAATTTAAAAGGGGTATTACCATATTTTTGCGTACCCACTTTTTTTTCGTTTACCCATATTTCGGAATGGTTATAAACGCCATCAAATACAACAGAAACAATTTCATCTTTGTCAAAGGCGATGTCAAAATATTTCCGATACCAGCCTCGTCCGCCAAGTAAATATCCAGTAGCTCCATCTCCTTTAATAGAATCAAAGGGTTGGGCTATACCCCAGTCGTGCGGTAATTGAATAGCGTTCCAATCCTAATCGTCAAGGTTGTTGTGATAGCCAACTGCTAAGCTATCTGATAATGTGAACTTCCAATCAAAATTAAAATCGCTTTCAGCCCCTCTTTGGTCACGATTAGTGCACCCCAAAAAAATCTCCTTGATTTGTCAAGAAGCTTTTTTGTCGTTGAGATAGACCTATGATCGAATTTTATTTACAATAGAACGTTTGAATAGTTGAACATCAATTCAAACAAGTTGCTTTTGTTTGTAAGTTACTGATTTGTCTTCAATAATTAGGGAACGATTGAATGCCGAAAATATGTCATGCACAACCTTCAAAGGATGATCTGAATAATCAACCTCAACATGTGTTTTACTTTTAACCCATGACCTTAACAACACAATTGATTGTTGGTTAAATTCATACACAACGGGAACCCCTATTTCTTTAAGAGCTTCTGCATTGCATAGTTGTTCGTATTGGTTTTTCATTGGAATGACAAGTAGCTTTTTTTTGAGATATAAGGCTTCAGAGGGAGTTTCAAATCCAGCACCACATATTACTCCTTTTGCGCTCAAAAGTTTATGGTTAAACTGTTTTTTGTCTAAAGGGAGTACACTAATATTTCCCCGTGTATACGCTTTGTTTGAGTGCTTGGAGAAAACAAACCAATTTGTAAAAACGATTTTTTGCAAAACAGAAATTATCTTTTCATCTCCAAATGAAGGTAAATAGACAACATAGTGGTTTTTCTCGACCTGTTGTTGATTAATAAAATCGTTTTTAATGATAGGGGTGAAAATATTTTTCTCGTAATTTTTAAAATGAAAACCATAGCCCCCCTTGGTTGGGGCATAATATTTTAAAATCAGCTTGGCTATAAAAGCCTTTTTTATTGGTTTTGGTACTTTGTTACTTAATAAGCTGTATTGATGACTTAGTGCAATAGCTTGTTTTTTTTTTAGTAGACTTGCCCAAGCAGAAATTGGCTCAAAATCATTAATGATTAAATCGTACCTATTAAGGTTCAAGGATTTGACATCTTTAAAAAAACGAAGTAAATTCATTTTTCTTAATGTTTTCCAAACATCAACTCCTCCTTTTTTTCCAAACACAAAACTCAATCCCTTGAATTTATATCTCACAGGGTGGTCGAGTTCGATATCAGCTGCAGTACCGCTCACTAAGAGATCAACCTCAGCGAATTTTTTAAATAATGGAATGAGTACTTCAGCTCTTGATATATGGCCATTACCAGTTGCTTGAATAGCATATAATACTTTCATTTGCTAAAAGATTCTAATTTAAAATCCGATACAAGCTCCGAAAAAAGTACCTTGGCGTCTTTATAAACATCCTCTTCGATTTCTTGGTTTTTCAAAGTACTGGATTCATATTGAAATATGCTCCATTTTTTGTGGTTGTATTCCAACGCAGTTAAATTTTCTATCCAATCTCCTGAATTCAAATACATAACACTTCCGTTTTTGTTTTCAATCCTTTTTATACAAGGTTTATGGATATGTCCGCAAACTACATAGTCAAAATCATTATGAATGGCGATTTCTCCTACAGTGTCCTCAAATTTATTAATGTAGGAAACAGCAGCTTTAACTTTATTTTTAATGGCCTTCGAAAATGACAGTTTCTCTTGACCCAACAAGCTTAAAACGCTGTTTACAGACGAGTTTAAAAAAATTAATACATCGTAGCTAAAACCACCAAGTCGAGTAATCCATCTTGAGTATTGCATGGTAACATCAAATACATCACCATGGAAAAACCATGCTTTTTTTCCGTTGATATCAAGTTTAAGTTTATTGGAGATTTTAAACCCATCGAGTTCAAAATTTAAAAATCGACGAAAAGATTCATCGTGATTCCCCACCACATAATGAACTTCCACACCATTTGAAATAAAATTGAGTAACTGCTTTACTACCTTAGTGTGGTATTTATCCCAATGGCGCTTACTAAATTGCCATATATCAATGATATCTCCGTTAAGTATAATTTTTTCAGGAGCTATACTTTTTAGGTACCTATGAAGTTCTTCGGCACGCGACCCAATGGTTCCTAAATGTGTATCTGAAATGACAACAATCTCCAGTTTTCTTTTCATACTCTAAAAGTAAGAACACTAAAAGCTAGTGTTCTTACCTTTACTTTAAATAAATAAAAACAAAATGTTAAGAGACAACAAGCTATTAAACAATTAAGACACGCACAAGGGTGTGTATTTATTTGAACTTTTGTAGATAACTATTTTAAAATACCGAATGGTAGTTTCGCTCTAAGAGATTTTGGGTTAACAAACTATTTGATCAAGAAACTTCTCTCTAAAGATTACTTATAATCCCAGAATTTATTTTTTGTAGATCCTCAACAAATTTAGTTTTGTGTTTAGGAGAGATTATAAGTTCTTCAAACTTACCATAAGTAATTTCAATCCTATCAAATGAAGCAGCAGGAGAGGAAATTATATTTGATGACTTAGAAACTTTTTTCATCTCCCCAATATTTACAGGATTGTAGTTAATAAATCCACATTTTATATAAAGCTTTCCCTTTTCAATCTTGTAGGTGGTATTGAAAAACATATGTGAAATAAACCCAAATAAAACAACTACAGCTAAAAAAAGTATAGTTGTATTGCCAGTAAAACCGTTACTTATGAACATGAAAACCAATGGTCCAAAAAGAACTAAAAACACAACAATCAATAGCGTATAAGATACTTTCGAATAATATATCATCCAATAAAATTAAACATTAATATAAATATAAAAAACGGTTACACTTTATAAAAGTATAACCGTTTTATTGTTTTAGTATATGGTTGTAATTTGATATATAAAAATAGATTTATTGTAAAAGTTAAATTGAATGTTTGGTGGAGTGTAAGTGGCAGAAAAAGTATAAAATATAGTGAAAATGATTTTTATATTGTTGATTATGAGTAGTTTATGAATTATTTTTATTTGATTATTTTTTTATTATTTGATGTTTATTTAGATTCAGTTATTTAATAATTGATCTTAATGAGTTATATATTTTTTTAGTGTAATGATATTAATATAATTAATTATTAATTTTATTATATATTATTTTAGTATAATGATTATTATAATTTAATATTATTAAAATGAGTTATAAGTGGTATAATAGAAATAGATTATATGAATATGGATATTATGATATTAAGAAGAAGAGATATTATAATGAAGATAGTGGTAAATGGGTAAGTAGATTAAATAAAAAAATAATTGAAGAGAAATATA